>CABZTM010000008.1:0-51872 GCA_902528705.1 uncultured Bacteroidota bacterium | reverse complement strand
TTATCCGATTTAAAAAAAATCTCAATAAAAAGTTTAGATGAATTAGAACAATTTAGAATAAAATATTTTTCCAAAAAGGGAATTATACCTGATCTGTTTGCGAAGCTTAAGGATATAGATGCTGATAAACGAAAAAAGTTTGGCTCTAAGATTAATGACCTAAAAATAAAGATTGGTGAAATCATTGATAAATCAAAAGCGGATCTTTCAGTTGTTTCAAATAATAAAAATGAAGTAGACTATACACTGCCTGCAGATTTTTTAAAAATAGGGTCAAGACATCCAATTTCAATTGTGAAAAATAAGATTATAGATATATTTTCAAAAATTGGTTTTGATATTTCAGAGGGCCCTGAGATAGAGGATGATTGGCATAATTTTACTGCCCTTAACCTACCGGAGTATCACCCAGCAAGAGATATGCAAGATACATTTTATGTATCCAAGAATCCAGATTACTTGTTAAGAACTCATACTTCATCAGTGCAGATTAGACATATGGAAAATAATGAACCGCCCATCAGAACAATATCACCAGGAAGAGTTTACAGAAATGAAGATATTTCAGCAAGATCTCACTGTTTCTTCCATCAAATTGAAGGGTTATACATTGACGAAAATGTTTCTTTTGTTGATTTAAAGCAAACCTTACTACATTTTACTAAGCAACTATTTGGTAAAAGTAAAATAAGACTTAGACCCTCATATTTTCCTTTTACTGAACCTAGTGCCGAGCTTGATATTTATTGGGGTCTGAACTCTGAGGCTGATCATAGAATCACAAAAGGAACGGGCTGGTTAGAGATTCTGGGTTGTGGTATGGTTGATCCAAATGTTTTAGAAAACTGTAAGATTGATCCTAATAAGTTTTCTGGTTATGCATTTGGGATGGGAATTGAGAGGATAACAATGTTATTGTATCAAATCGAAGATATAAGAACATTTTATGAAAATGATGTAAGATTCTTACAGCAATTTAAATCCTCAATATAGCCCTTTTGATAACTCTCTCATTTGCCTATTAGCGCTTCTATTCTCGAATAATATTTTATAGCAAACATTAATAATTAAAAATTTCTTCGATAACTTTTTTGAAATTAGTGAGGCGTTTTTGGTAGCATAATAACCTTCAACAATCATATTCATTTCTGCTTTTGCTGAATTAATGGAATAACCTTTTCCAATCATATTACCAAAAGTTCTGTTTCTACTAAAAGAGGAATAAGTTGTAACTAACAAATCACCAAGATATGCAGAGTGATTAATTTTTCTTTTGGCTTTATGAAATGCCTCTATAAAATCGCTCATTTCTTTTGTGCTGTGACTTATCAATACGCTAATAAAATTGTCTCCATATCCTAATCCATGCGCAATTCCTACCATTATCGAATAAATATTTTTTAGACTTGAGCTTATTTCAATTCCAGTCATATCTCTAGATACTGTGGAAATGATGTATTTTGTGTTTAATAAGCTAGAAATATGTTCTCCAAGCTTTAGATTATTTGTACCAACAGTTAAATAAGTTAATTTCTCTTGCGCTACCTCCTCAGCATGACTTGGACCACTAATTATGGCTAAGTTTTTTTTTGGGATATTATATTCTCGATTTAAATGTTCACTAATAGTTAAAAATGATTCGGGTATAATACCTTTTGATGCTGATACTAAGATTTTTTTTGAAAGTAATTTTTTTGATGAAATGAGCGATGATTCAATGAAAGGAGATGGGATTGCTACTATTAGTATATCGCTATCATAAATAACTTTATTAATATCTGAAGATATCTTAAGCTTATCTAGATTCAGATCTACATAACTTAAGTATTTAGGGTTTCTGCCGACTGATTTAATCTGATCAATTGATTCAGGATTTCTTATAAACCAGTTTAAATTTAAAGTATTTTCTGAAAGTATTTTTACTAGAGCTGTTGCCCAGCTACCTGAACCCAAAACACCAATACATTTCTTTTTCATTTTAACAGATTTTTAATAAATCAGCCCTTAAAAATAAGTTAATTTTAAATATTAATTTTTTCATAATTGTAATAAAAGCATTCACCTCTGAATGCTTTTGTTTTATGTAGCACTTACTAAAGAGCAAAAAAGAGCAAGACCAAAAAATATGAAAAGTCTCAAAAACTTTTTCTCTTTTTTTACTTGTTCATTATGAATTATTAAACCAAATACACAAAAAACCAAACCTACGGTTAGAGCAGTAGAAAACACTTCTTCTTTTATCGTATTTAAGATCAAATCAATAGTGTAAAAAATTGTACAAAAAACACTGACCCTAAAATCAAACCAACTATAATCTCTTTTCTTAATGTATTTAAATAATGATGAAAAAGTTATGTATATCAAAATCAGAATGGAGAAAAAATGAAAAAAAGGTTCAATTGCTGAGAAAGGTGAATTCATTAAAATGATGATTTAAGCAGTTTTTTAACATATTCATTTTTCGACTTAATTAGATTTGAATTTAATTTGTTTTCAATAATTTTTCCATTTTTCAATACAATAATTTTATCAGAAATTGATTTAACTACCGCTAAATTGTGTGAAATAAAAATTAAAGAAAAATTCAAATTATTTTTCAGATCAGTCAGCAAATTTAAAATTGAGAACCTTGTTGAACTATCAAGTGCTGAGACACATTCATCACAAATTAAAATTTTAGGACTTAGTGATATTGCAGCAGCAATTACTACTCTTTGTCTTTCACCTCCAGAAAGCTGTTTTGGAAATTTATTAAAAAGCTTTTCGTCTAAATTCACCAATGATAAGTATTCTCTAGCACGCGCTTTAGCTTCATTGTTAGAGTGATTATAGTGAAATTTTAAGACTTGTTGAATATGGTTTATAATCCTAATTTTAGGATCAAGAGATGAATATGGGTCTTGAAAAATTAATTGAATCTCCTTACTAAGTAATCTCCTAGTATAATCCTTTATATTCACTCCCTTATATCGTATTACTCCTCTGTAATTTTTATAATAACCAATTATACATTTGGAAATTGAGCTTTTTCCAGAACCAGATTCCCCAATTATACCAATTGATTCTTTTTCCTTTAAAACAAAATTAATTTTCTCTAAAATATTAGATGAGCCTATTTCTAATTGAATATTTTCAACACTTAGAATTTCATTATTTTTTTTACTTGTAGAGCTTGAAAATTTAACTTTAAAACTTTTGATTAGTTTTTTACCATAGTCTGTCTTTGGGTTTTTAAAAAATGATTTTGTTGAACCTGTTTCACAAATTTTACCCTCCCTTACTAATATAATTCTGTCTGAAATACTTTTAATAAGATTTAAATTATGTGTTACAATTATTAGACTAGATTCGAGCTCATATTTAAGTTTAATTATAAGATTAATGATTTCTTTTTTAATAATTGTGTCAAGTGAAGAGGTTGCTTCATCAGCTATTAAAATTTTTGGTTTTTTTGCTAATGCCATGGCGATCATTACTCTTTGTTGCTGACCTCCACTAAGTTCATGGGGATATTTATTTAAACAAGCCACGGGATCGTCTATTACAACCTTTTTCAAAAGATTGGTTGCTTCATTCACTTTATCTTTATCTCCAATTATACACTCTATAATTTGATCGCCACATTTCATGGAAGGATTTAGGTAACTCGCTGGGTCTTGAAAAATAATAGCAATTTCATTTTTTTTTGCCTTCCAAGGCTCGTTATTGTCAGTTTTTATTATGCTACGATTGAAAATAATTTCACCTTCTTGTTTTAACCCTTTATACTTTATTAAGTCAATTATAGACAGTGCTGTTAGTGATTTACCACTTCCTGATTCTCCAACTATTCCTAAAATTTCTTTGTGGTTAACTTTGAAGGAAAGGTCGTGTATCAAATAATTCTTTTTAGAAGATATTTTCAAATTTTTTACTTCAAGAATTGTTTTTTTACTCATTTTAAGAGATATTAAAGTATTGAATCTAAACTAAAGTATCAAAAATAGAATATTAGAAAGGAACAATTATTGTTTCTTATAAATTTGAATAAAAAATAATGAAATCACCCAAGTTGTTTTTGAGAACAAGAATTTTTCTTTCAATGATTTTTCTTGTTTTAATTTCTTTTTTATTGACAGGTATCGTAACGAATTATCAAATCAGGGAAAGTTCAGATTACTATCATGGTTTAAGATTAGAAAGAAAAGAAGCTCAAATTCAAAGAGCCCTTAGAAGTTTACTTGAGGAAAGATCACAACTAGAAGATAATCAATTATCTTTTTTATTTAATCAGAGGCCAGAACAGAATATTAGTATTAATACAGTTTTAGATTCAATCTTAACAAATGAAATTGTCAAGATTTCTGAAATTCAGAACATAAACTTCACTCTTTATGATATTGATGGCTCCTTGATTGGTTCAACAGTTAGTGATAATGAAACCGAGACCCTTCCAAAACAGGTTTTAATAGATTTAGAAAATAGTAATGATTCTAAAATTGTAATTACGAAAAATGAAAATGAAACACTTTTACGATCTTCTTTTTCTTATATTTTTAACATAAATGAAAAACCAATATGGATTCTTAATTTTCCATATATTGATGATGACAGGTTAAATACTTATGAGATTAACTCTTACATACTAAACTTAGTTCAGGTTTATTTTTTACTTTTTGTTTTAGCAATCATGATATCATATTTGGTCTCAAGCTACATCACTAATCCAATATCTGCTTTGATTTTCAAAATGAAGCAAATGAGACTGGATAAAATCAATAAAAAAATTGATCTTAACGTCAACAGTAAGGAAATGTATTCCCTGGTTAATTCTTACAATAATATGGTTAATCAAATTGATAATAACGTTAAAAAATTATCCAAATCCCAAAGGGAACTGGCATGGAGAGAAATGGCCAAGCAAGTTGCCCACGAAATAAAAAATCCATTGACTCCGATGAAACTTAGTGTTCAGAATTTTAAATTAAAATTTGATCCGAATGATCCGAAAATGGTGAGTAAGGTCAATGAGTTTAGCAAAACAATTATTCAACAAATTGATGTATTAAGTTCCATCTCAACTGCTTTTTCAAATTTTGCTGATTTACCGACTCAAAAAAATGAAAAAATTGATTTAATTAAAACAATCAAGTTAGCTCTTGATATATTCAACGAAAACGACATTGTTTATGAGCCAAAAGAAAAATCTATTGAGGTTATAATAGATAGGACAAGCTTGATAAGAATCATAACAAATCTTGTAAAAAATTCAATTCAAGCAACAAAATCTATTGAAATTCCCAAGATTAATGTTTTGGTATATCAAAATGATAAAAATGCAATTATAGATGTTACTGACAATGGAATAGGTATTCCGTTGAAATTAAAAGAAAAAATTTTTGAGCCTCGTTTTACAACGAAATCAAAAGGAATGGGGCTTGGACTTAGTATAATAAAAAACTTAGTAACGGCTCACTCAGGTAAAATTACATTTACATCAAAAAAGGGTAAAACAACTTTTAGGGTTACGTTTCCAAAAATTGATAAAAAAAATTAGCAATATTCGTTGTAGGCTTCTTTGAGATTTTCTGAAATGATCTCAGCATTTCTACCTTCAATGTGATGCCTTTCAAGCATATGAACAATTTCACCATCCTTGAATATAGCCATACATGGTGAAGATGGCGGGAAGGGGAACATTAACTCTCTAGCGTTATTTGTAGCAACCTTGTCAACTCCAGCAAATGAGGTAAATAATTGATCGGGTTTCTTTTCATTCTCAAGGGACTTGAGTACGCCTGGTCTAGCGTTTGCTGCAGCACAGCCACAAATTGAATTTATAACAATAAGAGAAGTGCCTTTGTTGACCAAGTTTTCAATATTATCATCTGAATTCAATTGAACAAAACCTTTTGAGGTTAGCTCTGATTTCATCGGATTTACAATTTCTGGCGGATACATAATTTTTTCAAATATACTAAACAAGATATATACCACATTTGTAAATTTGATTTTAATTTTATGAGATATCTTGGAGCATTAATTGGAGTGTTTATTATGAAGAGCTGGCTGGGTCTCTTTATAGGGTATTTCATTGGTCTTTTTATAGAGAAGAATTTTAATTTTTCTAATAAAAATTTATCGAATAGTTCAGGAAAATTTGAATTGAATTTACTTGGTTTGGCTGCTATTTTAATCAAATCAGATGGACAAGTTTCTCAAAATGAGTTGGATTATGTGAGAAAATATTTTGTTTCGGTTTTTGGAAAAAATAGAGCAAATACAATTTTTAAAATTTTCAATGAAAATGTCAACAAACAAAAAATTTCATACTTGGAGATTTGTAATTTTTTTCTGACAAGTTCGAATTACGCTACAAGACTTCAGTTAATACATTTTTTATTTTCAGTAGCCAAAGCAGATGGAATGGTTTCTAATAATGAGTTGCTTAAGCTCAAGGAATTTTCTAATTTGTTTAAAATTTCATTAGCAGACTTTGACAGTATTAAGGCAATGTTTGTTGATCAAATTGGTTCAGCATATAAAATATTGGAAGTTACTAGTGATGCAACAAATGATGAAATTAAAAAGTCATACAGACGACTAGTAAAAATTCATCACCCGGATAAAATTCAAAATCTTGACGATGGATATAAAAAGATTGCAAAAGAGAAGTTTCAAAAAATTCAAGATGCTTATGAAAAAATTAAAAAGGAAAGATCAATAAAATAATGGATACATTTTTATTCTATTTAAAAGTTGGAATAAATCATATTATAGATTTGAACGCTTACGATCATTTACTATTCTTAAGTTCTATAAGTCTTCCCTATACATTTAAAAGATACTACAGTTTATTTTGGATAGTTACTTTTTTTACGATTGGTCATACAGTATCATTATTCATATCAACTTACAATATATACAACCCAAACCTTGATGTTATTGAATTCTTAATTCCAGTTACAATTTTATTTTCGGCAGTCAGTAATCTGATTCCTAAAATGGAAATTAAAAAAACATCTTTTAGCCATTTCATCTCCTTAATATTTGGCTTAATCCATGGATTTGGATTCGCGGGTTTTTATGATCAAATTACTTTTTCTGATCAGATTGAATTTACACCACTGATAGGATTTACACTTGGTGTAGAAATTGCTCAAATCATAATTGTTGTTTTTGTTTTATTTTTTTCATCAATGTTTGAATCCAAGCGTAATTTTTTCACAAAAAACTTTACAAAAATTATGTCAATTCTAATTTGTTTACTAACTATACTTATATTTTTTTAAGTGAAAAATAAAGAAAATAAATACGATAAAACTTACCTAAGAATGGCAAGGGAGTGGGGCAACCTTTCCTATTGTAAAAGAAGAAAAGTTGGTGCCCTAATCGTTAAAGACAGAATGATAATTTCAGATGGTTACAACGGAACTCCAACTGGAATGGAAAATATCTGTGAGGATGATGAAAATTATACAAAGTGGTATGTCCTTCACGCGGAGGCCAATGCCATAATGAAAGTTGCATCTTCCACACAATCATGTGCCGGAGCAACTCTGTATGTTACTCTTTCACCCTGCACAGATTGCAGCAAATTGATCTACCAAGCTGGTATAGTTAGGGTGGTATACATAGATCAATACAAAGACACGACTGGAATTCAATTTCTAAAAGACGCAGGAGTTGAAGTGGTTCAAATTGCTAATCCTTATTAATTTTATCAACTTTCTCAGAGAAGAGAAAGATTATGATTAATAATGCAGCACAAGACGTTGCCAATAATCCTATCAAGGAAATTCTATTTTCATTTGATAAAATTCCAAAATCAAAATCAAAATAAAAAATATTAATACCCATCAAAATAAAACAAAGGATTAGAGCTATGTATTTAATCATTGATGTTAATTGTGTTTTTTAAAAATAAATAATGCTGTGATGAATTAACCTTCGCAGCTTTCACACTCCTTTTTTTGTTTGAACTTTTGTGCTGCATTCATGCTGTGTTGATAATACAGAGATTTAAGTCCGAGTTTCCATGCCGTAACATGAATTTTATTTACTTCTTTGGTGGGAGTATCTGGGTGAATAATTATATTGAGTGATTGACCTTGATCTATGTAGTTTTGCCTATTGGCTGCTTGATAAATAATAGTCAGTTGATCAATCTCGGAATAGGTTTTAAATACTTCTTTTTCATTTTCAGACAAGAAATCCAGCTCTTGTACAGATCCATCCTTGTCTCTTATTGTTCTCCAAACTTCAGCTGTGTTCATGCCTTTATCTTCAAGAAGTTTAACTAAAAAAGGATTTTTGATGGTCGTTTTTATTTTTGCAATATCCTTAACATAAATATTTGACCAAATGGGTTCTATGCCTTGTGAGACTTGACCCAGTATGAAAGCTGATGATGTTGTTGGCGCTATTGCATTCAGTGTTGTATTCCTTCTTCCATAACCTTTGAGTAGTTCTGGCTCACCAAATTTTTCTGCCAGGTTTTCAGAAGCAACGTGGGAGCGCGCCTGAATGTATTTAAATACTTCACTATTTAAATCGTAAGCTTCTTGACTGTCGAACGGTAACATTTTGGATTGCAACAATGAGTGCCAGCCTAAAACACCCATCCCAAGCGCTCTATTTTCTTTTGAGAAATTATAGGCTCTTTCCATAAATAGAAATGTTTGTTGATCGTCTCTATTATCCGAGTTTTTATATTTTTCAAGCTTTTCAAGAAATTCTGTAATAACAGCGTCTAAAAAATAAATCATTGTTTCAACAGCATCTGTGTCTTTCCATTTATCATAATGTAAAACATTGATGCTCGATAAAACGCAAACAAAAGACCAGTTGTGATCTGAAGGTAGCATGATTTCTGTACATAAATTACTGGCATAAATTGGCAACTTTTTGTCCTTGTAAACATCTGCAGCGTTGTTGTTGGCATTATCAGTGAAGAAAATATATGGGTAACCCATCTCTCCTCGGCTTTGTAATACCTTAGCCCAAACAGTTCTTTTTTCATTATCCCCGTCAATCATCGCTTGCATCCAATCATTGGTTACAGTGACTCCGTGCGTTAGTTCTTGGATTGGGTTTCCCTCAGACCCTATTTCTAAAAACTCCATTATATCGGGGTGATCAATTGGTAGGTATGGAGAAAATCGCCCTCTTCTCACCGAACCTTGACTCACAACATCAACCATGGATTCAAACAATCTCATAACATGAACGGCTCCTGATGCTTGACCGTTGTCTTTTATTTCAGCCCCACGGTGTCTTATTTTACCAAAGTATCCAGATGTACCACCACCTAATTTAGACATCATTCCAACCTCAGATTGAGAATATAAAATATTACCGATATCATCATCAATGTGAGAGCCAAAGCAACTGATTGGTAATCCACGTTCTTTTCCAAAGTTTGACCAGACAGGCGAAGCTAGAGAGTAGAAGCCTTGTGACATGTAATGATAAAATTTATCTGCGTAACCGGGCATTTGAAGTATCTTCTCGGCTCTTTCAGCAATGTTTAAAATACGCTCCTCAGCCGTAATACCTTCTCCTAGGTATCCAGCAGCAAGAAATTTTCTACTATTCTCATTAAGCCACTCAAATGTTTTTTCGGTTGTTAAGTTGTCAGTTTGCATGCTTTAGAATAGGTCGTCGCTTGTTATGCTTTGAGTTTTCTTACTATAGTTAATAGATCTTTTTACAAAGAAGTCTCCGTGTTTCGTTCCGATGATCTCATCATCAAACCATTCGGTTTCTGAAACCAAACTCTGATCAACGTCAAATATTTTATCAACCCCAATACTCTCTAAGGAATTATTGAATCTATTTTTCAAAAATTCGTTGACTACTGCCTTTGGTAAAAAATCTAATTCACCGTTCTCAAAAATCCAATCAACAACCTCGCTTTCAGCTTCAAAAGCTTCTTTGCACATTTTCTGAATGCTTTGGTGATAATTTTTTGTAAACCACTCTGGGTTTTCTTTTTGTAAAATTTTAATTAAATCAATACCAAAGTCTCCATGAATTTGCTCCTCTTTTGAGGTTGCTTCAACCACATTGGAAATTCCCTTTAGCATATTTTTGTGTTTGTTGAACGCCATTATAATCAGAAACTGAGAGAATAAAGAAACATGTTCAATGAACAATGAAAACAGTAGAATTGATTCTGCGTACTCTCTATTGTCATCACTCTTTGAGTTTTTGAGTGCTGTTTCTAGGTAACGCACTCTTTTCATAATAGCAGGCTTTTTCTTAAGCTCTTTAAACTCTGAATTCAGCCCAAGTATTTCAAGCAAGTGGGAGTAGGCATCCGCATGGCGAACTTCACTCTCAGCGAAGGTTGACCCAACAGATCCAATCTCAGGCTTTGGAATTCTGTGATAAATATCACCCCAGAATGATTTTACAGCAACCTCTATTTGCGAAATCGCAAGCATTGTATTTTTAATCGCGCTTCGTTCTGGGTCCGTCAGCTGGATTTTAAAGTCTTGTATGTCACTGGTGAAATTAAATTCTGAGTGAATCCAATATGAATGCCTAATTGCTGGGACATATTCATACAAGTGTGGATATTCGTATGGTTTTAGATTGATTCTTTTTTCAAATATATCAGATTCTCTTTGCTGAGTTCTCTTGTTTCTGTATAGTATGTATGCTTTTGCAACTTCTTTAAACTTGCTTTCCATTAATTGCGTCTCCACAATATCTTGAACCTCTTCAATCGTTGGCACATATGTCAAGTCATTATTTTTTCGCCCAATTAGTGATTGGTAAACTGACAAGGCAACATCTTGCGCGTTTTCTTTACTACCATTTCCAACAGCATTCATAGCCTTGTGAATAGCTCCTGTAATCTTATCTAGACTGAAGGGTTTGGTGCTGAAATCTCTCTTGATAATATATTCTATCTCCATATGTATAATAATAATTTAAAAGGTAATTGGTAAATTATAAATTTTTACCACAAGTGAAGTTCTAACTTATTTTATCTGCTTCAAAAGGTGGTCCTACAACTTTTTCAACAAAGTTTTCAACATTAATTTTTAAAACATAAATCAATGTAATGTACAAAGTAATATACTTAAAAATCAACCAAATTTCCTCAGTAAAAATATTAAAACACTAATAGTTTATTCATGAAATGAAATATACATTTTATTTTCGCACCGAAAATTAATTTTTATAAGTATTGGCTTTATCCAAAAAAATAAAATTCTTTTTTAAAGTATTTTAAAAATACTTTAAGCTAAATTCTTGGCAGAATTTTTTAACTTCATTTCTGCACTTTTCAAACTCAAAAGTTAATTTCTCTTTGTCTTTTATTGTTGACGGATCAAAGAAATTTTTATGAATTCTTACAGCTTTATTTGAAACAAAATTAGGACATGTTTCGTGTGCATGATCACAAACCGTGATAATAAAATCAAAATCAATTTGTTCAAACTCCGATACATGATTGCTTTCATTTTGGGAAATATCAACACCATCATCTTTCATAATCTTTATTGCGTTTTCATTAATCGCATGGTTTTCTACACCCGCACTATGAACTTCTGCCTTACCATTCAGAAACTCTTTTAAGTATCCCTCAGCCATTTGACTTCTGCAAGAATTGCCAGTACATAACACCAATACTCTTTCCATTAATTAAATGTAATTTTAGTCACTTATTTCATTATGCTTGTTACCTAAAACCCATGTTTTAGTTACCCTCTATTGATTTTGAATATGTTTCAAGAAGATCCATTGTTTTCTCCACCAGATTCTTGCTCTCAATTAAAGTGCTGAAGTAAAGGGTAGTGTTTTTAGGGCTAGACTCTTCTTCCTTAATCCTTTTAATTTGAGCATCAATTTTACCTGTCAGCGATAAGTAAAGATCTTGTTTTTTCCCAATAACTTTACTTAGTTCTAATAGGTTGTTCTTTGAAAATATTATCTGAATTTCATCAAACAAAGTGCTCAATTCACTTTCTATCTCTTGTAGTTCTCTGATTTGATTAAAAGTAAGATTTCTGTGATTGTTGTTAATGTGTTTATAAGTAATCTTAGAAATATATTGAAGTGATTCAGCTATATCTTGTAAGTAAGTTAACACATTGATATAAAAATTACTTGCTCCCTTTATTGTAGACTCATCTAAGTTCTTAATAAAATAAAACAAATCATTTCTCAAATCGTCAATTTCTTCAGAGTACTTCGCAACGACCTTTCGGTTTTTCTTCAAGTTATCCAGGTTTCCTGTAGCTAGACCTTGTATTGATTGGCTGTATATTTTTTTTATTCTTTTTGATGCTTTGGATATATTACTTCTACTTTCATCAATTACCCCTTGAATTGATTTGCTTTCAGCCTTTGTCAGTGCATCAGAGTTTTTTTCTTCATCCAATTCTTTTTTGTGCGAGACGTAGTTTCTAACTAAAATTAATAGGGCTATAAATATCAAAATTGCAATGGCAGTTGGTCCTCCGAGGTGTATTAAAAATGCAATAACACCTGCAGCCGTAAATGCTATAAATGCTGTAAAGAACCACCCCCCAATTACATTTAACACACCTGCAACTCTGTAGACAGCACTTTCAGATCCCCATGCTCTATCAGAAAGTGATGTACCCATGGCTACCATGAAAGTAACATAAGTGGTTGATAAGGGTAATTTAAATGAAGTTGCAATTGAGATTAAAATTGCAGCCACCATCATATTCACTGAAGCCCTAATCATATCAAAGGCTGGTAATTCAACAGCTTTGTTTGAACTCATTTCTATCTTTGGAACTTCAAATTGAGCATTTATCTTATCTCTTAATTTTCTAGGAACTATTAGCGATGTGTAATTGGCTAAATTATATGAAAACCTTACTAATCCTCTTGAAATAAAGTTTGGCTGAAATCTTTCTTTAGTATCTCTTTGTCTGGCTAGGTCAATTTCGGTTTTGGTAACTTTCCTTGCTTTTGAAGATATCCAAAGTGTGACAACCATTACCATACCAGCTAAGAATAATAGTAAATTAGGAGTTGGAACTTTAGTTGAAAGAACTTCCATTGAAAACATGTCTGCAGGAACACCTGAAGCTATCCAGGCTTCATATGATTGCCAAGCGGCAATAGGAACACCAATAAAGTTTACCAAGTCATTTCCTGCAAAAGCAAGTGCTAATGAAAATGTACCTACCCCGATAATTAATTTGTAAATATTTACTCTAAGTAAAAAAATTAAAAAGTATGATATTAATGATAATAAAATAAAACTTACTATTGATATCATAAATACTTCTGTCTCCAAGAAAGAGGATATTGTTGCTCCATCCAAGAAATCGTAGCTCTCTTTTGCAAAAGATGTCCCTTTTATTCCTTTCATCAATATGAAGTATGAAATTGAGGTTAAAGCTACTCCTCCAAAAACAGAACCAACCCACTTAGATTTTTGTTCATAGTTGTATGATAATAATGTTCTTGAAATAAATTGAACTAAAGCACCGATCGAAAAAGCTATAAAAACCGAGAGCAAAATTCCAAGTATTATTTGGGATGCTTTTTCAACATTTATATAATTTACTAAATCACTGAATTCACTTCCTAAGCCAGAAATCTTTATTAGTGAAACTGCAACTGCAGCTCCCAACAGTTCAAAAACTATAGAGACAGTTGTAGATGTTGGAAGTCCCAAAGTATTAAAAAAATCTAATAATAATATATCAGTAATCATAACAGCCATAAATATTATCATGATTTCAGAAAACAATAACATTTCTGGATTAAAAATTCCTTTTCTTGCAACTTCCATCATTCCACTTGAAAATACAGAACCAACTAATACTCCCAAACTAGCTAGTATCATAATTTTTCTAACAGAAATTGCCTTTGAGCCAAGAGCAGAATTTAAAAAATTCACAGCATCATTACTTACACCAACAACAAGATCACCTATTGCTAAAAAAGCTAAGGCAACAATCATTATAAAATACACATCCATATTATCAGCAAAATTTGTTAGTATATCGCTAATTAAAAGTAATTGAAAGTTAAGTAAGTTCATAATTATATTTTTATTTCAGCATTTATAAATACCATAGATTTATTATTAATTGAATTATCAGTGTAATTATAGTTTCTATAATTTAAATTGAGCTTAAATCCTTTAGTGACTAGGTGCTCGTATCCCAAGATTATAAGCTTACCATCTTTCCCCAAGTTCCAATTCTCAGTGGCTCCATCAAGTGTGTTTGATATTAAAGAGTCATATCTGAAAAAAATATTTGAATTTTTAGATAAATTTTGTGAGACATACCCCGAAAATCCTGATAGGTTGTGGTCACTAAAAGGATCTTTATATGTTTTTCCATTTAACATCTCATTGTACTCTAATCCAACTCTAGTGTGCTTTTTTTCATATCCTATAAAATATCCTGTATTAACGAGGTTAAAATTATCAACTGATGATTGTGAGTCATAATATATTTTTGCTGAAAGTCCATTGTTAAATACGTATATTAAATTTCCTCCAATTTTTATAAATCCATTATCATCTTGAACATTTTTATATCCTTCACCATTCAATGCAAACAAGTTTAAATCAATTTTTTCAGATAGTTTAATTTCAGCATTAACTCCTAAATCTGCACTGCTCCCAAATTTGTTTTCGTCTTGAAAAGTTTTGTACATATATCTATATCCCCAAATGGATTCTTGATACTTGAATTGTTTGTTTCCAATCATACCTAAACTTAACTTGAAATTATTTTTAACTTTCCAATCCAGTTGAGCTATTTTTAGAAAAGCAGTGTAATCACTCCCTGAGTTATTTTTACCAACGTCGAACGTGACCTTAGAAGAAATTTTTTCGGAGATTTTATATTCATAGCCAAAGTATGCTCTTTTTATTTCAAAAGCATTTTTCTTCAAAGCATCATTGGAAAAGTCTTTATTAAAATTCCAATAAACCCTAGTAGAAACTTTACCTTTGTTTTGTTGACTATAGATTTCAAATCCAAAAAAGATTATGGATATTGTTAAAATAAATTTAGTTTGTTTCATTTATATTATCTTGATACAAATTTCTGCTTTCTTTAAAATAGTAATGTTAACTCAATGTTAAGAAATAAGACAAAATATTTATTTGTAATAGTATGTTTTATAACACTCAATAAATTATTCTCTCAAGAAGTTGTTTCAGATATAGCTCTATCAAAAAAATTGGATGAAACTTCTGCGTTGGAAATAGTCAGTAATACACTAATAACTATTAATGATTCCGGAAATAAACCTGTATTATTTTATTTGGATAAAAAAGGAAATATTCTAAATGAAAGAAAATTAGATTGTTGTAAAAATAACGATTGGGAGAGTTTAGCTGCTGATTCCGATTATGTCTACATAGCTGACTTTGGAAATAATTATGATACTAGAAAAAACCTATCAATTATTAAAATTCCAATTGATAAGTCATCAAATGAAAACCCAGAAATAATAAATTTTTTATATCCAGAACAAAAAAAATTCAAAAGAATTTATAGAAGATCAGAGTACGATGCTGAAGCTCTAATTTCTTTCGGCGATATATTATTAATATTCACAAAAAATAAAAGAAAAAAAATTACAGAGATTTATTCCCTACCCAAATATGGAGGAAATTTTAAGGCACAAAAAATTGGTAGTTTGAATACTGAATCAATAGTTACAGGTGCGGACTATGATAAAAAAACAAATACATTAGTTTTGACATCAACAATCAATTTTGATGAATACTATATTTTAGTAGTAAATGATTTTAGTTTAAATAATAAAGATCATAAAATTAACATGTATGAAATTCCAATTGGCAAGACTCAAGTTGAGGCAATAAAAATAATTGATGAAAATACATTTTGGATAACTTCTGAAGATGAGAGCAGCACCTCAAGCGCTAGGCTCATGAAAATTAAGTTATAAAACATTCGTTTTTAAATATACCTCTTCCTAAAAATATTTAAATTGCATCAATGAAATGGGAAGACCTACTATCTCTTAAAAGACATGGCGATAATGTCAAAAGACTAAGGGCTGAACAGGATGATACAAGAGTTGGATTTGATGTTGATTATGATAGAATCATTTTTTCTTCGTTCTTTAGAAGCCTACAAGACAAAACACAAGTAGTACCATTTTCTAAGACAAGTTTCGTTCATACTCGTCTAACTCATAGTTTGGAAGTTTCTGTTGTTGGCAGAAGTTTAGGCAGGATTATCGGCAAGCACATATTAAATAAATATCCTCAACTAGATCATATCCACAAATTTCAGATTAATGATTTTGGAAGCATTGTAGCTGCTGCATGTTTGGCTCACGATATAGGCAACCCACCATTTGGTCATAGCGGTGAATCCTCCATTGGTGATTTTTTTAAAATTGGGGATGGAAAAAAATACAAAGATTTACTGACAGACATTCAGTATAATGATTTGTGTAAGTTTGAAGGAAATGCCAATGGTTTTAAAATATTGACAGAATCAAAAATAGGTTCACCAGGTGGTTTGAGATTAAGTTATGCAACACTGGGAGCTTTTACAAAATACCCAAAACTTTCTCTTCCTGAAGATAAAACAGGAAATATTAAGGATAAAAAATATGGATTCTTTTCAAATCAAGCGAAATTTTTCGATGATGTTGCTAGTGAATTAGGATTGAAAATATCAGAGTCAGATTACATGAGACACCCTTTGGCATTTTTGGTCGAAGCTGCTGATGATATTTGTTACACCTTAATTGATTTTGAAGATGGAATAAATTTAGGATGGATTCCAGAAGAATATGCTTTGGAATTTTTGGTAAAACTCGTTGCAGATTCAATTGATAAGGAAAAATACAACAAGATGAATTTAAAGTCACAAAGAGTTTCTTATTTACGAGCTTTAGCCATTAATACACTTATCAAAGAAGCTGTTAAAATTTTTGTTGAAAATGAAAAAGAAATTTTAAATGGAAATTTTGAATCTTCACTATTGTCAAAAAGCAAGTTTAAATCACAAATGAAAAGCATAATTGAAGTTAGTATTGAAAAAGTATACAAGTCATCTGAAGTTATTGAAAAAGAGCTCACGGGATACAAGGTTTTAAATTTCCTTTTAAAAACCTTCACAAACTCTGTCATGAATTGGAGAGATGACAATCTCAACGCCTTTGATGAACTTGCTCTTGAGTGCATTCCAAAAGATTATTTGAATAAAGATGTGGATGTATACACGAACCTTTTAGATGTTAGTTGTTTTATTGCTAGTTTAACAGATGGTCTTGCATTGGAGTGGTATGAAAAACTGAGTTGATGGATCAAAAAGAAAAAGATATTTTTTTTATGAAGAAGGCAATTCAGGAAGCAAAATTTGCCTTTGAAAAAAATGAGGTTCCTGTAGGGGCAGTGATTGTGGCTCAGGAAAAAATCATTGCTAGAGCTCATAATTTGACTGAGTTATTAAATGATGTAACTGCTCACGCTGAAATGCAGGCAATAACATCAGCTTCTAGCTATTTGGGCGGTAAATATTTAAAAGAGTGTACAATTTATGTTTCATTAGAGCCATGTCAAATGTGTGCTGGAGCGCTTGCTTGGGCTCAAATTGGTAGAATTGTTTTTGGAGCGAGTGACCCACACAGAGGATTTAGAAAATTAAATACTAAACTTCATCCAAAAACAAAAGTCTCTGGCGGCATACTTTCAAAAGAATGTAAATTGTTGATAGACGCCTTTTTTATAAAGCAAAGAAAACTCAAGTCTTAGTCCTTATATATATAGTCCTCAATATTTTTATTTCTATATCTGTAGTAAAGAAAAAGAGGTAAAAAAACAAAACAAAAAAATAAAACCCCGGCTCCAACAATTTTCTCTCCACTTCCATAAACTTGGTTATTTAGGTAAATCCCATAGAATATCATTGAGAGATTGGAAATGAAAAGTATGTAAAGTAGAATTTTGTAAAGCAATTTTATTTCAACTTTATGTTAAGTTCATCGAGTTGATTATTATCGATTTGAGAGGGACTATCAATCATCACATCTCTTCCGCTGTTATTTTTTGGAAAAGCTATATGGTCTCGAATTGAGTTATCTCCATTCATAACTGCAACTAATCGGTCAAGTCCAAAAGCAATTCCCCCGTGTGGCGGAGCACCATATTCAAATGCACTCATCAAAAAACCAAATTGATCTTTTGCTTCTTTTTCTGTAAACCCTAAAATTGAAAAAATTTGATTTTGTAGATCTCTATTATGAATTCTAATAGATCCACCACCAATTTCATTTCCGTTTATTACAAGGTCGTAAGCATCTGCAACAACCTTGGAGGGTTCTTTTTCGATAGTACTAATATTCTTGTCTTTTGGAGAAGTGAATGGATGATGAACAGAATGGTATTTATTCTCATCCTCATCAAATTCAAATAATGGAAAATCATTTACCCAAAGCGGACAGAATTTTTTTTCATCAATCATACTTAAATCATCCGCAATTTTTAGCCTTAGTTGTCCTAACTGATTTAAAGATTTCATTTTACTGCCAGAAATTAAAAATGTAGTTGAGTCTTTTGAAAAATCACCAACAATTGATAATAAATCATCATGATTGTAAAACTTATCAATCGAAGATTTAAAGGTGCCGTCAGTATTGTGCTTGATCCATATTAATCCTTTTGCACCAATTTGAGGTTGTTTGACCCAATCCGTGTATTGATCAATTTGTTTTCTTGTAAGAGGTTCTGATGTATTTACGGTAATACCACACACATATTCACTATCATCCAAAATCTTAAATCCTTTTCCTTTGCTACTTTCGGAACAATCAAAAATTTTCATTTCAAACCTTGTGTCGGGTTTATCAGAACCATAAGTTTCTATTGCCTCTTGATAAGTTATTTTAGGAAAATCTTCTAGCGTGACATTAATACATTTTTTGAAAGTATTCTTGATAAGGTTTTCAAATAACACCAAAACATCATCTTGTTCAATAAAAGACATTTCGCAATCAATTTGCGTAAATTCTGGTTGACGATCGGATCTTAAATCCTCGTCTCTAAAACACTTTACAATTTGATAATATTTATCCATTCCACCCACCATCAAAAGTTGTTTGAATGTTTGAGGAGATTGAGGAAGGGCATAAAATTCACCTTTATTTATTCTTGAGGGAACAATAAAATCTCTAGCTCCTTCTGGTGTTGACTTTATTAAATAAGGTGTTTCTACATCAATAAAACCCGACTCGTTCAAGTATTTGCGAATTTCAAGCGTTACATTATTTCTAAAAATTAAATTATTCTTTATCAAATTTCTTCTGAGATCGAGGTATCGATATTTCATCCTTAATTCTTCCCCACCGTCTGTATTATCATCAATTGTAAAAGGAGGAATTTTCGACTCATTGAGAATTTCAACTTCAGACAATGAAATCTCTATATCACCAGTTTTTATATTAGCATTTTTAGATTGCCTTTCTTCAACAATTCCTTTGGCAGAAACCACATATTCTCGGCCTATTTTTTTTACTTGATTAACCAAATCTTTACTTGATTCATTAATATCAATAATGATTTGAGTGATTCCGTACCGATCTCTAAGGTCTATCCAAATAAGTGATCCCTTGTCTCTAATTTTATGAACCCAGCCCGAGAGCTTAACATCCTGTCCAACATGCTCTATTCTAAGCTCTCCACAATTATGACTTCTGTACATGGTTACAAATATCTAATAAATAAATTAAATAATTTGATCGAATTTTAATCTATACCATTAATGATGTATTTTTGATTTCACTAATGGAAAAATTCAAATCTCAGATTAACTTGATTGAAATTGAAATTGATAAATACATCAATTCACTGGGAAGTAATTCAATTTATGATTCAGTAAAGTATTTTTTAAAACTCCCATCAAAAAGAGTCAGACCCTTATTTACTCTTTTAACAAACGCATTATACAATAACGACCATTCATTTGCAATTCCTGCAGCGCTTTCAAATGAAATGTTTCATAATTTCACCTTGCTTCATGATGACATCATGGATTCTTCCAAGAAAAGAAGAGGGTTTGATACAGTCCACGAGAAGTGGAATGTTAACCAGGCAATTCTTTCAGGAGATTCAATGCTCATAATGGCTACAAAGTTTTTAGATTTTTATGATTCTAAAATCCAGAAAGATCTTTTAAAACTCTTTAATTCTACAGCTTTGGAGGTTTGTGAAGGTCAGCAGCTGGATATGGAGTTTGAAAATAAAATCGATATTGATTTCGATGATTATGTCGATATGATCACAAAAAAAACATCAGTTTTAATTGCATCTTCAATAAAGATGGCAGGCATTATCAATGAACTCGATAAGGATGAGTTAAATTGTTTGTATGATATTGGTTTAAACTTAGGTATTGCATTTCAAATTCAGGATGATTATTTAGATCTATTCGGCGATGAGAAAATAATTGGTAAAAAGGTTGGACTAGATGTAATAAATAATAAAAAAACAGCTCTTCATCATTTGTTTGTAAATAAAGCATCAAAAACAGAACTAACTAAATATCAAGATTATATGCTACTAAAAAATAATGATGAAAAAGTTGAAAAAATCAAGTCTTTATTATCCAAGAATAAGACAGATAAATCTTTAAAAAACTTAGTTGAAGATTATTCAAATAAGGCAGATTCTATTATTCAAAAATTAACGTCTGAGTTTGATCAAAGGTCTAACTTAATTTTACTGAGTGAGTTTTTATTAAAAAGAAATTATTAGTCAGTATATTTGTTTAGAGAGCATCTGAAAATATTATTTTCATTATAATTAATACAATTGGAGAATTTTTTAAATTCAATTTTAGATTTTTTTAAGCAACAAGACAGCCCAATATTGATGGCTTTATATGCCGGGCTTTTTACATGGATTTTAACTGCCCTTGGAGCAGCCTTAGTTTTTTTCTTTAAATCTACAAACAGGAAGTTTTTGGATATGGCTTTGGGCTTTACGGCAGGAGTTATGATTGCTGCGAGTTTTTGGTCTTTAATCGCCCCGGCAATTAGTGCTGTGGAGATTCAAAATGAATTAGGGCAATCTTCCATGCCTTCATTTTTGCCACCAGCAATTGGGTTTTTTATGGGTGCTATATTCATGTTTATTTTAGATAAAGCCATACCTCACCTTCATATTTTTGGAAAGTTGAAAGATGCGGAAGGACCTAAAACAGATTTAAAAAAAACTTCATTACTTGTACTTGCAATAGCAATTCATAACATTCCGGAAGGTTTAGCAGTTGGTGTTGCATTTGGTGCACTTTTCATTCCTGAGTTTGCAGATGTTTATACTTTGGGTGCTGCTGTTGCACTTGGTATTGGAATCGGCCTACAAAATTTTCCTGAGGGGTTTGCCGTCTCTATGCCAGTTAGAAGAGCTGGATTATCAAGAAGAAAATCATGGTTTTGGGGTCAACTATCAGCCATTGTAGAACCTATATTTGCTGTAATTGGAGCTGCTCTAGTTATGTTAGTATGGCCTATACTTCCTTATGCACTATCATTTGCCGCTGGAGCAATGATTTTTATTGTTGTTGAGGAGGTAATTCCCGAAAGTCAAAAAGGTGGAAATACCGATCTAGCTACAATGGGTCTTATTGCAGGATTTATTGTTATGATGTCTCTAGATGTCGCATTGGGTTAGTAAAATAAAAAGTAATTAAATTTATATATCTAAAAATGGAAAAGTTCTCAAAAATTCCTCCCCCGTTAGTAGTTTTAATTTTAGTTATTTCTACTTTTTTTTCATCAAAAAAAATTGATTTAATTCAGATACCGTTCCAATCCATAATATCAATTTTTATACTTTCTATTGGCATACTTATTTTATTAAATCCAGTATTAAAATTTAAGAAATCAAAAACCACGATTAATCCAATCAAGTTCAAGAAAGTCAATAAACTAGTAATATCAGGAATTTACAAATATTCAAGGAATCCTATGTACCTAGGTTTGTTAATAATAGTTATTTCTTCCTCAATTTTTTATTTGAACATTTATTCAATATTAACTCCTCTCTTTTTTTATCTATGGATAAATAGATTTCAGATAAAAAGAGAAGAAGTTTTTCTTACAAAAAAATTTGGTGAAGATTACCTGTCATACAAGAAAAAAACCAGAAGGTGGATTTAGCGATATTCTACTTAACTAATCATTCGCTAACTCACTCAACCTCCCGTTCGCAACTGTAGCAGCGTAATATTTTTCAACAGCCTTGCTGTAAAAAAGTTTAGCATTTTCTAAATCTCCTTCATTGTAATAAAACTCACCCATCGAATCGTACGGATTGTATCCATTTGGATACAGCTCAATGTATTCTTCAAAAAGTGATTTTGCTTTTTCTTTATCACCTACACCATAATAAAAGTAACCTAGTACATTAATAATTGGTGCGATCATGAATGAATGATCTCCACTAACAGCAAGTGATTCAGTGTCACCAACCCCATCCCTAAGCTCAGCCAACAAAGACTCCATTTCACTTATTTTGTTTTCCATTCCCGGAATACTGAAAGCATAGTAGTAATGAATAAGTTTTCCTTTAGGTTCTAAAGTCCTCATTTCAGACCATTTATCGTGGGCACCAGGACCAATTAGTGGCCACCAGCGAGATTGTCTGGGCAAATCCAGAAGAGAAACAAAAACTTTTGATGTTCCATTCTTTTGAGCAACATTTTCTTTTGCTTTTTCTATATGCATGGCTTCTTTTTCAGACCCAGCTGGAGCCAAACCTGCAAGTACCACATGTGGTCCAAAAAGAGATGGGTCATATTCCAATGCTTTTTCAAAAAACACATTTGCTTTTTCATATTCGACATTGTAAAGATGACTAAAAGCAGCGTTTGTCATCTCATTAGCAAAATCATTTTCGCTTTGCCATTCAATATAATCTCCAGTTGACGCATCAAATGACCATGTAGCATTGTCTTTATTGTTTTGAGTTTCACATCCAATAAAAATAATGGATAGAATAAATAATATTTTTTTCATTTTTAATTTTTAGATAAATTAAAATTAATGAAAAAAGATTGAAATGATTTTTTATTTCCTAGTTGCTTTTGCTATTTCTTCAAAATCTATTTGCGTGTATTTAAATTCTGAATTATTAAGAAGATTTTTACCGTATAGTTTTAGCCAGTCGTTGTGAAGCGCCAAGTCAAACTCATGGGGAGGGTTAACTTTAAACACTACAGTGTATTTATCATTGATTTCACCGGGAAGGGATATATTTCTTGCGTAATGAAAATTATCGATTAGATTTATGTGTGGAATTAAATCAACAAAGGTTTTCAATCTATTGGTTTCATTATAAACAATGGAACTAATTCTTAAATAAGGAATAAATCCATCAGGAATAGCACCATCAGGTATGTTTACTGAGTCCCAGTTGACTCTTGCCTCAATGTGAATGTTAGTTTCATCTTCTGGTAAGTTTGTTGATTCAGGATAAACAGTATCCTTAATGGCACCCTCAAAAATAAATACGATACCAGGCTCTACTCTTTCTTCACCAATTATAAGTTCCTGAGAACTTAAATTACATAAAGCAATAAAGAAAATGGGAAAGAATAATAATAAAACAATGCTATTAGATTTCTTCATAAGACTTTTTCAGTATTTCAATATCAGACAATAGTTTTTCCATTTCCTCTAATTTTGTTCCATCATAGTAGCCTCTTATTCTTTTTTCTTTATCAACAAGAACAAAATTTTCTGTATGAATCATTTGATCTTCGCCTCCCCTAGGATCTTCTTTTGCTACCAAAAATGATTTTCTAGCAAGGTTATAAATTTGTTTGCGATCTCCTGTCATTAAATTCCATTTTTCATCATCAACACCTTTTTCTACAGAATACTCTTTCAAAACTTCAACAGTGTCAATTTCTGGGGTTACACTGAATGATGCTAGCATAATGTCATCCTCTTTTAATTTTTCTTGTATGTATATCATATTAGCAGTCATCATTGGACAAATATTTGGACAAGTAGTGAAGAAAAAATCAGCAACATATATTTTATCAGAGTAATCCATTTCTGTTATCGTTTGGCCATTCTGATTTGTCATGGAGAATGGATTGATCTTATGATATTTTTTTACATATTGAATTTCCTCCTCTACTAATTCTGCGCTTACCATCGATGGGCTATATACAGGTAATTTTTTTTCAGGTGTTTGCGCTTCGGTTAATAATTGAACTCCAACAACAGAAAAAACCAATAGAAATAAAATTATTGGCCAATACCTCTTAAAAAACTTTTTATACATTAATTCAAAATTAATTGATTTCAAATGTAACAATCAATAATCATACAGTTTTTTTCTGAAGATAAAAAAGAGTATTTTTGAGCTCATTTTTTAATAAATGGAAGTAATCCTAATTAAAGCCTTTCAACTGATTCTTAGCTTATCAATTCTTGTCGTATTGCATGAACTCGGCCACTTTATTCCTGCAAAACTATTCGGTTGCAGAGTTGAAAAATTTTACCTCTTTTTTGATTGGCCGTTTAGTTTATTTAAGAAAAAGATTGGTGATACTGAATATGGTATTGGAGCCCTACCTTTGGGAGGATATGTAAAAATTTCTGGTATTATTGATGAGAGTTTTGATACTGATCATGTTAAATCCGAACCAAAGCCATGGGAGTTTAGATCAAAGTCAACACTGCAACGGTTAATCATATTAATTGGTGGAGTAACGGTGAATTTAATCCTAGGGTTTTTTATATACTCAATGGTAATCCTTGTTTGGGGAAAAAATATTATTGCTTTTGAAGATTTAAATTCTGGTTTCACAGTTTCTGAATCAATGAAGAAAATTGGATTTGAAGATGGGGATAGAATTTTAAAGATTGATGGAAACGATTTAGAGGATCAATATCAAATTATTAACATCTTAGTTTCTAGGTCTGTTGATGTGGTTGAGGTTTTAAGATCCGATGAAACCAGAGACATTATCAATATACCAGAAAATATTGGACTTGAAATTATTACTGCTGGTGTAGCACCCTTTGCTCTTAACAGAAATATTGTAATTGACTCTGTTTCTAAAGGCTCACCTGCAGATTTTAGTGATATTAAAAAGGGGGACATTATTAACAAAGTTAATGGCACTAAGATTTTATCATTTGATGAGTTTGAAGAACTTAAGGAAATTAATTCTGATTATGTCGAGTTAGATCTCATTAGAAATGGCGCACAATTTTCTACAATCGTACCTTTTGAATCAATGGATAAATTAATAGGCATAACAATAAATTTAGATTTAAATATTACCACAAAAAGGTATGGTTTTTTTGAAAGCATTGGTCAAGGTTATGATGAGGCATATTGGAAATTGAATGACTATGTATCACAATTTGGATATGTCTTTACAAAAGAAGGAGCTTCTCAACTTGGGGGATTTGGAACAATTGGAAATATTTTCCCAGCTAAATGGGATTGGAAAAGATTTTGGGAAATGACAGCTTTTCTTTCAATTATTCTTGCTTTTATGAATTTCCTACCTATACCTGCTTTGGATGGAGGTCATATAATGTTCGTCTTGTATGAAATGTTTTCTGGGAAAAAGCCCAATGACAAGTTTTTGGAATATGCTCATGGTGCAGGATTCATTTTATTAATAAGTCTATTTCTCTATGCGAATGGAATGGACCTTATAAGAGCATTTTCCTAAATAAACTTATTACAAGTTTGAGTTAAAAAAAATAATAATTTATATTTGCCCTCACTAAAAATCCTCCTTAGCTCAGTTGGTTAGAGCATCTGACTGTTAATCAGAGGGTCCTTGGTTCGAGCCCAAGAGGAGGAGCAAGCGAAATCGCTACACTGTATATTCTTAAAGCCCACTGAAAAGGTGGGTTTTTTCTTTATCAGCAACTTCTTTGTCTATCTCTGGTTCCCTTTATAATTAGATTTAACTTTAAAAATTTAGGGCTATAATTTTTATGAATTACTCAGTTATTGGACTTAAAAATTTGAAATCCCATAAAAATATAGCAATAGAGGACTTATTAACATTGCTGATTTAAAAGAAAAAATACTTTTAAATAAATAATTATAATTATGAAAACACTTATTAAACACAATTTATTCCTTGTGAGTTTACTTTTTTGTTTTACTCCCACACAGGAAATAAAATCTCAAGACTTTGGAGCTGACGTTGTGAGTTCTTATGTCTGGAGAGGTACTGAGTATGGATCTGGTATTGCTGTTCAACCTTGGATGGAACTTGGTACTGGTAACCTTACAGGTGGAGTCTGGGGAAGTTTCAATAAAGCGGAAGGCGCATATGATGGAAATGAACTAGATTTATGGGTATCTTATGACTTTGGTCCCCTAGCTCTAACTGTTACTAATTATACTTTCCCAGGTGCTGGTGGCGCTGGAGATGTATTTGATGGCGACGTTGAGGTTAGCGGTTCTACAAGTCTAGGTCCTGTTAATTTAACCGCTGGCTATTTTACAGACCACGGAGCTCTTTATGTTGAGGCTGGATTTCCAATTGGCCCTGTTGGTGTAGCTGTAGGTTACGGTAGCGATGGTGATATTGGTTTTTACGCAGGCGGTGACAGTGGTATTGTCAATGTATCATTCAGTGGTGAAAAAGATATTAAAATAACTGAGGATTATTCATTGCCAGTGTTTGGATCATTTATTATTAACCACGTTGCGCAAGGCCCCATCAACTTCAAGGCCGCATTCTTAGTTTTTGGATTTAGTCTATAACCTTAAGTAATAACTATTAATCAAAATACAACTTTACAAAAACCACGGAAACTGCAACTAAACCATAGGCATATCTTCTTTTACTACCTCTACTTTGTATTGTTTCATAATTCAATTAGTTTATTCATAAGATGGGATAATTATTTTGGAAAAATACTTAATATTAAAATACAATTCGGAACATTTATTGATTAATTATTTAATGTTTTTTACTCTATGAGAAGAACACAGACCCAAGACTATAGAGGCATAGAACTAGCAAACGACCTTGAGAGGGTTGTTAATGATAAAAGACATTCAAAAAGAGCAAATAAGAAAAAAGCAACTCGAAGAAATAGAAGGTACAAGAATAATCTTATGAGCCACCTTTCAAAAAACATTAACGAAGACAAATAAATTAAATGCCCATTATTTTTTCTAAAAACACTCTTGAGGAAATTCCAAGTATTATTTTCTCAGAACTTGGAAAAGGAGCATCTAAAAAAAAACACCCATTTAAAAACGTAGTATTAACAACAGTAAACGAAAAAATACCAATGTCAAGATGGGTTGTTTTCAGGAAACTAACACCAGAGCAAAACCTTCTGATTTACACAGACTCTAGAACTGAAAAAATTAAAGATTTAAGAAAAAACTCGAATTGTGGTCTTTTGTTTTATAATAATAAACAAGGGTTACAAATCTATTTTAGTACTTTATCGACTATTCATCAAAACAATGAATTGACAAAAAAATATTGGCAAGGTATTGTTGGGACTAGTTCTGAAAACTACACAACCATATATCCACCTAGTACACCAATTAATAATATTTGTGAGGGACATAAAACTAATAAAGATTTAAACGACAACCACTTTTCAATAATAGAATTATGTCCTTTTAATATGAGTATATTACAATTAAGTAGGAATGGACACATAAGAGCTAATTTCAGTAAAATTAACAATAAGTGGGAAGGATCTTTTATAGTCCCTTAAACAATATTTGTATAAATCCTTCAAATTATAATTGGCATATCTTCTTCTTTAAATTTATTTACGATGAAACTACATAGATAGTGGCTCAAAAGAATATCTGGTTGGAACAAAATTATGTTCGTTAAAAATTTGCTGAGTCGTTGACTTAGCCAACCATTCTTTAAGCTTTGGAGGGTTTACATCAAAAAAAAGTTCCAATACATTTTGATTATCAATTTTACAAAAAACACTTTTTGAAGAATCACACCAATCAGAAAACTCAGATTTCATTCTTTCATATCCATTTATTTTGAAATCATCAGCATCATTGCAACTAGCTGTTAGCATTAAGTTCATAATATTATATTTAAATTATTTATTAGGTTAATTTTTTATTTTCTTTATTTAATTATTAAGAATATAATTAATATAGAAGAAAAAAATGAATAATGGAATTTGCAAAATAAAATTTACAATTAGTTTTTCTTTAAATTTTACATTTTCTTTCCATCCTCCCATCCAATTTCGAAAAGGGGTTCTGAAGTTATTAATTTTATAATACCCTATAACACTGAGATACACCATTACATAAGCTATTATTAAGAATAATAATGGGGTTAGAATTTTCATATCATCAATTTACTACCAAGATTTAACCTCCATGTTCAGTTGGATAGCATTATATAAGAGTACTAACATCAAAATAAGTAATAAGACTACATACATTCTCCAAAACCATTTCCAAAATTTATTCAATTTCTTTGATTCTTTTCTTTCTAAGTTCTTTAATTACATCAAACATAAAATCCCAAATCTCAAAAGCAATTAAAAAATATATTAAAAATTGCCACCATTTTAATTCAAAATCAAATATTCTATCAGCAATGATTAGGGGAATAAATACAAGAGGATAAACAACCAAAATCCTTTTGAGGTTGGTTTTTTCCTTTGCTACGATTATAAAATGCTTTGAAAATTCTTTTAAATATTTATTCATCTTTTCTTTTTTTGAAATTTTCTTACTATAAAATGATCAATTAGTAATAATATAATAGCAAAAATTGTGATTAAAAAAAATTTGGTGATTGTAAGACCTTTATCATCAGAAAGAAATGCTGAAAAAGTACCCAAAACAAGTGCCCACCAATATTCTTTTATAAAGTTCTTCATTTTACAATAAGGTTAGTTTTTTGCAATTTAAAAGATATTGGTATAGAAAAAGGTACTCTCACAGCTTTACCATCAACATAACCGGGAATAAATTTAGGCAATATAGATATTATTCTTTTTGCCTCAATCTCAAGAATAGGGTGGGGACCTCTAGTTCTGATTCCCACAACAGAGCCATCTTTATCAATTATAAACTGTACAAATACTCTTCCTTGAATACCAGTTTTTTGAGCAAACTCAGGATATCTAAAATTCTTATTAATATGGATTTGGATTTTTCTTAGGAAACAACTTCTCAATTGTTGGATATATGGCTCACATCCTGGATAAATTGGAGTTCTTTCTAGTGAATCAAAATCAATTTCTTTTTCCTGGCTAAATGATATTATTGGAAGAATTAGTAATAGAAAAATTAGTTTTTTCATTTAAGCCATAATTAACATTCCAAGCATGAGTGCAACAGTAACATAAAAGAGTAGCCATGCCTTATCTTTATCCATCTTCATATTTGTTTAATCAATAAAAATAATAGTTTAATCAATATCTTACTTAAAAAAACTGCTTATTTTCCTAATGGTTTTTGATGAAACAAACCATAAAGTAAATCCACTCATAACAGTTATTAGCCCAAGTAATGAAAAAGCTCTTAAAATTTTATTATTGAAATCATCACGTCCCTCGTAGTCCATTGTATGAGTCATCCATAAAAAGTCAAACCATCTCCAATTCCTATGTCTGACAGTTTGGAATTTCCCATCAGTTGTTGAAACGTAGGCCTTTAAATTATCTTTTGTATCATACGAAATAACATACGCTGGTAGAAGCCTTTCCCTATATTCGTGGTGAGGACCTGTTTTTGTAATTTTTTCAACATAACTAACAGTTAAATCTTCTTTGATAAATTTACTGGCAATTATTACTGCCTCATTTTCATTAATTTCATTTTTTATATTGCCTGTATTAGCATTGTATAATGTCTTATTGTTGATAAAATAGTATGGTTCATTGGCAATTTCTCTAAGCTCAATAAATTTTATTGGATCCTCAATGTTAAGTGAGCTTGGGCTAATTAAGTTGTAAAAACCAGAATGTTTTACATCTGTTTTTTTGAATTGATCGCCGTGTATTTCGTCAAGATTTGTCCAACTAAAATACAAACCACTTATGGTCCAAAAAAGAAATTGGATTCCAAGAAATAAACCCAAGTATCTGTGGGTTTTTCGAATATTTAAAGATATTTTTCTGTTTGCCATAACACCAATATTTACTAACATTAAAATTAATAAATGTTATTCCAAAATTTAATCATAATTAGTACTTTATTACCAATTAAATTTTTTAAATTAAAACAAAAAATCATGAAAAACTGCATTGCAATACTCTCGTTATTCTTATTGTATGGATGTTCGAATACAAACTCTGTGAAAATTGGCTATGAGCAAGATGAAGGTAATATTATTGATATAAATTCTGCAGATGTTGAGTCCACAGATGTTATCAAAAAATATTTTGATGCCTATAATATTAGAGATTATGAAACAATTAAAGATTTGGAGCATGATGATGTTACTTATTACGGACCTAGTGGTGAACTTGTGGTTGGTATTGATGAACACTATAAATTATCTAAGGAATTTTTAACTGCTTACCCAAACACAAAATGGACAATAAACTGGTCAGTCTCAACAGATGTTATGTTTACGGAAAAGCCAATCGAGAATTGGGTGACCACGGGTCTTTCGATAACTTTTGGGGATGAATCAATGAATGATATTTCAAGGGTAGTAGATGCTAAAATTATAGATGGTAAATTAAAAACAGTTTATGTTTATCAACGTCAATTAACAGAATTAGAGCTAGAATAAACCGCATGGATTTTTCAACAATTGACATAGTAGTTTTTTCCTTATATGCGATACTTATATTATCAATAGGATTATATGTTTCAAGACAAAAAGAAGGAAAATCAAAGAGCGCAGAAGATTATTTTTTAGCGGGTAAATCACTTCCTTGGTGGGCAATAGGAGCTTCTTTAATTGCTGCAAATATTTCTGCTGAGCAGTTTATTGGGATGTCTGGATCAGGATTTGCTTTAGGTTTAGCGATAGCCTCATACGAATGGATGGCCGCGATAACACTTTTAGTTGTTGGGAAATTTTTTCTCCCCATTTTTATTGAAAAAGGGTTATATACAATTCCCGAGTTTATTGAAAAGAGATACAGCTCAAACCTGAAGACTATACTGGCTGTTTTTTGGATTGCATTGTTTGTATTTGTAAACTTAACTACTGTTTTATTTTTAGGCGGTAAAGCTTTAGATACTATAATTGGTAGTGGTGATGGTAGTATACTATTAATAAGCATTATTGGGTTAGCACTTTTTGCAGCTGCATATTCACTTTGGGGTGGGCTTGCTGCTGTTGCCTGGACGGATGTTATACAAGTTGTCTTACTAATTTTCGGTGGTCTATTAATGACTTATTTTGCTTTGTCTAATGTTACAGATTCAGGCAGTTTTGTTGATGGTTTAAAATATATATATGATAAAGCACCAGAAAGATTTTCTATGATATTATCCAAAGGAGAGATAATAACGCCGAATGGAAGAGATGCATGGTGGGATTTACCAGGTTTAGCAGTCTTAATTGGTGGAATGTGGGTTGCTAATCTATATTATTGGGGTTTTAACCAATATATCATACAAAGAACATTAGCAGCAAAAAGTTTAGAGGAGGGCCAAAAAGGAATTGTTTTCGCAGCTTTTTTAAAACTAATTATCCCATTGATTGTTGTGCTTCCTGGTATTATAGCATACGTAATGAATCTTGATCCTGAATCAGGTCAGTTAAACATGGCTCTTCTGAGTAATGAAGGATTTTTAGGTTCAGCAGGGAATATTGCAAATGACAATGCTGCCCCTTGGTTAATTAAAAACTTCATCCCCGTAGGTTTGAAAGGTTTAATTTTAGCTGCACTAGCGGCTGCAATTGTATCATCATTAGCATCAATGATAAATTCAACATCGACAATATTTACCATGGACATTTATAAGTCCACAATAAATAAAAAAGCTGATGATAAAAAAATGGTAAAGGTCGGTAGGTTAACTGGACTAGTTGCATTGATTATTGCTATGATTCTTGCTCCTCAGCTTGGTAGTCTAGGTCAGGTATTCCAATTTATACAAGAATACACTGGTGTTGTAAGTCCAGGAATTCTAGCTGTATTTTTAATGGGACTATTTTATAAAAAAGCAACAAATAATGCAGCCATATGGGGGGTTATTTTATCTATACCAATTGCAATGTATTTTAAAGTTGCGCCTAATGGGTGGAGTGATGCATCTATTTTTATAAATATTCCATTTATGAATCAGATGTTAGTGACCTGCATAGGAACTTTATTGATTATAGCTTTAATAAGTTATTTTGAAGGTAATGATGATGATCCAAAAGGAATTGTATTATCAAAAAAACTTTTTGCTACCAGTTCCACATTCAACTTAGCAGCTTTTGGAGTCATGTTGATAACAGCCATGTTGTATGCTATTTTTTGGTAGATGGAAATTGATTTTGAATACTTAACCCAGGTTTTTCTTATTATTTGGTTTTTGACTACTATTCCAATTAAATTCTTAATTGATGAGTTTCGATTAATTATATATGATGATGAAATCCAAGAAAGGAAAAAAGAGATCGAACAAGATGGGCATTTTTTAGGAAAAAAATATTCAAAAGATATTGCTAAGTATGAGTATATGGAAGGAAGAAATTACTCAAAATTTACCCATTCATTATTAAAAAATCTTTATCCTGATAATATAAGATATGTCAAGTCACGTTTGGCGCTAATTAGAGTTATAATCATTAATTTAGCTTCTTTATTTTTAGGAATAATATCACTAATTATATCACAATATGTTTAAAAAATTTTCACTCTGTTTTTTTATATTTTTTTCCCTAACCAACTTTAGTCAGGATCTTACTCCTCAAGCCAATTATGACCTTGCAACAAGATTTTCTACAAAAAATATAGCCAAGATGGTTCATTCAACCAGTGTATATCCAAATTGGTTAAAAACTGGAAATCTTTTTTGGTATCAATACAAAACAACTGAGGGGTCAAAATATTATTTAGTAGACGCTGATAAAAAAGAAAGAAAGGAATTATTTGACAATGATAAAATGGCAGCATGGTTAACTGAAATCACAAAAGACCCTTACGATGGTAAACATCTTCCAAGATTTAATTTCAAATTTGCTGACGATGGAAAGTCATTTCAATTTAGAGTTAAATCTGAAGAATTAGTAATTAGTGAAGAAGACTCATCCAAAAAAGAAAAAAAAGAATATTTGTTTGAATATAAATTAGGTAGCAATTTTTTAAAGTTAATTAACAACAAAAAGAAAAAAGAGGAGAAATGGAAAAAATGGGCAAATATTTCACCCGATAGTACGATTGTAGTCTTTTCAAAAAAATATAATTTATTTTGGATGGATAAAGAAAACTTTTTGAAAGCTGTTGAGGATGAAAATGACTCAACAATCGTTGAAAATCAATGGACTACCGACGGGGAGAAACATTTTGATTATGGAACTGGATCAAGATGGGACTCTGGACAAGAGGATGAACAAGAAAGAAAAAGAGCAAATATTTCGTGGTCTCATGATTCTCAAACTTTCATATATAAAAAAGTTGACAATAGAAAAATTGAAGATTTATGGGTATTAAACTCATTGGGTAAAAGACCGAAACTGGAGACCTATAAATACCATATGGCTGGGGAAAAAGAATACCCGATTTCAAATCTTTTGGTATTTAATGTGAATACAAAAGACATTAATGAAATTGTTCTGGATACAATTGAGCAAAAAGATATCTATTTGTTTAATCACATTAGAAAAAAATCTGAGATGTCAGATGATTTCAAACCCACTATGATTCTATCAAAAAAAGGAGATATATATTTTCAAATCATAAGTAGGGATAAGAAAAAGCTTGATACATATGTTGCAAAAAAAGGAAATTATATTCCCGAGTTGTTAATAACAGAAAAAACCAATACCTACCATGACATTTATAATAGAAAACCAATTAAACTTATCAAAAATGAATCAGAAATTCTTTACTGGTCTGAGAGGGATGGCTGGGGACACTTATACAGGTATGATTCAAGTGGAAAATTAATAAATAGACTGACTAGTGGTCCTTTTCATGTAGAGAATGTGGTTAATTTTGATCCAAAAAATAACAGAGTCTTCTTCTCGGCTCACGGTTATAATAAAAACCTTGATCCATATTATGAGTTTGTATATAGTGTAAGTATAAATGGATCTAATTTAAAAGAGTTGAATTCTGGCAATTTTAATAATACAAGTTACTTTGGAGACAATAGTTTTTTTGTAAATAATTATTCAAGGGTTAATACAACTCCAAAATCTGAGTTAAGAGATGGAACAGGCAATGTAATTCTAGATTTAGAAACTGCTGATCTTACAGCATTATTTGACGCTGGTTACAAATTTCCTGAACCATTTAAAGCAAAGGCCAATGATGGAATAACCGACATATATGGTGTTATCTACAAGCCTTTTGATTTTGATGAAACAAAAAAATATCCATTAATTGAATATGTTTATCCTGGTCCCCAAACAGAAGCAGTTGAGAAATCTTTCTCAGCTGACTACAGATGGTCGAGAAAGGATATGCTTGCTCAAATAGGATTTATTGTTGTTACACTTGGAAACAGAGGCGGTCATCCTGATAGATCAAAATGGTATCATAATTATGGTTATGGAAATTTAAGGGACTATGGTTTGGCTGATAAAAAATACGTAGCTGAACAGCTTGCAGCTAGGCATGACTACATAGATATAAATAAAGTTGGAATTTTTGGCCATTCCGGAGGAGGTTTTATGTCTACTGCAGCTATACTAGTTTATCCAGATTTTTTCAAAGTTGCTGTTTCTTCAGCAGGTAATCACGATAATGCAATTTATAACAGTTGGTGGAGCGAAAGTCACCACGGGATAGAAAAAGAATTAGATAAAGACGGGAATATTGAATATAAGTATGAGATTGATAACAATCAAGATCTTGCTAAAAATTTAAAAGGACATTTACTATTGGTAACTGGTGATATGGATAATAATGTTCATCCAGCTGCTACGATGAGAGTTGTTGATGCTTTAATTAAGGAGAATAAAAGATTCTCGTTCATGATCCTGCCAGGTCAAAGACATGGATTTGGAAGTATGAGTGAGTATTTTTTCTGGCTTAAGGCAGATTATTTTAGTAAACATTTCTTAGGAAAAAATGATTTTTCCGTAGACATAAATATCATTAATCAAGATATTCCACAGAATTAGTCATTAGTAGTATAATTTGATAAAAAATCCCACATTATTTGGCCTGGGATTTTACCATTGATGGCGTCTCCAAACCATACATGCCCGCCTTCTTTGCCATACTCTTCATCAATTTTATACAGAGTAAAATCAGTATTTCCATTTCCTCCCGTGTATTCAGTCTTTGTACCTACTCCTCCACTAAGTTGAGTAATTGTCTCGCTAGACTGTGGGATTGAATTATGGTTTAGCCAAAAATTTACAACATACGGAACAGAGTCAAAATCTAATTCACCATTATAAGGAACGTCTGTATCATAAGTGCCATGAAAATGAATTACAGATGTATATTCGCTTGAATTACAACTGTCATCTGGTAGCATTATACCAGACATGATTCCAATTGCTGCAATTTTGGTTGGTCTTTTACAAGCAAGTCCGTAGGCCATCATTCCACCATTTGAAAAACCAACTGCATAAACTTTTGTCAAATCAATATTATAAGTTTCGTCTATATCTTCGATTAATTTTTCCGTAAAAAATAAATCATTGTCATTAATGTTCGTACTGCTATTATCTCCAGGATCCCACTCAGCAGCACCTTTCACCCTTACAACTCCTTGAGGATAAACAACAATAAACTTTCCTGATTCAGAGACATTATGAAACTCATAAAAATCGCCTGTAGAATCAGCATAAGCTTGGGCGTCACCACCATTACCGTGAAAATTAATTACAAGTGGTGTTGGATTCTCATGATTATAAGAATTTGGTACATACTGAACATAAGTTCTGGTAATACCATTATGCTCAATTGTTTGGTTTGTTTTACCAAGTTCGATTTGAACTTCCTCAACTGGATCCACATCATTAGAGTCGGAATTTTCATCTCCGCAAGACAACAATGTAAAAAATAATATTGTTAATAGATATAGGTTAATTTTCATATTTTATCTAAAGCTTGTTTTAAATCATTTATAATATCATCAGCATATTCTATGCCAACACTAAGTCTTATTAAACCATCAGTAATTCCAATACTATTTTTTACAACTTCAGGAACATCAGAGTGAGTCATTGAATATGGATGTTGCGCTAAACTTTCATTACTACCTAAACTAACTGCTAGTTTAATTAGCTTTAAGGAATCTAAGAATTTAAAAGCACCTTTTTCATTACCTACAACAGTAAAGGCAATCATAGCTCCCCCATGACTACATTGACTTTTGTAAATTTTTTTCTGAGATTGATTCATATTTTCATCACCTGGATAATAAATTTCATGAACATTTTTATGTGTTTTTAAAAAATTAACAATTTTAATGCTATTTTCAGCTTGATAATTCATTCTTACGTGCAAGGTTTCCAAACTTCTTGTTAAGAGCCATGCTGTGTATGGAGCAATCATACCACCAAGAAAAGTTCGTAGGTACTTAACTTGCGATATAACACTTTTTGAACCCATCACAGCACCAGCTATTACATCACTGTGACCATTTAAAAATTTTGTTGCTGAATAACAAGTGAGATCAACACCAAAATCAAGCGGACTTTGCCAAATTGGACCTAAATATGTGTTATCACATACTGAAATAATTTCCAACCCAGTTTTGTCTTGAATGGTTTTTTTAATTTTTTCAACCATGTTAAGATCAATCAACGTATTTGTAGGGTTTGCAGGTGTCTCAACATATATCATTTTAAGTTTATTTTCCACCTTTGAATGATTTAGTTTTTTCATTATATCATCATACTTATTATCAAAGTCAAATGATATGATGTTTACACCTATTTCTTTCAAATAATTATATACAAAAGTATGAGTGCCACCATAAGTTGGATTGCTAATTAAAAGAGCATCTCCAGGCTTTAAAAATGCAAGCATTACAGTTGAAATTGCACTCATTCCACTAACAAAAGCTGCAGCACTTTCACTGCCCTCTAATATGGCCAATCTTTCCTCAAGAATCTGCATATTAGGATTGTTTAATCTGGAATAAATCAGACCAAGTTGTTCATTTTTTTTAAGTTTTGACTTAGCATATGCAACCTCAAAAAATCTTTTTCCTTCAGCTGCGTTTTTGAAAACAAATGTTGATGTTTGAAAAATTGGAGGCTTTACAGATCCCTCACTCCAGTCAGGGTTATAGCCATAGGACATCATATGTGATTCTTTTTTCACAAACTCAATTTAACGAAATTTTAAGTAGTTGGAATTATTTTTTGTATTAATATTGTTATGAGTATTGAAAATGAAAAAATATTCAAAATATTTAATCATATTTTTATTTCCGTCTTTAATTTTTTGTCAAGAAATCATTTCCGGTAAAATTTTATTTAGTTCGGATAATAAGGATTATCCAATTGAGGGTGCAAATATTTATTGGTTAAACTCAAGCTCAGGAACAGTTACTGGTCAAGATGGGAAATTTTCAATAGAAAAGATGCAAAATAACAGTGAGCTAGTTATAAGCTACATTGGTTTTGTAAATGATACAATTAAAGTCACTGACCAAAAGTATTTGGATCATTATATGAAGGTCGATAACAACGATTTGGACGAAGTTACAGTAGTTAAGAAGAAGAATCCTACTCAAAGAATCTATTCAATGGCTCAAAATGTTGTATTAATAAGTGAACAAGAATTATTGAAAGCAGCTTGTTGTAATCTTTCTGAAAGTTTTGAAACAAATCCAGCTGTCGATGTAAATCATACTGATGCATTAACTGGATCAAAAAAAATTGAAATGCTTGGCTTAAAAAGCCCTTACATATTAATCACAGAAGAAAATATTCCTATGGTCCGTGGAGCATCTCAAGCATTTGGACTTTCTTTCACACCCGGTACTTGGGTTGAAAGTATTCAAGTAACCAAAGGAATGGGTAGTGTTGTAAATGGTTTTGAAAGTATAGCGGGTCAAATTAATGCGGAGTTAAAAAAGCCATTAAATGATATTCCACTTTTTCTAAATGGGTTTTATGGTTTTGATGGAAGATTAGAGATGAATGCTCATTTAAATGAGAAGGTAAGTGAAAAATTAACAACTACATTCTTTTTACATCACAATCGAAGAGATAAAATTAATGACAAGAATAATGACGGTTTTTTAGATAAGCCTCTTCAAGATCAGAATAATTTCTTAAATAAATGGCAATATACTGACGCAATAAATGGTATTGTCAGTTTTTTTAATATTAGATATCTAGATGATGAAAAAATATTTGGTATGAATAACAATGAGTCCAGAAATGTTTGGAACGGTGAAATTTCAACAAAAAGGTTTGATTCATCTTTTAAGCTTGGGTATGTTAATCCAAATTTGCCCTTTCAAAGTCTAGGGCTTCAACTTTCATATAGTTCTCATGATCAAAATTCAGTTTATGGGTTTAGAAATTACGACATAAATCAAGATAGTTTCTTCTCAAACATTGTCTATAATAGCATAATTACCAACACACAAAATAAAATAAAATTTGGTTTGAATTTCACTTCAGATGCTTACGATGAAATTTTGAATAGACTCGATATTAGCCGAAAAGACAATTCATTTGGTGGTTTTTTTGAATATAGTTTTGACAATTTTAATAATTTAAATCTTGTTGCTGGATTGAGGTATGATACTCACAATAACATGGGCTCTTTTTTTACACCCAGATTTCACATGAGATATACCCCTTTGGATAGATTTACTGTCAAAGCCTCATATGGCCAAGGAAGGAAAATTGCGAATATTTTTGCTGAAAATCAACAGATGTTTTATTCCAATAGGTCGATAGAAATTATCGAAAGTGAACCAGGAAATTCAACTTATGGTTTGAATCCTGAAAAAGCTACAAACTATGGACTTAGTTTAGATAAAGGGTTTAATCTTTTTGGTGGTCAGGGTAATTTTATTATTGACTATTTTAAAACGGATTTTGATGATAAAGTCATTATCGATTTTGAGTATCCAGGAATCGTACAAATCTATAATGCAACAGACAAAAAATCATATTACCAAAGCTTTCAAGCAGAAATCATATACTCTTTAAATAGATTTAATATGACCACAGCCTACAAAAACTACGATGTTCAAATCTCATACAACGATGGGGTTAAATCAAAACCATTGCAACCAAGTGAAATCTTTTTCCTCAACATTGGATATGAATCACAAAATAATAATGGAAAACTATGGAAATATGATTTTACATTAAATAGAGTTGGGAAACAACGTCTCATGAGAAATCCGAGGGACAGTTTCAGTTATTCAAATAAACATACATTTATAAATGCTCAGATCACAAAAGTTTTCTCTGAAAAGTTTGAAATATATGCTGGAGGAGAAAACTTGCTTAATTACAAACAAGAAAATCCAATCATTTTTTTTGAAGACCCATCAAATTCATTATTTGATGCTTCTGTTATTCATGGCCCAATTTTTGGAGCTTCCGTTTACGTAGGATTTCGCTTCAAAGTTTTAAATTAGTATTATGAAGAACATTTTTATAATTTTTTTGTTGGCGCCACTTTTTATTTTTTCACAAGAAAATGATAAGAACGAAAAGGCATCATTCGAAGTATTAGGGATGTGTGGAATGTGTAAAAACAGAATTGAAAAAGCCACTTATAAAGTAAAAGGTGTTAAATATTCAAATTGGGACATTCCATCTAACAAAATATCTTTAATATATAACGCCAGAGTTACCACAATTGAAGATATAAGAAAAGCAATTGCCGGTGTTGGGCATGATAATGGTTCATATCTAGCTACGGAAGAGGCTTATAATAATCTACATGGATGTTGTAAATATCCTAGAAAAGAGATTGTTGAAAATAATTAATTAACCTTTGATTTAAAGACATAATAGTCTCTATCAATATCTATATCTCCATAATTTAAATTCATTTTCTGAATATCATTGGTTGGATGTATTTTGAAAGTACTATCACCAGCAGATATCTCTAAGGGCATATGAAACCCATCAATTGTATTTGTCCATTTGTATTTTAGAATACCATTTTGAATACTGTATTCTAAAGTAGGTACTCGAGGGTCTCTTAGGTACTGGTCAAAAAATACTTTTAAATCAATTTCAAGCTGATCATCTATATAATTTTCAATTTGATCTGTAGTTACAGTTTGGTGATAAAATTCTTTATTTAACCCTCTTAATATCGATCTCCATTGTTCATCAGACTCACAAAATTGACGAATGGTGTGTAGTATATTAGCCCCTTTGTTATACATATCAGACCCTCTCATATTGACACCATATGGGCCTATCACTGGACTTTGATTTCTAATACCTCGTCTAGTTCCAATCACATAATCAGCAGAAACTTCTTTTCCATAATAATAGTCTAAAAAAAGATTTTCAGAATATGCAGTGAATCCTTCATGAATCCACATATCTGCTGGATCCTTGTATGTAATACTATTTGCAAACCATTCATGACCTGCTTCATGTATTATTATGTAATCGAATTTAAGTCCATGACCAGTTCCAGATAGATCCCCACCCAAATAACCTCTCATGTATTTATTGCCATATGTTATTGAACTTTGATGTTCCATTCCTAAATACGGAACTTCAACTACTTTGAAACTATCCTCATAAAAAGGATAGGGACCAAACCAATATTCAAATGCTTCCATCATTTTTGGGACTTGTTTAAAATGAGTTTTAGCCCTTTCTAAGTTTTCTTTTAAAACATAATAAACCAAATCTAAATCACCTTTTTCACCCTTGTAAACTTCACTAAACATTGCATAGTCTGCAACGTTGATATTAACTCCATAGTTATTGATTGGGTTAGACACAAACCAATAGTATGTTTTTGAATCCTCAAATTCTACAACCTTTCTCAATCTGCCATTTGAGACATCCATTAAATTTTTTGGAACATTTGCACTAATCAGCATACTGTCTACCTCATCGTACATGTGATCTTTTAAAGGCCACCAAATACTAGCCCCAATTCCTTGGTTGCTATTTGCTATAAAGTGATTTCCACCAGCATCTTTAGACCAAGTCAGTCCGCCATCCCATGGTGGTCTGACAGCTATCTTTGGATTACCCTCATAAAAGACTTTGATTGTTTTAATTTTGCCTTTTTTTTGTTTGCTTTTCAATTTGATAAAATGGGCATTACCCTCTTTATCAAAACTCAATTCTTTATTATCCTGTAAAACCTTAGTAATATTTAATGGGGATTGTAAGTCAATCTGCATTCTATTATTATTTTCTAAAACTCTGTAGTGAATGGTGTTAGATCCAGAAATGAATTTTTTCTCAGGTTCAACTTTTACATCCAAATGATAATAAGTTAAATCCCACCACTCCCTTTCTGGTGTTATACCTCCTCGAAGACTATCTTGTCTTGTAAAGGTTTGCTGACTAAGAATAACGCTTGACGATACTACAAATAGATAGGTAAAAAATTTTTTCATCAATTATTCGTTTTATAGTCATAAATTTAGAACATAAAATTATTATAATGTTTAATACGTCATTAAAAGTGTTTTTTACATTATTATTTTTGATTTCGTGTACAAATAATAATTCTGTAAGCAAATTATCTATGTCAGATTTTGGAAAAATGCCTAACGGAGAAATAATTAAAAAATTCAAGATATCGAATGCCAATGGTTTATCTATGGAGGTCATTAATTATGGCCTAATAATAACCAATCTTTTTGTTCCTGATTCATCAGGATCAATAAAAGATATAGTTTTGGGATTTAATGATTTTAATAGTTATTATCAAAATAATCCTTACTTCGGGGCTATAGTTGGGAGGTATGGCAACAGAATATCTAATGGTACTTTCTTATTAGACGATGTTAAGTATGAGCTTAAAAAAAACAATGGACCTAATTCTTTACATGGTGGTTTGGTAGGTTTTGATAAGGTTTTTTGGAGATTCATTCAACAAAAATCAGATAATCAATCACTATACTTTGAATATCATTCTAAACATATGGAGGAGGGTTTCCCTGGTAATTTAGTTGTTGGTGTTGAATACAGCTTGAATGACTCTAACGAATTAAAAATCAAGTATACAGCAGCAACCGATAAAAAAACAATTATCAACCTCACTCAGCACTCTTATTTCAATCTGTCTGGTGAAAGTAGTGGTGATATATTAGACCATGTTCTTAATATTAATGCTGCATATTATTTGCCTGTCGATGAAAATATGATTCCCTATGGTCCATTTGAAAAAGTTGAATCAACCCCTTTTGATTTTAATAATCCAAAAAAAATTGGATCAGATATTTTTGTTGATGACATTCAACTTAAGATTGGAAATGGTTATGATCATTGCTTTGTTTTAGATAATCCAGAAAGTAAGCTTAAAAAAGTAGGCTCTGTTGAAAGCCCTGAGACAGGAATAAAAATGGATATTATTACGGATCAGCCAGGTATTCAATTATATACAGGAAATTTTCTTGATGGTAGTTTAGAATCAAAAGAAAAAAAGCAATATGAAAAATATTCAGGATTCTGCTTGGAGACACAACATTTCCCAGACTCTCCAAACCAAAAAGAATACCCCTCAGTCATTTTAAATAAAGGGGAAGTTTACAATACAGAGACAATCTATAAGTTTTCTTACTAAACTAATCTTTTATAGCTGTAGCTTCATGCATAATATATACACCACTGCTAATATCTATTCTGTTTAACTCTAGTCTTCCAGTTACTGTAACTAATTCATCCATCAGGAAGGATTCATGGCCTGGTTTTAGCCTTAATTCAATAGCTGATTCAGGACCACCATATCCACAAAAAAAACAATCTGCATAAGGATTTTGAGAAAGCACGTAAATGTCTTCATCAGGGGATAATGTCAACATAAAACCAGTAATTCTAACCTCTTTGTTGTCTAACTCTTCTACAGATTTTCCAAAATAGGGTGTTTGATAATAACCATCTACATCCTCTCTGTACTCAGATTTATAATATACATCTCTCAACTTGATCCAATCAATATCAATTTGTGAAACAAGGCTTGAGCTAAAAAGAACAAAAAATGAAATTATTAGTTTATTCATCAGACAATGTTTTTGATATATTCATATTGTAGACATTCACAGCTGGTATAACACATGCTAAAATACCAATTGAAATTGAAAATATTAGAACTAATATTTCTTGATTTGATAATAAAATAGGTATTGAAATCGAATAATTTAAACTTTCCTCCAATAAATTGGATGTTACTAAAATACCTATTCGAGAGAGGATTATACCACCAACAAAACCAATTATACATAAAATTATACTTTCATAGAATAACATTAATGATGTTTGAACTTTAGTTCCACCAATTGTTCGAATTAGTGCCATTTCGTATTTTCTTTCCTTTAGAGAATTTAATAAATTTAGAAAAAGACTAAGACCAGAAACAAACATTATCAAATAAGCTAAATAAGTAAGCGTTTCAAATCCAATTCCAAAAATTTTAAATAGTCTAGAAATTTCATAGGATGGAACAGCAGCCTGCATATTAGTTTCTTCATTTATATATCTAGGAAAACTGATTATATTCATTGGGCTATCAAATTTTACTAGGATAGATGTAATTTCCTTTGAATCTTCATCATGGACATGGTCATGTTCTTCGTCATGGTCATGTTCTTCATCATGGTCGTGGTCATGTTCTTCGTCATGGTCATGTTCTTCATCATGGTCATGTTCCTTATGAATATCCCAAACACTTTCTAATGATGTAAGAATTAACTGATCGGCTACGGAGTTAGAAGTCTCTAATATACCAACAACTTTAAAAACTGAATCTTCATGAGACTCACCATAATCACCCAACCCGTGAGAACTTGTAAATTCATCTCCTATTTTTAATTTTAAGATTTCAGCCACTTTATTACCCACAAGAGCTTCTAAACTTTTTTTCCAAATTCTACCATCTTGTACATCACATTTGTATAATTCTAAAAAATTTTTCTCAGTTCCTACAATTTTAAAGCCATTGTAATTATCACCGAATGAAAGTTTTGTACTATTTTTTACCATTCGATTTCTTGTTATAGAATTAGCATCTGCCAAACTAATATTTCCCGTTGGAGAATCTACGTGATAAACTGAAGATAAAATTAATTGTAGTGGACTTCCCTTTGCTCCAACAACCATATCAATTCCTTTTAAATTATTATTCATCTGATTTTCAATTGAAGCATTGACATGAATCAAAATTGAAATAATACCAACTGCTAATGTTAACAATACAATACTTAGGACTGTACCAACAGGCTTATGAAAAATATTTTTAAAACTTAGTTTAAAAATGTTCATAATGATAAAGTATTTTTAAAATGTTTTTTCAGCCTATAATCGTGTGTAATGATGATTAATTTTGCCTTGTATTTAGAGGCTTGATTTTTTAAAATATTTATTACTTTTTCACAGTTCAAATCATCAAGGCTGGAAGTTGGTTCATCAGCCAAAATTAATTTGGGTGAATTAACAATTGCTAATGCTATTGAAACTCTTTGCTTTTCACCTTGGCTTAGATTCTGTGTTTTTTTGTTTGCTTTGTCCTCTATTCCTAAACTTTCTAATAAAGATTGAATTCTATTCTTATCACTTTTTTTAGAAATATATTGTGCTAATTGCAAATTTTCTTTTACGGTTAAAGAATTAATAAAATGAGGTTTTTGAAATACTATACCAATATTTTTTCCTCTGAACCGATCCATTTCACTCATTTTCAAATTGGATATTTTAGTTCCTAGCAAATCTATTTCACCATTCATTGGTTTTAATAGTCCAGATAAAAGATGTAGAAATGTAGTTTTACCAACGCCAGATGCTCCTAGTATTAAAAGATTTTCCTTAGATGTTTTAATATCAGGAAAATTCAATTCAAGGTTATTGTCATATTTAAATCTTAAATTTTTTGTTTCCAACATCTATATAAAATTATAATTTATAATGATTTAATTAAACCTCCATCAATTGTTATATTAACACCATTAATATAGCTTGCGTAATCAGAACAAAGAAAGGTTGCTAGGTAACCGAATTCATCTGGTTCCCCAATCCTTTTCAATGGTACCTGACTCTTCATATTAGCAATAACTTCATCAATTTCAATACCCATTTTTTTTGCCTTTTCTGAGTTTAGCTGTTCAAGTCTTTCGGTTTTAAAATATCCAGTCAAAATATTATTGACGGTAATATTTGATTCTGCAACTTCATTGGATAAGGTCTTCCCCCATGTTGTCACAGCTGATCTAATTGTGTTTGAAAGCGCCAAGTACTTTAGTGGTTCTTTGACTGAAACTGACGTCATATTTACAATTCTCCCCCACTTAATATTCCTCATATTTTTTAACGCTAGATTTGTGGTTAAAACAATATTTTTGAATAATAAATCAAATGCATTTTGATAATCATCAATTGTTACACTATTGACGTCACCAGCTATTGGTCCTTGTGTATTATTGATCAAAATATCAACTTTATTATCTCGAAAATATTCATTTATTTTTTTTGAGTAGCTATTATGATCATTATAATCACATACCAAATATTGATGATTAACTTTTGTTTGACTGTTGAGACTCATGACTTTTTCTTTTAGTAATGCTTCATTACTTGACACTATTGTAACATGGGCACCACTTAGGGCTAGTTGTTTAGCAACAGCAAAACCCAATCCTTTACTACTTCCACCAATAATTGCTTTTTTATTTTGTAATGAAATTTTCATTAATTTTTATAAATAGTCTTCTCTAACAGGACTAAAAACATCCATAAGTTTGCAGTTACTCAACGCCTCACCCTCATGTTTGACATTTGGGGAAATTACAACGTAATCATTTTTCTTGTAAACCTTACTATTCCCATCAATGCTTAATCTGAACTCACCATCTAAAACATACATTATTTGTTCATGTATGTGGGAATGTTCTGGCACTATGGCCCCTTTCTTAACTTCCCAAAATGCCCAACTTATTTTTTCTCCATGGATTAATTTACCTTTTAGGCCAGGAAAAAATTCTTTGTAATCTAAGTTATTTAAATTCATAATATTATCTTTTACCATTAACAATTACAGTGTATGTAATATCTGCTGTTGCCTCCAAAGTTTTGGATACTGAGCAGTACTTTTCAAAAGAGAGCTGTGTTGCCTTAATTGCTTTCTTTGGATCCACATCACCATCTATAAAAACATCAGCATGAATTTTTTTAAAAACTGCAGGAAGTTCCTTCTGCTCCCTAAAACCTTTTACTTTAATTCGAAGATCCTTAAAATTTTGTTTTTGTTTTTTTAAGATAGAAATAATATCAATACTACTACATCCGGCAACTCCCATTAATAATAATTCCATGGGACTTACACCTTTGGGATCTAAATCAGTTTTATTATCAATTTCAATAAAATTTCCATTCAAATTTTCAATTTTTGAGTGATAATTATCAATGTGTGTAAGCTTAATTTCCATTTTAATTTGATTTAGGCACTAACTTAGCTTTTAAGTCGGGATCATTAAAGTTGTTATCCAAAGGGAAAATTGGCCTCACAATTTCTTTGTAATCTAGCCTTAATAAATCTTGATCAACACCTCCAGGTGTTAATGCCATTACCCAGTCTCCTCGAATGTCATAAAGTTCAGGAACTAAATATCCAATTTTGACTATTAGTATATCAGTATTTTTGGGATTTAAAGCAAGTTTTTCAAAATCTGAAATATAGTGATATGGTTTTCTTCTATTTGTTACAATCACATTTATATTATTAACTTTAATAACAACTTCAGCATCCGCATTTGGGTCACCAAGCTCAACAGATTTTAGGGTTCCTTTTAATAAAATCGGAGGAGAAAATCTATCATCGTGAATAGCACCAACATATCCTGTGACTTCGTCTCCAATTTTTGTATTCAAAGCATTTTTTATTAAATCTGGACCTGGTATAGATGCATATATAATTTCAGGTCCATTGACCTTATTTAGTTTCTCATTTTTCAAAATTTTATTTAAAGTCCAAGTCACGTCTCCTGACCCACCTGCGGTTGGATTATCTCCCATGTCACTAATTATAAAAGGCTTTTTATTTTTTCTTTCATTTAAATAAAAAATTGCCTGATCAATACTATTTTCAAGTGTTGTTGTAGGAGCAACAAACTCAAAATCATTCCTTATTGACCAAAAATAATTAGCTATTTCCTCTGTAATTCCAATAACATTTTTTTTGTTATCTCCAATAGCAACAACTGCTGCTCGGTTTCTAGGCTTATCACCCCAGGCGTACCCAGTCCATATACCAATATCAATCACACCTTTTTTATCTTCCAGCTTTTCAATTTTACCATATAATGATTTTCCAGGTTCAACTCGAGTACTAGTTTTTTCGCCTGGAAGAAGAATTGGAATATCTGACCAGGCTTTATATTTCGGTTTCCCTTTACCATTTTGAATTCTTTCAATCAAATTATCAAATGATCTTTTTTTAGATTCCATAGCATCCTCATGTGGTGCCATTCTGTAACAAGTTATTAAGTCTGTATTTTTTATAAGGTCATAGGAAACATTACCATGTAAATCCATGGTAGTTGAAATAATTGTTTTTTCACCAACAACATTCCTTATTCTCTCCAAAAAATCACCTTCAGGGTCATCCATACCCTCAACATTCATTGCCCCATGTAAATCAAGAATTAATCCATCAAGAGGAAGGGTTTGTTGGGTGATCTGTAAAATTTGTAATACCATAGATTCATAAGCTGATCTAGTCACAACACCACCAGGAAGTGCTCTTGCTGTCATACTTGGAAACCAATCAGCTTTATCTATATAGCTCTTATCAAAGAAAGAATAATTTGAAAAAATATTTGAACTATACTTTATATTAAAGTTTTTTTCAGTTGAGTTTATAGGTGAAAAAGTACTGGCTTCAATCCAAATTCCAGCGATACCAATTCTAGGTTTTATATTTTCATTTTTACACGAAATGAAAATTAGAAATAGTATTAAAATTTTTTTCAAGCTTAATTTTATTTAATTGATTTCATTTCTAGACCAATGAAAAAAGCATAATCGAGTGCTACTTCTTTCAATGATTCAAATCTACCTGAAGCTCCACCATGCCCAGTATCCATATTTGTTTGAAGTAAAATTTTATTATCTGACGTATTAAAATCTCTGAGTTTTGCAACCCATTTTGCAGGTTCAAAATATTGTACTTGAGAGTCATGAAGTCCAGTTGTTACAAGTATGTTTGTATAGTCTGTATTCTGCAAGTTGTCATAAGGTGAATAAGATCTCATGTAATTATAGTAATCTTTTTCGTTAGGATTTCCCCATTCATCATATTCTAAAGTTGTGAGTGGGATGGTCTCATCCAACATAGTAGTCATTACATCAACAAAAGGTACTGCTGAAATAACTCCGTTGAATAATGTTGGTTCCAAATTTAAAACGGCACCCATTAAAAGTCCACCTGCTGAACCACCCATTGCATATATATGATCAGATGATGTATAATTAATATCTATGAGATGTTTAGCACTTGCTACGAAATCTAAAAAAGTATTTTTTTTATTAAATAATTTCCCGTCCTCATACCATTTTCTACCAAAATATTCGCTTCCTCTTATGTGAGCGGTTGCATAAACAAAACCTCTATTTAAAAGACTCAATCTAGTTGATGAAAATCTTGGATCATTTGTTATCCCATATGAACCATAACCATATAGGAGTAGAGGTGTACTTTCATTAAATTCTGTATCAATATGTCTAACAATAGAAATTGGTATCTTAACTCCATCATGTGATTCTGCAAAGATTCTTTCAGATATATAGTCTGACTCATTAAAAGTTTCATCCATCACTTCAGTCTTTTTTAGAACGTTCTTTTTCATTGTATTCATGTCAAAGTCTATGACTGATGAGGGTGTAGTGAAGGAAGTATAGTTGTATCTAAGAAGTTTTGATGAAAAATCAAGATTAGTCGAAAGACTTAAATCATATGTTTCACTTTCTAATGGTAAATAATAATCTTTTTTACCGTTCCAAGACTTTATATTGACCTTCATTAATCCGTCATTTCTTTCAACAATTACAAAGTAATCATCAAAAATTTCCATATCCTCAATTAAAACATTTTCTCTATGCTTCACTAAATCTTTCCAGGCAGAGAGCTTTGTATTAGATGTGCTTGTCTTCATAATTTTAAAGTTATAAGCATCATTAATATTTGTTTTTATATAAAAATCATTTTTGTAATGATCAATTGAGTACTCATGACCCTCAACTCTTTTTAAAAACAGTTTTGGTTCTTTACTTGGATCATCAGCATCCACATATCGGACTTCACTAGTTAAAGTACTTCCAGACCCAATAACTAAAAATTTATTTGATTTTGTTTTATATACTCCCGTACTGAACTCATTGTCCTTTTCCTCATAAACTAACTCATCCATACTAGTATCAGAACCTAGTTTGTGTTTATGTACTTTATTTACTCTTAGAGTAACATCTTCCCTAGACGAATAGAAAAGTGTTTTATTATCATTTGCCCAAGTTGAACCGCCTGTAGTATTTTTGATTTGTTCATTATACATCTCACCAGTTTCTAAATTCTTAATTTTGATTGTATAAATTCTTCGAGATAGGGTATCAACTGCATATGCCATTTTCTTATTATCAGGACTGATTGAAATCCCTCTAAGTTGAAAATAACTGTAGCCTTTAGCAAGCTCATTCACATCAACAAGTAATTCTTCATCCGCATCAAGACTCTTATATTTTCTTAAATAGACTGGATAATCTTTACCTTTTTCATATTTTCTCATGTACCAATAATCATTATAGTAATAGGGTACAGAAGTATCATCTTCTTTAATCCTACTTTTCATTTCTTGAAATAATTCATCTTGGAGTTTTTGCGTAGGTTTTAAAATTTTATCTGTGTATGAATTTTCATTATTTAAATAATCAATAACCTTATCATTGTCTCTCTCGTTTAACCAGTAATAATTGTCAATTCTCACATCCCCATGAATCTCATGTTTAAATGGGATTTTTTCTGCTTTTGGGGGTTCTATCTTCATATTACAAGAGGTTAATAAAATTATTGATAGTATGAGGGTTAATTTTTTCATTGTACATATTTTAAAAAATACCAGAGTGTGTTTCTAGTTTTATTGAATTTAACAAATTTACTAATATTTAGACCATCAGAAGTATATTTCTTGTGCCAGTCTAAATGTATTGGAATGGGCTTCAATAATATTTTTCAAATCATGAGAATATCCACCGCCCATACTTATTTGCAATGGAATATTATTTCTTTTACATAAATTAAGAATGATTTCATCTCTTTTTTTACATCCAGCTAATGAAATTCCTAATCTTCCCAATCGATCATTTTTTAAAATATCAACTCCCGACAAATAAAAAATAAAATCTGGTTGAAATTCATCAATAATATTAGGAATCACTGCATCCATTCTTTTTAAATATTCTATGTCTCCTGTATCATCATCAAACTCAACGTCAATATCGCTTTTCTCTTTATGGAAAGGGTAGTTTTTTTTTCCGTGAAATGAGATTGTAAAAACACGATTATCAAGATTGAAAATTGAAGCGGTTCCGTTTCCCTGATGAACATCCAGGTCGATAATTAATATTTTTGACGCCAAGTTATTCTCTAGTAGAAAATTTGCCCCAATTGCCTGATCATTTAACATACAAAAAGCCTCAGCCTTATCACGAAATGCGTGGTGAGTACCTCCTGCGATATTCATTGAAACCCCATTTTTTAATGAATAAGAAACACATTCAATAGTACCCTGTGAAATAAGTTTTTCTCTCTTGATTAGTGATTTACTCATTGGAAATCCAATTGGTCGAGCTTCTTTGGGGGTTAATTTCAAATCACATAGCTTTCTGTAATAAGTTTCTTCATGTGTAGTTAGTACATTTTTATCCTCTATACAACCAGGAATAAAAAAATTACTGTCGTTGCAAGTATTTTCTCTGATCAATTGTTCAGGGATAAGTTCATATTTAATCATTGGGAATCGGTGCTTTTCATCCAAAGGGTGTCTATATGATTTGTCGAAAGCAATCTTTAGCATAAATAATTATATTTGAATATGACCTCAACTATTGTGCTATTATTACTTTCCAACCTTTTGATTCTTTTGGCTACTCAATATGTTGATGAAAATAACGCAGATATATTATTAGCTGGATATAATACAATGTCTAAAAAAGAAAAAGAAAAATTTAATCTCAAGGGATATTTAATTTTTTTTAAAAATTTTTTCTGGAAACTAGTGTTGTACTCTTCATTCATAACAATTATATCATCCTCAGTTTTGGATGAGTTTTACACAGTCATTGTTTACTGTACATGTATACTAATACCTTTGCCATTTTTTATAATTAAATCGAATAGAAGTTTCAGGAAATAGATTTCTTGTAAAAAGTTCCTGATTCAACCGATGACCATAAAATTAAAGAAGCAATACTTCTGTAAGGCTTGTAATTGTTTACAATGATCTTGATTTCTTCTTTTGAATGGACATTATAATTTTTCTTAATACTATTAATTAAAGCAATGTCACCAAATGAAAATATATCAGATCTGAACAGAACAAAAATTAAAAACATTTCACATGTCCATTTACCAACACCTTTAATTAT
>CABZTM010000007.1:0-52153 GCA_902528705.1 uncultured Bacteroidota bacterium | reverse complement strand
GGTTAGATTTTTACGATTTTCTATATAATCTTGAATTATTTCGTTAATTTTTTTTGTCTCAACTTTTGAAAGCTTTGCATACCCATACCCTGGAAGGTCTGCCAAAAGGATGGTATCATTAATAATAAAATGATTTATTAATTTTGTTTTACCAGGCTTTTTTGAAATTTTTGCAAGATTTTTATTATTAAAAAGCATATTAATTAAACTAGATTTCCCCACATTAGATCTACCGATAAATGCAATTTCTTCGAAACTACTTTTAGGACATTGAATTGTATTTGGGCTACTTTTTAAAAAATTAATTTTTGAAAATTTCATTAAAATTTCTTTTTTAATAACCATATTTTTAGAATCTCATTGAATTTTTTTGGATGTTCCATCATAGGTGCGTGGCCGCATTTGTCAATCCAAAATAAGTCAGAGTTTGGCATTAAATTATCAAATTCTAAAGCAACATTAGGAGGGGTAACATTATCATTTTTTCCCCATATCAATGCTGTTGGAATTTTAATTTTGGGTAAATCTTTGGACATGTTATGCCTGATTGCACTTTTTGCCAAGGCAAGAATTTTAATTAATTTTTTTCGATCATTAACGGTTTCATACACCTCATCAATAAGTTCTTTTGTAGCAACCTTTGCGTTGTAAAAAACATTTTCTGTTTTCTTTTTTATAAAGTTATAGTCTTCTCTTTTAGGGTAAGAATCCCCCATTGAATTTTCATAAAGGCCAGAACTTCCGGTTAAAACCAGTCCTTTTACCAACTCAGGATATAATTTTGTAAAAATTAATCCAACGTGACCACCCATCGAATTTCCCAGAAGTATAACATTTTTTAATCCCAAATGTTTAATGAAGGAATATACATACTTTGAAAAATGTTTCAAATTTGTATCTATAATACTGGAGCTGTAGACAGGAAGCTCTGGGGCAATGATACGATATCCAATCTTTGGAAAAAAATCGAACACGTCATTAAAATTACTAAGACCACCCATAAGACCATGAAGAATAATTATGGGTTGACCATCACCTTTTGACAAGTATTGAAAATTTGTATTTATCATTAAAAAATAATTCAAATTGTCGATGCTAAAGTAATCATATAGAATACACTTTTTATTAAAAGATTAATTTTTATTATAAAAATTTAAAATTCTATTTATAAAATATTGCAAATCAACATTTTATATTGTATAGATCTAAGATTTTTTTACTTATTAACAATGTGGGAAAAAGTGGGAAAAAGTGGGATAAAATATATATATTTGAAAGAAGGCGTTTCGAATATGACAAAACTAACTGGAACTTTCGAGTGTAAAATTGACAATAAAGGCAGAATCCTTTTACCATCACAGTTAAAAAAACAACTTGATGGAAATTTAAAAGATGGATTTATTATCAAAAGATCTGTATTCCAGTCTTGTCTTGAACTTTATCCTATGGTTGAGTGGAAAAGTGTAATGGAAAAAATAAATTCTTTGAACAGGTTCATTAAAAAGAATAACGATTTTATCAGAATATTCAGTGCCGGTGTTAGGGCACTTGATTTAGATTCTAGTGGAAGATTATTGGTTCCGATTGATTTAATCTCAAATATAAAACTAAAAAAAAATGTTGTCATGGCTTCTGCTATTAATATTATTGAAATATGGGATAAAGACCAATATGAAAAATCAATTAATGATAAAAATATTGATTTTGTAAAGTTGACAGAACAAGTTATGGGTAATCAAAATAATGAATTATCATAAACCTGTACTGTTAAATGAAAGTTTAGATAGTTTGGAAATTCGAGGTAATGGTGTTTATGTTGATATGACATATGGTGGTGGCGGTCACTCTCGAGAAATATTAAATCGATTAGGGAGTAATGGAAAGCTGATTGCTTTCGATCAAGATTTGGATTCACAAAGCAACGTAATTGATGATGAGCGATTAATTTTTTTTAGGCAAAATAATATTTTTTTGATGCAAACTCTTGAATACTTAAAAATTAGAAAAGTTGATGGAATATTAGCTGATTTGGGAGTATCATCTCACCAATTAGATAAAAAAAATAGAGGATTTAGCTTTCATCCTGGATATAAATTAGACATGAGAATGAATCAAAATCAAAATTTGGATGCCATACAAGTCATTAATAATTACTCCGAAAGTGAGCTTTCAAATTTATTTTATCTATATGGAGATTTAAAAAATTCAAAAAAGATTGCAAAAAAAATTTGCAAAGAGAGAGAAAATAAAAAAATCACAATGTCCAACGATTTAAATTATGTTTTGGAAACATTTTTCTCTGCTAATACTAAAAATAGTTTTTTAGCCAGAGTTTACCAGTCCATTAGGATTGAGGTAAACAAAGAGCTCGAATCCTTAAAGGAAATATTAATCCAATCTAAAAATCTTTTATCAAAAAACGGAATCATGTCTGTAATAACCTATCATTCAGCGGAAGACCGTCTGGTAAAAAGGTTTTTTAAAAATGGTTGTTTTGATCAAGAGCCTGTTAAAGACGAATTTGGAAATTTCTCAAATCCTTTCAAACTAAAATTTCATTTTTTAAAACCAAAAGAATCTGAATTAAAACTTAATAAAAGATCAAGGAGTGCAAAATTAAGATCAGCGATAAAATTATGATAAAGAAATTATTTGATATTATTAATGGAAGATTCATAATTGAACAAACAAATCTCAAAAACATAAGGTTCATCATGTTTTTATTCTTTCTCGCTTTAATTATGATTTACTCTTCGCATAGTGTTGATACAAAAATCTACAAATTAAATGATTTATCTAATAAACTAGCAATGGTTGAAAATGAATTTGTTGACGTGAGAAAAGAAATTGTTACACTAAAAATGGAGTCAAATATCAAAATTCAATTATATGAAAGAGGAATTGGACCATCATTAAACCCACCAACTAAAATTATTATCACAAAAAAATGATGGAAAATAATTTTTTAATACGATTATACATTGTTGGGTTTTTATTACTAGTGTTCTCTTTGGGAATTTTTTATAAGCTATTTCAAATACAATTCATTGATGGTGATAAGTATAGAAAGATTGTGGAGGATAAAACTGTAAAGAATTTTATAGCAAAACCTGTTAGAGGTAATTTATATTCCAGTGATGGTAGTATACTAGCAACTACTGTATCAAAGTATGATATTTTTATTGACACAAAAATTATATCTGATAGAATTTTTCAAACTGAATTAAGACCTCTTTGCGAAAAAATTTCACAATTTAAGAAAACGAGGTTTGATGATGAATGTTCAAGAATAAAAAAAGCTCGTGAAATAAATAACAGGTATTTAAATATTTTCAGAAATATTAATTTAAAATCACTAGAAATAATTAAAAGTTTCCCCATCCTTAAATATGGTACAATAAAGGGAGGACTAATTATAGAAAATAAAGTTACGAGAGAATACCCCTTTGGTAAAATTGCTGAAAGAACAGTTGGATATGAAAGAGTAGATGAGAAAGGAAATTTTAGAGGTGTTGGGTTGGAGCATGCTTATGGGAATTTTTTGAGAGGGAAAAACGGACTTGTAACAAAGAGAAAAATTTCAAATGGACAATGGAAAATTCTGGATAATGATTTAAATAGGAACCCTATTAACGGATCAAACGTATATTCAACAATTGATGTTGAAATCCAAGATATAGTTCATGATAATCTTTTAGAGCAAACTATAAATTTTGAAGCTGATCACTCATCAGCTATAGTCATGGAGGTAAGTACTGGTAAAATTAAAGCAATATCAAATTTTGGTAGAACTAGTGAGGGTAAATATTACGAAAAATTGAATTATGCAGTAGGTGAATCTTTAGAGCCCGGCTCAACCTTTAAGTTAATGTCTGTTATTTCTTTATTGGAGGATAATGCATTCGATACAATTCAAAAAATAGATACAAAAAATGGCAAATTAAACTTCTATGGTTATGATGTTAAAGACTCAAAAGAGGGTGGCTATGGTGAGATAAATTTGATGGATATTTTCAGATTATCTTCAAATACAGGGATTGTATCAGCAGTAAATGATTTTTATAAAAATCAACCAAGAAAATTCGTAAATAGAATTTCAAATATTGGAATTGATGAACCATTAGGAATCGAAATAAAGGGTGAACCAAAGCCAATATTTCCTCATCCTGATGATAAAAATTGGAACGGATTATCATTACCATGGATGGCATATGGTTACGGAATATCATTAACTCCGCTTCAAATTTTAACATTTTATAATTCAATAGCAAATAATGGGGAAATGGTAAAGCCAAAATTTTTAGAAAAGGTTGTTAACTCCGTTGAAAATGATCACAAATTTAAGAAGGAGATTATCAATTCATCCATTTGCTCTAAGAAAACGCTCAAGATAATTAATAAAATGCTTTATGATGTAGTGCATCATCCAAACGGTACGGCCAATAATATAAAGTCTAAATATTTTGGCATCTCTGGAAAAACAGGTACTGCTCAAATTGATTATAATACTGATAGTATTAATTATAATTCAAGTTTTGTTGGCTTTTTCCCGTCCGATAAACCAAAGTATTCATGCATAATAACTATTAATAAGCCAAATAAAAAATTAGGGTATTATGGATCAACAGTGGCTGGTCCTGTTTTTAAAAATATTGCAGAAAAAATTATGTCCAAGTATCCTAATCATCTTGAATTTTCTCTAGTAGAAATTGAAAGAGGATTAATTAGTAACAAAATAACTAGTACAAATCAGTGAAAAAACTTGAAACCATATTAAGTGGTCTTGATCCTGTCAAACTAATTGGCAAAATAGATTTAGTTATTCATAATATTTCTAGTAATTCAAAAAACATTAATACTAAATATTTATTTGTAGCAATTGAGGGTAATAAACTTGATGGCCATAAGTTTATTGATAATGCTGTAGAAAAAGGTGCTTCTACAGTTGTGTGCGAAAAACTGCCTGATAGTTTAGTCAAAAATATAACCTATATAAAAGTCAAATCAAGCAGAAAATCATATGCAAAGATTTGCTGTAATTTTTTTGGAAATCCATCTAAAGAGTTAAAATTAATTGGTGTGACTGGTACAAATGGAAAAACAACGACTGTCTCCCTTGCTCATGATTTAATGTTAAAAATGGGTTATAAAAGTGGATTAATTTCCACAAATACGATCAAGATTAATAATAAGAATTATAAAACGGATTTAACTACACCAGATTCATACTATACTAATTTTTATTTGAGAAAAATGGTTGATTTAGATGTCAATTTTTGCTTTATGGAGGTGTCTTCCCATTCAATTCATCAGGACAGAATCAACTCATTAGAATTTTTTCTCTGTGTATTTACAAATATCACTCATGATCATTTAAATTATCATGGAGATTTCAAAAGTTATCTAAATACTAAAAAGAGGCTATTTGATAACTTAAAAAATAATCAAAAATCCTTGGTGAATATTGATGATAAAAACGGAATGTATATGACACAGAACACAGGGTCCAAAATCTATACAATGTCCTTAAAAAAACCAGCTGATTTTAAATTGCGTGTGCTAGAAAATTCCTTAGATGGAATGAAATTAAAAATTGATGATGTAGAAATTCAAACTTCACTAATTGGAACTTTCAACGCATACAATATACTATCAGTAACCTCAATAGCCAAGGTTCTTAATCTGAGTGAAAAAAATATCTATGAAAATTTATCTCTTTTAAAGTCACCGACTGGTAGATTTGAAATTGTTACCCACAAAAACATAACTGCAATTATAGATTACGCCCATACACCTGATGCATTATTAAATATTTTGAACACTATTCATAGTATAAACATTAATAATTTAAAAGTGATTACGGTTATTGGATGTGGTGGTGGAAGAGATAAAGGTAAAAGAAAAAAAATGGGTTTAATAGCAGTGAACAACAGTTCATTTTCTGTTTTCACATCTGATAATCCTAGGGATGAAGACCCTGAAAAAATAATTGAAGATATGATATCAGGCATTGAAAAAATCCAATTAAAAAAAGTAATGATTGAGTTAGACAGAGAAATAGCAATAAAACTTGCTTTATCAATGTTAAATGAAAAATGTATAATTCTAATAGCTGGTAAGGGACATGAAAAATATCAAATTATAAAATCAAAAAAAATTGAGTTCAATGATTTATATGTTGTAAAAAAATCGTTAAAAATTGCTGTCTGATGTTATATTATTTATTTGAAATATTAGAGAAAGAGTTTCAGTTAATGGGGGCTAGTTTGTTTCAATACATTTCTTTTAGATCTGCAATAAGTTTTATTCTAGCTCTTTTTATCTCAACAATTTTTGGAAAGAAAATAATAAAATATTTAAGAGAAAAACAAATAGGGGAGAACATCAGAAACCTCAATTTACCAGGCGAAAAGGCTAAAAAAGGAACACCAACAATGGGAGGTGTTATAATATTATTATCGACCATAATACCCATTTTTTTGTTTACTGACTTTAAGAATATTTATATAGTAATTCTATCAGTTTCTTTTATTTGGTTAGCTCTAATTGGTTTTGTTGATGATTATATTAAAGTTTTCAAGAACAGAAAATCAGGAATTAATAGTTGGGTAAAAATTATTGGTCAGACTATTTTAGGTTTATTTATTGGTTTTACAGTTTACTTTCACCCTGGAATTCAGGTTAAGCAAAATAAGGATTTTAATGATGAACAAAATATAATTACAAATCAAAAGTCCTTAAAAACAACCATTCCTTTTGTTAAAAATAATGAGTTGGATTATGTTCAGATATTTAAAATTTCGAACAATAACCCTAACTGGATTTTTTATGTTTTAGTAATAACATTTATAATAATTGCAGTTTCAAACGGTTCTAACCTTACAGATGGTCTAGATGGTTTAGCAGCAGGAACTTCAGCAATAGTTGTTTTTGTTCTTGGAATTTTGGCTTGGGTATCTGGTAATTTTATTTTTTCAGATTATCTAAATATAATTTATATACCAGGAATAGGTGAGATACTTGTTTTTGTCTCTGCTCTGCTTGGTGGATTGATAGGTTTTTTGTGGTACAATACTCATCCTGCTCAAGTTTTTATGGGTGATACTGGAAGTTTATCTGTTGGAGGTATAATAGCTGTTATTGCAATTCTGGTCAGGAAAGAATTAATGCTACCTATTTTGTGTGGTGTTTTTCTAATTGAGACAATGTCTGTAATAATCCAAGTCAGTTTTTTTAAGTACACGAAAAGAAAATATGGAATTGGAAAAAGAATTTTTCTAATGAGCCCAATTCACCATCATTTTCAGAGAAAAGGATTAAGTGAAACTAAAATTGTTACAAGATTTTGGATCGTTTCAATTTTGCTCGCAATATTAACATTAATAACACTAAAATTAAGATGATTGCGAGAGACAAAATACTTATTCTTGGCTCTGGTATAAGTGGAATTGGAGTTGCAAAATTAGCTCAAAAAAAGGGTTTAAACGTTTGTCTTTCAGACTCAAAAAATATCAAATCAGAAACAAAAAAAATCTTATCAGAATTAGGTGTAATATATGAGGAGACAGGACATACTGAAAATTTAATAAAGGATTCAAATGAAATAGTGATAAGTCCAGGGATTGATCTTAAGTCATTAATTAAGTCTAAACCATCACTCCAAAACAAGAATGTTATTTCAGAAATTGAATTTGCCAGTAGATACACTAATGCATTCATTATTGCCGTTACTGGTACAAATGGAAAAACAACAACATCAAAATTAATTTACCATATACTAAAAAATAGTGGATTTAATGTTGGATTAGCTGGGAACATCGGATACAGTTTTTCCCGATCAGTATCAGAAAATCATTTTGATTATTATGTTGTGGAGGTTAGTAGTTTTCAACTTGATCATATTCTGAATTTTAGGCCTGATATTTCTGTTATAACCAACATAACACCAGATCACCTCGATAGATATGATCATAAATTAAAAAATTACATAAATGCAAAGTTTAAAATAATAAGCAATCAGAAAAGTTCAGATTATCTTATTTACAGCGGTGATTGTACCAATACAAAAAATAAAATTAATGATTTAAATAGCCAGGTTTCTACTATTCCGTTTTTTACCGGAAACAACAAAAATCCGAAAAATAACTATTTAGTAAAGCTCAAAAACAAGATTAAATTATCAATAAATAACAAAGAAAATATGATAGATATTAGTAAGACCTCATTGATTGGGTTACACAATGTAAAAAATTCAATGGCAGCAATTGCTGTCTCAGAAATTTTAAATATTTCAAATAAAAAAATTATTGAAAGTCTTAAAACTTTTCAAAATGTTCCACATAGATTGGAGCATTTTCTAACTATACATAAAGTTAAATATGTAAATGACTCTAAAGCAACAAATGTAAATGCAGCTTTTTACGCTTTAAATTCATACAATAAACCAATAGTTTGGATAGTTGGGGGGGTAGATAAGGGTAATGATTATGATCAATTAATTCCTTTAGTTGAGAGAAATGTAAAAGCAATTGTTTGTTTGGGTTTAGATAATGAAATAATAATATCAAAATTTTCTCAGCACTGTAATCTTATAGTTTCCACCGACAAAATGGTTGATGCTGTTAAAAGTGCATATGACATCTCAAAACAGGGTGATATTGTTTTACTATCACCTGCATGTGCAAGTTTTGATTTATTTAAAAATTATGAGGAGAGGGGTAATTCATTTAAAAATCATGTAAGAAAATTATGAGTATGCTCAAAAATATTCGTGGGGATAAGGCTATATGGATTGTGGTTTTAGCTTTAGCAATATTTTCATTCTTACCTGTCTACAGTGCTAGTTCAAACTTTGGAGCTAATTTAATTTTCTCAAATATTATAAAACATATATCAATCATATTTATTGGTATTATGATAATGTATTCAACCCATTTGGTCGATTATAAATACTTCAAAGGCCTTTCCTTAATTATTCTTCCATTGGTAATTTTTTTATTGTTTTTTGCATCTTTTCAAGGAAATGTGATTGATGGTGCAAATGCTAACAGATGGTTGAATATACCAATACTTAAAATCTCGTTTCAACCATCAACTTTAGCTTCAATTTTCTTGTTAATTTATTTATCAAATTTTTTGTCCAAGGAAAAAAACAAGAGTCTTGGTTTCATCAAAACATTTTTATTAATGTGGCTTCCAATAATATTAATAGTCGCATTAATTCTTCCATCTAACTTTTCAACAGCTTTGTTAATTTTCATCATGTCTACAATGATAATATTTATTGCAGGATACAAACTAAAGCATCTTGCTACACTATTTTTTTTATTTGTTTTATTATTGTCATCATTTTTGTTTGCGGTCAATATGTTTCCTGAAATAATACCTAACAGAGTCGATACATGGACTAACAGAATTGAAAATTTCGTAAAAAATGATCTTGATGACACATCAAATTATCAAATAAATAGAGCCAAGGCAGCAATAGCAAATGGAAAAATATTTGGTGTTGGGGCAGGTAAAAGCTCTATGAAGTATATTTTACCACAGAGTACTTCAGATTTTATTTATTCTATTATTGCTGAGGAGTATGGTACTATAGTAGCCTTTATAATACTATTATTGTACATAGTGTTGCTGTTCAGGATTATAATAATATCCTATAAGTCGCAAACAAAATTTGGACAACTAGTGTCTATTGCTGTAGGCGTCCCTGTAGTTTTTCAAGCTTTTACAAATATGGCAGTTGCTGTTCAATTGATTCCAGTCACTGGACAACCACTTCCATTAGTAAGCACTGGAGGAACTTCCATTTGGATAACTTTTTTGGCAATGGGAATTTTATTAAGTGTAAGTAAAAACAACATAAATTATAACACAGTTGAATTAGATGGCTAATAAAAAAAAATATAGGTTTATTATATCTGGAGGTGGATCTGGGGGCCATATTTACCCAGCTTTGAGTATTGCCGACAGTATAAAAAATAAATTTATAAATAGTGAGTTGTTATTTGTGGGTTCAAAAAAAAGAATGGAAATGAAAATTATTCCAGACAGAGGCTACAGAATTAAAGGATTAAATATATCAGGATTTAACAGAAAAGTTTCGGTTTCCAATTTATTACTCCCTTTCAAGTTGATTATAAGTTTATTTCAATCCTTAATTATCCTTATAAAGTTTAGACCAAATCTAGTAATAGGAACTGGTGGTTTTGCAAGTGGTCCAATCTTATTTATTTCCAGTTTGATGAATATACCAACTTTTATTCAAGAGCAAAATTCCCATCCTGGAATTACAAATAAAATTTTGGGTAAGTACTCAAAGAAAATTTTTGTTGCATATGATGGCATGGATAAATTTTTTGATTCAAAAAAAATAGTATATTCTGGAAATCCTATAAGAGAATCAATTAAATTATTTAAATCTGTAAATAAAAATGAAGTTTATGAGAAGCTAAATCTTACAAGTAATAAAAAAACAATACTAGTCTTGGGGGGTAGTCAAGGAGCAGATAAGCTTAATAAATCTATAATTAACTCAATTGATTTTTTAATAAAAAATAACCTACAAGTTATTTTACTAACAGGAACAAGATATTATGAGACCTATAAAAAATTTAAAAATAAAAATCTAGTAATTATTCCATTTACGGATAAGATTGAAGAGTTGTATTCAATTTCGGATTTAATCATTTCAAGATCCGGTGCAAGTATTATATCTGAGCTGTGTGTCGTAGGAAAGCCTGTAATATTTATTCCATCACCTAATGTGGTTGATGATCATCAAACAAAAAATGCAAGAAAAATTTATGAAAATGGGGCTTGTGAATTTATAAACGAGGACGAACTAGATTTTAAATTAAATCCTATAATAAACAAACTAATTGTTAGCGATATATACAGAAAAAATCTTTCTGAAAAAATTAAAGCAATCTCAAAAAAAAACGCCGTTAAAATAATTTTAAATGAAATTGAATCTTTTTTAAAATGAATTATTTAGATCAAAAAAATTATTTTTTTATTGGAATTGGTGGGATTGGAATGTCGGCCTTAGCTAAATACTTACATTACAACAAAAAAAATATTTCAGGCTATGATAAAGTTCAAACGAATCTAACTAAAAAGTTAGTTAGCTCAGGAATTGGAGTTTCTCATAACTTAAAAGAATCAATGATTGACCTTAAGAAGTTAGATACAAAAAATACTGTTATTATTTACACACCAGCGATAAGTAATGATAATAAAATTCTAAAATACTGCTACCATAAAAAATTTGTAGTAATTAAAAGAGCTAAAATTCTTTCAGAAATTGTAAACGATGGGTATTGTATTGCAATATCGGGTACTCACGGAAAAACAACTATTAGCTCAATACTTTCTCACATTTTATTTCAATTCAATTTAGAGTTTACATCTTTTGTAGGTGGAATTATGAATGATTATGGCTCTAATTTAATAATCAACGGAAATAAAATTTTTATAGTTGAAGCTGATGAATTTGATAAATCATTTTTAGAACTCAAACCAAATGTCATATGTATAAATAATATAGATCCCGATCATCTAGATATATATAAAAATTATCAAAATCTTATAAACACATTTAAAGCTTTTGTAGGAAATTTAAAGAAAGACGGAATTATTTTTCAGAACGAAAATTTAGGATTTGGAGGATATAAGTATGGGCTAAGTGACAAATCTGACTATTACATTGATAAGTTAATTTACGGACCATTTGAAACGCAGTTTGAAATTAAGTCAGAGAAAAATAATTATGGTAGGGTAATTTTTGGAATGCCTGGTAAACATAATGCACTTAATGCTTTAGCTGCCTTTTCAATAGCCGTCAATCTTAATTTAAGTCCAAAAAAAATTGTTAATGCTATTAAATCATTTAGAGGTATTGAACGTAGATTTTCAATTATTACAAAATCTCCTAAAATATTAATTGATGACTATGCACACCATCCTAATGAAATAAAATCAATTGTTGATTCAGTAAAAAAAATGTATCCAAACAAATCCAATCTTGTAATTTTTCAACCTCATCTTTTCTCAAGAACTCAAGATTTTATGAGTGAGTTTGCAAGAGCATTAGAAAAATTTGATAAAATATTCTTATTAAATATATATCCAGCGAGGGAGAAGCCAATACCTGGAATTGATTCAACACAGTTATTAAAAATAATAGAAAATGATAACAAAAAAATTATTCATGATGGGGAGTTAATAGAAAACCTAGAAATTGATGATTCTGATATAATTATAACCTTGGGAGCTGGTGATATCTCTGAAAAAGTTGAAAGTATAAAAAAATTGATTTTACAAAATGCTATATAAAAAAATAATTTTTTCCATTCTTCTAATATTCACTGTTTGTGTAACTATTTGGGCAAATTTCATTAACAGCAAAAGAAATTATTTTATTTACCAAGACTTAAATTATTTAAAACTAAACTATATAGAATTAGATTCTTTGAAAGGAAATTTAGTTGAAAATAAATTTATTAATGATTCTTTGTTAAATCAGGAATTCAGTTTTTCAAGTTTAGAAAATCATATCAATAATATCGATTTCTTTTATAATTCAAATGTGCACAGGACTGTCGACTCAAAAATTAATATCAAAATTAACGAAAAAGATCCTGTTATGTTTTTAGAATATCAAAATAAGTATGTCGATTTGAATGGTGAAATGATTCCATTATCAAAAATTTATAAACCAGAAACAACATTTTTTGTAGGTGAAATAGATTCAACTAATTTAATGAAGGCTATAAAAATTAGCTCTGTGATAAAAAATGATGAGTTCTTGTTTTCTCATATTGACTATATTTTTATGGATCAAACGAATATGTATTTAAAAACGGTCAATCAAAATTATTTAATAAAATTTGGAAGTCTTAACAATATACAAGAGAAGCTTAAAAAATATAAGATTTTCTATGGTGCTAAAGTTAAGTCAGGTATTTTCTCTGAAATTGAGAAAATAAATTTAAGTTTTAAAAATCAAGTAGTAATCGAAAATAATAAAAATGAAAAATAATGAGCTTTTTATAGGTTTAGATATTGGGACAACTAAGATTGTTGCAATGATTGGACATGTTAATGAATATAGTAAGCTAAAAATTATTGGTTTAGGAAAGTCTGAAAGCTTAGGTGTACATAGGGGAGTTGTCAATAATATTACTCAAACAATTCAATCGATTCAATCTGCAATTAATGAAGCAGAGAAAACATCTGGATACAAAATAGATAAGGTTGTAGTTGGAATTGCTGGGCAACATATAAGAAGCCTGCAACACAGTGATTATATTACAAGACAGAATTCAGATCAAGTTATTGAGGAAAAAGACATAAACAATGTAATAAATCAAGTGTACAAGCTTGTCATGCTACCTGGTGAAGAAATTATACATGTTTTGCCTCAGGAATACAAAGTTGATGGTCAAGGTGAAATAAAAGAGCCTATCGGAATGTTTGGTGGAAGATTGGAAGCAAATTTCCATGTTGTTGTTGGTCAAGTTAGCTCAATAAAGAATATTGCTAGATGTGTAAAAAGTTCAGGAATTGATTTTCACGGTATAACTTTAGAACCTTTGGCATCAGCAGATGCTGTTTTGAGTAAAGAAGAAAAAGAAGCAGGTGTTGCACTTATTGATATTGGAGGTGGAACAACAGATCTTGCAATTTTTAAAGATGGAATTATTAGACATACTTCGGTTATACCTTTTGGAGGTAATATAATTACTGAAGACATTAAAGATGGTTGCTCAATCATAGAGAAACAAGCAGAATTACTCAAAATAAAGTTTGGTTCTGCCTGGCCTGGTGAAAATAAAGAAAATGAAATTGTTTCAATTCCAGGCCTAAGAGGAAGAGAACCAAAAGAAGTAACATTAAAAAACCTTTCAAAAATTATTCATGCCAGAGTTGTAGAGATTATTGAGCAAGTTTATTTGGAGATTAAAAATTATGGACATGAGGAGCAAAAAAAGAAACTAATTGCTGGAATTGTTTTGACAGGCGGTGGAAGTCAGCTAAAACATTTGAAGCAACTAGTTGAATATATCACTGGTATGGATACCAGACTTGGGTCTCCAAATGAACATTTAGCTGGCAATAATTTAATAGAAATATCAAGCCCTACGTATGCAACAGCTGTAGGTCTTGTCATGAACGCAAGAGATAATTTTTTTAATAATGATAATGAATTAGAAATAAATAGTAAAGTTGAAAATGAATCTAGTAAGACTGACAATCATGATCAGATTAATAATGGTGATGAGATCTCAAAACAGAAATCAATTTTTGAAAAATTTACAGATAAACTTAAAACATTTTTAGAGAACGCAGAATAATAAAAATATGAATACAAAAAATCAATATGAGAATTTATCTTGGGATATGCCCAAGAACCAAAGTAATGTTATTAAAGTAATTGGAGTTGGTGGTGGTGGAAGTAATGCTATTAATTACATGTATAATAAAGGGATTAATGGAGTTGATTATGTGATTTGTAATACCGATGCTCAGGCACTAGAAAATAGCCCAGTTCCAAATAAAGTACAACTAGGAATTAATTTAACCGAGGGAATGGGAGCTGGTGCTGATCCAAAAATTGGTGAAAAAGCAGCAATTGAGAGTTTAGATGTAATCAAAAAAATGCTTGATAATAATACTAAGATGGTTTTTATAACAGCTGGAATGGGTGGTGGCACTGGAACAGGAGCGGCTCCCATAATATCTAGCCTAGCTATGGAAATGGGTATTTTAACGGTTGGAATAGTTACTATGCCATTCATCTTTGAAGGAAAAATTAGAACAGAACAAGCTAATTTAGGTCTAGAAAAACTGAGGGGAAGTGTTGACTCATTAGTTGTTATCAATAATAATAAGTTAAGAGAGATGTATGGTAACTTAGGCGTTAAAGAAGGCTTTACCAAAGCTGATGAGGTTCTTGCAACAGCAGCAAAAGGAATTGCAGAAGTAATTACAAACCATTATACTCAAAATATTGATTTAAAGGATGCTAAAACAGTTTTATCTAAAAGTGGTAATGCAATCATGGGTTCATTCAGTGCATCGGGTGAAAAAAGAGCACTTAAAGCTGTAACAAATGCACTAGATTCTCCACTATTAAATGATAATCGAATTAGTGGGGCACAGAATGTTCTTTTATTAATTGTTTCAGGGTCTAGTGAAATTACAATTGATGAAATTGGTATTATCAATGACTATATACAAGAAAAAGCTGGTAATAAAGCTAATATTATAATGGGTATAGGAGAGGATCAAACATTAAGTGAAGAAATTGCTGTAACTGTAATTGCGACGGGCTTTGACATGAAACAGCAAGATGAGATTTTACATATAGAACCTAAAAAAACTATATTTAGTTTAGAAGATGAAAATCCAATCATTGAAAATGTAGAAAAAGATCAAAAACCTTTTCAGTTTGAGAATGCTTCTCAATCAATCGATTTTAAAAATATTGATTTTGAAACAGAGAATTTAGAAATAAATAACAATCATAAAATTAAAAAAGAAGAAATTTTAGATATTGATGTCACATATGAGGAAATTATTAAAAAAACAGATAGTTCAATTGATAGTACCATTGATGAAGAAATATTATTGAAAAAATTAGATGATATTGAAGTTGTTGAACCAGTTCAAGTCCTAGAGGATCAAGAAAAAAACTATTCTCCTGAAAAAAATGAATTAAAATATTATTTAAAGACTGATATTAAAGAAATCGAGGTCATAGATCCTATGCATATTATCCCATATGTTACTCTTGAAAACAATTCGTTTCAAAAAAATGCGGATGATAATTTAGAAAATCATAATAACCCAATAATTAACCCAGTTGAAAGTCCAATAGTGGAAGGTTTAGCCAAAAGAACGGAGCAAAGAAGAATAAAACTTAAAAAATTTAATTATAAATTTACTAAATCACCAGGAATCAGTGACTTGCAAAGTGAACCGGCATACAAGAGAGCTGGAATTAGTTTGGACGATGAGATTAAAAGTTCAATATCATCATCGACCCTAAATCATGAAGATGATGGTAAAATTGATTTTAAATCTAACAATACGTTTCTACATGATAACGTTGATTAAATTTTAAACAGATGTCATTAAAAGGTAAAATCAACCAAGATTTAAAATCAGCAATGAAGGAAAAAGATTCTATTAAGTTAGAGTCACTCAGGGCAATAAAATCCGCAATTATTTTATTTGAAACTAAGGATTCTAGTTCATCTGAATTAAATGAGTCAGATGAAATTAAAATTCTCCAAAGACTTGTAAAACAAAGAAAAGAAAGTGCTCAAATTTTTGAAAGTCAAAGAAGAAATGATTTGGCAGAGACTGAAATTATTCAATCAGAATTCATTTCCAAATACTTACCAAAGCAATTAAGTGAAAAAGAAATTGAGGATATAGTTTTAAGAATAATTGAAGAAACAAACTCCTCTGGAATGAAAGATATGGGAAAGGTCATGGGTATGGTAACTAAAGAGCTATCAGGAAAAGCTGATGGTAAAACAATATCAGAAATAGTAAGAAAAAATTTAAATAATTAACACTACTAGATAATTTATTTATGGGGGAGTAGTTCAACTGGATAGAATGACAGATTTCGGCTCTGTTGGTTAGGGGTTCGAATCCTCTCTCCCTCACAAATTATTTCTAAAAAGAATCCCTTAAATGAGTGACTTTTTCTTTAAATTCAGCCTGAGTAAATTTTGAGTGTATTAGTATGAGCAATATATCAATAAAACAAGGTTATATAGGCATATTACTATTTGTTATTTTGAATTTTATATCAATGTTAGTTTACCCCGGAGGTACTATTATTGAACCTGATACAAAAGGCTATTCCTTCTTCTATAATTTTTTAAGTAATCTTGGTGAATGGACAGCAAAAAATGGAGAGGATAACACAGTTTCAGCATATTTATTTAATTCTTCTATGCTAATCTTAGCTTTATCATACTTTCTGTTTTATGTAACTTTTCTCAGGATTCAATTAAAATTTAATAGAAATAAAATATTGAATTTTCTATCTTTCTCTACAATTCTTATATCATTAATATCCTTTGTCTTGGTTGCAGTATTTTCTGCTGATAATTCCACGTTTGATGTCCACGTTTTTTTTGTGAAAGTAGCGTTTAGATTTTTATTGATTCATTGTTTTATTCAATTATTCATTGTTTATAAGAGCAAGCTTAGTAAAATAATGCTTGTAAGTGCCTCTCTGTTTTGTATTATCCTGCTGTTTTTTATTATTGTGATGGAGTATGGTCCAAATCCATTTTTTGATAATCAATCATTATTTATTCAGGTGTTTTCTCAGAAGATGATTGTAATAAGTATTTTAATATATTTTTATGTTCAGCTTACTGAGTCAATCTCTTTATCTAAGAAATTTAATTTATGATTATCCGATTATTAATATCAGTCATCTTCTAATTTGAAAGTTACATTTTTTAAAAAACCTTCTAGAAAGTAGAAAAGATGCAATTATTAAACCAATTAAAAAACCAATCCAAACACCCGTAGCTTTGAGTTCAGTATATAATCCTAGGTAAGTCATTATGGGTATTCCAAAGACTACATAGGATAAAAAACAAATAATTGAGGGTATTTTTACATCTTGAATTCCACGCAATGCACCCTGTGCAACAATTTGTATTCCATCAAAAATTTGAAATAGAGCTACAACTATTAATAATTTTGAGGCTAAAGTGACAGTCTCAAGAACATCAGAACTACCGTTGTTATCTAAATAAAGCCAGGGTAATAAGTCAGAGAAAATAATGAAAATTAACGCAAAGATGAATTCAATCATAATTGTAATTAAGAAAATTGATATAGCAATACGTTTTAGGTTTTTATAATCATTTAATCCTTTTTGATTTCCAACCCTGATCGTAGCAGCAACGCTCAGTCCTAATGCAACCATAAAGGTTAATGAAGACAGATTAAGTGCAATTTGATTTGCTGCTTGAAAATTTATTCCAATAATTCCACAAACCCATATGCCTGAAATAAAAAACCCAACTTCAAACATCATTTGTAAAGCAGATGGGTAGCCAAGATTAAAAATTTTTTTTATGATTTTCGGAGAATATTTAAAACTAAATAAGTTGTTTATATACTGATTTGTTTCAGAGTTAGATTTAATTAAATAAATAATTATTAGTACCATTATAAATCTTGAAATTAATGTTCCTATTCCAGCACCTACTAACTCTAACTTTGGAAAACCAAACTCACCATAAATTAGGATGTAGTTCATGACAACATTAATGACATTTGCAATAACAGTTGAAATCATTGCAATTTTTGTAAATGATAATCCATCTGAAAATTGTTTGAATGATTGAAAAATAATTAATGGAAACAATGAAATCGCTACGAGTGTAATATAAGGATAGGCTGTACTAACTACTGTTTCTGGCTGACCCATGTAATATATTATTGGCTTACAAATTAAAACCAGAGCAGTCAAAATAAGTCCTAAAAGAGAACATAATATTATACCATTTGAAAGAACAGATTTTGTTTTATTTTTATCATTTTGTGCATCGCTTTCGGCAATTAAAGGAGTAATTGCAGTTGAAAATCCAATACCAAATGACATAGCCAAAAACACAAAACTATTGCCTAAAGAGATCGCGGCTAGCTCTGACGTTCCCAATTGGCCCACCATTGCATTGTCAACGAACCCTACCAGTGTATGGCCTATCATCCCTATTATTACTGGGTATGCTAGTTTTAAATTATAAGAAAACTCTTTCGAGTAAGGTTTTAAAAAATTCAATATTACATTTTATTTGATAAGTAAATAGAATTCATCAATAATCTATTTGTTCCATACCAAAATGCTCTAAAGTTGGTGTTATCGGAAAACAAGAAAATTTTTCCAGCGGAATACCTTTCAACCTTGAAAGGAACACTTTTTTTCAATAATTCTAAATTTTCATCTGAGATATACCCACTCATTAGTGGATTTTCCGAATATGTAATTGGATTATTGTAACTATTTTCGTCTGGCTTCATAAAAATAGTATTGTTTTTAAAGATTGGCAGATCATTATTTTTTATTCCAAAATTAATAGGATGGCTCTTATCTATTTTTGTATTAAAAATCGACCCACCAATAACTTGTGATCCGCTAAATTTTCTTCTATCCTCAAAGGAGACATTAGATGCATATCTTTCATGTTTAAGAAAATCAACACTTACAATTTTATTTTTTTCTAGCCAGTTAATAGAACTTCTATAAGCAACTATGTTACCACCACTTTTTAAATAGTTTTTAATTTTATCAATATTTATGCTGCTTCCAGAGTAACTTGGCAAAATAATGTGAGAATACTCTGATAGGTTAGTTCGATTTAAATTTTTAACATCTATTTTAGTTATTGGAATGCCATATCTTGTATCGAAAAGATGCCAGATTTCACCTGCATCATACGACCTAATACCATTACCTACAATTAATCCTATCTTTGGTTTTTTTATTGTTGTGAAAGAATTGGAACCAAATCCAATATTATCCTCATAACCACTCGATAAAGAATAAACATCTATACCAGTTTTTTTAGAAATATCAGTCAGCAACTCAAAGATTTTTTCAGGTTTTTTTGATTGTCCAACAACAGGAATTAGTAGTGTCCCATAATCAAAATAATTATTTTTTATTTTAAATATTTTACTGCTTGATTTTAACCTTATACCATTTTCTTGCAAAAAATTAATAAATCTTGGAATATTATAATCGTATGGTTTTATTAAATACCCATAACTAGAAAAACCACTAATTTTTCCAGAACGTTTATCAAACAACTCATTCCCACTTAAGTTTTCCTTCAAAAATTCATAATTTAAATTAAAGGCCAGAGGAAAAGTCCATGCAGAAACATCATAAAATAGACTGTCTTCGAATTTTGTTTGAGAATCAAATATTGCTTTTATGAGCTTTGACTTCTTTTGTTGTAATGGTATAAAATATTTAAATTTCTTTCCATCGGTTTCAACAACTTTAATTTTATGAGCTTTGAGAATGCTCGCTAATTGATAACTACTTGTATTATCGTGATTATTACCAAATCCAATTCCCTTAAATTTTGATTTCTGAGAATCATTAAAGTTATTAACATAAAAGTCATTCATATAGGAAAGAAGTTCAATCCTTAGTTCACTAGCAGCCTTTAATGTTGATAATGTTGTAGTTAATTGATTTCTTATGGTGAAAGGAAAAGTGAGTACTCCATTTTGACTATTTTGAATATGCCCTCTCGAACTACCTTGCTCAAATAAAATCCCGATACCTCCATTAGCATCAGGATAAGTAGAGCCCTTTCCAAAATAGAAATCATCATAATCTTCCTTACTGTAATATAAGCTTCCGATCTTATCTAGGAAATTAGCATGATATTTTGCAACTTTTTCAGTTAGTTTTTGATTCAAATTAGGTATTAATGGATTTACTCTAGAGGGAATACCAGGTTGGAAAAAGAATGTGGAATTTGTGCCCATCTCGTGATGATCAGTAACAATATTAGGTAACCAATCTGTATATGTTTTAACCCTGGCCTTAGACTCAGGAAGTTGAACAGGTAGCCAGTCACGGTTTAAATCAAACCAATAGTGATTTGTCCTCCCACCTGGCCAAATTTCGCTAAATTCTCTGTCATTATTATCAGGGTTGGGTACTAAGTTTTTATTTGAATTAACCCAATTTGCAAATCTCTGTAATCCATCGGGATTTAAACAAGGATCAAATAAAATAACGGTATTATTCAAAATCTCTATGGTTTCAGGTTCATTAGATGCTGCCAAATAATATATACCTAATAAAGCTGCATTAGATGCACTTGCTTCATTTCCGTGAACTGAATAACCTTGGTATACGATTGCTGGCATATTTTTAAAGTCAGATTTCTTGATTCCATTTGAGATTTCTAGATGACTGTTTCTGATTGAAGTTAAATTTTTAATATTTTCAACAGATGAAACTTTTAAAATTAGTAAAGGTCTATTTTCATAGGTTCTTCCCGTTTCTTCAATGATAATTCTTTCTGATGAATTGGCTATAGCATACATATATTGAACTAGTTTATCATGCGTAACATGCCACTCGCCAACCTCATGGCCAATTATTTCGCTTGGCTTTGGAATGTCTTGATTGTAATTGTTTGAATTAGGTAGATAATAACTTAGTTTGACTTCTTGAGAATATAAATTTAATGAGTAGGAGAGCACAAGGGCTAGTAAAATATAATTTTTCATGTATGATTTAAATTTTATTAATTTTCTAATTATTCTTATTTGTTGTGAAAAATAGTCTTTGATTTTAAAATTAGTAGATTTAATAAAGATATTGTCTTATACGAAATTTAAAAATTTTTTTCAAGGTTTCTTAATTAAATATATTGCCAGATGAGTGATCTATTTTCGCACCGGTTACAGTTTTTAAACAATTAATTTTATTTTGTAAACGAAGTTTACCCATAAAAGCAAAGATCAAAGCTTCTTTATAATCAACTATTATTTCGTCTGGTATTATCAAAGAACATTTTAACTTTTTTTTTATTTGATCAATCAAAAAAATATTTTTTACTCCGCCACCTGTTATTAAAATATTTTTTAAATTGTTTTTTTTGTTTACGACTTTAAAAATTTCATTTGAAATATGCTCAACAATTGTTGCTAAAATATTATAACCAATCTTTTTCAAATCGATACCACTTTGATTAGCTAAATAGTCGTCAATCACTTTGTAATTATCTATCAATAGATTTTCCTTATCCAGAGACTTTGGTCCTTCAATAAAGCTATAACTAATTGAATCTAAACTTTCAATTAATTCAGAAATGACTATTCCTCTTGAGGATAATTTACCAGATTCATCAAATTCTCTATCATAAATTTTTGAATATTTATTTAATAAAATATTACATCCACATATATCGAAAGCTTTCATATTTCCAATGTAATCAAAAGAAATATTTGCAATTCCTCCCAAATTCAAACATGAATCATACTTGCCAAATAAATATTTGTCGCCAATTGGAACCAAAGGCGCACCTTGTCCCCCCAGTTTAATATCTTGGCTTCTAAAATCGTTGATGGTTGTTACATTAGTTAATTCACGTATAACTTTGCCATTTCCAATTTGTATGCTGTAGTCAGGTGGTTTATGCTTTACGGTATGTCCATGTGATGAAATAAAATCTAAATTTGAAATATTGTTATCCTTTTTAAATTCCATGATTTTTTGTGAGATCAATAGACCATATTCCAAATCAATTTTCTTGATTTCTAAATCATTTTTTAAGTGAATATTACTTAGTTTGTTTACCCAACTGGAATTGTACTTAAATGTTTTAGAATTTATAATTTTAAAATAATTATCATCATTTTCTTTAAATTCGACGTAGCAAATGTCCAATCCATCGAGGGAAGTCCCGCTCATTATACCTAATCCGTACAATAAACTAGATGACATAAAAGTTTAAGTGCTAGATTCTACTTTCAAAGAATCTATCATAGAGTTAGGGTTTTCAGAACTAAAAATACAACTTCCTGAAACTAAAATATCAGCGCCTGCTGATGCTAGTTCTTTTATGTTGCTTAAATCAACACCGCCATCAATTTGTATCAAAGTATTGGATTTATTTTTATCTATTAATTTTCTCAATTCTTTTAACCTTTGTGTTGTACTTTTAATAAATTTTTGTCCGGAAAAACCAGGGAAAACACCCATTAAACACACCATATCAATTTCATCTAAGTATGGCTCTAAGTCTAGGACTGGAGTGTCAGGATTAATTGCCAAGCCTGCTTTTATATTAAGCTTTTTAATCTTATTCAATGATGATTTTAAATTTTTGGTAGCCTCAATATGTATTGTCAATGTTTGAGGTTTATAATTAGAAAATTTATCTATAAAATTTTCGGGCTCAACAATCATCAGATGGATATCTAAAGGTTTTTTTGAGAATTTTTTAAATATTTCTAGGACGGGTGATCCAAAGGTAATATTAGGAACAAAAACACCATCCATAACATCAAGGTGAAACCAGTCAGCACTACTATCGTTAATTAGCTCAATTTCTTTAACTAACCTTCCAAAGTCAGAGGAGAGCATTGAGGGAGCTATAATTTTCATTATTTCTATCCTAAATATGTTTTAAGAATTTTGCTTCTTGATGTATGCTTTAACCTCCTAATAGCTTTTTCTTTAATTTGTCTGACTCTTTCTCTTGTAAGGTCAAATGTTTCACCAATTTCTTCTAAAGTCATCGCATGTTGATCACCTAAACCAAAATATAATCTAACAACATCAGCCTCCCTTGGTGTTAAAGTTTCTAACGATCTTTCAATCTCTGTTTTTAATGATTCATGCAATAGTTTTTTATCTGGATTAGGAGATTCACCACTTTTTAAGACATCATATAAGTTTGAGTCTTCACCCTCAACTAATGGAGCATCCATTGAAACATGTCTTCCAGAGTTTTTCATTGATTCTTTAACATCCGAAACCGTCATATCGAGTTCTTTGGCTATTTCCTCAGCAGATGGTACTCTTTCATTTGCTTGCTCTAGAAAGGCATACATTTTATTGATTTTATTAATGGACCCAATTTTATTTAATGGCAACCTAACAATTCTAGATTGTTCCGCTAGAGCTTGTAGAATAGATTGTCTTATCCACCAAACGGCGTATGAAATAAATTTAAAACCTCTGGTTTCATCGAATCTTTTAGCAGCTTTAATTAAGCCTAAATTACCCTCATTAATTAAATCTGGCAAGGTTAAACCTTGATTTTGGTATTGTTTTGCAACTGAAACAACAAACCTTAGATTGGCTTTTGTTAATTTATCTAAAGCAATTTCATCACCAGCCTTAATTCTTTGTGCTAATTCTACCTCTTCTTCAGCTGTTATTAAATCAACTTTACCAATTTCTTGTAAGTATTTATCCAGAGAAGCTGTTTCTCTGTTGGTAACCTGTTTTGTAATTTTTAATTGTCTCACTTTAGTATTTTACTATGTTATACGAATAAAATAAAAAAAGGTTTCAAAAAATTATTATTTTTTTTCGGGCTTTTCTATTAAAACTTTCCTTGACACTTTTTGTTTTCTTGTCCTTGGATCAATGCCCATATACTTGACATCTATTTTATCCCCAATTTTTAAATAGTCACCAACTTTTTCTACACGTTTCCAATCAATTTCAGAAACATGAAGTAAAACTTCTTTACCTGGCCTAAATTCTACAACAGCTCCAAAATCTAAAATCTTAATAACCTTAACATTGTAAGTTCTACCAACCTCAGGTTTGAAGGTAATATCTTCAATTTTTTGAATCACAGAATCAATCATATTCTGATCAGTCCCTAAAATCTCAATTATTCCTTTTTCATTTTCCTCTTCAATTACTATGGTTGTACCAGTTTCTTTTTGCATTTCCTGTATTACCTTTCCACCAGGTCCGATGACTGCACCAATGAATGCGCCATCAATTTCAATTTTAATCATTTTAGGAGAATGCTCTTTCACAGAATCAGCAGGTTTATCAATTGTTTTTGTCATTTCCTCAAGAATTGATAATCTACCTTCTTTTGCTTGTTTTAATGCTTTTTCAAGGATTTCATATGAAAGTCCTTTAATTTTAATATCCATTTGACATGCTGTAATTCCATCTTTAGTACCAGTAACTTTAAAATCCATATCACCTAAGTGGTCCTCGTCACCTAATATATCAGATAAAACTGAGTATCTTTTTCCATCTGAGATTAATCCCATTGCAATTCCTGAAACAGGTTTACTTATTTTTACTCCTGCATCCATCAGAGCCATAGTTCCTGAGCAAACTGTAGCCATTGATGATGAACCATTAGATTCCAACACTTCGGCAACTACTCTAACAGTGTAAGGACAATCGCTTGGAAAAACTTTTGTCAACGCTCTTTGAGCTAAGTTTCCATGACCAATTTCACGTCTAGAGGTACCTCTCAAGGGTCTAGCTTCACCAGTTGAAAATGGAGGAAAATTATAGTGTAAATAAAAATTTTCTTCACCTTGATTTGTTGGGGAATCAATTATGTTTGCATCCCTTGATGTACCTAATGTAACAGTTGCTAGTGCTTGGGTCTCACCCCTGGTAAATATTGACGAGCCATGAGTTGAGGGTAAGTAATTTACTTCACACCAAATAGGTCTTATATCATCTGTTTTTCTACCGTCTAATCTGACACCTTCACTTAATACTAATTCTCTAACAGCATCTTTTTCAACTTTTGAAAAATAGCTTTTAATTAAAGCCCCTTTTTCTTCAATTTCCTCTTCGCTAAATGAGTCAAAGAGTTTTTCCTTGATCATTGAAAATTCTAGAGATCTATCTTTTTTACTCAACCCTTTCTTTGCAATCTCGTAACAATCAGAATAACATTTATCATGAATAATTTTTAATAAATCATCATCTTCCAATCCTGAGTCATAATCTCTTGTATCTTTTTTACCAATTTCATTCACTAACTCATTTTGGGCTTTAATTTGATTTTTTATAGCGTCGTGTCCAAATTTGATTGCATTGGTCATATCTTCCTCAGAGATTTCATCAAATTCTCCTTCAACCATAGAAACTGAGTCATAACTTGCACCAACCATAATGTCAATATCAGATTCCTCAAGTTGAGATCTGCTAGGGTTGATAACAAATTCATTATTGATTCTTGCAACTCTAACTTCTGATATTGGATACTCAAATGGAATATCTGAGAGTTGAATGACTGTAGAAGCAGCAAGTCCTGCTAATGAATCAGGCATTACATTTTCATCGTGAGACATTAATTGAATCATAACTTGTGTCTCATAATGATAATTTTTTGGGAAAAGAGGTCTCAAAACCCTGTCAACCAATCTCATTGTTAAAATTTCTTCTGTTGAAGGTCTTGCTTCTCTTTTGAAGAAACCGCCAGGAAATTTTCCGGCTGCAGCAAATTTTTCCCTGTAGTCCACTGTTAGGGGTAGAAAGTCAACAGGACTTTTTGTTTTAGATGAAACAACGGTTGCTAATAGCATAGCATTTCCCATTTGTATTACTGCAGATCCATCAGCCTGTTTCGCTAATTTTCCTGTTTCGATTGTGATTATTCTACCATCGGGTAGACTTATTTCTTTTTTATATAGTTTGTAGTTCATTTGTTTTCATTAATTAATTGTTGTGAGAGTAGAACCAATGAAAACTTATATTCTTAAATTACTTTCTGAGGCTTAACTTTTTTATGATTGCTCTGTATCTTTCGATATTTTTATTTTTTAAATAAGTTAAAAGACTTTTTCGTTTACCAACCATTTTGAGAAGGGCTCTTTCAGTGTTAAAATCTTTTTTATTTTTTTTTAAATGACTCGTAAGATGATTAATTCTGTTTGTAAAAAGGGCGACTTGGCCTTCAATTGATCCAGAATCTTTTTCCGACTTACCATTATCTTTAAAAATTTCTTCTTTTATTTTACTAGATAGATACATTATTTCAATTGTGGGGCAAATATAAAATTTTTTTTTAGTTATAATTATATTTTCTGAGTGGTTTATTTTGGATTAAGTCTATAAAAAAATTGATCTTATATTTTAAATCATTTCTGTTTGAAATAAAATCTATAAAACCATGCTCTAATAAAAACTCTGAACTTTGAAATCCTGATGGTAAATCTTGACCGGTTGTATCCTTTACAACTCTTGGACCAGCAAAGCCGATTAAAGCACCGGGTTCTGAAATAATAATATCTCCAAGCATTGCGAAAGATGCAGTTGTTCCCCCAGTTGTTGGATCTGTACATAGTGATATGTAAGGAATTTTCTTGTCAGACAGTTGTGTTAATTTTGCTGAGGTCTTTGCCATTTGCATTAATGATATTGCACCTTCCATCATTCTAGCACCACCAGACTTTGAAATTATCAAAAGAGGACTTTTATTTTTAATAGAATGATCGATAGCTCTAGAAATCTTTTCACCTACAACTGACCCCATTGAACCCCCAATATACTTGAAATCCATAGCTGCTATTGTTATATTTTTTGAAAATGACTTACCATACCCAACTTTAATTGCTTCATTTAAGCCACTCTTATTTTTTGCCTGTTCAATTCTATCCTTATAACTTTTGGTGTCTCTGAAATTTAATGGGTCAGTGCTTTTAAGATTTTCGAAAAGAATTTCATAATCGTTATCAAAAATGATTTTAAAATATTCATCTGAACCAATTCTTAAGTGGAAGTTGTCTGCTGGAGAAACAAAATTATTCTTAATCAGCTCATCATTATCAACTATGTTTCCTGAGGGTGTCTTATGCCATAGACCCTCAGGAGTATCTTTTTTTTCTTTGGTCTCAGTCCTTATTCCTTTTAATTTTCGACGAAACCAAGCCATTTATAAAGTATTAACATTATTTAAATCTTTAAACGCTTTTTCTAACCTTTCAACAAAAGATTCTTCAGATTTTCTTAGCCAAACCCTCGGGTCATAATATTTTTTATTAGGCATTTCATTTCCTTCCGGATTTCCTATTTGAGACTTTAAATAATCAATATTTTTTTTAAAATAATCTCTACTACCTGACATAAATGCATATTGCATGTCAGTATCGATATTCATTTTTACGGCTCCGTATGAAATTGCTTCACGAATTTCTTCAACTGATGAACCAGATCCGCCATGAAAAACAAAATTTATTGAGTTATTAGGAACTTTAAATTTTTTGGAGATGTATTCCTGAGAATTTCTTAAAATCTTTGGAGTCAATTTTACATTACCGGGGCTATAAACACCATGAACATTTCCAAAAGCTGCGGCAATAGTGAACTTATCACTTATTTTAATTAAACGTTCGTAAGCATAAGCTACCTCCTCAGGTTGAGTATACAATTTTGAACTATCAATATCTGTATTATCAACACCGTCTTCTTCACCACCAGTTACACCTAATTCAATCTCAAGTGTAATTCCTATCTTTGACATTCTTTTCAAATACTCCTCACAAGTACCAATATTTTTATCTATATCTTCCTCAGAGAGATCTATCATGTGTGAGCTGAACAAGGGGTAACCATAATTTTTAAAATTTTTTTCATTTTCTATCATAATTCCATCAATCCATGGCAAAAGTTTCCTTGCTGCATGATCGGTATGTAATATAACTTTGACATCGTATAGTTTACTTATCTCATGAACATGCTTGGCACCAGAAATTGCACCAGATACAGCTGCTTTTTGATTTTCATTGTTAAGACTTTTTCCTGCATTAAACAATGCACCTCCATTTGAAAATTGGATTATAACAGGCGCATTAAGTTTTTTGGCAGTCTCAAGAGTAGCATTTATTGAATTGGAGCCAACAACATTTACTGCTGGCATTGCAAAGTTTTTTTTCTTTGCTAAATCAAATAGTTTTTGAACATCATTGCCTGTTATTACTCCCATAAAGAATCAAAGCTAAAGTAGTAAGAAATATGTAAGTTAGAAAGGATAATTTAGACCAATATTAAAAACAGCTTTTTTAAGAGTAAAATCCTTAAACCAACGTCTATTTTTTACAGCAGCTGGATTATAGGTCTTTAAGCCCATATCCAATCTAAAAATAAATAAACTTGAATCATATCTTAGTCCAAATCCTGAGCCTATTGCAATTTCATTTAGATCCTTAAAACTTTCAAATGTTCTTTCTTTATCATTGTTGTCATCAAGAACATTCCAAATATTTCCAAAGTCGCTAAATAGTGCGCCATTAAACCTTCCTAAAATATTAAACCTATATTCAAAATTTAGCGCTAGTTTAAAGTTAGCCTCATTAAATTCGTTCGAGCTCCCACTACTTCCTGGCCCCAATCGATACACTTGCCAAGCACGGTTATCATTAGATCCACCTCCAAAAAATGATTCTGAAAAGGGTATATTATCAGAATTTCCAAATGGGATCGCAATTCCTGAAAAATATCTAAACGCAAATAGTGAATTGTCAGATATATTCCAATGTCTTATATAACTAAACTCAGTTTTAATAAATTGAGAAAATTTTAGGTCAGAAATTCTTCTATATCCATCAGAATTCTTTTTTGTAATTATACTAGTCAAGTTGCCAGCAGTTTTTAATTTAAATCGCCACTGTTTGAAATCTCCCTTGTCATATCTATTATCATAATTGTTTGAAACTGTAAAAGTAGAACCAATTATTAGGTTATTACTTGTTAGTCGATTTCTTCTATTTTCAACATATTGAATCCTTTGCACATCACTTTGTTCGATTAAAGTTAAGGATCCATCCAAAACATCATTTATAAAACTGTCTACACCTGTTGGTATTGATAAATTATCTTCAAAAAAGTACTTTGGGTCAGATGTGTTATTTTGTGCTATCTGGTTTAATTGATGGTAAGAGTTTGTATAGATATTGAAATAGTTATTAATATTTCTATTATTAATTAATTCTACATCAGACAAAGAAAAATTAAAAAAATTATTTTTGTTTTCCCATGCGTAGTTTAGGTTGAATCTAAAACTTGTTCTGTCCAAACCAATATTTTTTTGGTTCGTGGATCCAAAACTAATAAACGACTTTATATCAGACCCAAATCTTTTGTTTAAACTTCCAAAAAAAATAAATTTGGGAAGCCTCAGGGTAGCGTCAAAATAAACTTGTGAAATTGTAACGTCATTTGATTTACCAATTGATCCTACTGCAGACAGTTCTAAATTTTCTCCATTTTTAAAGATATTTCTAGACTTAAATCTGTTTTCAAAAGAAATACCAATATCCTCAATATCAGACTGTTTTATATCAAAACCAAAACCTAAACCATACTTTTTTTTTGGGTTGAGAAAAATATTTGCAGAAAGTTCTTTGTCTGATTCACCAAGGTATTGATATCCAATTGAGGGAAATGAGAATAAGTCTAGATTGTTTAAATTTTGAATAGTCTTTGATCTCAATGAGTCATTGAATAGCTCATTCTCCCTAAATTCAATTTGATTTGTTAAAAAACTTTTCTCTTTATATTCCTCACCGTTTTTCACGTTTATAAAATTTATATCTTTTATAGTATGTTTTCTGTAATCAACCCCTTCAATAATAATCTTTACAGGAAGTGAATAAATTTCTCTTGTTGAGTCAATTTCAACGTCAAAAAAAATCGAATTGATTTGGAAATTGTAAATTCCATTATTCTTCATTAAACTGTTAATTCTATCTCGCTCCTTTTGAAAATTCAGTGTTTCAAATACTCCATTTTTTTTTAAAAGTGATTTTTCTATGTCATTCTTAAAAATAGAATCAATAATTTTTGATTTTGTAACAAGACTAACATCACCAATATAATATTGAGGGCCTGTTTTAATAATGTAATCAACAGATGCATATCTCTCCTTCAAATTATTTTTTAATAATTTAAACTCAGCTGTGTTCCTTAAGTATCCTATATTTTGGAAATAAGACTTAAAGTTATTTAAGCTTTGACTAATTTTAAAAGAATCAATTAATGCAATAGGTCTTCCATTTTTTAATTTCCATTCATTCCAGTTTTTGTGATAATTTTTTAATTGAAAAAATTGTTTTTCAGATAAGAATTTTTTTAATCCTTTTCTATTATTTTTATTTTGTTCCCAAATGCTAAATATACTATCTGAGTTTTTACTAGCTGATTGATAAATCAATGATTGGATTGGGATCCCAAAAAACTTTTTACTTTGTTCTTGAGTAATTAATCTATTAAGGGAATCACTTTGGATAAGCTTATCATTAACTGTTAATCTGTTTTTTTCAAGAATATAATCATTGACATCTAAATTTTTGGTAATTGAGCATGAACCAAAAAATATGATCAGAAAAAAAATGATTATTATTTTTAAAAAATTTATTTTCATATATATTTTCAAAAATACATCTAATTAAATGGTTACCAAAAATCAAATAAATCTCATTAGACAAATTAAACGAAAAAGAAACAGGAAAGAAAAAAAATTATTTATTGTTGAAGGCAAAAAATCAATTGATGAATTTTTAAAATCTGATTACGAACTCTTTGAAATATACTCCACAAATCCTAAAGAGATAAGCTCTGATAAAATTATAGAAATAAGTATTAATGAACTAAACAAGTTAAGCTCACTAAAAAAACCAAACAAACATCTTGCTGTTTTTCATCTAAAAAAAGAAATACTAAAAAAGAGAGATTTCTACATTTTATTTGACCGAATTAACGATCCTGGTAATCTTGGAACCATTATAAGAACATGTCATTGGTTCGGTATTGATCAAATCATATGTAGCACAGACTCTGTTGATTGTTACAACAGTAAAGTTGTTCAATCTTCGATGGGATCTTTATCATTTGTAAACGTCATATATACCGACTTGATTCAATTCACAAAAAAAACCAATAAAAAAATATTTGGTACATCTATAAATAGTAAGTCAATCAGTGATTTTAGTTTTCAAAATTTTGATGGTATCTTAATTTTTGGTTCAGAATCAAATGGAATCTCAGAAAATATTAAAAATGAAATTAGCGATTACATATCAATTCCCAAAATTAATCAGAATTCGTCACCTGATAGTTTAAACTTATCAATTTCTGTATCTATTTTTTTAACTAAAATTACTGGGGTTTAATAGAAGCTAAAGTTTATAAAAATTGCCCGAGTAAAAAATTTATTGACGTAACCAGTCCAAGGATTGTCTGGAATATTTTTCTTTTTCTCATTTTTTAGCGAGAAAACCCCTCTTACAGATGGAGAAAATTTAAAATATCTGAGATAAAAATCTATGCCAAATGATAGTTCATAGTAGAAATTAAGCTTATTAAAGTGATTATTTACTATCCCATAACTCTGTAAATTATTTTCTATGTTACCCAAATTCAACGAAGTTGAAAAACCACCTTTTAAATATGGCCTAACATTACCAATTCTCTTTGAACTATATTTAATTAGTATGGGTAAGTGAACATTATTTGATTTGACATTCCAGATTGTGTCATTGTAACTTGTAAATTGACTTCTTTCATTAAATATTAATTCCTTATTGTTTGAGAATAGTCCGGGCTCAAGGCTAAGTCTAATGTTATCAGTAATCTTTAACTCACCAATTAAACCTACATTAATTCCAGTGCCTCTGTTAACTTTAATTGAATACTCTGGATTTACACTATAGTTTATTTTAAAATCATATTGATTGAGACCAATGAAGTAACCAAATCTAATTTTTTTTTCATCGAAGTTGGGCAGATTGGTAAATTGAGAGCTTAATATCTGAACAAAAAGAAAAAAACATGGAACAGTATACTTTAACATATTGTTTTAATGATCAATAAACAAAGGAAGTAAATAATTTTTTAATTAAATCTTTAAAATCAAGTATATTTGTCGGTGTTATCAAACTTACAATAATGAGAATTGTTATTGCTGGTGCAGGTGAGGTTGGATTGCATTTATCGAAATTACTTTCTTCCGAATCACACGATATTACATTAATTGATAATAATCAAATTAATCTCAAAGATGGTGAAAACTATCTTGACATAAATGTTATAAATGGTGACTCATCATCACCAAAAGCATTAAAAAAATCTGGTGTCTCTAATGCAGACTTGGTTATAGGAGTTACGGCGAGTGAATCTGTAAATTTATTGACTTGTTTTTTATCAAAAAAATTAGGGGCCAAAAGAACAATTGCAAGAATTAATAATGCAGAATTTATTGAAGATTCTAGTGAATTTGATCTTCAGTCATTAGGTATTGATGCAATGATTTCCCCCGAAAACTTAGCTTCTGAAGAAGTAAAATTATTAGTCAACGAGTCAGGTTTTACTAATAGTCACGATTTCGAGGATGGTGCTTTAAAAATGGTGGCTGCAAAAATACAAAGTGATGCCCCTTTTGTTGGCAAAACCGTCATGGATGCAGCAATGGTATACCCTGGAATTAAATTTATGCCAATAGCCATTGAAAGAAGTGGTACTCATAACGCTATTATCCCCAGAGGAAATACAATTTTTAAGACTGACGACCACGTTTATTTTGTCACATGCAAGGATGGCGTGGATGAGCTCTATAAGCTTATGGGTACCGAAAAAGGTAAAATACAGAAAATAATGATTTTAGGAGGAGGCAGGGTTGGATTTAAAGTTGCCAAAGAATTGGGTGAGCAAGGATTAAGTGTAAAATTGGTAGAATCAGATAAGTTAAAAGCTGAGAGAATTGCCGATTTACTTCCTGAAGTTTTAGTACTCAATATTGATGGAACCCGAGTTGACCTACTAAGTGAGGAAAGTCTTGAGGATATGGATGCATTTATTGCTACCACAGGTGATTCTCAAAAAAATATAATGTCTTGTTTAATGGCAAAGTCAAAAGATATCAAAAGAACAATAGCGATTGTTGATAATACAGATTATTTTGAATTATCTGAGTCAATTGGAGTAGACACTCTAGTCAATAAGAAACTTTTGGCTGCAAATGAGATTTTTAGGTTTATAAGGAAGGGAAATGTTTTAGAGCTTAATAAATTAAATAATATGAATGCAGAAGTTTTAGAGTTTTTAATATCAAAAGACTCAAAAGTAAAAGGCAAAAAAATAAAGGATTTAGATTTTCCTAGGTCCTCAATCGTTGGTGGTGTTATTAGAGATGGGATAGGCATGATTGCTCTTGGAGATTTTAAAATACTTAAAGGTGATAAGGTTTTAGTTTGTTGCCTTTATAGTGCAATTAATAAAGTTGAGAAACTTTTCCGTTAGTCATGAGGCTAAATTTTAAATTAATATTTTACATAATTGGGTTATTATTGATATTCAATGGCAGTGCTATGCTCATCACTGCTGGTGTTAGTTTGATATTTAATGATGGTGTTGTTCAGGAAATTGTTACATCCTCAATTTTATTAATCTTATCAGGTGTTATTTTGATGCATTTTAATAAAAATAATATCAGGCAAATAAATAAAAGAGATGGTTATTTAATAGTTACTGCAGGCTGGTTAACCATGATACTTTCTGGTATGTTTCCTTATTATTTGACTAACTCAATCACAACTTTTTCAGATATATTTTTTGAAACAATGTCAGGATATACAGCTACTGGTTCAACAATTTTAGATGATGTTGAATCACTTCCTAAGAGTATTGTTTTTTGGAGAAGTATGACTCATTGGCTTGGTGGTATGGGAATTATTGTACTGGCAATTGCAATTTTACCCTTATTAGGTATAGGTGGTATGCAATTATTTTCAGCCGAAGTACCCGGCTCAGGTATAAGTGGTGATAAAATTCATCCAAGAATAAGTGCTACAGCAAAAAGACTTTGGTTTATCTACTTTGCACTTACAATTTTTGAAACTGTAGCTTTGAGTATTGCTGGAATGAGTTTTTTTGATGCACTGAATCATTCAATGAGTAATATTGCTACGGGTGGTTTTTCCACAAAAAATGAAAGTTTGGCCTATTGGAACTCTACACCAGCAATTCAATATATAGTTATCTTTTTTATGATTTTAGCTGGAACAAATTATTTATTGATTTATTCTGCTCTGATTGGTAATTTTAAAAAACTATTCTCAAATACAGAATTTTCATGGTATATCTCATTCATACTAGTTTTTGTACTAATTACATCTTTTAGTATTTATAACTATGTTGATTTACAACAAACAAGCTTTGAACATCCTGAAATTTTTGGAAAGTTAGAATCAAGTTTCAGACACGCTTTTTTTCAAATTGTTGCGATAATTACAACGACAGGTTTTGTTACTGCAGATTTTGCAGGATTGACACCATTTCTAACAATGTTATTCTTTGGATTAATGTTTTTGGGCGCGTCATCGGGGTCCACATCTGGGGGAATTAAAATCTCAAGATTCTTAATACTCATTAAAAACGGATTTTTGGAGTTTAAAAAGGCACTTCATCCAAATGCAGTATTACCATTGAGATATAATCACAATGTTGTTAAAAAAGAAGTTATTATTAATATACTAGGTTTTTTTATCCTATATCTAATTCTTTTTATTATTGGAGCAGGAGCATTAAGTATCCAAGGTCTAGATTTTATTTCAGCAATAGGTGGCTCTGCTGCCTCCCTAGGAAATGTTGGCCCTGCTCTTGGTACTGTCGGACCTGCATTCACATATACTGAGTTAACACCTTTTGCAAAAATTTGGTGTTCATTTTTAATGTTGGTGGGAAGGCTGGAGCTATTTACATTTTTGATAATTTTTTCACCATATTTTTGGCAAAAAATTTAAAAAATATTTTTTATTCTATTAACAGCTTTTTTTATGTTCTCTCTCGATGCTGCGTAACTTATTCGTATGTTTTTAGGTGAACCAAAAGCTTCACCAGTTACTGTTGCAACATGGGCTTTTTCAAGAAGAAATAAAGAAAAATCTGTTGAGTCTTTTATTTCAAATCCATCAATAGTTTTGCCAAAAAAATAAGAAATGTCTGGAAAAATATAAAACGCACCCTCTGGATCATTTAGTTTAAACCCTTCAATTCTAGAAAGTAAATTGATTATAATTTTTTTTCGTTCCCTGAATTCATCAATCATATACTTTATTTGATCAATATTTGCATCTAAAGCAGCTATTGTAGCTTTTTGAGCAATACAGTTTGCTCCACTTGTTGATTGACCTTGTAGTTTTGTACAAGCTTTAGCAAGCCATTCAGGAGCTCCGAGGTACCCAATTCTCCAACCAGTCATTGCAAATGCTTTGGCTACTCCATTCACAGTTATTGTTCTTTCATACATTTCCGGAATTGACGCAAAACTAAAATGTTTAACTCCATAATTAATATGTTCATAAATCTCATCAGACAAAATGAAAATCTCAGGATGATCTTTAAGCATGTCTGCAATTTTCTTTAATTCCACTTCATTGTATAATGATCCACTTGGATTATTTGGGGAGTTTATAATTATCATTTTAGTTTTATTCGAAATATGATCTTTTATTTTGGATGCAGGAACTTTAAAATTTGATTTAATATCGCTTTGAACTACAACAGGAATACCACCGCAAATTTCAATCATTGCCGAATAACTGACCCAGAAAGGAGCTAATAAAATAACCTCATCACCAGGACTAATCATTGCTTCAATAACGTTAGCAATTGACTGTTTTGCACCTGTCGAAACAACAATTTGACTGGACTTATAATTTAAATTATTGTCACGTAAGAATTTCCTTGAAATTGCAATTTTTAAATCTGAATAACCATCTACTGGTGTGTAAGAATTATAATTATCATTTATGGCTTTTACAGCTGCTTCTTTAATAAATTCAGGCACATTGAAATCTGGCTCCCCCAAACTTAGGCCTATTATATCGACACCCTTACTTTTCAATTCTCTCGCCTTTGCAGCCATTGCAAGGGTTGCTGATGGAGCAAGATTATTAACCTTGTCGGTAAGAAACTTATTCATTTACTCCAAAGATATTTAAAATAGAGTATTTTAGATATTGATTGATAAGAAAATGAGTGTCGATTTAGTCAAATTGTTTGATCTTACAAAAAAACAATATAATTTATTGATTCGATTTGAACAATTAATTTGTGAGTGGAACAAAAAAATCAATTTGGTATCAAGAAAAGATATAAATAACTTCAAAATAAATCACATAGCCCATTCATTATCAATCTCTTTTTATTTTAAATTTAAGAATGGTACAGAAATTTTAGATTTAGGAACAGGCGGTGGGTTGCCAGGAATACCACTTGCTATAATTTTTCCTAATGTAAATTTTCATTTGATTGATAAGGTTGGAAAAAAAATTGATGTTGTTACAAATATTGTCCGCAACCTAAAATTAAGAAATGTTAAAACTAGCTGGATTAATGTTAAAAAAATAAATAATCGTTATGACTTTGTTATTTCAAGATCAGTATCTTCATATGATACAATCCTTAAAAATTGTGAAAGTATTTTTTTAAGTGACAACCAAAACGAATATGAAAACGGTTTTATTTTATTTAAGGGCGGTGATCTTAGAAATGAATTTAAAAATGTAAATAACTTTTATACCCATGAGATATTTAAAAAAATAAATTTGGATTTTTTTAATGAAAAAAAATTAGTTCATATACCTAATCCATATAATCATACTTAAAATCTGTAGGTGGATTATGAGTTGTACTGATTAAACGTGGGCTAACCCACCTTAATAAATTAAGTTTAGAGCCCGCTTTATCATCTGTCCCTGATGCTCTTGATCCACCGAAAGGTTGTTGACCAACAACTGCTCCTGAGCATTTATCATTTATGTAAAAATTACCTGCACTATACATAAGTTTTTTTGTTGCGAAATCAATACTGTTTTCATCCTCAGAAATAAAGGCTCCTGTAAGGGCATAATCTGATGTAGAGTCTACTGTGTTTAACATTTCTTGCCATTTATTATCTTCATATACATAGATTGTTATGACTGGTCCAAAAATTTCTTCTTGCATTGTTTTGGATTGGTCATTTCTGGTTATTATGATTGTAGGTTCAATAAAATATCCGATTGAATCATCACATTCTCCGCCATAAACAATATCACAATCCTTACTTTCTCTAGCATACCTGATGTAATTTGAAATACGATCAAATGCATTTTTATGAATTACAGCGTTCATAAAATTATTGAAGTCAATAGGCGACCCCATTTTAATTTTTTTAGTTTCTACAATTATCTCTGAAATTAATTCCTCAGAGATTGATTTAGGAATATATACCCTTGATGCAGCTGAACATTTTTGACCTTGATACTCAAAACCACCTCTAATAATCGCAGTTCTGGCTGAATCAATTTTAGCAGAAGGATGGCAAAATATGAAATCTTTTCCTCCGGTTTCACCAACAATTCTAGGGTAATCACGATACTTGAAAATATTATTACCAATTTTTTTCCAAAGTTCTTTAAATACATGTGTTGATCCAGTAAAATGAAGTCCAGAAAACTCTGGATGACTTAATGCAATATCAGAAATTAAAATTGGATCTCCAGAAACCAAATTTATAACACCCGATGGTAAACCTGCTTCTTCAAAAATATCCATTATTATTTTAGCAGTATACATTTGGTTGTCACTAGGTTTCCATAAAATTACATTGCCCATTAAAGCGGCACTAGCACATAAGTTTCCCCCGATAGCTGTAAAATTAAAAGGAGTTACAGAATATACAAAACCCTCCAAAGGTCTATACTCGAGAATATTAGTTTTTCCAGGACCATCAATTGGTTGTTCATTATATATTTCTGTTAAATACGAAACATTAAACCTTAAAAAATCTGCAAATTCACAGGCTGCGTCGATCTCTGCTTGAAATATGTTTTTAGATTGTCCAATCATTGTACCAGCTGTTATTTTTGCCCTGTATTTACCAGAGACAAGGTCTGCTGCTAATAAAAAAATATCACATCTTTTTTTCCAGTTCATAGTTGACCATGATTCTTTTACACTCAAGAGATTATCAATTGCATCATCAACATGTTTTTTATTTGCTAAACTGTAAGTCCCAACTATATTTTTATGATCATGTGGAGGAAGAATGTTTTTTCTTTCGGTTGTTAATATTTTTTTACTTCCAATGTAAAGTGGAATGTCAACTTTTGAATTAAACATATTATTATAAGTAAATTCTACATTTAATCTTTCTTCAGAGCCTTTTTTATAGGAAAGTACGGGTTCATTTTTTGCTCTGTATATTTTAATTTTTTCCATTAATTTAAAATTTCTGGGTGGGTTAGTCTTATTGGGGGAATATAAGCTTTGAATTTTTTAGAATTGTCTAGACTTATCATTGAAAAGTATCCATTCACTTTTGCTGCTTTTGATTTTAGAAAATGATCTAAATAAATTTTAATTTTTTTTCCAGGCTTTAACAAAGGTTTGCTTGAAAATTTTAAAAGAGTATTTTCTTTTAGAAAGGGTTCTAATATGCTTTTGTAATTTGATAAAATTTGAATATTTGATTTACCAAAGTTATGTATCGTAATTGAAGATCGAAATGAATGAAGAATTTTATTTTTTTTTTGAAAACTTCTTTTAAATTTAGATTTAACAGAGATTCTAATTCCTTTTATATTATTTATATCTATAACTTTTTTCATGAAAAATATGTATTCCTAATTTACAATATTATTTGAATTTTTTTCTCCGTAACCAATTATTTTATAATATCTATCAGTAATTTTCTTTTCATATAAAATAGCTTTATAATTATTTTCAGTTTGCCAAAAATTCGATAAATCTTCAAAACCATTATTAGTTTTAAATACATACTTATAATTGTAAAGTCCTTGCTTCAAAATTATGTTTAGCGAGTAATAATTTTTTTTATTTTTTTTCATTTTATACTGCTCGCTAATTTCATGATCATTGAATTCTCCAATTACATAAATATCATACTTATGATCTTTGTTTGTTTTGAGACTGAAGTTTACATTCGAGTAGTCTGCACATGTTTTTTTTTCTGTGCAATTAGCATTGATAATATAAGTTCCATTTAGATCAGGCTGTAACGTATATATATACTCTTCATAATCTTCGTATAAAATGGTGTTATATATATTTTTGAAATTAACTTGTTTAATTTCGTTTGATGTTGTAAGAATATTTTTAGAGTCAAAATACAAATATTCGGAACCACCTTTAAATTTTATGTTATCATAAATTATTTTGGAGCCAGTTTGTAATCTTGGTGAAGAAAAATATTTTGATGACTTTAGATTATTGTTTTTAATAACCAGCAGCTTGTAATCACTATTATTATTAAATATAATATTATTAGTATTCGAAAATAAGGCTTGAATATTTTGGGAATAGGATGAATCTAATATTTCCTTAGATCTCGTTATATTAACTAGACCACTTGAGGGATTATTTAATATTATAATTTTTCTCTCAAGAACTTTATTATAATTTTCATCATAAATTTTGATTACATAATTTCCGTCAATTTTAATTTTCAAATTTTCATTAGGTATTTGGAAATTAAAATTTGTGAAAGACTGAAAGGTATTTTTTGAGAAAAAATAATTAGTAATTCTAATATCGTCAAAACCATCAATGTACTCAAATTTTGATATTTTGGATGGATTCCATTCGTAATCACAATGTATTATTTGATAATAATAATCACTTTTTTTCTTACCTAAGATGTCGAAGCTTATACTAACTATATCATTTTTTTGAAAAATAATATTAGAATTCAAATTTCCATTTGATTTAACTTTAACGCTTTTAGCAATATTTGACTGTGTAATAGCAGGATTTGAGATAAAAAAAAACAAAATTAAGGGCGCAATTTTTTTAATCATTTTTTTTAAAAAAAAACTATATAATAATAGTGATAATTATTTTATTGAATGCCATTAAATTAATAACTTTGTGTTCTAAAATTTAATGGATTTATGTCACAGGACATTTTAATCAAAAAAGGTTTATCCATAAATATAAAAGGTGTTGCCCAAAAAGAGATAAAAAAAATTCCCTTAACAAAATTTTACGGCCATAATTTAGATGATTTTCACTTGCTAATTCCTAAGCTTGAGGTCAAGGTTGGTGATTATGTTAATAGAGGACAACCATTATTTTATTCAAAATTAAACGATACAATAAAATTTGTTTCAAATGTATCTGGATATGTGAAAGATATAGTGAGGGGAGAGAGAAGAAAAATCTTAAATATTATTATTGAGCGAGATAAAAAAGATTCGGTACAAAAAAACACCATTCTTCCACTGCCTAAGCTGGATACAGCGATTATTATAAAATCCTTGTTAAGTTCTGGATGTTGGCCATTTATAAAGCAAAGACCTTTTGATATAATTGCTGACCCAGCAAGACTTCCCAAATCAATTTTTATTTCATGTTTTGACTCCGCTCCTTTATCTGTTGACTATAGTTTTATTTTAAATGATCGTTTAGACCATTTCAAATATGGACTTTCAATTTTAAAAAAGTTAGTTTCAGGAAATTTATTTTTAGGTCTAAATAGTTCTCAGAAACTTTTAGCGTCAGAACTTGAAGATTTTAATGTCAATTTTTTTAATGGTCCACACCCAAGCGGAAATGTTGGCGTTCAAATTCATCATATAGATCCAATAAATTCAGGGGATATTGTATGGGTGCTTAACCCCGAGGATGTTGCTATAATAGGTGAATTTTTTAAAACTGGTGAATTTAATCCAACAAGGACTCTTGCTGTATCAGGTCCACCTGTTAAAAGTCCAAAATATTTCAGGTTGACTATTGGTGCACAACTGGATTCAGTATTATCAAATGTTGAGCTAGTTGAAGATGCAGAATTAAGATATATCAACGGTAATGTTTTAACTGGAAAAAACTGTTAGTCCAAATGGATTTTTAGGTTTTTACAACAATAACTTATCCGTTTTAAAAGAGGGTAATAACTACAAACTTTTTGGTTGGATACCGTTTATAAATAACAAGGTTCCAAGTATATATAAAACCTCTTTTTCATGGCTTAGTAATGGAAGACCAAAGGATTATGATACAAACTTGAACGGTGAAGAGAGAGCTTTTGTGGCAACTGGAGAAATGGAAAATGTTTTTCCTATGGATATTTATCCAATGCAATTAATTAAGGAATGTTTAATAGGTGATATTGAAAAAATGGAAAAACTTGGTATTTATGAAGTCTCACCTGAAGATTTTGGATTAATAGATTATTCATCCTCTTCAAAAATTGAAGCCCAAACAATAATAAGGGAGGGTTTGGATTATTTATATAAAGAAACACAATAATATGAATATTAGAAATATAGTTGATAATTTAAAAAAACCTTTTGAAAAAGGTAAAAAATTAGAAAAATTTTACCCTGCGTTTGATGCTTTTGAAACATTTTTGTTTGTACCAAATCATACGTCTAAAAAAGGAGCCCATATTAGAGATGCTATTGATTTAAAAAGAGTTATGATAACAGTAATAATAGCACTGTTACCAGCTTTATTTTATGGAATTTACAATACAGGATACCAGTATCTTGTTCAAACAAATGATTCTTTTACAACATTAGATGCTATTCTTCATGGCTCTTATAAAATAGTACCTATGATAGCAGTTTCATATATTGTAGGTTTATCGATTGAGTTTTTATTTGCAATCTTGAGGGGTCATCAAGTAAATGAGGGCTACTTAGTTACAGGACTATTAATTCCGATGATTATGCCAGTTGATATTCCACTCTGGATGGTTGGTGTTTCTGTTGCATTTGCTGTGGTTATTGGAAAAGAAGCTTTCGGAGGAACAGGTATGAATATTTTAAACCCAGCATTAACGGCAAGAGCCTTTGCCTTTTTTGCATATCCAACTTACATGTCAGGTAATCAGGTTTGGGTATCAGAGGCCTCAAATGTTGATGGTGTTTCAGGTGAAACAATTCTTGGAATGTTGGCTGCAGGTAACTCACCTGAACAGTTTGGAGTCCTCGAAATGTTTGTTGGGTCAATACCAGGGTCCATTGCCGAAACATCTACATTGATGGTATTGATTGGTGCATTTATTCTGATATATACTGGAGTTGGTAGCTGGAGGATTATGTTAGGCGGTGTTATCGGTGCTGCTATTACTGGTTTGCTATTTAACTTTTGGGGAGCGAATGCATTAATGAGTTTTGATTGGCAAAATCACTTAATTGTTGGTGGCTTTGCTTTTGGTATTGTCTTTATGGCAACTGATCCAGTATCAGCTGCACAAACCATTAAGGGCAAATGGATTTATGGAATATTGGTAGGTATTTTATGTATTCTCATAAGAGTTTTCAACCCAGCATATCCTGAAGGTGTTATGCTGGCAATACTACTGATGAATGTTTTTGCCCCTACGATTGATCATTATGTCATTGAAGCTAATGTCAAAAGAAGAGAAAATAGATTAAAAACACAATTGAAAACAGCGTGATGAATAGAGATTCAAATTTTTATACCTTTTTATTTGTTGGTATCATGATAGTTGGAATTGCTTCTATCCTAGCATTTACTTCTCAGACATTAAAACCAATGCAGGATGAAAATGTAAAAAATGAAAAAATGCAAAACATTCTTTCTACAGTTGGTATTGACGTTTCTAGAGATAAAGCAGAGGAATCATATAAGAGATTCATAACTCAAGAACTTGCATTAAAGATGGATGGATCAATTAACGAAAATATTAATCCTTTTTCAGATTTAAATTTAGCCAAGGAATTGAAAAAAGACTACAAAGATCAACACTTTCCTTTGTATGTTGCGGAAATAAATTCTGAGAAATACTATATAATTGAACTACGCGGAACTGGACTTTGGGATGCAATTTGGGGTTATATCTCATTAAAGTCTGATTTCAATACTGTAAACGGTGTGTCTTTTGATCATAAGGGCGAGACTGCAGGGTTGGGTGCAGAGATAACAAAAGAATGGTTTAAAGAAAGCTTTAAGGACGAAAAGATATTCGATAACGAAGGTAAGTTAGTTGGTATTACTGTTTTGAAAGGGAATAATGATCCGAATAATAGCGATAAAGATGATCATGAGGTTGATGCCATTTCTGGCTCAACGATAACCGGAGATGGAGTGACTGATATGATATATGAAAGGATTAATAATTATTTACCCTATCTAACCATAATTAATGAAAAAGTTTCAATGAGATGAACAAAAAAAATAATAAAAAACCATCTTTTTTGTTTATCGGTAGAAATTCTGCAGAGGGGATTTTTTCAAAAAAAAATAAGAAATTATTATCTGATCCTTTAGATGACAATAATCCAATAACTGTTCAGGTCTTAGGAATATGTTCTGCTCTGGCAATAACTGTCCAATTAAAGCCTGCCGTTGTGATGACTGCGTCTGTTATTTTCGTGATGGCTTGCAGCAATGTTATTATCTCAATATTGCGAAATCTTATTCCTAATAGAATTCGAATAATTGTCTTTTTAGTTGTAATATCATCTCTAGTTGCTCTGGTTGATCAGTTTCTAAAAGCATATGCTTATGATGTGAGTAAAGAACTTTCAATATTCATAGGATTGATTGTAACAAATTGTATTGTTATGGGAAGATTAGAGGCATTTGCCTTGGGAAATAGTGTTTGGAAATCATTTTTAGACGGAATAGGAAATGCCATTGGTTATGGTGTGATACTTATTTTAGTTGCTTTTTTTAGAGAACTACTTGGTTCGGGAAACTTGTGGGGAATGCAAGTTGTTCCAGACTTTTTATATGAATCATGGTATGTGAATAATGGATTAATGCTTTTATCTCCAATGGCCTTGATAACAGTAGGTATTATAATTTGGATTCAAAGATCATTTAATAAAAAACTAATAGAAAAAGGTTAAAAAAATTATGTGGGAAGATTACGCCAATTTATTTATCAAAAGTATTTTCATTGAAAATATGGTTTTTGCATATTTTCTAGGTATGTGTTCTTATCTAGCAATTTCTAAAACGCTTAAAAATGGAGTAGGAATGGGGCTTGCAGTCATTTTCGTACTAACCATAACAGTGCCCCTAAATTATCTCATATATGAATATCTTTTAGTCGATGGTGCGCTTTCGTGGATTGGACCCGAGTATGCTGAGCTAGATTTAAGTTTTTTGAGTCTGATAATGTTCATAGCTGTCATCGCTTCAATGGTTCAGCTAGTAGAAATGATAGTTGAAAAATTTTCACCAGCTCTGTATGGATCCTTGGGTATTTTTCTTCCTCTTATCGCTGTGAATTGTGCCATATTAGGTGGCTCTCTCTTCATGCAAATAAAAGATTTCTCTGGTATTTCAGAGGCTGCAGTTTATGGTTTTGGTTCTGGTGTAGGATGGTTTTTGGCCATAGTGGCAATTGCTGCAATCAGGGAAAAGATCGCATACTCAAATGTTCCTGCCCCACTGAAGGGTTTGGGTATTACTTTTATCATAACAGGTTTAATGGCGCTTGGTTTCATGAGTTTTATGGGGATTAAATTATAAAATGGATATTACAACATATATTTTATTTAGCACAATAATATTTATAGTCATTATATTTTTATTGGTATCAATGCTACTAGGTGTTAAAGCAAAGCTGTTGCCCTCTGGTCCCGTTAAGATTTTGATAAATGACGAAAAAGAGATTGAGGTTAGCTCTGGTAGTACCTTATTGTCAACACTTGGTGACAACAAAGTTTTCCTTCCATCTGCATGTGGTGGTGGAGGTACTTGTGTTCAGTGCAAATGCATTGTAAACGAGGGGGGTGGTGAAATATTACCAACAGAAAAACCACATTTCTCAAGAAAAGAAATAAAAGATGGGTGGAGGCTAGGTTGCCAGGTTAAGGTCAAGGAAAATATGAATATTCATGTTCCTGAAGAAGTTTTCGGAATAAAGAAGTTTGAGGCTAAAGTTGTTAGAAACTATAATGTTGCTTCGTTCATTAAAGAGTTTGTTGTTGAACTGCCTGAGGAAATGAATTATAAAGCCGGAGGTTATATTCAAATCGAAATACCAAAGTGTGAGGTGAATTATAGTGAGATTGATATAACATCACATCCAAAAGAACATCCTGATGATCCTGAAAAGTTTAAATTGGAATGGGATAATTTTGGATTGTGGGATCTTAAAATGAAAAATGATGATGATGTTGAAAGAGCATACTCAATGGCATCATACCCTGCAGAGGGAAAAGAAGTCATGCTTAATGTAAGAATTGCTACCCCACCATGGGATAGAAAACTTAATAAATGGATGGATGTTAATCCTGGTGTAGCATCAACTTATATTTTTTCAAAAAAGCCTGGTGATACAGTAACTATTTCCGGTCCCTACGGTGAATTTTTCATAAACGAATCTGAAGCCGAAATGTTATATGTTGGAGGCGGTGCTGGGATGGCACCAATGAGATCTCATTTGTACCAATTGTTTAGAACAATCAAAACTGGAAGAAAGGTAAATTTTTGGTATGGTGGAAGGTCAAAAAGAGAATTATTTTATGTCGATCATTTCAGAGCATTAGAAAAAGATTACCCAAATTTCAAGTTTTATATTGCTCTCTCTGAACCATTAGAGGAAGATAATTGGAAAGTAAAAGATAGTCTGGACGGAGAAGGTGATGGCTTCACCGGTTTTATACATCAAGCTGTTATTGACAATTACCTACAACATCATGATTCTCCTGAGGATATTGAGGTATATTATTGTGGTCCACCATTAATGAACTTAGCTGTAGAGAAAATGGCACTTGATTTTGGAGTTCCACCAGAAAATATAAGATTTGATGATTTTGGAGGTTAGGATTAAAAAACTTTTTTTAGTTCTTCTAATATTAAATTTTTCTTGTGATACTGAACCTAATTATACAGTTTTAAAAGGTTCAACATTTGGCACATATTATCAAATAAAATTTTTTGAGTATGATGAAAAAAATCCAATTATTGATAAAGAGATTGATTCCATCTTTGATCACTTTAATAGTTCGTTATCAACATATATTTCATCTTCTATAATTTCTAAGGTAAATAAAAATGAGGAAGTTCTTTTGGATGATTTATTTATCGATGTCTTCAAAAAATCCAAAATAATACACGAAAAAACAAATGGTTATTTTGACCCATCAATTGGAACATTATTGGAATATGCTGGTTTTGGACCCAAAAAAACCGAAAATATAATTTCTGAAGATTCGTTGAACATAGTTCTAAGTACAGTTGGTTTTGATAAGATTGATATTGTAGATAGACAAGTTAAAAAACTAAATTATAAATCTAAGCTTGATTTTAATGCAATTGCAAAAGGCTATGCTGTTGATGTGATAGCTGAATTTTTAAATTCCAAATCCATTAATGATTACATGGTTGACATTGGAGGCGAGATCAGATCATCTGGTAAAAATCATTTTAAGGATATGTTTTGGTCTATCGCAATAGATAACCCTCTTCCTGACAGAGCAGATGATAAGTTTTATACAAGAATAAGACTTAAGAATGCTGCTATTGCAACATCTGGAAATTATAGAAACTTCAGGATTGATAGTGTAACAGGAAAAAAATATGTTCATATAATTAATCCAATAAATGGACAATTTGAACAAACGAATGTTTTTAGTGTTTCTGTATTATCAAGATCTTGTTTTATTTCAGATGCTTATGCAACTGCGATGATGGCTGGAAGCCTAGATAATGCTCAAAAATTAACCCAAGAAAATGATGAAATTGAGAGTTTGATTATTTATTTGGACGATAATGATGAACTTAAAAGTTTAATCTCAGAGGGATTCGAGGAATTTATTTTCTAAACCTTCGTACAGTAAGGTATTATTTCGCCTTTTACAATACTGTATTTCCTAATCAGTGATTCATCCATCTTTTTTGTTTGATCAATTTTTTCGACTTTGAAACCAACTTGGATTAATTTTTCATAGTAGTCCAATCCATAAGCTCTCAAATGGTCATATTGACCAAAAAGTTTGTTTCTTACATTTACATCTTCTGTATCCCTTCCATCAAGAGTTTTTTCTAATTTATTATTAATCGGAACTTGTAGTATTGCTTTTCCTTTAAATTTTAGAACCCTATATATTTCTGTCATTGCTTTTGTATCGTCATAGACATGTTCTAATACGTGATTACACAAAACGAAGTCAAATTCATTTTCTTTAAATGGAAGATCACAAACATCAGCCTTGATCTCTGCTAACGGAGAATTGAGATCACAGGTTATGTATGTAACAAAATTTTCTTTAAAATTCCTATAAAAACATTGTTCAGGAGCAATATGTAATATTTTATTGCCTTTATTAAAAAAATCAGTCTCATTTTTTAAAAAGACCCAAAGAAGTCTGTGTCTCTCTAAAGATAATGTTCCGGGTGATAAGGCATTATTTCTAAGTTTATTGTATCCATATGGAAAAAAATATGAGTAAGATTTGTTATTAATTGGATCATGAAATCTATTACCAGTCAAAATTAGTTCAAGAAAAGGTTTTAATAATAGGCTAGTTTTTATGAGAAATTTTCTTGAAAAAAGATTTAAAATAATTTTAACTAATCTCTGCATTCCACTTAAACTTTTTTTCTTCGTCTGATTTAATTCCTAAGTTATCGTAAATAAAATCAAATGTTGATAATAATTTAGGTGCACCATTTATTAGAGCTATATTATGCTCATAATGAGCACTTGGCATACCATCTTTAGTCTCTACAGTCCATCCATCAGATGAGTGAATTACTTCGTCAGTGCCCATATTGATCATTGGCTCAATCGCGAGTACCATACCATTTATAAATTTCTTTCCAGTCCCTCTTTTTCCAAAATTCGGAACTTCTGGCTTTTCGTGTAAACTTTTTCCCAAACCATGACCAACAAGCTCTTTGACAACACCATATCCTTTTGATTCGTTATGTTTTTGCACTGAGTAGCTAATGTCACCAACCCTATTTCCAGCTCTGAAATTATCTATTCCAATGTAGAGCGACTCTTTTGCAGTTTTTAGTAGTTTTTTAATATCATTACTTACTTTACCAACCTCAAAAGTATATGCATGATCACCATAAAAATCGTTCATTAATACTCCACAATCAATTGAAACAATATCTCCTTCATTTAGGGGCTTATCGCTTGGTATGCCGTGAACAACTTCATGGTTTGTGCTTACGCATAAAGTATTGGGAAAACCATACATCCCTAAAAACCCTGGAACACCATTATGGTCCCTTATGAATTCCTCAGCAATTTTATCTAGAAATATGGTATCAACACCTGGCTTAATTTCTTTTGCAAGCATACCCAAAGTTTTTGATACTAGTTGAGCACTTTTTTGTAATAAAGTAATTTCTTCTAAACTTTTTAAAACAACCTTTTTAGAATCCATAGTAGGCATTTTCGTAACCAGATCCGTCCAAAATTTTTAAAATATCTTTTTCAAAAGATTCGAGTGTTATTTCAACAATTCTATTTATCTCAATATTTTTTTTATAAAAAATAAATGTTGGAACGTTTATTATTTCATAGGTTTTCTCGTCGCCATTTGGATTCTCTTTATTTAGATCTAATCCGATTAAATCAATATTTCTTTTCTTGATATTTAAATAATCCATCAACCTAAAAAATGAAGGAACATTTTCACGGCTATCAGAGCACCATGTCCCCATAATAACTTTTATTTTGAGATCTCTGGTAATATAATCCTTTATTTTATCTGCACTTTCTTCATCAACGATGTAGCTTTCGTAATTTTTGTCAAACCATGAACTATATAATGTATGTGACAAATCTTTTCTTGAAAACTCACCAATTAAATCAACATATTCTAACTCATTTGCATCAATGTCCGTCTGTTTATTTTTTTTCATGTTATCACATGAAAAAAAAATAATTGTAAAAACGATTATAAATTTCTTCATACTAATATTTTTCCTGTCATTCGTTTAGGTTGCTTAATATCCAACAGTTTTAGCACTGTTGGAGCAATATCTGCTAAAATTCCATTCTCAACTTTTTTTACTTGTTTGTCCATTACAATTATTGGAACGGGATTTGTCGTGTGAGCTGTATTTACAGACCCATCATTGTTAATCATAATATCACTATTTCCGTGGTCTGCAATTATGATTATTGAGTAATTATTTTCAATACATTTATCTACTACCATACCCATACAATCATCAACTACTTCACATGCTCTAACTGCTGCACTAAAATTACCTGTATGTCCAACCATATCTGGATTTGCAAAATTAAGACAAATGAACTCAGCTGACTGTGATTCAATCTCTGGGGTAATTTTAGTAACAATTTCATATGCGCTCATTTCAGGCCTTAGATCATATGTTGCAACCTTTGGTGAATTGCACATAATTCTTTTTTCATCTTTCAAAATTTTTTCATTTCCTCCATTAAAGAAAAATGTAACATGAGGATACTTCTCAGTTTCAGCAATTCTAATTTGTTTTTTATTATTCATTGAAAGAATTTGACCAAGTGTATCTTCTAATATATCCTTTTTATAAATGCTATCCACTTTTACAAAATCATCATTATAGACAGTCATTGTAACCAAATCAATATCAATGTATTCCATTCCATAATCTGGAATATTTTTTTGAGTTAAAGCCTCTGTCAATTGCCTTCCTCTATCAGTTCTAAAATTAAAAAATATGACCAAATCTCCGCTCAAAACTTTTGTAATTGGTCTTCCATTTTTTTCTAAAACTATTGGAGGCATAAACTCATCAGTTATCCCTCTTTTATAAGACATCTTTATAGTGTTTAATACATCTTTAGTCAATTCTCCAACACCATTTACTAAAAGGTCATAAGCTTCTTTTATTCGCTCCCACCTTTGATCTCTGTCCATTGAGTAATACCTTCCACACAGAGATGCTAATTCAGCTGATTTGTTTTTTGTAAATTCAATTAACTCAGAAATAAAATTTAATCCTGATTTTGGATCGACATCTCTACCATCTGTGAATGCATGTATAAAAACATTTTTTGCATTCATTTGATCTGTCATATTGATAATATGTTTTAGATGATCAATGTGTGAATGAACTCCACCATTGGAAACCAAGCCAATAATGTGAATGTTCTTATCATTTCGAATTGATTTATATATTTTTTTTGACAAGACTTTATCTTTATCAAAGTAATTATTTTTAATATCAAAATTAATTTTTGCTAATTCTTGCATGACAACCCTTCCGCTTCCTATATTCATGTGACCAACCTCACTATTTCCCATTTGCCCTAAAGGTAAACCTACATGTTCTCCGTGAGTTAATAATTTGGCATTTGGAAACTTTTTCAAATAATTATCATAATTAGGTGTCTGTGCTTTTGAAATTGCAGATTTTTCAGGTTGATTGGCAATTCCCCAACCATCTAAAATCATGAGAAGTACTTTTTTGTTAATTTTCAAGAATCTATTTTAAATTCAAATTTAGACATAAAAAAATCATTTTAAATGGGAACTTATGCCCATGATGTTTTTATCAATATATTTTTTGATAAATTCATCATTAATAAATTCTTTTCCTTCAACCTTGGTTTTTGAAATTATTGATTTTAAATTAAGCTTAAGAAATTCTCTCTGGTATAAATCGGAAACTGGTTTGTATGTGTAATGCCATGGTTCATATTCAAATCCTGGCCTGTTACTATCATCATCATAAACAATGTAAAAACCGAATCTTTTTGAATTTTTATCCATCCACTTTTTTAAAGAACTAAAGATTCCACCCTCTTCATATTTTTTTGAAATCAGTAAATCTTTCTCATTTTCAAAATTTTTATCTATTATATCAATTTCAGTTCCCCAATGGTGTCTTGAAGTTCCAGGAATTGTAGAAAATCTAATAATTTCTTTAATTGCCGTGGGACCATCTAATGAAAATTCATTTGTAAATTTTTTGTATTTATTATTCCAAATCATTTGTTGTCTGTAAAAATCTCTAAATCCTGAAACAAGTTTTATTATAATTCCATCTTTTTCAGCTGCATCTTTCATTTTTATAAATGCACTGTACGTTTCTTTTTCTAGAAGAATTGTGTCACTAACAATCCTAGAATCGTCCATTCCAATCAAAATTTCGGTATTTATTTCCTGCGTGTGCATCAGCTTATTAGCCAATAATAGCATTAATATACATAACAAATTTCTTTTATTCATAGGTATTTGTACAACATGTAATGTAAACCAATATTTCCAATAATTTTTGATTTGTTTGAATTAGTATAGCCTAAATTTAAATAGAATTTAACAGCACTTTCGCGAGCGTTCATCCATACATATTTGATATTCATCTCAGTAATTATATTTTCAATTTTATGTATGATTTTTGTGCCTATACCATGATTCTGAAACTCATTATAAACGCATAAGCCTCTAAGCTGAAAACAACCAACTTCACCATTTTCATCGCAATTATTCTTAATTAAAGACACTCCTCCCAAAATCTTGTTATTATTAAAGGCACCTATATGAAAAGAGTTTATTCGTGTGTCACCCTCGAATGTACACATTTTAGGATCTAATCCATTTCGAAGTACTTTACTCCTTATATCATGTAATTCATAAGAATTAATAATTTTTATTTGTATTTTCAAAGTAAGTTTTATTG
>CABZTM010000006.1:0-59669 GCA_902528705.1 uncultured Bacteroidota bacterium | reverse complement strand
CTAAATGATATTATATTTAAAAATATTTATAATAATTTTGGAAAGTTTAGCAATCAGTTGGTTAAATATTTAAAGATTCTTAAATAAATAAAAGTTAAAACGAATGTCAAACTACAAAATTAACCCTTTCATTTTCGAAAAAAATAAATCAATTTTTGCAGGTGTTGGAGTTGCATCCGTCACCCCGTTTGATGTAAATGGTAATATTGATTTAGATGCAATTGAAAAACTTTGTGAATATTTTTTTTTAGGTGGAGTTTCATATGTAGTTGTTCAGGGTACTACAGGTGAGTCATCAACATTAAATGATAAGGAAAAAGAAATTGTTAATAGAAGGTTTGTTAACTCTTTGAAAAATAAGCTACCAGTTATTTTAGGGATCAGTTCAAACAGTACTTCGGAGTTGTGTGATTTAATTAATAAAACTGATACCACTGGTTTTGAGGCAATTATGTCAGTTTGTCCATACTACAATAAGCCTTCCCAGGATGGTATTTTTCAGCACTTTAAAAGTGCAGTTGATATATCCCCTTTACCAATATTACTTTACAATGTTCCTGGAAGAACGTCCTTAGATATGACTGATGAAACAATTATAAAACTAAGTTCCTACTCAAAAAAAATTATTGGAGTCAAGGAGGCATCAGGAAATGTAAATAGAATAGTTAACCTAAGGAACAATACACATGATGACTTCTTAATTATCTCTGGAGATGATTTTTCTATGATAGATGCTGTAAGATATGGAGCCGATGGAATAATTTCGGTAGCAGCAAATGCTTACCCAAACTTAATGAATTCAACCTACATTAGATTATTGTGGGAGGATGATGATTCAAAACCAAAAAATATTTCAGACTCGAAACTTGAATCATCTAAATTTTTGTTAAATAATTTTTTTGAACTAATTTTTAAAGAGGGTAGTCCAAGTGGAATAAAGTTTGCATTAAGTCAATTGAATTTGTGTAAAGAAAAAGTTAGGTTACCTTTGACTGAAATTTCAAGTCCATTGAGAAATAAAATTTTAAAATTTTTAGTAAATCACCCTGATCATGATTAAAAAATTATTTTACATAGTAGTTATTTTTCTATTAATTCCATCTTGTAATGAGTACCAAAAACTCTTAAGAAGTGAAGATATTAAAATTAAATACCAGAAGGCCGAGAATTATTTCGAAAATGAGGAATTTAGAAGAGCAAGTGGTTTATTTGAACAAATATTACCTAAATACAGAGGTAAACCACAAGCAGAAAGAATAACATTCTTTTATGCAAAATCTCTTTTGGAAATTAAAAATTATGTTCTTGCTGCTTATCAATTTGAAAGTTTTATCAAGGCTTATCCGATTAGTCAAAAAGTCGAAGAAGCTGCTTATCTTGAGGCATATTGTTTTTATAAACAATCACCAAAATTCAGTCTAGATCAAGAACAAACTGTTGAAGCCATTGATAAGTTGCAAAATTTTATAAATTTTTATCCCTATTCAGAAAACTTGGATATTGCTAATGAACATGTTCAGGAGCTGAGACTAAAACTTGAAGAAAAAGCATTTGAAATAGCTAAGCAATACAATACTATTAGAGATCATGGTTCAGCTATCAACGTGCTAAACAGTTTTATAATTGATTATCCTGGTACTCCGTACCGAGAAGATGCTCTATTTTATTTATTCGACTCATCTTACAAGATTGCTGTTAACAGTATACCCTCAAAAAAACTTGAAAGATTAAATAATGCAAAAAAAGTTTACGAAGAATTAATTAATGAATACCCAGATTCTCAATTTTTTAATAAAACCGAATCTATGATTTCAGACATAGACAAAGAAATTGCTATATTTGCGCCCAATCAATAGAAATATATGGATTTTAAAAAAATCAAAGCTCCCACATCGACAATAACTTATAACCGTGAGGTTATTGAAAACAAAACAGATAATATTTATAAAGCAATCTCAATAATTGCCAAAAGGACTGTTCAAATAAATGAGGATATTAAAAAAGAACTGATTAGTAAATTGGAAGAATTTGCAACACCAAGTGAAAGCTTGGAAGAAATATTTGAAAACAAAGAACAGATTGAGGTTTCAAAATTCTATGAAAAGCTTCCCAAAGCTCACGCTATAGCAATTGATAATTGGCTAAACGAAAAAATTTATCATAGGAAACCCGAAAAAAGTTAATTTTTATGTCTGTCCTTAAAGGAAAAAATATTCTTTTGGGGGTAACAGGTAGTATTGCGGCATACAAGTCAATTATTCTACTAAGATTATTAAAGAAAGAAGGAGCTGATGTTCAAGTTGTTTTTTCTGAATGTGCAAATAATTTTGTTACCCAACTAACTTTCTCAACACTCTCCGAGAAAAAAGTGCTTACTGATTTTTTTGAAGATGATGAGAGAGTCGATTGGGTAAATCATGTGGAACTTGCAGAGTGGGCTGACTACATGATTATTGCTCCAATTACATCATCAACATTGTCAAAATTAGTTTCTGGTAATGCTGATAACTTATTGGTTGCTACATACATGTCAACCAAGTGTGATGTTTTTTTTGCTCCAGCAATGGATCTTGAAATGTATAATTCTGAGTCTACTAAAGAAAATATTAAAAATTTGGTTGACCGTGGTAATATATTTATCAAACCAGCTAAAGGGTTTTTAGCAAGTGGTATTAATGGAGAAGGAAGACTAGAAGAACCAAAAAATATTTTAAATATTTTAATTAATCATATCTCTCAAAAACTTATATACTACAAAAAAAAGATCCTAATAACTGCTGGTCCCACTCTAGAGATGATTGATCCTGTTAGATTTATCAGTAATTATTCGTCTGGGAAGATGGGTTACGAGCTAGCTAAAGAAGCAGCTAATTTAGGGGCCGATGTTACATTAATTACAGGTCCAACCGAAATAAATATTTTTAATACCAACATTAGGGTAGTTAAAATCACATCAGCAGACGAAATGTATGAAAAATGCATCACAGAGTTAATAAAATCTGATTATGTAATAATGGCAGCTGCAGTTGCTGATTATAAACCAATGATAATATCAAAAACAAAAATTAAAAAGAATAGAAAAAAAACATTTAACTTAGAATTAGTTAAAAATATTGATATCATTTCTGAGTTATGTAAGTTGAAAAAAAGCAATCAAAAAATGATTGGTTTTGCACTAGAAACTGAAAATGAAATTGTAAACGCTAAAATTAAACTTAAGAAAAAAAAGCTTGATGCAATAGTTCTTAATTCAATTTCTAATGAAAATACTTGTTTCAATTCAGAAAAAAATAAAATTCATTTTATAACTAAAACTAAAACCAAAAAGTTCAAATTAAAATATAAAAATGAAGTTGCTAAGGATATTTTGCATGAAATTTATAAACTGTAGCCTCTTATTCTTTTTCTTATCTGAATCTTATAGCCAACAGCTAAATTGTGAAGTTATTGTTAATAGCAGTCTCATAAATCAAACAGAAAAACAAATTTTTACAAACCTTGAAAGGAATATTGAAAGTTATTTAAATTCAAATGACTGGGATGATCAATCTCTTCAAAACTTTCAGAAAATTGATTGTACACTAATTATAACTGTGTTAAACTACTCTGATAACATATTCAACTGCAACTTTGAAATTAAATCCTTTAGACCAGTATATAATTCTGACTACTCTACAAACATTCTTTTATTTAAGGACAATGGAGTTAGTTTTAACTATGAATCAAATCAATATATTTTAAGATCAGAAAACAGATTTGAATCTGATTTGGCATCAATACTAGAATTTTATGCTAACATTATTATAGGTCTTGATAAAGATAGTTTTGCTCTTGATTCAGGTAAATTAAATTTTTTGAACTCTAAAAAAATTCTAGATTTTGCATCTAGTAATTCCCAATCAAATATGTGGAGTCAAAATTATAATAATGGAAGAATTAATAAATATTGGTTGGTTGAAAATTTGATTTCACCAAATTACTCGACTATAAAAGAAATTTTTTATGAATATCATAGAAAAGGATTGGATATTATAATTGAGGATAAGGAAAGGGCCTTAGAAAGTATTTCTGAAACTATTACAAAATTTAATTTGATAAATAGGTTAAGACCTAACTCAATTATGCAACAAATGTTTTTCCAGTCAAAAAATGATGAGATTTTTAATTTATACAAGAATAATAGTAATAAAGCTTATATAAATAATCTTAAGAATAACTTAAATAGGGTATCACCTTTTTTCTCTGAGAAGTGGAATAGTCTTAAATAAAATCATACAAGTTGTTAAAGACGATTGAAATAAAAAATTATTTATTAATTGAAAGTATTAAAGTTGACTTTGATAATAATTTCAATATTATTACAGGGGAAACAGGATCTGGAAAGTCAATTCTAATTGGTGCATTAAATTTATTGGCAGGATCTAGAGTTGATCACAAAGTCGTAGGTTCTAGTAATAAAAAATGTATTATAGAAGCAATCTTTTTGATTGATGAAAATTTAAAGGATAAATTTTTAAGTTTGGATATTGATTTTGATAAAGAGTCATTTTTTAGGAGAGAAATTTTATCAAATGGAAAATCCAGGGCTTTTATTAACGACACACCTGTCAAATTAGAAACTTTAAAACATGTAGCCCTCAGCTTAATAAATATACAGTCACAAAATCAAGATTTGGTTTTAAATGAAAAGAGCTTTTATTACAAGCTAATAGATAGTGATTTAGAAATTAATTTATTAAGAGAAAAGTTTTTAATTAACTACAATCAATATTTATTAAAACAAAAAATTTATGAGAACCTAAATAATCAATTAATTAATATTAAATCCAACTTGGACTATAATAAGTTTTTGTATAACGAAATTGATGAACTCAATTTGCAAAACAACGAAGAGGAAAGTCTTGAGCAAGAATTTTTAAATTTAAAAAATTACGATAAGTTAAAAAATGAGTTAAATAATTACCATAATATAGTTTCTAGTGAACACGATAGTCTTATTTCACTAATGAACAATTTATCATCAATTTTAAATAAAACATCCTCTATTTCAAATGATTTTAAGACATTGAAAAACCGTTATGATCAACTTAAAATTGAATTTGATGATATAATTAATTCAATTAATAGAAAGTCCGAAAATTTAGTTTATGATCCTAGAAGATTCGAATATGTTCAAAATAGAATCTTTAAAATAAAAGATTTATATCTTAAACATAATGCTAAAACCGCAAATGATCTAATTCAAGTGAAGCAAAATCTATCTAAGCAATTTTCCAGTTCAAAAGATTTACAAAGCGAAGTCGAGTCTTTAAAAAATGAAATTTGGGAATTAGAAAATAAATGTCAAATCCAAGCAAATACAATTTTTCTCAAGAGAAAACAAAGGATAAATGATTTGAGAAAAGATATTGAATCAATTTTTAATAAACTATCCATGAAAGAATCTAGAATAAAATTTGATTTAGAAAAGTCTGATAAACTTAACAAATATGGTAACGATAACCTTAATGTTTTATATTCATCAGATAAGGGGAACAATTTCAATAAATTAATTAAAATTGCCTCTGGCGGCGAAAAATCACGAATTTTATTAGCAATCAATGTATTATTTTCTAAAAAAATGAGTTTACCAACATTAATTTTTGATGAGATTGATTCTGGAACATCAGGAAAAGTAGCTAACGTAATTGCTGATTTGTTGAAAAGAATAGGAAATAAATCACAAGTTATTGCAATCTCACATCTTCCTCAAGTGGCTGCAAAAGCTTCAAACCATTATAAAGTTTCTAAGATATTAGGACAAAACAAACCAAAAACATTAATGAAAAAACTAAATCATGATGAAAGAATTAAAGAAATTGCAGCCATGATTTCAGCAGATAATATAACAAACCCTGCACTAAACCAGGCACTAGAGTTGCTCAAATAGTGTTATATTTAAAATAAAAATGCCAAACCAATTATTAAAAAATAAAAAAGGGATTATTTTTGGTGCTCTTGATGAGAGCTCAATAGCTTGGAAAACAGCTGAGAAAGTTTTTGAGCAGGGTGGCAGGTTTGTTCTAACAAACTCACCTGTTGCTGTTAGAATGGGGTCTATTGATTTACTTGCAAAAAAAACAAACTCAATTGTAATTCCTGCTGATGCTACATCTAACGACGATTTAGAAAACTTAATAGAAGAGTCTATTAAACATTTCAATGATAAAATTGATTTTGTTTTACACTCTATAGGAATGTCAATAAATGTGAGGAAAGGAAAACACTATACCAATCTTAATCATGATTGGTTAACAAAAGGATGGAATATTTCTGCAGCCTCTTTTCATAGATTAATGCAGTGTCTTTATAACAAAGATGCAATGAATGAGTGGGGAAGTATTGTAGCATTATCATATATGGCAGCCCAAAGAGTTTTTCCCGACTACAACGATATGGCAGATAACAAAGCGTATCTAGAATCTGTGGCTAGAAGTTTTGGTTATTTTTTTGGAAAAGAGAAAAAAGTAAGGGTAAATACAATTAGTCAATCACCTACACCAACAACTGCTGGAAAAGGTGTTAAAGGATTTGATGGTTTTATGGAATATGCAGAAAAAATGTCTCCACTTGGTAATGCAACAGCAGATGAGTGCGCCAATTATACTGTTTCTTTATTTTCTGATCTTACAAAAAAAGTTACTTTACAAAATTTATTTCATGACGGTGGTTTTAGTAATGTTGGTGTAAGTCAAGAAATTATTGATTCTATTCCAAAATAATAATCCTCATGTTAAAAGTTGGATTAACAGGTGGAATTGGTTCAGGTAAAACCACAGTTTCTAAAGTCTTTGCCGACAAAAATTTTAAAATATTTAATTCTGATGATATTGCAAAAAATATCATCAAAACTGATATAGAGATAAAGAAATATATTATAAATTTTTTTGGATCAAAATCATTTAATGGTAGTGATTTCAACTCAATATATATTTCTGAAGTTATTTTTAGTGATCCTAAAAAGTTAGACCTTTTAAATAGCATAGTTCATCCAAAAGTTTTTGAGAAATTTAAAAAATTTGTAAAAAAAAATTTAAAATCAAAAATATTAGTAGAGTCAGCAATATTGTTTGAAAGTAACTTTTACAAGTTAATGGATTATAATATACTTTTAAAATCACCTAAAATTGAGAGAATTAATAGAATTATCAATAGAGATAATTTAAGCAGAAAAATGATCGAAAAAATCATGAATGTTCAATGGAGTGATAAAAAAAAAATAAATTTAGCAACTTTTGTTATTGAAAACATTAACATTTCAAAAACAAAAACAGAAATATTAAGTTTAATAAATAAAATTGAATCGCTAAGTGAAAAAAAATAGAATCATTATTTTAATTGCATTTATGTCAATGTCGCTGATTGGTATTATATTTTTACAAGCATATTGGATAAAAAATTCACTTGAAATTTATGATAAACAATTCTCTCAGAGTACCAATAGCGCATTAATTACTGTTGCAAATGCCATTTCAGATAGAGAAATGAGAGATTACTTATCGGTTTATCAAAAACTAAAAGATAGTATTGGTGAACCTGTCGAGTCCCAACTTATTGATGTCTTCCAGTATGTAGACAAGAATAGAGGTGACGAAAACATTTATTTGTATTATTCTGCTATTTTGGAGGAGGATTATAAAATTAATTCAAACTTATTTGACTCAAGAATGTCAGATAGTATTTCAATAAAAGACTACACAAGCTTAAAATCAACAATAATTTTTGATGATGCATTTGAAAAAGAAATGAATAATATGAGTTCAATGGAAAAGCTGCAGATGATGGAAGAAATTTCACTTATTGATGAAGCAAAATATAAGTCGATTTTTATAGATATAGCTAATTTAAAACCCATAGCTAATCGACTGTCAAATATCGAAGTCCAACTACTTTTACAAAAAGAGTTTAAAGAAAGAGGGTTGCCAAATGATTATGATTTCAAGATTTTAAATAAGAAAATAGAAACTAAATTAGGAACAAGTAGATATGAAAATTTTGATGAACTTTCACATCACAGTGTCCCTTTATTTGCGAACCAAATTGGTGAAACGGATTACGTATTAGTTGTTGGATTTCCCATGAATATTACTTTTATTAATTCAAATATTATTTACCTCATCCTACTTTTACTGTTTTTTACATTTATCATAATTTTTTCATTTTATTCAACCATCGTTATTTCGATAAAACAAAAAAATATTTCTGAAATGAAATCAGACTTTATCAACAATATGACTCACGAATTTAAAACTCCTATAGCTACTATAAACCTAGCAATTGATGCTATAAAGAAAAAGTTGATGGGAAAAGTAGATACAAAGTCCATGGGTTATTTAAATATCATAAAAGATGAAAATAAAAGAATGAATAATCAGGTTGAAAATGTTTTGATGATTTCACAATTAGAGAAAGAAAAAATAGAGCTTGAGATGAAGATGATGGATTTAAATAAATTAGTTCAGTTGGCCATTGATAGGGTAGAGCTACTCTCAGGAAGTGTGGGGGCAAGTATTACTAAGAAGTTTGATAAAAAAGAAAATATTATGATGTTAGCCGAAGAAGAAATGATAAATGTTTTTGTAAATATTCTTGAAAATTCTCTTAAATATTCAAAATCAAATCCCGTAATTCAAATAATTGTAAAGAATGAAAAATCAAATACGATAGTATTTTTTAAAGACAATGGAATTGGAATGACAAAAAAAATTAAAACTAAAATTTTTGAAAAATTTTACAGAGAATCCAAGGGAAATATTCACAATATAAAAGGTCATGGTTTAGGTCTTGCTTTTGTCAAAAAAATTGTTGAGCTGCATGAGGGCTTCATTTCTGTTCAAAGCCAAATTGGTAAGGGCTCAACGTTTAAAATAACTCTTAATAATGTCAATAAAACGAAAAAAAATATTAATTGTTGAGGATGATCCAAATTTTGGATCAATATTAGTTGATTTTCTCAGATTACATTCTTTTAAAGTTACACTTTCAAAGAATGGTGTTGACGGCTTAAAAAAATTTAAATCACAAAATTTTGATATGTGTATTTTGGATATTATGATGCCTTTCAAGGATGGATTTACTCTTGCAAAGGAAATTAGAAACCTAAATTATAATGTTCCTATCATTTTTTTGACTGCAAAATCTTTAAAGGATGACGTTGTAAAAGGTTTTAAAATTGGTGCAGATGATTATATTATAAAACCATTTGATTCTGATATACTTTTATTAAAAATTAAATCACATTTTAAAAGGAATTTTAGATCAACTCTGATCGAAAATAAAAAAACTGATTATAAGTTTTCAAAGTTTACCTTCGATTCAAAACTTAGACAATTAATTTTTAATAATGGGAAGCCTGTTACATTATCACCAAAAGAGTCGGATTTGCTGCAATTACTAATAGAAAACATAAACGATTTAACGTCGAGAGAAGAAGCGTTAATTAAGATTTGGAAGGATGATAATTATTTTACATCAAGATCGATGGATGTTTATATAACTAAGATTAGAAAATATCTATCTAAGGATCCATCAATAAAAATTGATAACATTCATGGTAAAGGATTTAAATTATCAATTTGAATTTATTTTCTAGGATGGTACTTAATCACGGTTTCAACTAAGTGTTTTTTATTTACGTTCAAATATTTTTCAGTTGTAACAATATTTTCATGTCCCATCATTTTTTGAATACTTATGATATCGGCTCCATTTTCAATAAGATGTGTTGCAAAAGAATGTCTCAATGTATGTGGGCTAATTTTAGAGGTAATTTCTGCTGCTAAAGCAGCATCATTTATAATATTGTATAGCATTATCCTGCTCAATTTTCCTCCTCTATTATTTAAAAAAACAATGTCAACGGATTGTTTATCAAACTTAGATTCCTTTCTCTCAAATTCAATATAATTGTATAGTAATTTTTTTGCGATACCACTCAAAGGAACAAACCTTTCTTTTTTGCCTTTACCCAAAACCTTAATTAAAGATTCATCAAAAAATATATTCGATATTTTCATTTCTATCACCTCACTTACTCGAAGACCACAACTATACATTACTTCAATCATTGTTTGATTTCTTGTACCAAATTTTGTAAGCGAAGCTTGCAGTATTATTTTATCTATTTCATTTGTTGAAAGGACAAAAGGTACTTTAGAATCAATTTTTGGATAATCAATGTCTTCAGTTGGATTGTTTTCTGCTATTTTTTCTAAAACTAAAAAAGTATAAAATGATCTTAGTGTTGATATAATTCTTCCTTGTGTTTTCCCAGTAACTTTTTTTGATTGTTCATATAAAAACTCACGAACTATTTCATGGTTTATATATTTCAATTCTTTAACATTAGTTTTTAATAAAAAAACTTCAAATTTTTTTAAATCTGATCTATAACTTTGTATTGTATTTTTAGATAAATTTCTTTCTAATTTTAAAAAATTTTCAAAATCTTTAAAATAAGTTGTTAGATTCAAGTCTTTTAATTTTAAATTTATAAATTGAAAAATATGAAGTTACAAATTATAAATGGTCCCAACTTAAACCTAATTGGCCAAAGAGAAAAAAGCATATATGGGGTCATGAGTTTTGATGATTATTTGGATCATATATTAAATAAATACCCTGAATTGTATATTGATTATTTTCAATCCAATATTGAGGGTGAAATTATAGATAAGATACAGGAAGTTGGATACTCTTTTGATGGAATTATTCTTAATGCTGCAGCCTACACACATACATCTGTTGGTATAGCTGATGCTGTAAGAGCGATTGAAACACCTGTAGTTGAAGTTCACATATCTAATACAAAATCGAGGGAGGATTATAGACACAAATCATACATAAGCCCGCATGTTAGAGGGGTTATCCAGGGTTTTGGTTTGTTGAGTTATGAGTTAGCTGTTATTAGTTTTGTAGACAGAATTAAAGATGAATAACTTCATTATATGCATCTGCCACTGCCTCCATTACTGCTTCACTCATTGTAGGATGTGGATGAACAGATTTTAAAATTTCATGCCCTGTAGTTTCTAGTTTTTTTCCAACAACTGCCTCTGAAATCATTTCGGTGACATTGCTACCAATCATATGGCACCCTAACCATTCTCCGTATTTAGAATCAAAAATAACTTTCACGAAACCATCAGTATGACCAGAAGCTTGGGCTTTACCAGATGCTGAGAAGGGAAATTTACCAACTTTTATTTCATAACCATTTTCTATAGCCTTTTTTTCTGTTAAACCAACTGAAGCAATCTCAGGTTTACTGTAAGTACATCCGGGAATATTATTGTAGTCGATGGGATGAGGGTTTATGCCCTTTATATATTCAACACATGTTATACCTTCAGCTGATGCAACATGAGCTAAAGACTGTCCAGAGACAATATCGCCAATGGCAAAAATACCATCAACATTTGTCTTGTAAAATTCATTAACTAATATTTTATCAGATTCAACTTTAACACCAATTTCCTCTAATCCAATATCTTCAATATTTGACTTAATACCAACAGCACTTAAAACAACATCGCTGACAAGTTCGAGATTATTGTCTTTACACTCAATTTCTACCTTTACTTTATCATTGCTTCTTTCTGAGGAAACAACTTTTGAGCTGGTTAGAATATTAATATTTTTTTTCTTTAAAATTTTTTCTAATTCTTTTGATATCTCGTGATCTTCATTTGGAGCTATTCTATCTTGAAATTCAACAACAGTTACGTCCGTTCCTAAGGAATTATAAAAATATGCAAACTCAATCCCTATTGCACCAGATCCAACAATAATCATACTGTTAGGTTGTTTATTTAATGTCATAGCATCTCGGTAACCCAATATTTTTTCTCCATCCTTTTTTAAAGATTCTATATCTCTAGATCTAGCTCCAGTGGCGATAATTATATTATTTGCGGATATATCAAACGACTCTTTATCATTTGTTATCTCTAATATTTTATCTTGTTTTATTTTTCCAAATCCTTCATAAACTTTTATTTTATTTTTTTTCATTAAGAAGTGAACCCCTTTACTCATTTTATTTGCAACATTTCTGCTTCGATCAATAATTTTATTAAAGTTCTGGTTGTAATTTTCAACAGTAATACCATAATCATTTATGTTGTTTAAATAATCAAATACTTCAGCAGACTTGAGCAAGGCTTTAGTTGGTATACACCCCCAATTTAGACAAATACCACCTAAACTTTCCCTCTCAATTATCGCTGTTTTAAAACCTAATTGGGAAGCTCTGATAGCACTTACGTAACCACCTGGACCACTTCCTAATACAACAATATCATAATTTTCCATACTATTTATTTTCAAAATTTATACTAGCAGAATTAACACAGTATCTCATGCCTGTTTCAGTTGGACCATCATTAAAAACATGGCCTATATGACCATTACAATTTGAACATAATATCTCTGTTCTAATTCTCATCAATGATCTATCTTCTCTGTAGGTGATACTCCCTTTTTTTGCTCTGTCAAAACTTGGCCAGCCACACCCGCTATCAAACTTTGAATCGCTTTCAAATAAAATTGCATCACATCCTTTACACCTGTAATTTCCATTTTTGAAATGTAGATTGTATTTTCCAGAAAATGGAATTTCAGTTGCTGCTTCTCTCAAAACCTTGTAGCTTAGTTCATCTAATTTAGATTTCCAGTATTTATTGTCTTTATTTATCATGATTTTTTAAAAATTAATGCAGCAGAGTTTACACAATGTCGAATGCCTGTAGTTTCTTTTGGCCCATCGTTAAATACATGACCTAAATGACCACCACATTTCTTACATTTTATTTCTGTTCTGGGATAACCCAATTTATAATCGACATCATAAACTAATTTATCATTAATTTCTTTATCAAAACTTGGCCAACCACAAAATGAATTATATTTATTATTAGATTTATAAAGTGGCTCATTACAACCTGCACAGTGATATGTGCCTTTTTCATAAAAATTATCATATTTACCGGTGTAAGGTCTTTCAGTGTAAGCTTTTCTTAAAACTAGATAGGACATTTGATCAAGTTGCTCTCTCCACTCATTATCAGTTTTAATTACTTCGTAGTTAATTTCATTAGTTTGCGATTTGCAAGCTGTTAAAAATAATAGAGATAGAAAAAGAAAATTTATATACTTCATTTAAAGTTTGTTCAAAAATAATTTATATTTTCAACATAATCAGCAACTATGCCAAAAACTGAATATAAAAAGGGAGATAAAAAATTATTGAGAGCATGGGCTTTTTATGATTGGGCTAACTCTGTTTATGCCCTTGTCATATCTACTGCAATATTTCCTCTCTATTTTGGAAGTTTATTTGAAGAAAGTCTTTATGTAGAGGTTTTTGGAGTTAATTATAAAAATACTGCTCTAATTCAACATTTAACTAGTCTAGTTTTTGTTTGCCTTGCATTCATGATTCCAATACTTTCCGGAATTGCAGACTATCTAAATAATAAAGTATCATTTTTAAAATTTTTCTGCTATCTAGGAAGTGTTTCATGTGTAGGATTATATTTTTTTACAATTGAGAATATATATTTAGGATTATTTTTTTACTTTTTTGCATTATTTAGTTTTTGGGCAAGTTTAGTGTTTTATAATTCTTATTTACCTGAAATTGCTTTTCCTCATCAGCAAGATCAAGCCAGTGCTCAAGGTTTCTCTTATGGGTATACTGGAAGTGTTTTGCTTTTATTGATCAACCTTTTAATGGTTTTATACCCATCAACCTTTGGTTTTCAAGATACAATCGAACCAATGAAAATTTCTTTTGTTATGGTCGGTTTGTGGTGGGCTGGTTTTAGTCAATACACTTTTTACTATTTACCAAAAAATCAAATACAGTTGACAAATAAAAATATTTTAAAAAAACCTGTATTATTCGGTGGTTTTTCGGAGTTAAATAATGTTTGGAAAATGATAAAAAAACAAAAATCAATAAAAAAATTTCTTATTGCTTTTTTTGTTTTTAGCTGTGCTTTACAAACAATTATTTTAATTGCAACTTATTTTGGAGAGCAAGAAATTATATGGAAAGAGGGTGAGAAGCAAATTGGATTAATAATTAGCATGCTTCTTATACAGTTAATTGCAATTATTGGAGCAATGTTAACCGCAAAATTCTCAGAAAAGTTTGGTAATATACAGACCTTAATTTTTCTCAACGTCTTTTGGTTTTTCCTTTGTGTAGGAGGTTATTTTATTAAGTTTTCTCATGAATTCTATGTTATTGCAGCACTAGTTGGATTAGTAATGGGTGGAATTCAAGCGTTGTCCAGATCGACATATTCTAAATTGATACCAGAAACAAAAAACACTTGTTCATATTTTAGTTTTTATCAAATGTGCATGATAATAAGTATTTCACTGGGAACATTTATGTCTGGAATAGTTGATCAATTTACTGGAAGTTTAAGAAATTCAATTATTGTTTTTGCTGTCATTTTTATTTTTGGCGCAATACTTTTAAAGGATATAAAAATGAAAAAACTGTAATCTTGTCAATTGTTGTATGCTGGCATGGTCCTTGAAAATATTCCATCAGTTACAAAGCTTGATCAAGATTAATCTGTCCTAGAAATGGAAAACTTATTTGATTTAAATAAACTCTCAGGAAATATAATTAATGAAGAGTCGGAGCTCATTCCTCTTATGACATCTGATGATGAAGAAGCTATAAACAAAGAAAAATTACCAAAGTCACTATCAATTCTTCCTTTAAAAAACACAGTGCTATTTCCCGGTGTTGTTATTCCAATAACTGCTACTAGAAACAAATCTGTCAAGTTAATTAAGGCCGCCAATAAAGGAGATAAGTTAATTGGTGTTGTTTCGCAAATTAATAATAAGGTTTCTGATCCTAAAATAGGAGATATTAATGATATTGGCACAGTTGCCAAAATTCTAAGAGTTTTACAAATGCCTGATGGCAACCTAACAATCATTATTCAGGGCAAGAAAAGATTTAAAATAGAAAAAATTCTTTCCGAGAAGCCATTTATAAAAGCTGATATATGCGAAATAAACGAAATCAAACCTCAAAAAAATGATAAAAAATATAATGCAACCATAGATTCAATTAAAGACTTAGCTTTAAAAATTATTGATGAAAACCCAAATATTCCGTCTGAGGCATCGATAGCAATTAAAAATATCCACAGCAATACATTTTTGGTAAATTTTGTATCATCAAATATGAATATCAGTGTTTCAGATAAATACAAAATTTTAGAAACTGATAGTCACCAAAACAGGGCAATTGAATGTTTAAAATATATGAATATCGAATTTCAGAAACTATCATTGAAAAACGATATACAAACAAAAGTTAGAAATGATCTTGACCAACAACAACGTGAATATTACTTGAATCAACAACTTAAAACTATTCAAGAGGAGTTGGGTAGCTCATCTAGCCATAAAGATATTGAAGATATAAGAACAAAAGCAAGTATAAAAAAATGGACCAAAGATGTTAAAAATCACTTTGAAAAAGAGTTAGTCAAACTCCAAAGAATTAATACTCAAATGGCTGAGTATTCGATTCAGAGAAACTATATTGATCTTCTTCTAGATTTACCGTGGAACGAATTTTCAAAAGATAATTATAAACTTGACAATGCATTGAGGACTCTAAACAAAGATCATTTTGGCTTAAAAACAGTTAAGGAGAGAATAATTGAGCAAATTGCTGTTTTAAAATTGAAGGGTGACATGAGTGCACCAATTTTATGTTTTTACGGACCACCGGGTGTTGGAAAAACATCATTAGGTAAATCTATTGCAAAAGCTTTGGGCAGAGAATATGTTAGAATATCCCTTGGCGGATTAAGAGACGAATCTGAAATAAGAGGCCACAGAAAAACATACATTGGCGCTATGCCAGGAAGAATAATACAGAATTTAAAAAAGGTAAAGACTTCTAATCCTGTTTTTGTTTTAGATGAAATTGATAAAATGAGTATTGGAAATCAAGGCGATCCCTCTTCTGCTATGCTAGAGGTTTTAGACCCAGAACAAAATATATCGTTTTATGATAATTTTTTAGAATTAGGGTTTGATTTATCAAAAGTTTTATTTATTGCCACAGCAAATAATATTAATAATATTCAACCAGCATTGCTTGATAGGATGGAATTAATTAATATTTCAGGATATAGCCTCGAAGAAAAAGTACAAATTGCAAAAAAATATTTGATAAAGAAACAAAAAGACAATCATGGTCTAGGAAATGATGCTTTTGATTTAGACAATGATGTAATAACAGCAATAATTAAGGGATACACCAAAGAGTCAGGTGTAAGATTACTAGACAAAAAAATTTCAAAAATATCACGATGGGTTGCAAAATCAATTGTAAAAAAAGAACCTTACGAAAATAGTTTAAAGATCCATCACCTAAAAGATATTCTTGGAATCGGATTAGATCAGACAATTTCAGAAAATAATGATATAACAGGAATTGTTAATGGACTTGCTTGGACCCAATACGGGGGTGAAATCCTTTTTATTGAATCGACAATGTCAAAAGGAAAAGGTAGTCTTTCGATTACTGGAAATTTAGGTAAGGTAATGAAAGAATCTGCCACCATTGCTCTTGAATATTTAAAATCAAACTCCAAATTATTGGGTGTAGAAAATCAAGACTTTTTTGAGAATAATTTTCATATTCATGTACCTGAGGGTGCAACTCCAAAAGATGGTCCAAGTGCAGGCATAACTATTTTAACCTCATTGGTTTCCTTAGTTAAAAATAAGAAAGTGAAATCAAGCTTAGCAATGAGCGGAGAGATTACCTTGAGAGGAAAAGTTCTACCCGTAGGTGGAATTAAAGAAAAAATTTTAGCAGCTAAAAGAGCAAATATTAAACAAGTTATTTTGCCTGTTGCAAACAAAAAACATGTAGATGAAATTGAAAAGAAATATATCAGGGGTTTAAAATTTAGGTATGTTGAAAAAATGATTGAAGTAATTAATTTTTCCCTCGAAAACAAATAAGTTATAAATATTGAATTTCATAGTTACAATTGATGGTCCATCCTCCTCTGGAAAAAGTACACTAGCAAAGAAACTTGCAAAAAAATTATCATTTGCTCATATAGATTCTGGATCTATTTATAGAGCAGTAACACTATATGCACTACAAAACAATCTATTATTAAATGGAAAATTTTTAATAAATAAATTAATTAGTAGTCTATCTACATCAAATATTTCATTAAAAGAAAATAAAAATGGAATTTTTAAAATGCACATTAACGACTTAGATGTAGAAGACAAAATTAGAGGGTCAAAAGTCTCAAATCATGTGAGTGAGATTGCTAAATTTCAAAAAATTAGAGAATTTGTTCTTAAAATTCAGAGAGATATCTCTAAAGATAAATCTATCGTTATGGATGGTAGAGATATTGGTTCATTTGTTTTTCCTCACGCTGATGTCAAGTTTTATATTGATTCTTCAATTGAAACTCGTTCTATGAGACGTTATCATCAACTAAAACAATCAGAAAAAAAATTATCTATAGATGATGTTAGGTTTGATCTTTTAAGCAGAGATCAAATTGATAAAACTAGAAAAAACTCCCCTTTAATTATTCCTAAAAATTCGTTTTTCATTAATAATGATGACAGATCCATTGGAGATGTTTTAAACCAAATGTTAGATCACGCCAAAAGCATCATCAATAAAAAAATGCCTTAACATTTGCTAAAAATAATTATTGATATTAAATTCGCTTGCCTTTTAAAGGTTTTTGTGGATAATTAAAAGGCATTAATTAAAATAACTTCTTCTATAATTCCCCTAAGTCCATAAAATTATAGAATACAATTTGTAAATATGAGTCCTCAAAAAAAAGATGATAAATCTATATCATCAAAAACTACCAAAAAGGTTACAACAAAAAAACCGAGCGCAGAAAAGAAAACGACAGTAGCTAAGAAAACAACAGCTGCAAAGAAAACAACAGCTGCAAAGAAAACAGCAGTTGCAAATAAAACAACTTTAGCGAAGAAAACAACAGCGGTTAAGAAAACTACATCTGTAGAGAAAAAAACAGCTGCAAAAAAAATAACAGCTGTAAAAAAAACAACAGCTGTAAAGAAAACAACAGCTGCAAAGAAAACAACAGCTGCAAAGAAAACGAATGCAGCTAAGAAAACAAAAGCTTCGAATAAAACAACAGCTGCAAAGAAAGCAACAGCTGCGAAGAAAACATCCGAAACAAAAAAATCTTCATTAGAAGGAAAAATACAATCTAAGTCTAAATCAAAAAAATTAGTAGTAGAAAGTCCTGATGATTTTGACTGGTCTACTTTTGAGGAAGGGATTGAGCTCATTGAAGAGAATAAGATTAAGGAATTTGAAAAATTAATTGATGAAAATTTTGTCGACACTTATGACGAAAATGTAATTCAAGGTGTTGTAATTAATATTACTGAAAGAGAAGCAATTATTGATATCAACGCCAAGTCTGAAGGTGTTATTTCTTTAAACGAATTCAGATATAACCCTGCTCTAAAGGTTGGTGATAAAGTTGAGGTAATTGTAGATATACAAGAAGATAAAACTGGTCAACTTGTTTTATCACACAGAAAGGCGAGAACAATAAAAGCATGGGAGAGGGTTATTGAAGCACACGATAAAGAAACTGTTGTTACTGGATACGTTAAATGCCGAACAAAAGGTGGGATGATAGTTGATGTTTTCGGACTGGAGGCATTTTTGCCAGGATCTCAAATTGATGTTAAACCAATCAGAGATTACGATCAATTTTTGAATAAAAATATGGAATTCAGAATTGTTAAAATTAATCATGAATTTAAAAATGTTGTTGTGTCACATAAAGCATTGATAGAGGCAGATATTGAAGAGCAGAAAAAAGAAATTATTTCACAATTGGAAAAAGGGCAAGTTCTTGAGGGAATTGTCAAAAACATTACCACATATGGTGTTTTTGTTGATCTTGGAGGAGTTGATGGATTAATTCACATCACTGATTTATCTTGGAATAGAATTAATCATCCTACTGAAATTTTAGAGTTAGATCAAAAGCTTAATGTTGTTATTTTAGATTTTGATGATGATAAATCAAGGATACAGCTAGGGGTAAAACAACTGAGTGATCATCCTTGGGAAAATCTTGACTCAAAACTTAAGGAAGGAGATAAAGTTAAGGGTAAAGTTTCGGTTTTGGCTGATTATGGAGCATTTATTGAAATTGCAGAGGGTGTAGAGGGTTTAGTTCACGTTTCGGAAATGTCATGGTCTACACATCTAAGATCTGCCCAAGATTTTGTTAATGTTGGAGATGAGGTAGAAGCTGTTATACTTTCAATTGATAGAGAAGAAAGGAAAATGTCATTAGGTATCAAACAGTTGACATCGGATCCATGGACTGATATAACTGAAAAATACCCAACTAAGTCTAAGCACAAAGGAAAGATTAGAAATTTTACAAATTTTGGGGTATTTGTGGAACTCGAAGAAGGTATAGATGGATTAGTTTACATTTCTGACTTATCGTGGACAAAAAAGATTAAACATCCATCTGAGCTTTTCCAGATTGGAGATGAAATTGAAGTTGTTGTGCTTGAACTTGATGTTGACGAAAGAAAGCTAAGCTTAGGACATAAACAAACAACTAAAAATCCATGGGTGACTTACGAAAAAACATATGCCATTGACACCTTACATGAATTAAAAATTGATTCCATAACTGACAGAGGAGCCAATATAATTTTAAGTAAAGAACTTTCAGCTTTTGTTCCCAAAAAACATATGACTAAAGAAGATGGTTCATTACTAAAAAAAGGAGATGTTACAAACTTTAATGTTATTGAGTGTAACAGTGAATTTAAAAGAATAGTTCTTTCTCATTTAGCAACACACTCAAAGAAGAAAGAAACATCTAGTAAGGTTAAGAAAGAAAAAGTTGATAAATCAACCTTAGGTGATTTAGACGTTTTGGTTGATTTAAAAAAGAAAATGGATGATGAAATTTAAAATTTAAAATCATATATATTTTTGACAATCCAATCTCCTAATTCACTTGTTGTAACAAAGTTTTGATGAGATAAATCCTTTGTTAACTTTCTGTTTTTGATTGACTCTCTGACACTAAAATCAATTAGATTCGATTCTTCAATCAAACCAAAGTCTCTAAACATCATAGAACATGATAATATAGTAGCTATAGGGTTTGCAATATTTTTTCCCGTAGCTTCTGGGTATGAACCATGAATTGGCTCATAAACAGACGTTTTTTCTCCAATTGATGCAGATGGCATCAACCCTATAGATCCAGAAATCACTGATGCTTCATCTGTCAAAATATCCCCAAATAAATTACTGGTTATTAAAACATCATATTCAGAGGGATTTTGAATAAGTCTCATGGCAACTGCATCTACAAATTCGTATGTAGTTTTGACTTCAGGATACTTTGATTCCATTTTTTGAATTGTTTCCCGCCATAATCTTGAAGATTCTAGAACATTAGCTTTGTCTACACAGCATAGTTTTTTAGACCTTTTCATTGAGAGATCAAATCCAACTTTTGCAAGCCTCTCAATTTCTTCTTTTTTATAATAACAAGTGTCAAATGCAGAATTTCTATCATTTGATCTTCCTCTTTCTCCAAAATATATTCCGCTAGTTAGTTCTCTAACAAAAATAATATCAGTCCCCTGTATAATTTTTCTTTTTAAGGGTGACATGTCAATTAATTCTTTAAATGTAAATGTAGGACGAATATTGGCGTAAAGACCAAGTTTTTTTCTCATGGATAAAAGTCCTTGCTCTGGTCTAATTTTTAAACTAGGATCCTTATCAAATTTTGGAACCCCAATTGCCCCAAATAAAACCGCATCAGAATTTAAACATTTTATGTGAGTTTCATATGGGTAAGGATTCCCGACTTTGTCAATAGCTTCCGCTCCAACAATTCCTTCACTCCAAAAAATTTTGTGATTAAATTTTTTAGATATAGCCTCACAAACTTTTACAGCTTCATTTATGACTTCAGGTCCAATTCCATCACCTGATAATTTTGTAATCTTTAATTCCATTAAATTGTATTTAACATTTTTTCGGTTGCTTTTATTGCTGATACCGTTTGATCAGAGTCCAAACCCCTTGTTACAAACTCTTCCCTATTTGATTTTTTCCATGTTATAAAAGTCTCACAAAGGGCATCTGAATTACTGCCTGGTGGAATTGTGACTGAATAATCAACAAGGAGAGGAAGTTCTAAATCAATTTTTTTATAAAGTTTTTTTAATGCTGACATAAATGCATCAAACTGACCATCTCCTTTACCACTCTCTTTGTAGATTTTTCCATTATAACCAACCTCTATCTTTGCTGATGGTTTATTGTTTTTCTTGTGTTTAAGGTAATAGGATTTTATTTGTATTTTATTTTTAAAATTATCTGTTTTTAATACATCTGATATAATGTATGGCAAATCATCAGCAGATACTTTTTCTTTTTTATCCCCAAGTTCTATAACCCTAGCTGTAACTTTTTTAATTTCATCATCAGATAAGTTTAAGCCCAAATTTTCTATATTCTTTTTTATGTTAGCTTTACCAGAGGTTTTACCCAAAGCATATTTTCTTTTTCTTCCAAATCTTTCCGGAATTAATTCGTTATGGTACAAGTTATTTTTACTATCTCCATCTGCATGAATACCAGCAGTTTGAGTAAAAACATTTTCACCAATAATAGGTTTATTAGGGGGTATTCTAAACCCACTAAATGTAGAAACCAACTTACTTACATTATATAAATTCTTTTCATTAATTTTTATATTAAAATCTTTTAAAAAATCGTTATTTGCTGCAATTATGCTTGCCAATGGTGTATTTCCAGCTCTTTCCCCCATTCCATTAATAGTTGAATGAATACCATCACATCCAGCCTTAATTGCTTCCAGGGTATTGGCTACACTCAAATCATAGTCGTTGTGCCCATGAAAATCAAAATGCAGATTAGGAAACTCATTACAAAGACTATATATATATGAATATGTCATTGTGGGGTTGAGGACCCCCAATGTATCTGGTAACATGATCCTTTTAATACTAGTTTCGCTAAGTATTTTAATAAATTCATAAATGTAATCGGGTGAACTTTTCATTCCATTACTCCAATCTTCTAAATAAATATTTGAGCTTATTTCATTTTTATCAGCTAATTCAATCATTTTTTGTATGTCACTAAAATGATCATTTTTTGATTTTCTTAATTGATACTTGAGATGATTTACAGAACCTTTTGCTAAAATATTTTGAACTTTTCCACCACATTTTTTTAACCAATCAATTGATATTCCGTTGTCAATAAAAGTAAGAACTTCGACTCTTTGTATTAAATTATTTTTTTTTGACCATTTCATGATAGATTTGACAGCATCAAATTCACCAGATGAGACACGCGCTGATGCAACCTCAATTCGATCAATATTTAGTTCATTAATTAAAAGTTTTGTAATGGTTAATTTTTCACTAGCTGAAAATGACATTCCTGAGGTTTGCTCACCATCTCTCAAGGTTGTATCCATAACCTCAATATTTTTCATTTTTATATCGGACTGTTTTTTGAAAAATTAATAATTGAATCTTTAATATTTAATAAATAATCAATATCATCAAATCCATTCAGCATGTTATTTTTTTTGTATTCATTTATATTAAAATTTTCAATCAATTTTGTGTTTTTAACAGAAACACTTTGTCTAGCTAAATTAACATTGACAATAGTCTCAGGATTTGTATAAACAAGTTCAAAGATTTTTTCTAAAAATGTTGAACTTACTTGAACAGGAAGAACACCAATATTTAAACAATTATTTTTAAATATATCGGCAAAAAAACTAGAAATAACACATCTAAAGCCGTAATCATATATAGCCCAAGCAGCATGTTCACGTGATGATCCTGATCCAAAATTTTTACCTGCAACTAGAATATCGCCAGAAAATTTCTTATTATTTAGAACAAAATCTTTCTTTTTTATATTATTATTATCATATCTCCAATCTCTAAACAAATTTTCGCCGAAACCAACCCTTTCCGTTGCTTTTAAAAATCTAGCTGGAATGATTTGGTCCGTATCAATATTTTCAATTGGCAGTGGAACTACTGTACTACTCAACTTAATAAACTTATCATAACTCATTTTAAATTTTTCTTGGGTCAGTTATTTTTCCAGTAATAGCTGCTGCTGCTGCAACTATTGGACTTGCTAAAAGTGTTCTTGCTCCAGGACCTTGTCTTCCCTCAAAATTTCTATTTGATGTACTTACAACATATTTTCCATTAGGGATTTTATCTTCATTCATCGCAAGACAAGCTGAGCATCCGGGCTCCCTGATTTCAAAACCAGATTTGATTAGTATATCAAAAATACCCTCCTTTACAATTTCGTTATGAACTTTGTGAGATCCTGGGACTAGCCATGCAGTGACATTTGGAGATTTTTTTTTATCCTTTACAAAGTTGGCAAATTCCCTAAAATCTTCAATCCTTCCATTAGTACAACTACCCAAAAAAACAAAATCAATTTTTTTACCAATTAAGTTATCACCCTCTTTGTAGTTCATATATTTTAAAGACTTTTCAAATGTTTCCTTATTTACATTTAAGTCTGTTGAATAAGGTATTTCATCACTAATTGAAATACCCATGCCAGGGTTAGTCCCATAGGTAATCATTGGTTCAATTTGATTACCATCAAAAAAGAATTCCTTATCAAACAAAGCATCTTTTTCAGTTCTGAGGCTAATCCAGTATTTAGATAGTTTTAAAAATTCATCACCTTTTGGAGCATACTCTTTGCCTTTTACATAATCAATTGTTTTTTGATCTGGTGCAATTATACCTCCTCGAGCTCCCATTTCAATACTTAAGTTGCAAACCGTCATTCTTCCTTCCATACTCATTTGCTCGAAAATATTACCTGCATATTCAACAAAATGACCCGTAGCACCAGAAGTGGTAATTTGTGAAATAATATAAAGAGCTACATCTTTTGGTGTCACATATTCTTTTAAAACACCATTAATGGTTATTCTCATTTTCTTAGGCTTAGGTTGTAAAACACACTGAGTTGATAAAACCATTTCAACCTCCGAAGTTCCAATTCCAAATGCAATTGCTCCAAATGCTCCATGTGTTGAAGTATGTGAATCACCGCATACAATTGTAGCACCTGGTAAAGTAATTCCATTTTCTGGCCCAATAACATGAACTATACCATTTCTTTTGTGTCCCAATCCCCAATATGGTATTTTGTGTTTTTTAGCATTTATTTTTAATGTTTGTAATTGTTTTGCAGACAAAGGGTCTTTAACTGGAAGATTTTGATTTTTTGTTGGTGTATTGTGATCTGCTGTAGCGAAAGTTTTTTCGGGAAATAGAACATTAAGCTTTCGATTATTTAAACCTAAAAATGCAACTGGACTTGTAACCTCATGTACTAAGTGTCTATCAATAAAGAGGACATCTGGTCCATTTTTAATTTTTTTAACCACATGAGAGTCCCAAACTTTATCAAATAATGTATTAGACATAATTTATATTAATGCTTTTTTAATTATAGTTGGTAAATCTGTGTCTTTAACCTCTTTGTTTATGTCGGCAAATCTTAAAAAAAACTCATAAACTTTATCTAATTCAATTTTACTTAGATTAAATCCGATTTTTTTAGCTTTATATGCAATAGCAGCTCTTCCACTTCTTGCTGTGAGAACAATTGAAGATTCGTTGACTCCAACATCATTCGGATCAATTATTTCATATGTTTCTCTGTTTTTAATTACACCGTCTTGATGAATTCCTGAGCTGTGTGAGAAGGCATTAGAACCAACTATGGCCTTGTTAGGTTGAACAGGCATCCCCATAATTTCTGATACCATTTTACTTGTGTTGTAAAGTAATTTTGAATTAATTTTGGTATCAAAACCAAGTTCACTATGTTGTCTCATTACCATTACAACTTCCTCTAGAGATGTATTTCCAGCTCGTTCACCAATTCCATTTATAGTGCATTCAATTTGCCTTGCACCACTAATTATTCCTTGAATTGAATTTGCTGTAGCTAAACCTAAATCATTGTGGCAGTGACATGATATAATTGCCTTATCAATATTTGGAACATTATTTACTAAATATTCAATTTTTTTTGCATATTGATTTGGTAGACAATAACCAGTTGTATCAGGAATATTTAAAACAGTTGCACCTGCATTAATGACTTTTTCACAAATACTTGCCAGAAAATCATTGTCAGTTCTTCCTGCATCTTCTGCATAAAACTCGATATCTTCAACAAAGTTTCTAGCATATTTTACAGCATCAACTGCTCTATTAGCTATTGTTTCCCTGTTGGATTTGAATTTGTATTTAATGTGACTATCAGAAGTGCCAATACCTGTGTGGATTCTAGGTTTTTTTGCTTTTTTAAGAGCATTAGCAGCAACCTCAATATCCTTTTTGACTGCTCTAGATAACCCACAAACAGAGGAGTTTTTTATAACTTGAGAAATTTCCCGAACAGATTTATAATCTCCAGGACTAGAAATAGGAAATCCAGCTTCAATTATATCAACTCCTAATTCATCCAATCTTATAGCTATTTCTACTTTTTTTTCAGTCTCTAGCTTACAGCCTGGAACTTGCTCACCATCTCTTAGCGTTGTGTCAAAAATCTTAACTATTTCTTTACCCATCTTTCAAGTAAGCCGATAAAAGTAGTAATAAAAATTTTTTTAAACTTATATTTTGGATATGAATTCATCTGGTGGCTCACATTTTAGATTCATTAATTCATTATTCACAGGATGTTCAAATTCTATTTCCCTCGAATGTAAACTAATGCTTCTATCATTTAAAGATCTTTTTGCACCATATTTTACGTCACCACGAACAGGTGCTCCAAGATTCGAGAATTGAACTCTTATTTGGTGATGTCTCCCCGTTATTAGAATAACTTCCAAAAACAGGTAGTTTCTTAATTTTTTTAAGGTTTTATATTCAAGTATTGCTTCCTTTGCATTTTTAGATTTTTCTTTAACAACAAAAGATTTATTTTTCTTCTGATTTTTTCTCAAAAAATCTTTTAAAACATCTTTGTTTTTTAAGTCAGCTTTTTGAACTAATACCCAGTATTTTTTCTTAATCTTTCTTAACCTAATCTTTTCGTTCATTCTCTTTAGACATTTACTTGTCTTTGCCATTATAACAATTCCGCTTGTGGGCCTATCAATTCTGTTAACTAAACCTAAAAAAACATTACCCTTTTTATCATATTTTTTTTTAATATATTCTTTACAGTAATCTAGCAGACACTTGTCACCTGAGATATCTGACTGTACTGGAATTGTAGATATTTTACCAACTATGAGAAGATGATTGTCTTCAAAAATTATGTTTTCCATAAAATCTTAGTACATTTCATCATTACTTGGAAAATTTAGTTTTTTAACGTCTGAAACATAAGATTTTATGGCATCAATAATTTGATTATTGAGATCTAGATATCTACGGATAAATCGAGGGTTAAATTCAGTAGTTAAACCTAACAAGTCATGCATTACTAAAACTTGTCCATCAACTTGGTTACCAGCACCAATTCCAATCAAGGGGTATTTTACTTTTGAGGATACTTTTTTGGCTAATTCTGAGGGTATTTTTTCAAGTACAGTTGCAAAACATCCAATTTCCTCAAGAAGTATAGCATCATTAATTAGCTCATCAGCTTCATTTTTATCTTTAGCTCTCACTGAGTAGGTACCAAATTTATAAATTGACTGAGGAGTTAAACCAAGGTGTCCCATCACTGGAATACCTGCTTTAATTATTTTTGAAACTGAGTCTTTGATTTCATTACCACCCTCCAACTTAACTGCATGTGCTCCAGATTCCTTCATGATTCTTATTGCAGATCTCAATGCTAGCTTTGGGTTTGACTGATAAGTCCCAAATGGTAAGTCAACCACAACTAAAGCTCTTTTGACTGCTTTCACAACAGATTTGGCATGATAAATCATCTCATCTAGAGTAATTGGAACCGTTGTTTCATTACCTGCAATGACATTTGATGCTGAGTCTCCAACAAGAATAACATCGATATCAGATTGATCAATAATTTTTGCAAAAGTATAGTCATATGCTGTCAACATTGAAATCTTCTCATTATTGTTTTTCATTTCTAACAATGTTTTAGTAGTAATTCGTTTGTATCCCATAATTAATGATGTTTCGTAAAAATAAATAAATAAAAAAACATTATGACTGTCAAAGTGTCACTAATTTTCAATGGCACAGGAATTGCTTAATTGTAGAAAAAATATAATTATGAGTAAAATTATTGGTATAGATTTAGGTACAACTAATTCATGTGTTTCTGTCATGGAGGGAAATGAACCTGTTGTAATTCCTAATGCTGAAGGAAAACGAACAACTCCCTCTGTAATAGGTTTTGTTGATGGAGGAGAAATTAAAGTAGGGGATCCAGCTAAAAGACAAGCTGTAACCAATCCAACAAAGACCATTTCATCAATCAAAAGATTTATGGGTAGTAAATTTTCTGAGTCAAAAGAAGATGCAAAAAGATCACCATATAAAGTTGTCAAAGGCGACAATGATACTGCCAGGGTAGATATTGACGGAAGATTATATACTCCTCAAGAACTATCTGCAATGATTTTACAAAAAATGAAAAAAACTGCAGAGGATTATCTAGGAACTTCTGTCAACGAGGCTGTGGTTACTGTACCAGCGTATTTTAACGACGCCCAAAGACAAGCGACTAAAGAGGCAGGGGAAATTTCTGGTCTAAAAGTTCAAAGAATAATTAATGAACCAACCGCTGCAGCGCTTGCTTATGGTTTAGATAAGTCAGGTAAAGATCAAAAAATTGCAGTTTACGACCTTGGTGGAGGTACGTTTGATATTTCTATTTTAGAACTTGGTGATGGTGTTTTTGAGGTACTATCTACTAATGGTGATACAAGGTTAGGTGGTGATGATTTTGATGACGCGATCATACAATGGATGTCTTTTGAATATGAGGAAGAGGAAGGTGTAGATTTAAGAAAAGACCCTATGGCACTGCAAAGGCTTAAGGAGGCTGCTGAAAAAGCAAAAATTGAACTTTCAGCTTCTACTCAAACTGAAATTAATCTTCCATATATAACAGCTACGGACTCTGGTCCAAAACACCTTGTTAAAACATTAACAAGGGCAAAATTCGAGCAATTGAGTTCTGATTTAGTTAAAAGATCAATGGAACCTGTAAAAAAAGCTTTAAAAGATGCGTCTTTAAACAAAAGCGATATTGATGAAATAATTCTTGTAGGTGGATCTACCAGAATCCCTGTTATACAAAACGAGGTTGAAAAGTTCTTTGGAAAAAAACCTTCAAAAGGTGTTAATCCAGATGAGGTTGTTGCAGTTGGTGCTGCAATACAAGGCGGAGTTTTGACAGGAGATGTAAAGGATGTTTTGCTTCTAGATGTTACTCCACTTTCTTTAGGTATAGAAACTATGGGTGGAGTTATGACAAAACTTATTGAATCTAACACCACAATTCCTGCAAAAAAATCACAGATTTTTTCTACAGCTGCTGATAATCAGCCCTCCGTTGAGATACATGTATTACAGGGTGATAGAGCTATGGCAACTGATAATAAAACAATTGGACGATTCCATCTTGACGGTATACCTCCTTCACCAAGAGGAACACCACAGATTGAAGTTACTTTTGATATAGATGCGAATGGACTTATACATGTCACTGCACTTGATAAGGCTACAAATAAATCACAAGACATAAGGATTGAGGCATCTTCAGGCCTTACCGAAGAGGAGATCGAAAAGATGAAACAAGAAGCAGAGGCAAATGCTGATACTGATAAAAAGTTGAAAGATGATGCGGATACTATCAATAGTGCGGATGCAATGATTTTTCAAACCGAATCTCAGCTTAAGGAACATGGTGATAAGCTCCCGGATCAAAAAAAGAAGGCAATTGAGGATGCAATAAAATCTCTAAAGAAAGCTCACGAATCCAAAGATGTTGATAAAATAAAGTCAGAACTTGAAAAGGTCAATGAAGCCTGGAAAAATGCATCTGAAGAATTATACAAAGCTCAAGCTGAAAATCAACCTCAAACAAATCCAAGTGATCAAAAGAAATCATCTAAAAAAGATGATAATGATGATGTCCAGGATGTAGATTTTGAAGAAGTTAAATAATTTATTACTTTATTCTAATAATACTATTATTAATTTATAAATTTGCACCATAAATTAATCAATGAAAAGTGTTATAATATGTGACATGGAGGGTGTCATTGAGACTATAAACCCCGATGGTGAAAAATTATTTGGTTACACTAAGGAAGAGCTTGTTGGAAAAAAAAGAGTTTCCCTTTTCTCTGCTGGAGAAATAGTAATCCAAAATGTAGGTATGTGGCTATCTAAAGCAAATAAAAATGGCCAGTATTCTACGAAAACATATTTCATTAATAAAAATGGAAAAAAGTTTAACGCGCAAATTAAGATAACCCCCACTTTTGCAAATGGTAAAAATAATCCACAGACGGGTTATTGCGGTATTACTGTACCAATCGAAGAGGAAGTCAATATTCCAATCAAGTTCTCGACAATTTTTATAAAATGGGTTTTTGCAATAACTAGGGGAGGTTTTACGAGTGCATCACTATTCCCGATTTTTGCTGTCGCAGCTTTTTTAGCTGGTACTGGTGATAAACTTTTCAGTCCGTTTTCATTGGTTTTGTGTTCTCTTGGCATTGTTTTTTTACACGTTGCATCAAACTTGTTTAATGATTACTATGATGTGAAAGATGGCACAGATGGCGCAAATACTGAATATTTTAATGCAGGTTTGAATTCAACGATGCTCGAAGGTGCACAGCTTTCGGGAGGGAGTAGAGCGGTTGAATTAGGATTAATCACTCACAAAGGAACTCTTTCATTGGCAAGAAAAATGTTAGTTTTAACTTTATTGGTAACATCTGGTTTATTGGTTAACAGTTTTAATGTTACCGGAGAATTTTCAAATGCTCTTTATGCACTCATTGTTGGTTTTTCAGGTGGATTCTTAGGATATTTTTATACCGCCAGACCACTAAGATTAGTATCTAGAAGAGGTTTGGGTGAGTTAGCTATATTTTTGTCATTTGGTCCTTTAATGACATTAGGAGCTTTGTTCGCTATTTCATCATCTACAATTGAACTTTTTTCTGATCTGTTTTATATGGCATTACTATTAGGAATCCCACATGGATTATTGACCACCAATATACTGTATATAAACCAATACCCTGATACTGTAAGTGATGCAAAGACAGGTAAAAATCATTTAATTGTAACTTTTGGAAAGAAAAATGCTCGCTGGGGATATTTATTAATATTAATCACAGCTTTTATTTCCTCAATTTTATTAATTCCTTCACTTGAAATGTTTGGAGATTTTAATAAAAATATTTTCTTAATTGGAAACTTTGCCCTTTTTGTATATGGGTTATTTGCTTTTATAAATTTGTACAAAAATTATGACAAAAGAGAACTAATCCACTCCAATCTCAAGACCATATACCTCCAAATTTTTTATGGGTTGTTTATTGTAATTTTCTTTAATCTATTTATTACATAATGTTTATAGAAAATGTTAAAAATACACAAAATGAGTGGTGGAGATATCTATTGGTTGGTCCCTTAATAATAGTTGTTTTTTGGCAATTTTTAGGTGCTATTCCATTATTAATTGGTCTATTCTCTGTTGCAGACTTAGATAAATTACAAACTTTAAACGAATCAAATTTTTTAAGTGCATTTCCAAACTATAATGTCGGTTTAGCACTCTTTTGTATAACCTTTTTGGTAGGTCTAATTGGAATTTTTTTTACTGTTAAAGTTGTTCATAAACAAACAATTAAGTCCTTAACTACATCAAGAGATAAAGTTGATTTCAAAAGAATATTCAATGGTTTTTTTGTGATATCAACTGTTAATGCGATCGGGATGTTAGTTGCTTATTTGTACGATCCAAGTGTTTATGAGTTTAATTTTAAGCCACAATCTTTTCTTTATTTATCTCTAATAGCAATTTTTTTATTACCCTTTCAAACCAGCTTTGAAGAGTATCTTGTAAGAGGTTATTTATTACAAGGGATAGGAATTACTACTAAAAGTAGACTTCTTGCACTTTTAATTCCTACTTTATTGTTTGCTTTATTACACCTTGCTAATCCCGAGATTGATAAAATGGGTTATGGTTTTCTTGGAGCATACTTTATTATGGGACTTGTTTGGGGAATATGTACACTAATGGATGATGGTTTAGAACTTGCCTTGGGTATGCATTTTGGGAATAATTTTATTGGTATTTTGCTTATGACTGCTGATTGGACTGTTCTTCAAACTGATTCAGTACTTAAATATGTAGGTGAACCAAATATGTCAATCATGTTTCTTACATCAATCCCTTTACAAATTTTAATTCTTCTTTATTTTTCAAAAAAGTATAATTGGACTAACTGGAGAGAAAAACTGCTCGGGTCATTAAATTGAATTATAATGAATAAAAATACCATATTTGCGTGGGGGTCATTTATATTGACCCTGCTTGGAATAGCACTGATATTATTAGGCGTCTTAAAATATTCTGAATATGCTATTGGATTTTCTGTTGTTGGAGTTGGATTTATTGCTATTGGTTGGGCTTTTAATGCCCTCAAAGGAAGGATTTAAACCATATTCTCAGGGTTTACCCAGTCTTTGAATTGTTTTTTAGTAACATAACCTGACTTTACTGCTTCTTCCTCTAGTGTGGTCCCATTTTTGTAAGCTTTATTTGCAATTTCAGCTGCTTTATAATACCCTATTTTTTTGTTGAGTGCTGTTACAAGCATTAGTGAGTTGTTGAGATGTTGGTTAATTTTTACTTTATTCGCCTTTAAACCAGTTAAACAGTTTTTATTAAAACTTTTCATAGAATCAGATAACAAATTAATGGATTCAATCAATTTATTAGCAATAACAGGCTTGAATGTATTAAGCTCTAAGTGACCTTGACTCCCTGCAAAACTAACCGTTGTGTCATTTCCAAGAACCTGTGTACAAACCATGGAGACGGCTTCACATTGAGTTGGATTTACTTTTCCAGGCATAATCGAACTTCCAGGTTCATTAGCAGGTAGAATAAGTTCTGCAAATCCAGATCTTGGACCACTTCCCAAAAGTCTTATATCATTAACGATTTTAAAAAGAGAGACAGCAATCTGTTTTAGTGCTCCATGAGTCTCAACTAAGGCATCTTTTGATGCAATTGCTTCAAATTTATTTTCTGCAACTTCGAAGTTAATTTTTGTAAAATTAGAAATATTTTTCACCACACTTTTATCGAATCCAACAGGTGCATTAAGTCCAGTACCAACTGCAGTTCCACCAATTGCTAGTTGTTTTAAATGTATTAGAGTATTTTTCAATGCTTTTAATCCAAATTTCATCTGAGCCTCATAACCAGAAAATTCTTGACCTAGGCTAATAGGAGTCGCATCCATCATGTGTGTTCTACCAATTTTAATGTCACTATTAAATTCTTCTTTTTTTATTTTAAGAATTTTTATAAATGCCTCAATTGATGGAATAAATTTTTCGTGTAAGAGCTTAGTTACAGCAATATTTATAACCGTTGGAAATGTATCATTAGATGATTGAGACATGTTTACCTCATCATTAGCTTTTATATATTTAGGATCATAAAGTGTTTTACCTATTAATAAGTTTGCTCTATTTGAAATTACTTCATTAACATTCATATTAGTTTGTGTTCCAGAGCCTGTTTGCCAGACAACCAATGGAAATTCAAGATTATGTTTGTTGTTTAAAATTTCATCGCATATTTCTGAAATTAATTTCATTTTTCTTTTATCAAGATTAATTAATTCATTATTTGAGATTGCACAACATTTTTTTAAAATTGCGTATGAGTGAATAATTTCAATAGGCATTGAATATGGCTGACCAATTTTGAAATTATTTATTGATCTTTGAGTTTGTGGCCCCCAGAGAGCGTTTTGATCTATTTTAACCTCACCTAAAGTGTCAGATTCAATTCTAAATTTTTTTTCCATTATGCAAATTTACGAATTGTTGATAAAGTATTTTTTTTTCCTTAGAATTCTTTGATCATTATTAATTATCTTTGAGGATGTTTGAATTCGATCAGTATCTTGGTTTTTTACTTTTCATGACTGTTGTTACAATAGGGTTCTGGTTAATGATTCTACTGCTCACATTTATAATTCCATATTGGGTAACAGGTTCCTTTTTTGAGTGGCTAAAAGAAAGAAAAAAAAGTAAATAAATTTAGTTTAAACTTAGAAGATAAGATTTTAAAAACCCTTCAATATCTCCATTTAGAACTCCAACCGCATCCGTTGTTTCTGTATTTGTTCTTATATCTTTAACCATTTTATAAGGATGAAGTATATAATTCCTAATTTGAGATCCCCATTCAATTTTCTTTTTGTTTTCTTCTATTTCTTTCCTTGCTTGGAGCTTTTTATTTAATTCAATCTCATAAAGTTGCGATTTAAGTAATAAAATTGCTTTATTCTTATTGTCAAGTTGAGATCTTGTTTCTGAGTTTTCAACAATTATACCAGTTGGTTTATGTGTTAATCTTACAGCTGTTTCAATTTTATTAACACTCTGTCCACCTGCTCCACTTGATCTCATAGTTTCCCACTCAATTTCAGAATTATTGATCTCAATTTCTATGCTATCGTCAACCAGCGGGTATACATAGACCGATGCAAAAGAAGTATGTCTTTTTGCATTACTGTCAAACGGAGAAATTCTAACTAGTCTATGGACACCATTTTCTCCTTTGAGCCATCCAAATGCATATTCCCCATCAATTTGGATTGTGATTGATTTTATACCAGCAACATCTCCATCAATACAATTTAATTCTTTGGTTTTAAAATTTCTTTTTTCACACCACATCAAATACATTCTTGAGATCATTTGAGCCCAGTCACAACTTTCAGTTCCACCTGCACCTGCTGTTATTTGAATAACTGCTGACATTTCATCACCTTCACTTGAAAGCATATTTTTAAATTCAAGTGACTCCAAGCTTTCTTTTGCACTATTGAAAGCCTTATTAATTTCTAATTCATCAATTTCTTTATTTTTAAAAAACTCATAAAGTATCTCTAACTCATCACATAATTCTGATGTTTCTTGAAATTCAGATACTTTAGTTTTTGTTAAACTAAGTTTTTTTAAAATCAGCTGAGCTTTATTAGAATCTTTCCAAAAATCGTTTTGGATTGTTTTATTTTCTAATTCAGAAATTGTTTTATTCTTTTCGTTGAGGTCAAAGATACCTCCTTAAAGCACCAAGGCGTTCAATTAAATCTTTAATTTGATCTGATTTTACCACAAAGTAAAATTAAATAATTAATTGCTTTTAAAACCATCATAAATTATATTTACTGTAATGGAAATTAATTTAATTAGCGATACCGTTACAAAACCATCAAAGGACATGTTAAATTTCATGTATGATTGTAATGTTGGTGATGATGTTTTTAAACAAGATCCAACTGTAAATGAGCTTGAAAAAAAAATATCTTCTTTATTTGGAATGGATTGTGCCTTATTTTTTCCATCTGGAACTATGGCAAATCAATCCGCAATTAACATTCTTACAACGCCTGGAGACCAATTGATATGTAGTAAATATGCTCATGTATATAATTACGAAGGAGGTGGTGTTAGCTTTAATTCTGGTGTATCATGTAAATTAATTGATAAACCTAGAGGTTTATTTAATTATGAGGATGTTATTGATGCAATAAATCCACCTGATTTTTATCACAGCCCTAATACTTCCCTTGTTTGTATTGAAAATACTACTAATAAAGGAGGAGGAGCGTGTTGGGATTTAGGTGAAATAAAAAAAATAAAAAAAGTTTGTAGTAAAAACAATTTGAAATTTCATCTCGATGGGGCAAGAATATGGAATGCTTGTATAGAAAAAGGTTATGACTATTCTGATTTTGGAAAATTATTTGATACAATATCAGTCTGTTTAAGTAAAGGTCTGGGATGTCCGGTTGGATCAATTTTAATTTGCAAGGAAAAATACTTTCAGAAAGCATTAAAAATTAGAAAAATATTTGGTGGGGGTATGAGGCAATCTGGATATCTAGCAGCATGTGGAATATATGCGCTTGATAATAATATTAAAGGACTAAGTCATGACCATAGTAGAGCCAAAGAGATATCAAATTTGTTAAATAAATCATATTTTGTTGAGGAGGTTTATCCAGTAGAAACTAATATTATTATTTTTAAAAATAAAGATCAATTTTCTACACAAGACTTTATAGATTTTATGGATTATAATGGTGTTAAATTGATTGGTATGGGAGATAATAAATTAAGACTGGTTACACACGCAGATTATACAGCCAATCATCATGAAAAATTTATGAATTTACTTTCAAAAATCAATGCAGAAAATCTTTTGAAGTAACTAACTTTTTTTACCTAAATTTGCAAAGTTATTGTATTCTTGTATGAAACAAGATTTTGATGTTCACAAAAATATACTCTCCCTCATCGGAAAAACGCCGCTTATAAGATTAAATAAGGTAATCAAAGGAATTTCTGGCACACACTTTTGTAAATATGAGGCATACAACCCAGGACATTCTAACAAGGACAGAATTGCTCTACATATAATCAAAAAGGCTGAAGAATCTGGTTTAATTGATAAAGATTCGACAATAATTGAAACTAGTTCTGGTAATACCGGATTCAGTCTTTCAATGATTGCAATGGTCAAAGGTTATAAATGCATTGTTGCTGTATCTTCAAAATCATCACCTGATAAAATTAATATGCTGAAATCCATGGGTGCAAAAGTTTATGTTTGCCCATCAAATGTGCCCGCCGATGATAACAGATCCTATTATAAAGTTGCAAAAAGACTTAATGAGGAAATAAAAGATTCTTTTTATGTGAATCAATACTTCAATCGTTTGAATATAGATGCTCATTATCAAACAACAGGACCAGAAATATGGAATCAGACAAATGGTAAAATAACTCATCTTGTTGCCAGTAGTGGCACAGGTGGTACAATTTCTGGAATTGGTCGATTTTTAAAAGAAAAAAATAAAAATATTAAAATTATTGGTGTAGATGCTTATGGTTCAGCACTAAAAAAATTCCATGAAACTGGTGAGTTTGATGAATCTGAGATTTACCCATACAGAATTGAGGGGATGGGAAAAAATTTAATCCCAACATCGACGGATTTTAACGTGATTGATCACTATGAAAAAGTTACAGATGAGGCAAGTGCACATTGTTCGAGGGATATTGCAAGTAAAGAGGGTTTATTTGTTGGTTACACATCTGGAGCTTGCTTACAGGCTTTAAAACAACTGAATAAAAAAAATGTATTTGAAGAGGATAGTTTTGTTGTATCAATTTTTTGTGATCATGGATCGAGGTACATGAGTAAAATATATAGTGATAGATGGATGGAAGAGCAGGGGTTTAACTTAAAAACTAGTAAAGAACAATTTTCTTCAATTGAATATATAAAGTAAAAAATGTCTGATTTATTTCAAAAATTTGATAAAAGTATGGGGCCACTAGGTAAATGGGCTAGCGTAGCTGAAGGTTATTTTGTGTTTCCAAAATTAGAGGGAAAGATTTCTAATAGGATGAATTTTAATGGAAAAGAAGTTATTACTTGGAGTGTTAATGACTACTTAGGACTTTCTAATCATCCAGAAGTTAGAAAAATTGACTCTCAGGCAGCTGAACAGTATGGTTCTGCCTATCCAATGGGTGCCAGAATGATGTCAGGACACACTTCTATGCACGAAAAATTAGAAAACCAACTCGCAGATTTTGTAAATAAAGAAAGTGCATATGTGCTTAATTTTGGTTATCAAGGTATTTTGTCAATTGTTGATACTCTGGTCTCTAAAAATGATGTTATAGTTTATGATATTGATGCGCACGCTTGCATTGTTGATGGAGTAAGACTACACCTTGGTAAAAGGTTTACTTTTAAGCATAATGATATCGAAAGCCTAGTACTCAATCTCAAAAGAGCTGAAAAAATCGTAGAAAAAACTGGTGGAGGTATCTTGGTGATTTCTGAGGGGGTTTTTGGAATGCGGGGTGAACAAGGAAAAATCAAGGAAATTGTAAAACTTAAAAAGGACTATAATTTTAGACTTCTTGTTGATGACGCACATGGTTTTGGAACATTAGGAGAAACTGGCTCTGGCGTAGGTGAGGAGCAAGGAGTTATGGATGAAATTGATGTATACTTTGCCACATTTGCTAAGTCTATGGCATCCACTGGTGCATTTGTTGCGGGTTCTAAACAAGTTATCAAATTTCTAAAATATAACATGCGTTCTCAGATGTTTGCCAAATCATTGCAAATGCAACTAGTAGTAGGTGCTTTAAAAAGGTTAGAAATCCTTAGAAATGAACCAAATCACAAAGCAAAGCTGTGGGACAATGTTGAAATGCTTCAAAATGGTTTAAAGGATAAAGGATTTGATATTGGTAAAACACAAAGTTGTGTTACCCCCGTTTTTCTCAAAGGTGACGTCCCTGAAGCAATGGTCTTAGTTAAAGATTTAAGAGAAAAATATAATATTTTTTGCTCTATTGTTGTCTACCCGGTAATACCTAAAGGTTTAATTCTCCTTAGATTAATTCCAACAGCTACTCACACTGTTGAGGATATCAAAGAAACATTAAATTCATTTTCTGAAATTAGAGAAAAATTAGCTGGAGGCTATTATAAAAAATTATCAGAAAAATTTAAAGCAGACTAATATTTTTAAATTTTTGTTACATTTGCGCTTTGATGTGCGCATTTAATGCAAAAAAAATCCTAAACACTTCAAAACTGTCTTTGATTCTAAGACGTCTTGCCAGTCAGCTATATGAAAATCATAATCATTTTGAAGATGCTGTATTAATTGGTATTCAACCTAGAGGAAAAATACTTTCTGAACAATTAAAAGAAATTTTAATTAATGAGTATGAAATCAAAAAAATCAATTTAGGATTACTTGATATTACTTTTTTTAGAGATGATTTTGGGAGAAAAAATAAAATTCTTAGCCCTAATAAGACCACAATTGAATTTACAATAGAAGGTAAATCAGTTATTTTAATTGACGACGTATTATACACAGGAAGAAGTGTTACTGCTGCCTTGGCAGCAATTCAATCATTTGGTAGGCCTAAAAAGGTTGAGTTATTAAGTCTAGTTGATAGACGTTTTTCGAGACACTTACCAATTCAACCTGATTATTATGGAATAAAGGTTGATTCAATAAACAATCAAAGGGTGGAGGTTAAATGGGATAAAAAAAATAAAGAAGGTTCAGTTTATATTTTACAAAATGAAAAGTAAATTATCAGTTTCAAATTTATTAGGAATAAAATATATGAGTCTGGAAGATATATCTTCGATATTTGAAGCAGCCGAAAATTTTAAGGAAGTCATTAATAGAAAAATAAAAAAAGTTCCAAGTTTAAGAGATGTGACTATTGCAAATTTATTTTTTGAAAATAGCACAAGAACCAAAATTTCATTTGAATTAGCGCAGAAGAGATTATCAGCCGATGTTGTGAACTTTAATTCAACAGGATCATCGATCAAAAAAGGAGAAACATTAACAGATACAGTAAATAATATTTTATCAATGAAGGTTGATATGATTGTTATTAGACATCCAAGCCCCGGAGCAAGTGTTTTTTTATCTAAAAATGTTAAATCATGTATAATTAATGCAGGTGATGGTTGTCATGAACACCCAACTCAAGCACTTTTAGATGCTTTTACATTAAAATCAAAACTTAAGGAATTTTCAAATAAAAATATTTTAATAGTTGGTGATGTTCTTCACTCAAGGGTAGCTCTATCTAATATTCTTCTTTTCAAAAAGCTTGGAGCTAATGTAAAGGTTTGTGGACCACTATCATTAATTCCAAAATATATTGAAAGCTTGGGTGTTGAATACGAACCATCATTTGATAATGGTTTAAAATGGTGTCATGTAGCTAGTATGTTAAGAGTTCAAAACGAAAGAATGAATCAAAGTTATTTTCCATCAACCCGCGAGTACGCCAAACAGTTTGGATTAAATCTTAATAAATTAAGTCAACTCGAAAAGGATATTATAATAACTCACCCTGGACCAATAAATCGTGGTGTTGAACTTTCAACTGATTTAATTGACACTGGAAGAACTGTGATATTAGATCAAGTTGAAAATGGTGTTGCAGTCAGGATGGCAGTTTTATATCTGCTAGCATCAAAATTATGAGTTTAAATTTTGAAGTCATATCTATAAAAAAGGGTTTGGAAAAAGAAGATTTTAAGCCTTTTATTTTCCAATTTTCTAAAAACTTGATTATCGAATACCAAGACCTCAATGATTTTAATTCATCTCACACGAACATCTATAACTCATTTGTGAATTTGAAAAATAAATCAATTGTCATAATCTCGGAAAAATTTGAAAATACAGATAAACTTAAATTTTCATTTTCTCCTACATTTCAAGAGGCTAAAGACATAATTGAAATTGAAGAAATTGAAAGAATAATTGATTAATTTTAACATACGTGAAAGATTTTTCAGACTACAGAAAAAATTATTCAAAATCTAGTCTTTTGGACCATGAGATAGGTAAAAATCCATTTGTCTTGTTTAAAAGTTGGTTAAAGATGGCTGAAGATGATAGTCAAATTGATGAACCTAATGCAATGACCCTTAGTACGGTCAATGACAAAAATGAACCTAGAAATAGAGTGGTTTTAATGAAAATGCTAAAAAAAAATGGAATAGTTTTTTTTACAAATTATGAAAGCAAAAAAGGAGATGCAATAAAAAAAAACCATAATGTTTGTATATCGTTTTTTTGGCCTTCATTAGAAAAACAGATCATAATTAATGGAATATGTTCTAAAATTTCCAAAAAAGAATCAGATGATTATTTTTATTCAAGACCTTTGGATAGTCAAGTAGGAGCAATAAGTTCTGATCAGAGTAAGGAAATCCCTAGCAGGGAATACATAGAAAAAAAGTTTAATGAAATAAAGAAAAATTCACCAAATCTTACCAGACCTAATAATTGGGGTGGATTTTTTATAAATATAAATGAGTTTGAATTTTGGCAAGGAAGAAGTAATAGATTACACGACAGAATTGTTTTTTCTAAATCGAATAATGATGCTTGGACAGTGAAAAGATTAAGTCCTTGAAAAAACTGATCATTATTCGTCATGCAAAATCTGATTGGTCAAAACATGTTTCCGATCTAGATAGACCTATATCAACAAGAGGTATTAATGATGCAGTGACAATTTCAGATATTTTTAATTCTGAAAATTTAAAGCCTGAGTTAATATATACAAGTATTGCAAAAAGAACAATCGAAACTTCAGAAATATTTATAGATAGATGTGATTTTTTAAAGGATTTGAAATGTTTAAAATCTGAGAAATTGTATGACTTTCAAGGAAATAATGTAAAATCATTTATTAGAAATTTGCCTAATAACCTTTCAACAGTATTAATTTTTACTCACAATAACTCCTGTAATTTCTTAGTAAATGATTTCTCTGATAAATTCAATTTACACGTGCCAACTTGTGGAATGTTAATTTTTGAATTTAGTGTATCTTTGTGGGCTGAAATCGAAAAATCCAAGAATTTTTCTTTTTTCTTCCCAAAAGAGTACAGGTGAAAAAGTTTGAATTTAAAAATCGTGAGTTAAGTTGGCTTGAATTCAATGAAAGAGTCTTACAAGAGGCTCAAGATAAAAGAGTTCCAATAATAGAAAGAATCAGATTTATTGGGATTTTTTCTAATAATTTAGATGAGTTTTTTAAAGTTAGGTACGCCACTGTCAAAAGAATTGCAGTTTCTCCTCAGAAAAATAGGAAACTATATAAGGGACTCACAGCAAAAGATTTATTGAGTGAGATTAACAAAAAAACTATTGAAGTTCAGAATAAAAGCTCTAAAATTTTAAATTCCATAAAGTCTGATCTTAAAAAAGAAAATATTTTTTTTGTTGATGAAAAAACAATACCAAGCACCCAAATAGATAAGATTTATTCTTTTTTTTCAGAAAAGATTTTACCTCAAATGGAGGTAATTATTTTTGATAAATCAAACTCATTTCCAGTTTTAAAAGATTCAAATTCATTTCTCATAGTTAAAATTCAAATAGAAGCTGTATCTATAAAGTATGCTTTAATAAAAATTCCTGAACAATTAAATAGATTTTTTGTTATTGATGAATCGGATAAAAAATATGTAATTTTTATTGATGATATCATTAGGTATCACTTAGTTGATATTTTTAAAATTTTTAAACCAAAAAAAATCTTTGCTTTTAATATTAAAATGACTAGGGATGCGGAATTGGACTTTGCTTATGACATCTCGAAAAGTTATCTCGAGAAGATTTCTCAGAGTTTAAAAAAGAGACAAAGAGGAAAACCTGTAAGATTGGTATATGATTCTTCAATTCATGATGATACATTAAGTTTTCTCATTAGAAAAATGGGTATAAATAAAAATACTGATAGTATTATTCCTGCAGAAAGATATCATAATAGACGTGATTTTATGAAATTTCCTGATTTTGGAAAGGTTAATTTAACTTATTCAAAAAGAAAGGCTTTAAGTATCAAGCTATTTAATGAAAATGAAAGTGTTTTTCAAACAATAAAAAATAATGATGTTTTACAACATACACCTTTTCATAAATTCATATACACTTTAAGATTTTTGTCTGAAGCTTCAATTGATCCTGATGTTAAATCCATTTCAATAACTATATATCGACTTTCAAAACTATCAATGGTTGCAAATACGCTCATTAATGCAGCTAAGAACGGGAAGTTGGTTACAGTTCAAATTGAACTTCAAGCAAGGTTTGATGAAAAAGCAAACATTAAATATGCGAAATTATTCGAGGAGAATGGTATTAAGCTAGTTTTTGGTTTACCAAATCTTAAAGTACATGCAAAAATTTGTGTTGTCGAGAGGAAAAATGGGAGAAAACTTGAGAAATATGGTTTTATAAGTACTGGCAATTTTAACGAATCAACTGCTCAAATTTATACCGATATAACATTATTCACATCAAATAAAGAGATTTTAGATGATGTTTCCAAGATATTCGATTTTATAGAAATCAACTATAAAAAAACTAATTATAATCAGTTGTTTATATCTCCATTTAAAACCAAGTCTGTATTCAAAAAGCTGATAAAAGATGAAATTAAAAATGCAAAAAAGGGCAGAGAAGCATGGATTAAAATTAAATTAAACAGCATAACTAATTATGAGATGATTGAAGAACTATATAAGGCAAGTATCGAGGGCGTTAAAATTAAAATGATTGTGAGAGGAATATGTTGTTTAATACCAGAAAATGCGGAATACAGTGCAAATATTGAAGCCAAAAGTATTGTGGATAGGTACTTAGAACATACGAGATTTTTTATTTTTTGCTCAGGAAATAAAAATAAGACCTATATTTCATCTGCAGACTGGATGACACGAAATTTGGAAAACAGAATTGAGGTCACTTGTCCAATTCTTGATAACGATAATAAAAAAGAGATTTTGGATATATTTGATATTTATTGGTCCGATAATACGAAATCACGAAAACTCAATTCTTCACGTATAAATGAGTATTCAAAAAACGTAAAAGAAACTTTACAAGCACAAAACTCAGTTTATAATCATTATTTAAAAAAAATTGAAAAGTAAAATAAATTATAAGAGAGTTGCAACAATTGATGTTGGATCAAATGCAATAAGAATGTTAGTTTCTAATGTTTATAATATCAATGGAAAAAAAATAAGTACAAAAAATAATATTGTTAGGATTCCTCTGAGATTAGGTAAAGAATCTTTTTCTGATTCAACCCTAACTGATTCGAGTGTTGAAAAATTAATAAAATCCTTCAAAGCTTTTAAACTCTTGATGGAGGTCAACGGAGTAGATTTACACCTTGCATATGCTACATCTGCAATTAGAAATATAAAGGATTCACAGGAAATAATAAAACGTATTTTTGAAGAGACAGGGATTAAATTAGATGTGATTTCTGGAAAAAAAGAAGCTCAAATCACCTCTAAACAAGATATATCTGATCATATTGGTAAATCAAAAAATTATTGCTTTGTAGATGTTGGTGGCGGGAGTACTGAGGTTATTATTTTTAAAAATGCCCAAATATTTAATTTAAAATCATTTAAAATTGGTTGTGTTAGACTTTTGGATGACAGCGTCAATAATAAAACTTGGAATAAATTTGAATCCTGGCTAACTGAAAATGTAAAAGAACTGAAAAAGCTTAAGATTGTTGGTATTGGTGGAAATATTAATAAAATTTTCAAAATATCAGGCACAAAACATTCAAAACCGTTAGGTAAAAAAAGCTTTTTAAAGACACTTAAAAAGATTGAAAGTATGTCTATAAACGAGAGACTGACAGTCTTAAAACTTAATCCTGATCGTGCGGATGTTATAGTTCCAGCAGGAAAAATTTATTATTTTATTTTAAAAACATTAAAAGTAAAAGATATATATGTTCCAAAAATTGGATTAGCTGACGGAATGGTTAATGAACTTATAAAATAATTACAAATCCAATTTTAAATCATCTTTAAACTTTCCAACTAGTGGATTTATTTCCACCAACTTTGCTAATTTTTCAGTTGGAGAAGAATAATATTCTTGATTTTTTTTCTCTTCAATCTTCGATAGAATTTTTATTTCATAGTTATTAAGCTCAGTCCTTAAAAATTTTGTAAAATTTTCTTTCTCAATTTCAAACTCATTTAAACTTGCTTTTGAGGGTAAAGTAAAAGTAATAGAGTTTTTTTCAATAGTAGGATCATTTATTAAAATAATACTTGAGAGGCTTTTTTTGCCCATTTCATTGATCTTCTTTGAGTATAAATCAATCTTATTTTTTAGGTCACTCATATAAAATTCATCAGTTGATTTCTTCTTTTCAGCTTCAATAAAATCTTTTTCTTCTTTTGCGAGTTTTTTTAGTTTTAAACTTGATATTGAAAGTGCAGAAATATTCTTTATATCTTCAATGCCTTTTTTGTTAGTAGATTCAGTAAGTTTAATTTTACTAATTTTTTTTTCTTCTTCTTGGCTATTCTCATCAAACAACTTTTTTTCAGAGCTTTTTGATAATTCTGTATTTAGAATTTTATTTTTTTTTTTTGGAACTAATGAATTCTGAGATTTATTTTTATTACATATCTTCATTAGTAATATTTCAACAACTAATTTTTTATTTTCAAAATTTGTTAAATTTATTATTGAACTTTCGATAATTTCTATTATTTCAATAAGTAAATTTTGTCCGATGAGATTTGATTGAGTTAAAACTTTTTCAAATTCATACTCTTCATAATTTAAGTTAGATGAGTTGAATGCTTTTGCAACGACTAGGTCTCTAAAATGTTGAGCAAGACCCTCTAAGAAATCTTTTTCGCCAAATCCTTTATCCGAAAGTTCATTAAAACATATAATAGCCTCGTTTACATTAGATTTTAAGATTAATTCAGAAAATTTTAAATAAGTATCCGTGTCAAGAACATTTAAAATCTGAGATGTCATCTCTAATGTAATATTACCATTGGTGTAGTTTATGACCCTGTCTAATATTGTTAGTGAATCTCTTAGTGATCCAAAAGCTTTTTTAGCAATGATAGATATTGCTTTCGGTTCATATTTATATCCCTCAGATTTTATAATTTCTTCTATGTAATTTTTACTGTCTTGATCAGAGATTTTTTTAAAATCATAAATTTGACATCGTGACAAAATAGTTGGTAAAATTTTATTTTTTTCTGTTGTAGCTAAAATGAAAACAATGTGTGATGGAGGTTCCTCCAAAGTTTTTAGAAATGCATTTTCAGCCTCTTTTGTCAACATATGAACTTCATCAATTATATAAACCTTATATTTTCCAATTTGTGGAGGTATTTTAACTTTTTCAAGTAAATCTCTTATATCATCAATTTTTCTGTTTGATGCAGCATCAAGCTCAAATATGTTGAAGGCATGATCATATTTTTCTAATTCAATAGAATCTTTATTAATTTCTTTTGCATATATTCTGGCACAAGTTGTTTTGCCTACTCCCTTAGGTCCGCAAAATAAAATAGCAGATGGAATCTTATTTTCTTTTATAGAGTTTTTTAAAGTATCAGTAACATGATTTTGGCCTATTACTTTATCGAATTCATCAGGTCTATATTTTAGGGCCGACACTTTGTATTCCATGATCATTACAAATATAGATTAGACTATTAATTTTTCATTATTTTTTTCAAAATATATTACTTTTGAACTGGCAGGTCTCCTTATCGCTTTTTATAAGAGGAAAGTCCGGACACCAAAGAGCTTTGTAGCGGGTAACACCCGTCGCTATAATTTGTAGTAGGAATAGTGCAACAGAAAGTATGTACAGTTTGGCTGTAGTGGAATCGTGTAAACTCTACAAGGTGTAACGCCAAGTAAATCAACGTTTGAGGGTTGCTCGTCCGATGTTGAAGGGTAGGCGGCTAGAGTTTAGTAGTAATACTAGACCAAGATAGATGATAAGGCTTGACAGAATCCGGCTTATAGACCTGCCTTTATATAATCTTTAGTTTTTGGACCACAATTAAAAATCATATCCAAAATGCTTAAACCATCAATAAATCCATTTTTATCCTCGAAAGTTTGAATATACTTGATATTCGATTTTTTTTTAATTTCCCTATTATCGATCTCTCTAATATTTTTACTTTGTTTATAAATTTCAATATTAAAATCAATGGTTCGATTGTTAGTGCCCATCTCTAACCATTTTAAAACTAATTCAACTGATTTTAAATTAAAATTATATAGGTTACTAGTTTCAATTTGATAAAAGTTCTTCAAATCTTCCTCATAAAACTCAAAATAAGGAGATGATTGATATGCTATTTTTATTGATTTAAAATGATTTTTTTTCCAATCAGATGATGAATCCATTGAAACATCATCATAGAACCTTTTTTGGTTTATACCACTATGGCGTATTGGAATTGAAAGCATTAATTTCCCATTTGCTCCATGAATGAACATTCTATTTCGAAGTGTTTGTTTTTTGTAATAAGAGTTTTTCATCCATAAAAAATTATTTTTTAAAATTATTTTCCAAAATAACAGTGAAGGAAAATAAGTCGGTAATAAAATTGATTTCATTTTTTATTTTTCGAAATAAAAAATTTATTCGCAATCCAACTTATTATGCAAAAAACTATGAAATGAATCAAATAAGATCTTGGTTCACCATCTTCATGAATTGTTGTAAACACACGGTTCCATCGTATTTTCCAATTAATAATTCCATCATTAATCCCATCAATGCTCATCCAAATAAAAATTGGGCGGCCAACCACATGATTTTCTGGAACATATCCCCAGGCTCTACTGTCCTCACTGTTGTAACGATTATCACCCATCATCCAGAAATAGTCCATTTTAAACTTGTAAGAATCAGTTTCATTGCCATTTATAAATATTTTATTATCAATTAATTCCAATTTATTTTTTTCATAATCTCTGATAATTTTTTTGTAGAGAGGTAGATTTTCCTTGTTTAATTCAATTTCTTGATCTTTCCTTGGAATAATAATTGGACCAAAATTATCTTCATTCCAATCATATTTAATATCATTTGGAAAAAAACTAGTATTATATGATTTCTTGGTTTTAAAAATTCTATAAATAGTGTCAAAAATATTTTTATTCTTTAAAATATTATATTCTTCATTAGTAATTGAAATAGTTTTTTCTAACTCTTTTATTTCAGTAACTCTTAATCTATTTTCAGCTATTATTTTCGATGGTATTCCTTTGAATCCAGTTGAAACTCTAAAATTATTAATATCTGAATTTATTAAACCCGAGACATAAGGTCTTATTGCTTCAAATTGTTGATTACTATTTATTCCAGAAATTTTGAATTTTCTGCTAAACCCATTAATTTTTTCTCTTACTAAATCCTTAGTTGATATTCCGCTCACACTCTCTATTTTATAATTGAATAAGGGTTTAGCTCTTTGTGGAAGTATACTTGGTTCACTATTAATAAAAAGTATACCATCAATAATTTCCAATTTATCGCCAGGAATCGCTACACATCTTTTTACATAATTTGATTTTTTATCAATGGGCTTTATGACACCTGCCTCTTTAACAAAAAACTTTCGTACTGTATCAGCTGGCCAATTGAATGTAACTAGATCATTTCTTTCAATTTTTTTTATTGCAGGGATTCTTAGGTAGGGTAATTGAGGCTTGTTTAGATATGATCTTATTCCTGTACCCACAATCGTGTCGTGTACCATTGGAAAGGCAGCAACAGTTTTTGGTACTCTTGCTCCGTAATGATATTTACTAACAAATAAAAAATCACCAACTAATAGGGTTTTTTCAAGAGATCCAGTTGGGATAATAAAAGGTTGAATAAAATATGTGTGAACAATGGTTGCAAGTATGATGGCAAAAACGATTGAACCGATTGTTGATTCTGTTCTTTCAAGTCTCGATAGACTTTCTCTAATTGTTGATTTTGAAAAATTTATTGAGTAAATGTAAAGGCCGAAAGTTATTACAGCAAGAAAACTTGATATCCATGATTTCTTTCCAAAATTTTTACAAATCTCAATCCAAATGATTGGGAACATGAGGGTGTTAACAATAGGTATGAATAATAAAATTACCCACCACCAAGGACGATGAATTATTTTCATTAAAATTAAAGCGTTGTAAATTGGGATAAATGCATATAATTTTCGGAATCCCGCTAAGTTGTAGAGTTTATATGTACCTAATCCATGAACGATTTGAATTAAAATGAAAAATAAAAACCAACCCAACCAACTCATGAAAAATCATTTAAAAAATCATCCATTTCATAGTAGCCATTTTTATTAATAAGCCATTCAGCACAAAGAATCGATCCCATTGCAAAACTGTCCCTGTTTTTTGCAGTATGTGAAAGTTTTATAGTGTCGGACATGGACTCATAAATTATCTCGTGAGTTCCCTTGTTTGATCCAATTCTTTTGGATTCAATTGGTGTATCTTTTTTTTGTATTGAATCAATATCCTCTTTAATTTTTATAGCAGTTCCACTGGGAGAGTCAATTTTGGAAGTATGATGAATTTCATTGATTTTTGAATTGAATTCATCATGGTGACTCATGATTTTACTAATTGAGTTATTAATTTTGAAAAAAAGATTTACACCGAGACTGAAATTTGGGGAAAATAAAAAGGTAGATTTATTTGCTTTGCAATAGCTCTTAACTTTTTCAATATCATTTAGCCAGCCTGTAGTTCCACAAACTACAGGTATTTTTTTTTCAAAACATTTAATAATATTTGAGTATGCACTTTTAGGCGTCGAAAATATAATTGCAATATCAGAGTGTTCTTCAACCTCTTCATTTGGAGAATCGATCAATTGACTTATTGAGTGTCCTTTTGATTTGGCAATCTTCTCAACCATTTTACCCATTTTACCATAACCAATGATGCAGATTTTCATTTAAAAATATAATTTATTTTAATTCCTATAGATGGGCCAATTTCACCTGATAAATCTAATATGGATGGTTGAAAACTTAGATTTTCATCCACATTATAGTCTAGTAAGTGGGCATCAATATTTGCATCTAAAATATTCAAAAAATAAAATCCAACTAAAAAAACCATTGATAAATCCTTATTTTTTCTGTAAAAATCTTGACCATCTAGCAGTCTTTCATTATTTAGGATTAAACCTTGAAATTCATCATCACTAAATCCTGCTAGTCTTCTTTTATATGCGTTTCTGTAAGAAAAATATTTTTTCTTGTTAAAGTCATATGCATAACCAGAAATTCCAATAGCAGAAAAAACTATTGGAACTTTCCAAGCTTTTCTATTGTAAACTTGACCAAGACCGGGGAAAACAGCGGAGTAAAATGCTGCTTTTGATGGTCTCAGAATATTTATATTTTTTTTATTTAGTTGATCTTGAGCTATTGTAATCAAAGAAAAATTTAAAAGAATGATAATTATAAAATTATTTTTCATTTAATTGTTTTAAAAAACTTTTAAGTTTCTCTTCACTTTGAAAATCGAAGTTTACTGATTTTGTTTTTTTATTAAAATTAAACTTTACTTTGGTTTCAAAGTTTTTTTGAATCTGATCTTTAATATCTGAATAGTATTTTGATATTGGTTTTTTAATTATTGACTTTCTTCCCTTTGTTTGAGAAACAAGCTTTTCAGTTTCTCTTACAGATAATGATTTTTTTACAATTTTTTCATAAACAATTATTTGTTCTGCAAAAGATTTAATATTTATCAAAGCCCTTCCATGACCCATCGAAATAAAATTATCTCTCAGTCCACTTTGTATAATAGGATCAAGCTTTAATAGTCGAATATAATTTGTAATTGTTGTTCTATCTTTTCCTACTCTATTACTCATCTCTTCATGAGAGATTTTTAATTCCTCGGTAAGTCTGCTATATGAGATGGCAATTTCAATTGGATCTAGATTTTTTCTTTGAATATTTTCTACAAGTGCCATTTCTAATGATTCTTGATCATTTGCTGTTCGAATGTAGGCTGGGATGGATTTCTTTGATAATTTTTGGAATGCTCTTAATCTTCTTTCACCAGAAATCAATGTAAACCTACCATCATTCTTTTTTATTGTAATTGGTTGAATCAATCCTAACTTATCAATTGATGAACTAAGTTCTTCTAAATCGATACTGTTGAAATTTGTTCTTGGCTGAAAAGGATTTACATCGATTAGCTCTATTTCAATTTCATTGAAAAGTTTATTTTTTTTTTGATCGAGTATGTTGTTTTCATCATCGTTAAGAATTGATGATAGTCCTCTTCCTAAACTTCTCTTTTTATAAGCCTTTGCCATATTAATTTAAATTTACTATTTCTTGTGCAAACTTTAAATAACTTTTTGATCCCTTACTTGTAGCATTGTATACCAAAATACTTTCACCATGACTTGGTGCCTCACCCAAACTAACATTCCTGGGGATTATTGTATTGAAAACTACATTGCCAAAATGTTTCCTAACATCTTCTTTAACTTGGTTTGATAGCCTAAGTCTTGAATCAAACATGGTTAATAAAATACCCTCCAAAGATAAACCAGGGTTATGAACTTTTTGAACTCCTTTTATTGTATTTAAAAGCTTACCCAGCCCCTCTAGGGCAAAATATTCACATTGAATAGGAATTATTACTGAATTAGAGCAAGTCAAAGCATTTAATGTTATTAATCCAAGTGATGGTGGACAATCTATTATAATAAAATCATATTTTTTTTTAATACTTTTTAAAGCATTTTTAAGTAAATATTCTCTGTCAGATTTGCTAATTATCTCAATTTCAAGTCCAACTAAATCAATCTTAGCAGGTATAATATCTAGGTTTGGACTACTCGTTTGAATTATTAGTTTGGAAGGCTTAGAATTGCCATTAATAAGATCGTACGAAGATAAATTTGCTTCATTGGCATCTATACCTAAACCAGATGTTGCATTTGATTGAGGATCCATATCAATTAATAAAACTTTTTTTTCAAGTACACCCAATGCAGCAGACAAGCTCAATGCTGTCGTAGTTTTACCAACCCCACCTTTTTGATTAGATACAGAAATAATTTTACTCATCAATCCTCTATTTCTATGATATATATTTCTTCATTTTGTTTTTTCATAAAATGTTTTTCTCGTCCATATTTTTCCAAACTATCTAAGTTCTTCAAATTAGATATAAGTTTCTGATCTTGATTAATTTCATTTTGAAGATGTTTGATTTTATTTTCAAGTTCATTAATTTGTGATTTTAGCTTCATATTTACTGCAAGTGAATTTGAATCAATGAAAATGATCCATATCAAAAAAATAGTAGTTATCAAAATGTATATATTACTAAAAAACTTAAAAAATTTAGAATTTTTTATAATTTCAATAAACTTCATTTATTAATACTTCAAGTCTGGAAGCTATGGATTTAAACGAATAATTTTTTTTTATTATTAGGTCAGCATATTTTTTTGTTGTTTCAACAAATTTTTTATGCATTGGAATAATCATTTTTTCAAACCTATTTTCAACTTCATTTTTAGTTCTAGACCTTTCAATAATATCTCTGTTTATTCTGCGTTTCTTCCTGACTTCTAGTTTCACATCCAAAAATATGGCTAAATCAAAGAGTTTTCTAACATTTTTTTTTAACAAAACGTAAATTCCATCAACTATCAGAATATCACAAACATTAATTCTATTATTTTTTGACAATCTTTTATGAGTTTTATATGAGTAAATAGGACTGTTTATACCATCACCATCTTTGAGTATTTTTAAATGTTGATAAAATAATTCAAAATCGATTGAATCAGGATGATCAAAATTAATTCCACACCTTTTTGAAAAACTTAGATCAGAATAATCTTTATAATAAGAATCAAGGCATAGGTACTCAACTTTATACTTATTAAATTTTTTTATTATTCTTTTGGATAAAAATGACTTACCGGAACCTGTTCCCCCACAAATGCCAATAACAATCATTATTCAGTTATTGGATTTAGCCTGAATATTCCTTTATTTTCAACTGCTATGTAAATTAAGCCTTTTGGACTTAGTTTAACATCTCTAACTCTGCCAACATTTTTTGCAATTTTTTCTCGGTATGAAACTTTTCCATCCTTCAATTCAAGTCTCTCTAAATACATATATTTTAAAGAACCAGCAAGTAAACTTCCTTTCCAATTTTCGTAATTTTCACTCCAAACAAATTCAAAGCTACTTGGGGCTATTGATGGTACCCAATAATAGAGTGGTTGTTCTAGACCGGGCAGTGACTTATTTTTTGTAATGGTTGTCCCAACATAATTAATACCATAGGTTATTTTGGGCCATCCATAATTTTTACCTGCAGAAATAATGTTTATTTCATCACCACCTCTAGGGCCATGTTCGTTTGTCCAAATTTTCCCAGTTTCTGGGTGAAGGAATATTCCTTGTGGATTTCTGTGGCCATAAGAATAAATAGCCTTTTTTGTATCTAGCTCATTAAAAAACGGGTTATCTTCAGGAATTGATCCATCGATGTTAATTCTGTAAACTTTTCCACCATCTTTCTTCAAGTCCTGAGGATTTACATCTCTATTTCCTCGATCACCAATCGTAAAATATAAGAAACCATCATTATCTAATTGTATTCTTGATCCAAAATGTTGACCTCTTGTTGTATTTTCCTCTCCCTTGTATAAGACTTTTAGGTTAATAAGTTTACCATCGATAAGATTTGCACTTGCAATTGCAGTATTTCCTCCGCTTTCCCTATCTCCAGATGCGTATGAAAGAAAAATCAGATTATTTTCTTTAAAATCAGGATGAAGCTCAATATCCATTAGACCACCTTGACCTCTCTCATAAATGGAAGGTATTCCCTTAACTTCAACAATATTATCATCATTGACAATAAAAATATTCCCTCTTTTTTCTGTGTAAATAATTGTTTTTTCATCAATAAACTCTATACTCCATGGAATGTTTTTTGTTGGGTGAATAAGTTCAAGCTCATATATCTTGTTCTTAGGTTCATTAATTGTTGAATCTTCTTGAGCGCAAGAAAAATTTATAATTAAAAGCAGTAATATAATTTTTTTCATATTGTTAATTAAAAAGTCGGGATGACAAGATTTGAACTTGCGACCCCACGCACCCCATGCGTGTACGCTACCAGACTGCGCCACATCCCGAATAGTTAGCAAATATACCTCAATGACAGCTAACATTATATTTTTTCAGTCTCCAATAATTATAAGGCAGGGGTGTATAAAATCCAACTCCTAACATTATGGGAATAACCCACCATGTTAGGATAGCACCACCAGTCAAAAATAAATCAGTAACATTCATAGAAATTTCCATTGCAATCATTGAAATGAAAGACATACCAAAAGCTGTTTTTAATGATGAATAAAAACTCATCTGTTTCAAAAGGATTATAGTTTCTAAAACTACTGATGTTATCAGACCGTTTATAATTGCTAAGCCCATAACCTCAAAATTTGACCATGTATGTTCTACATTTTGGAAGTAAAAAATTGTTCCAAAATCTCCAATTGAACAACCTAATAAACACCAAAGAGTATTTTTTTTTGATTGTTTCCATGTGGATTTGCAATTCCAATTCACAAATACAAAATTATTTATTTTGAAAAAAAAACCAATTAATTAAGATTAACTAATTGGTCATAAGTTTTGTCGGGGTGGCAGGATTCGAACCTACGACCTCCGCGTCCCAAACGCGGCGCGATAACCGGGCTACGCTACACCCCGAAAATGGGTGCTAATATAAAACTCTTTACATTAACCTCAAACACAAATTTTTGTATTAATTTTGACTTAATGTCAACCGATATAATTAAAACACTTATCATTGGTTCTGGCCCTGCTGGATACACTGCTGCAATTTATGCGTCCAGAGCAGATTTAAAGCCAGTTTTATATACTGGTATGGAACCTGGTGGGCAACTAACAACTACTACTGAGGTAGATAATTTTCCAGGATATCCAAATGGAGTAGATGGCCCAAAAATGATGGAAGAATTAAAGGCTCAGGCTGAACGATTTGGAACAGATGTTAGAATTGGCGAAGCAACTAAGGTTATTTTAAGCAAGGACCAGAAAAAAAACCATGAGATAATCATAAATCATGAAAAAAAAATTTTTGCAAAAACCGTTATTATCTCTACTGGAGCAAGTGCAAAATATTTAGGTCTTGAAAGTGAGCAAAAACTAATTGGTGGCGGAGTTTCTGCATGTGCAGTTTGTGATGGATTTTTTTACAAAGACCAAGAAGTTGCTATTGTTGGTGGTGGAGATACTGCTGCAGAGGAAGCAACATACTTAGCTAACATTTGCTCAAAAGTAACGATGCTTGTCAGAAGAGATGTAATGAGGGCTTCAAAAGCAATGCAGCATCGAGTCAATTCAAAAAAGAATATTGAACTCAGATATAATTCTGAAGTTGTTGAAGTTTTGGGTGATAATGTTGTAGAAGGAATCAAAGTTGTAAATAATAAGACAAAAAAAACAGATATTATTGATATAACTGGTTTCTTTGTAGCTATTGGTCACAAACCAAATACCGATATTTTCAAAGGTCAATTAGATATGGATGATACAGGCTATATTTTAACCCATGGAAAGTCAACAAAAACAAACATACCTGGTGTTTTTGCGTCTGGAGATGTTCAAGACAAAGACTACAGACAAGCAGTAACTGCCGCAGGAACTGGATGTATGGCTGCATTAGATGCCGAGAGATATCTTGCATCTCTAGGTCTTTAGTCATGTTTAAGTACAACTCATTCTTGTTTAAATATTTGCCATCTGCATGGCTCTGTGGAGTCAGAGTTAGGGATTTAAATGATAAAAAATGTATTATTTCCGTAAGGCACAATTGGTTTAATAGTAATCCTTTTAAGTCGCTTTATTGGGCAGTACAAGGTATGGCATCAGAGTTAGCGACTGGTTTGGCCATAATTGATTTTGCAAATAAAAATAAACTCAAAATATCTATGCTAGTTATTTCAAATGAATCAAAGTTTTTAAAAAAAGCGAAAGGCTTGATTCGATTCGAATGTGACCAAGTAAGCGCAGTAAAAAAAACCTTATCAAGCCTATCAAAAAATAAAACCACAGACAAAATAAAATTAAAATCAACAGGCTACGATGAAAATGGAGATGTTGTTTCAGAATTTGTTTATGAGTGGAGTTTTAAGCTCAAAGAATAAAAATTAAAGATTTTAATTAATCTATAATCTCAACTTTAATTTTAACATTATCAATAGGCCATTCTCTTTTATCAGTTTTTAGATCAGAAATTTTGTCGACAACATCCATTCCTTTAACAACTTTACCAAATGGTGTATAGTTTTTATCTAAATGGTATGCTCCGTTTCTATCCACAACAATAAAAAACTCATAGGGTGATGCTAATTTATATGGATTGTCAATATCGCTACTAGGAACTGAAAGTATTCCTCTATGGTGTTTAAAACCTTTTTTTGTATCTGGTGGAAGTAAATACCTTCCGATTTTTTGCCTCCTTTTAGAAACATCATAAGAATCTGAATTACCACCTTGAATGATAAAGTCTTTCACAACTCTGTGAAAATAAGTACCATCAAAATATTTTTCTTTTGTTAAAAAAATAAAATTAGCACGATGGTAAGGAGTCTCTTCAAAAAGCTCGAGTTCAATGTTTCCATAATTTGTTATGATTCTAACATTTTTCTCCTCATTATTTATTCCGTATTCATAAAAAAAAGGAATTGCATTTTTATCATTTAAAATAAATTTCTTTTCGACTAATTTAGGCTCTTCCGTTATTTTCTCAATTTTTTTTGGCAATACAACTTTATTGTTTTCCTTAGGCTTGTTTTCACACGAAAAATGAAATACCAAGAATGTGGTTAAAAAAACTCTAAAAAATTTCATATTTAAAATTTAAAAATAATAAACATATTATTTTATAATTATTTGTGATTGTAAAAACCTATATATTTGACCGAAAATTAAAGTATTGTTAATTTTTAGAAAAAATCCCTTTGGCCATAACGTATACATAAAGAAGTGGCTTATTCGTCTATTCGGACTATTTACACATAGAAGGTATCGTGGTTTTAATCAATTAAAAATAGAAGGTTCTCACCACATAAAGAATTTACCTAAAAACAACGTTCTATTTGTTTCAAATCATCAAACCTACTTTGCTGATGTGGTAGCAATGTTTCATGTCTTTAATGCGAGTTTAAGTGGCAGGGTTGATTCAATTAAAAACCTTGGTTACATATGGCATCCCAAGCTTGAGATATATTTTATTGCTGCCAAAGAAACAATGAAATCTGGATTATTGCCTAGAATTATGGCATACGCTGGTGCTGTTTCGATTGAAAGAACATGGAGGGAAAGAGGTCAGGATGTTAATAGAAAGGTAAATTTATCAGATATATCAAATATCGGTAAAGCACTCAATGATGGATGGGTAATAACTTTTCCACAAGGAACAACAACACCATTTAAACCCATCAGAAAAGGTACTGCTCACATTATAAAAACATTTAAACCCATTGTCGTACCTATTGTAATTGATGGTTTTAGAAGATCTTTTGACAAAAAGGGGTTGAGGGTTAAAAAGAAAGACATATTACAATCTATGGAGATAAAAAAACCAATGGATATAGACTATGATAGAGAAACAGTGGATGAAATTATTAAAAAGATAGAGTATGCCATTGAGCAGCACGAATCATTTTTAAAAGTTTTGTCTTTAGATCAGATTAAAGAATTGGAAAAAAATAATACTAAGAGAAGATTTTAAACTAGTTTACTCCAAAACGACTGTTCTGCTTGATGGATTAAACGGAGTTTCAATTAATTCACCATCATTATCCAATAGTTCAAGTGTGATAAAAACTTTCCCTTTATCTAAACCTTCAATATAAAATGGTGTCCATTCATCAACTAAAAAATCATGAGTTTTATCATTTTGTCTAATTGATATTTTTACTTTGTTGCCCTCCGGACCTAAATCAGTATTTACTAAATAAAAATCAAGCAATAATTTTTCCGTATCGGCCCCCTTGTATGTTCCTTTTGGTCTACTGTAGAAAATAAACTCATTTTCCAAATTTACATTATTACCTTCTCCTAACTGTTTTAGTATATAGGCATTAGGATTTTTCACTGATTCATGATGAGATCTTGATAAAAAAGCAAGAATAATACTATTTTTATCCTCAATTTTTGCCAAAACTTCATCACTATAATGAGCAGAATAAGGACCATTGTTGACTATAAAATGTATATGTTGACCTTTTGCAGAATTTGCTAAATTATAATCAAACTCATTCACAGTTTGCGTTCCAAGTTCATAGTTATTGATATTGAAAGAAAATGTAAAATTTTCTCCATCGCCTGTTATTTCCTCGATAGTTAATGAAGAATTTTCATATGCTGGTGAGCCTTCAATTTTTTTTAAATAAATTTTTTGTTCTGTACTTGAACATGAACAAAAAATTAATAGTATTGATAAAAAAAGAAAGAACGCATTAAAATTGGTCTTGAATTTGATCATATTTGAATAATATTTTGAATGTCAGCTAAAATTATAAAATTTCACATAATTATTTTATTTACGGTCTTTTTTTGTTCCTGTGGTTTATTAAAAGAGTCAAATAATGAAATTGTTTATAAATCTACTAATCACGATGATTACAAGCCGTCGAATGAGCCAAACTATAATAATCTTGATTCATGGCTTGTTCATCCTTATCAAAAAGAAAAATTACCCTTCTTGACAGAAAATGATGGCAGTAAAAATGCTGATGTATTTTTTATAGCACCTACATTGTTCTCAGATAAGAAAAATGAAAATTGGAATTCTGATGTTTATGATGAAGAATTTAGGAATTATCTAATCAACTCAACCATTAAATTTCAAGCTACTGCATGGTTGGATGCAGGAAATCTTTATTCACCTAATTACAGGCAAGCACATTTTAGAGTTTTTGATGATAGGTACTGGGAATTTGGTGGAGAAAAAACATTTGAGCTAGCTTATAAAGATATTAAGGAAGCATTTTTAATATATATGAATAAACACAATAAAGGAAGGCCAATAATTATTGCTGGGCACAGTCAGGGAGCTGCACATGCGGTTATGCTTCTAAAGGATTTTTTTGACGGGAAAGAATTACAGAACAAATTGATTGCCGCTTATTTACCAGGTACGAAAATCACTGATGAAGATTTCTTTGAACTAGAATTAATGAAAGATCCCCTCGAAACAGGTGGATATTTAACTTGGAATACATTTAAAATTTTGAAAAACTATAAAAAATACGATCTAACTATTCCCCTTGACTGGTTAGAAGGCAGTCAGGTTTCCAACCCTGTTTTATGGGATGACAGTGAAACATCAAATTATAAAAGCCACAAAGGTCTATATTTTGTCAATGAAAAAGTTTATAAAAAATCTGTAAAGATTGAATATACGGATTACGCAATTTTCATTAAGATGCCCAGGGTGAATATCTTAAAAACCATTTTATTCTCTTTTCTTAAGGATTATCACAAAGGAGATATAAATTTATTTTGGGAGGATATCAGGTTAAATGCAATTGATAGAGTTGAATCTTATTTCAGCGAATTATAAAAAGTTGATACTTTCCAGCCATCCCTTGCTTCCTCTCTTAAAAATTTATTTAGTTCTGGTCTGTTTATAATTTGCATTTTTTCAGCATCATAATCTATTTTCCCACTAAATCTTTGAGATAAAACCCCTATAAGCGCCATCTCTGTTAACTCCGCACTATAATTAAAATTTGATTCAGGCAAAAAATTGTTTTTTATTCCATCAATCCATTCTTGAATAGGAGTTTCATCTCCTGATTTTAACCTAGGTATTTTTTGCTTGGGTGGGTTTTTTTTAAATTCAATCCACTCTTCTTCACTTACCAGCAATCTAGGATTGTTTGGACGTCCACCTGTAATCAATGAATTTTTCGATCCAATCATTACCATTCCCAAATTTGGTACATTTTTCAGAGGAAAATCATCACCAAAATTTGGCTTAAAACCACCCTCATACCATTTTAGTTTTACAGATTTTCGATCATTATTTGCAGGAAATGTAAATTCAACAGTTGATTTATCAGCAACAAAATTTTCTTTTGCTCTTGGTTCAGGTACGTTACCAAATACCGAAGTGGGCATTCCTAAATTTAAAGCCCAAAAGGGAGCATCTAAAGTATGGCATGACCAATCACCCAATTGACCATTACCAAAATCGAAAAAACCTCTCCATGATTTGGGAACATAAACTTTATTATAATTTCTATTTTTTGAAGGTCCTAACCAGAGATTCCAATCTAAGGTTTTTGGAATAGTTTGTTTTTTTGGTGGAAATTCACTTGGCTTATCCCACCAGTGACCAGGCTTAAAATTAAATTCACCAAACCAAGCGTGAACTTCTCGAACTTCACCTAAAATTCCTGCCTCATACCACTCTTTTACTTGTCTTATACCATTTGTTGTGTGACCTTGATTGGCCATTTGAGATATTATACCATAATGATTAGCTGCTTTTTTGAGTGTTCTGCATTGCCAAACGTTATGAGCTAGTGGTTTTTCAATACAAACATGTATTCCAAGCTCCATTGCTGTAATAGCAGCATGAAAATGAGTATGGTCAGGTGTACTGATGATTACAGCATCAATCAAGTTTTGCATTTTATCAAACATCACTCTGTAATCTTTGAATCTTTTAACATTTGCATGTGATTCCTTAATCCTCTTTAGGGCTTTAGAT
>CABZTM010000005.1:0-60724 GCA_902528705.1 uncultured Bacteroidota bacterium | reverse complement strand
ATGATTTCTTGTGGAGGAAAAGATGATGGTGGTGGTGGTGATGTAGATCCACCTGACCCTGTAAATCCACCTACTGCCTCAGGTCTAATTTCCCCTGCAAATAATACGGAATGTCTAGATGGTGAAAATGTTGAGTTTAGATGGAATTCATCTCAATATACTGATACCTACACTATAAATATCAAAAATCTACTAAATCAATCTGTTATTTCGCAAAGTACTTCATCGACTACCATAACAATACAATTAGAAAAGGGTCAACCTTATTCATGGTATATTGTTTCATCTTCAAATTCTACAAGTGATACAGCTGAAAGTGAAAAATGGAAATTTTATCTTAAAGGTGAGCAAACCTCAAACTATGCACCTTTTCCAGCAGATCTAAAAAAGCCTGTATCTGAGTCGACAGTTAGTCCCGGTAATATTGAATTTGAGTGGTCTGGTAGTGATGTAGATGCTGGAGATACCCTAACTTATGATCTATATCTTGGAACATCAAACCCTCCTACAACTAAGGTTCAATCAAATATAAGTACAACTAAGGTCACACAAAGCATCACAGATGTTGGTATTTATTATTGGAAAGTAGTCACTAAGGACAATTCAGGCAGTAATTCTGACTCTGGCGTTTCTAAATTTACAGTCTCTAACTAAGATTGTAAAATAAATTTATTCTTATACTTTTGCTATTCAATGTTTAGCGATAAAACCTCACATATTGATGATAATACAATAGAATTATTAGAAAATGCACAGAACAGAGTAAGGCAAAAGAGGAATGTTTATAGACATTTTATATTTTTTCTTTTTATTTCAGGTTTTATTTTATTTGTCGACCTTGCATTATCTGTTGGTGAGAACTTAATATTTTTTGATTATTCCTGGTCTATTTGGATTGTATTAATCTGGTCTTTTATCTTGCTATACCACTTGTTTGATGTCTTTGTATCTAAAAGAATTATTTCAAAAAAGTGGGTTTCAGCTCAAAAAAGTCATTTAATTAAGGTTCAGCAAGAAAAGATAAGATCTTTAAAAAAGGATATTGAAAAGGAATCAAAAATTTATGCTGATTCAAATTCAAATAATCTAAATCAGATGATTACTATTATTGTTGCAGCATCTGAAAATGATGTAATTGGAAATAACAATAAACTGATTTGGCATCTAAGCAAAGATTTAATCAGGTTTAAAAATTTAACAAAAGGGCATCATGTTATCATGGGCAGAAAAACCTTTGAATCTATGCCTAAGGCTTTACCCAATAGAACAAATGTTGTCATTACTAGAAATAAAAATTACACAGCTGAAAATATAACAGTCGTAGATTCTCTTGAAAATGCATTAAAAGTCTGTAAAGATGATCCACAACCATTTATTATTGGAGGTGGTGAGATTTATAGAATAGGACTCACATATGCAAAAAGAATAGAGCTTACAAGAGTTTATCACAATTTTGAGGGTGACACGACCTTTCCTCAAATTGACAAAAACTTATGGAAAGAGGTTAAGAATATAAAAATGTTTGATATTGAGAATCATAATTATAATTTTAGCTTCATAACATATGATAAAATTAATTAAATGAATGTATTTGTATTCCCCGGACAAGGTTCACAATTTAGGGGTATGGGTAGAGAACTTTACACAAATTCTAACAACGCTAAAGAATTATTTGATAGAGCTGATGAAACACTTGGTTTTTCATTATCAAGTATTATGTTTGATGGTTCTGATGAAGATTTAAAGCAAACTAAAGTAACTCAGCCGGCAATATTTGTTCATTCAATAGCAAAGTTGCTAGAATTAAATTCTAAAATTAAACCAGATTTTGTAGCAGGACATTCTTTAGGTGAATTTTCTGCACTAGTAGCAAATAAAACAATTAAGTTTGAGGATGGCCTAAAGCTTGTTTCCGCTCGTGCAAATGCCATGCAAAAAGCTTGTAATAATAACCCAGGCAGCATGGCTGCAATTTTAGGACTAGATAATGAAGTAATTATAAATGAATGTGAAAAATTTAACAAATATGTAGTAGCTGCTAATTTAAATTGTCCGGGGCAAGTTGTTGTATCTGGTGAAGTTGAGGGAATTGAGGAAATTTGTAAGCTATTTAATAATATGGGTGCTAAGAGGAGTTTACAGCTAAAAGTCAATGGTGCTTTTCACTCAAAATTAATGGATGATGCAAAAAAAGAGCTTAAAGAATTTATTGACACTATTGAATTCAACAATCCTGTTTGTCCGATTTTTCAAAATGTAACTGCAAAGGCGGTCACAGATAAAAATGAAATTAAAACAAATTTAATCGATCAAATGGTTTCACCTGTAAGGTGGTCTGAGTCCATCGTTAATATGATTAATCTGGGGGCCAAAAAATTTACAGAAATAGGTCCTGGTAAAGTTTTGTGTGGATTAATTAGAAAAATAAATAGAGACATCGTTGTAGAAACAACCTGATTAAAACTTAATAGTATTGTACATATTAATTTGTTCTCTCATTTCAATTTTGAGATTGAACAAAATTTTTCTAGATATGATATTTCTAAATGTGTTACTTTAGTCAAGAATGAATATTGCTTATAATATATTAATAGGAATTTTTAAAAATATTCTACTACCCACATTGTCTATTTTCTCTAAAAAAATAAAAAGTTTTTTATTGGTAAGATTAAACTTGATAAGTAAAATAAGTAGGGAGATAGATACAACAAAAAAACATATTTGGATCCATACATCATCACTTGGGGAATATGAATTAGCAATACCATTGATAAAAGAAATTAAAAAGAATTTTAATGAGAAAATTATTTTAACATTCTTTTCGGAGTCGGGATTTAAACTAAAGAAAAGAATAAAAGAAATAAGTTATACATATTATTTGCCGATAGACACAAAGTATAATGCTAAAGAATTTATAAGAATAATAAATCCAAATATTACAATATTCATAAAGCAGGAAATTTGGCCTAACTATATAAAAGAGTTAAAGAAAAGGAAAATTAAAACTTATTTAGTAAACTATAACTTTAATAAGGTTACTAGTAAAATTCTGTCCAGTACAATAAGAAAATTTAATAGAATTTATGTACAGGATAAGACTGATATGGTGAATATGAAAAGATTGGGATTAAATAATGTAGAATATTCTGGAAATTTAAAATTTAATAGAGCTTTATTACAAAAGGATGAAGTTTATGAAAATGATAAGTTATACGATTATTTGAAGGGGCATAAATGCATTGTATGTGGAAGTACATGGGAAAAGGATGAAGAAATAATAATTAATTATATAAAAGAAAATAAGGTAGAGAATATTAAGTATATAATAGCGCCACATATGGTAAGCAAAAAAAATATAGAAAGAATAAAAAATAAATTGGGAAACAAAGTCAATTTACTTAGTGATAATGTATATAATATACATTATAATGTACTTTTAGTAGACTCGATTGGTGTACTAAAATATATTTATAAATTTGCTACTGTCTCATATATAGGTGGTGGATTTATAAAAAAAGGGTTACATAATATATTAGAATCTTGCATATATGGCAATCCAATTATAATTGGAAAAAATTACAAATTTTTTAACGAAGCAAAAGTATTAATAAACTTAAAAGGAGGATTCAGTATAAAAAACTCAAAAGAATTTCATGCAATAGTAAATGAACTTATTTTTAATGAAAAGAAAAGAAATAAAATACAAATAATTAATAGTAAATTTATTAATGATAACTTAGTATCAATAAATCAAATTATTAAATCGATTAAAAATGATTAAAATACTCTTGATTATATTACTGATAGTCTCACAATTTTTAAATTCTCAGTCAATTAACGGTGCTTGGGAAAAATATAAAACAAATTCTGAAGGTACAAATGATAAGCATGTTGCGATTTTTTCAAATGGTTTCAACTCCTCTACCGTGTACAATAATATTAATGGAAAATTTATTTCGACTAATGGAGGATCGTGGTACATTAATGGCAATTTATTAACTCAAAAAATTGAATTTGATTCTAAAAATCCTGAAAGGGTTGGATTGACTATTACCTCAAAAATAGAGCTAAAAGAAAATAAAATGAAGATTATAAGTACAGGAGAAATTTGGACTAAAATTGATGATGGAACACCCGGAAAACTTAAGGGTGCCTGGCTTATGTCCGGAAGAATTAGGGATGGAGTTAAAAGTATGAGAAATATTGATAGACCAAGAAAAACAATGAAAATTCTTTCTGGTAGTAGATTTCAATGGATAGCATATAATACTACAACCAAACAATTTATGGGAACTGGTGGTGGGACATATAAGACAATTGATGGTAAATACACTGAACAAATTGAATTCTTCTCAAGGGATAACTCGAGGGTTGGTGCTAAATTAGGTTTTGAATATAAATTAGATGACGGTGAGTGGAATCATATGGGTTTTAGTAGTAAAGGAGATCCTTTGCATGAAATTTGGACTCTGAGGGAATAAAAGTGCGGGTGGAGGGACTCGAACCCCCATGCTGTGAAGCACTAGATCCTAAGTCTAGCGTGTCTACCAATTTCACCACACCCGCAAGGGAAGCAAATATAAGCAAGATAATTTAATAGCTACAAGAGGATTTATTAATTTTACAAATAGAATGGACAAGGTAAAAGATTATATAGAAAAAAATAAAAATCAATTTCTGGAAGAATTATTTGAGCTGTTGAGAATTCCATCGATAAGCGCCAAATCAGAACATAAAAAAGATATTATTACTTGTGCTAAGTTATTAAAGTACCATTTGGAAAAACAAGGCTTTAATAATTGTGAAATATGTAAAACAAAGGGAAATCCAATAGTATATGGTGAAAAAATAATTGACACCAAACTACCTACAGTACTGGTCTATGGTCATTATGACGTTCAACCAACAGACCCTGTTGAATTATGGAATTCTGCACCCTTCGAACCAATTGTAAAAAAAACATCTATCCATCCTGAAGGAGCAATCTTTGCCAGAGGAGCGTGTGATGATAAGGGACAAATGTTTATGCACATCAAGGCATTTGAAATTTTAAATAATAATGGTGGATTCCCTTGTAACATAAAAATAATGATAGAAGGAGAAGAAGAGATTGGGAGTGATAATCTTGAGATTTTTATCGAGAAGAATAAGAAAAAACTTGATTGTGATATAATTTTAGTTTCAGACACAGGGATGATTGATAAAAAAACACCTTCAATTACAATTGGATTGAGGGGAATGACGTATATGGAGATAGAGTTGACTGGTCCAAATAGAGATCTACATTCTGGTCACTATGGTGGTTCAGTAATTAATCCAATTAATGAATTATCAAGAATAATTAATCTTCTACACGATAATGAAAAAAAAATTACCATACCAGGTTTTTACGATGAAGTTATTGAGTACAGTGATCTTGAAAGAGAAAAAATGGGGTCTATTCCATTTTCGGAAATTGAATATGCTAAATCTGTTGGGATAACTAATCCATCGGGTGAAAATGGTTATACATCAATTGAACGAAGATCAATCAGACCATGCTTAGATGTAAATGGTATATGGGGAGGATACACAGAAGAGGGTTCCAAAACAGTGATACCTAGTAAAGCATATGCAAAAATTTCAATGAGATTAGTGCCCAATCAAAGATGGAAGAAAATAAGTCAACTATTTTCTAGCTATATAAAAAAAATAGCATCTCCAAATGTAACAGTTAAAGTTAGTGAGCATCATGGCGGTGAACCTTATTTAACATCAACTGAGTCAAAAGCATACAAATCAGCCTCCAAAGCTTACGAAGATGTATTTAAAAAAGAGCCAATTCCCACAAAGGACGGAGGATCGATACCTATAATAGCACAATTTGAAAAAACATTAAAAAGTAAAACAATTTTAATGGGATTTGGGCTTGATTCGGACGCCATTCATTCCCCAAATGAACACTACGGGATATCCAACTTTTTAAACGGTATCGAAACGATTACAAAGTTTTATTATCATTATTCCGAATAACTATTTGAGCTTGATTAAGAAAAGTTCAGCAGCAATTCCATCTGTCAAAAACTTACCTTTATTTGAAACAGTGTACAAATCTCCATTTTTAACTAAATGATTTGATTTTAAATAACTTTTAGACCTGTTCATAAAGTGTTCATAAAAATTTTTACCAAAATTTTTTGAGATATAGCCACTTGACACTCCCCATATTGTACGAAGCCCAGTCATTACATACTCATTGTATATATCTACTTTTGAGAGGACTTCTCTTTTTACATTTAGCTTGTTAACTCTTAAACCTTTGATATACTCAGAGTTATTTGAAATATTCCAACTTCTTGTAAATCCATCAAAACTGTGAGCAGAAGGTCCAATTCCAATATATTTTTTTCTTAGCCAATAACCAGAATTATTCCTAGAGTAAAAACCGTTCTTTGCATAACTATTCATTTCATAATTTTCATAATTTTCATTGGATAAAAAATTATTTATATACATGTACTGCTTATAAACATCATCATCTTGTGGCATAGTTACCAAGTTTTTATTGATCTGAGAATCTAATAATGTTTTTGACTCAACAGTTAAAGCGTAGGTAGAAATATGCTTTATATCATAATATTGGGACAGTCTTAAATCTTGATCTAAACTATTTATGTCCAAATTAGGTATCCCGTATATTAAATCAATAGATATGTTTTTAAAAAATAATAATGAGTTTTCAATTGAATCAATAGATTGTTTAGACGAATGAACCCTTCTCATTAATTTAAGTGCATCATCATTTAATGTTTGAACCCCTAAACTAATTCTGTTAATTTTTGTTTTACTTAGAGATTTTAACTTTTCTTTAGAAAAGTCATCCGGATTAGCTTCAATTGTGATTTCTATATTATTAGACAAATTATAGTTGTTCTCAATGGTAAGAAAAATATCGTCGATATCTTTAATTTTTAGAAGTGAGGGAGTTCCACCCCCAAAATATATTGTTTCGATTTCATCGTTGTAATTTTTTGACCTTAAAATAACTTCTTTTTTGATCGCATTAATCATTTCTTGATAAAGAATTAAGGATGTAGAGAAGTGAAAGTTGCAATAACTACATGCTTTTTTACAAAACGGAATGTGTATATATATTCCTGCCAAATTTAATTTTTTAACCTGTCAGGGTTACTTTTCAAAAATGAATTCCATCCTGAATACTTCTCACTACCAGCTATATTTTTGTCATTATAAAAATGACATACTGCAGCAGCTAAGCCATCAGTAGAATCTAATTTTTTTGGAAGCTTTTTAAACTTTAAAATAGATTGTAACATTTTTGCAACCTGTTCCTTTGATGAATTACCGTTTCCTGTTATTGACATTTTTATTTTCTTTGGAGAATATTCTTTTATTGGTATTTGTCTAGATATCCCAGCAGCCATAGCAACTCCCTGTGCTCTTCCAAGTTTTAACATTGACTGGACATTTTTACCAAAAAATGGTGCCTCAATTGCAATCTCGTCAGGCTTATGTGCTTCAATAATCTCAATTATTGATTTGTAAACCTTATCTAGCTTTAAAGAATGATCTTTTATTTTACTCATATTTATTTCACCGAAATCTAAAAGAGATATTTTTTTATCCTCTACAATTATTAAACCATATCCCATAATATTAGTTCCAGGATCAATACCTAAAATAATCTTAGAATTCATATTCAACATTTAAAATTATCGGGAGAATAAATTTTGATTTTACCTTGATCCCGTAATCAGTTTTTACAGCAGGTATAATATTTGGCATTGAATATAGTAGTTTGTCAATAATGGATTTTATTTTTTGGGTGTCATTTTCAGAATTTTTAAAGTCTACTCCTTCTGAGTAGATCTTTCCATTTTTATCAACAACTATTTTTATTTTGAGTGAATCATTAAATTTTAAATCAATGATATGAGAGTTGTTTTTTAAATTATTAATGAGATAATTATTTAAGTAGTCATGCAGACAACCAAACCTTTTTTTTGCATCAACAAAATTTTCACATCTTGGAACTGTTGGATATTCGTCACTTGACGTCCACATTAATTTTTCTGCTCTTTCAATCTCCTTATCAATTGGCAACTCACATGAAAAAAAAATAAAAAGGAAAAAAACCAAAAAATATTTAATGTAATTTAACTTTAAAATTGACATTTGTTTCAAAATACAAAATTAGTTTAATAAAGTGATATGGACATTTTAATTTTTGCTATTGGGATAATTTTATGCTTGGTTGGAATAATTGGAAGCTTTTTGCCTATCATTCCAGGACCAATCACATCATGGTTTGGACTACTGCTTTTAAATTTAACTAATGCTGTTCCTTTCAATTTAAAATTTATTTTTATAACATTATCAGTTGCAGTTTTAGTTTTCTTGCTAGATTTTATCACCCCTATTTATGGTGTAAAAAAACTTGGAGGGTCCAAGGGAGGACAAATTGGAGCTAGTTTAGGTTTACTAATTGGAATTTTTATTATTGGTCCTCTTGGGATTTTTATTGGGCCAATAATTGGTGCAATTACGGGTGAAATGATTAATAACAAGAGTCTAAAAAAATCTCTCAAACCTGCATTTGGATCTATTTTAGGCACACTAACTGGGATTGTTTTAAAATTTTGCTTAAGTATGACTTATTTTTTCTTTTACCTGAATATATTTTGGCAATACCGGCAAAATTTTTTTTAATAGTAGACAGTTCTGTTATCAATAATTTTTGATTCAGATTTAAAAGATTCCAAAATTTTAGATTCAGTATCTGATCTTCGTTTATTGGATAATTGATTTTCAAAACTTAAATAAGTTGATGGACTCTCAACCTTATTAATATCAACCAATTTGATCATATATACACCTTCCTCGCCTTGGAAAAAACCAGAGGTTTCACCAACATCTAATCCAAATGCATTTCCTATAATAACTGGTTCATATCCAGCTTGAGCAACCACGGGTGAGCTTTGGTTGATAGCCGATACAGAAACTATTTCCAAACCTTTCTCATTAGACAAATCATCTAAACTATTGTATTGATTGTTTTCTTTTATAATCATATCAGCTTTTTTATTTTTCCTTAATTCAGGTAAAGCCAATATTGATCCTGCACTGACATCCATTAATCCTTCGTTGCTAACATCTTTGAGTTGTGCTAAAACATACCCGCCGGAGCTTAAGTCAAACCTTTTATAATCTCCAATTTTTGTATCATTTTCAAACAGCCACTTCACTAAATTTCTTTGATTCCCTAGGGCAGGCAATTCATGATCTAAGGGGGTGATACTTGAAAGTGATTTGGATTCATATTCGAATGATTCCGCTGTACTAATTAGGTCCTGAGATTTTGACAATTCAATTTCAAATTTTGATGCAATATTAAAAACAGAGTCACTTGTAAAATTTGATGGAACATTTTTTAAGGCAATCGTTGCAACTTTGGCTAAATCTTCTTTTGCAACAACTTTGATAACGTGAAACCCAAATTCAGTTTCAACAACACCAATTCTTCCGATGTTACTTTTAAAAACATAATCATTAAAAGGCTTCACCATCATGCCCTCTTGAAAAAAACCTAAATCTCCTCCACTACTTTTCGAGGGACCATCAGAAAACTCTAAAGCTAAACTTGAAAAACTGTCAGGATTCAATCTTGCTAGTTTAAGGATTCTATTTGCTTCAGTTTTTGCCTCATTTTTAGATCTCTCAATTGAGGGGTCTGCATTTTGCGAACCTTTATAAGATATTAAAATATGACTGGCCCTGACATTTCCATTATTTTTCTTTTCAAGCATTCGCGAAATTTTCATGAAACCATTGTCTTTATATGGACCGTAAATTTGATCATTATTTAGATTAAAGATCATTTGTGCGTGATCAGAACTAAAAAAACCCTTTGGCCTAAATAATGAATCAAATGGTATATCAGAATTTTCATCAATATAAAAATCGAAATCATTTGTACTCTTAAAACCCTTTACAAATTCATTCAAATTTGAAACAGGGTTGAACTCCTCGCGATCGTTTAAAAATGAATTTAATTTATCTCTCAAATCTCTTTCATCTTTGTTTGAAGGTAACTCCTCAAACACAACATATTCAAAACCCCTTGTTGGCTTTTGCTTAAAATCATCAGAGTTTTTATTTATGTAAGACTTTATTTCAGAATTTGAGATCGAAACTAAACTGTCAGGAATTGAACTATATGGAATTTTAACGTACAATATATTTGCTGTTAAATTAGACTTTAAAAATTCTAATTCACCCTCAAAATTTGATGAATTTATTCCAGACTTTAGGAGGTTTAGGTAATTGTTCTGTTCAATTTGGTTTTTGAATTCTTTTTCTTGCAGTGTCCATTGACTGTAACCTTGCGGATTAAAATCCTTTAGATTTAGAACAAAATCAGTAAACTTATCAATATCAAAGATACCAGCATCATTTAAAAATCTTTCATCACTATTGAAATTAGGATTATTGGCTAAAAAATAATCAAGATGAGCTTTTCCAGATCCAAGACCTAATTGATCTATCCTTTGTCTAAAAATTTCTTTACGAGTTACTTGATCCCATGATGTATTTAAGGCTTGTAAATCAGAGAAGTTATATGATTTTTTAAGAAAATCAACTTGATTTCTAAAGTCGGTAATTGATATTTTTTCACCATTGACTTCGCCAATCGGGTCTTGGGACTGAAATCCAGAACCATCAAATACACCAGCAATTACAAATGCAAATAGTGCCATACCAATTACGGAAATTAAAACAAATGAGTTTCTTCTTAAACTGCCGAGTGCTGCCATAAAAAAAATTTAGAAGACGAAAATACAAATATCTATTATAAGAACAATAAAAGAATTATTTAAAGAATATGAGTTCAAGTTAAACTAATTAGTATTTTTTCTGTTGTTAAACTTTTTTCTGTAATGCCTTCTGAATAGAAACATTAAAAAAGAAAGAAATCCTAATATAACTAATGGAATATTACCTTCAATTGTTTTTTTTAAAAAAATTATATCAAAAAAGACAACTAAAGAAATGGTTAAATAGGCAATTTCTGAGATTTTGTGATACTTCATATTATTTAGTTATCATCGAATAAAAAATTTCCGTTTAATTGGCCCGTTTTGAGTAATTTGAAAGATCTATCAGCATCAAGCATATTCGCATTTATGTCATATTCATTACTTGAAAAAATAATATCTTCTTCAGTAAATAACCACTCTTGCTCAGGATCCCAATATATTTGACTTGATTTAATTTTACTACCATCTGCTGACTTAATAACAACATTACCCATAAGGCTAACAATTTTTGTTTTGTAATATACAATACCGTAGTTGGCAGACACATTTGTTGAATCATCCTTATTTTCATAAAACCTTATATTTAAACCCTCAGGAAATTCGGAATAGGGAAATGTTTGATTTGTATAATCTACATTTAGAGGTGAATTTAAAACAGCCTTTACAACTGCAGAATCTGTATATTTTAAATTAAAATTTTCAGTAACGGCTGCCGGTATTTTAGAATATTTATTGATATCAATGATACTTTCAAAATCATTTTTACAAGAATGGATAATCGACAATGCAAAAATCAGGAAAATTGTACGTATCAAAACTAAAGAGTTGGTACAGTAACAGATAAGCCAATCCAACAATTAAATGTAATAACCTTGCCAGAATTACCCTCAGTGAAGATATCAGTTTTTGATGGAGCTCTACCTAAGTAACTCTCAGCAGCTTTTAATGCAGTTTTTCTTATAGTTGCATCAATAGAAGCTGCTTTTCTAGCTTCTCTTTCTGCAAGCCAATAAACTGATCTTTTTTCAAATTGAGTTTTACCACAGCCATTTGCGCTGCTTGCATACAAATTGGCAATTAAAAGATTTGCTCTACCCATGGAAGGTTGAAATTCGAGAGCACGTCTAGCATAATTTCTAGATCTAAAAAACTGTTTAGTATTTTTGAATTTCGTGGCAATTTTGTAAAGAATTCTTGCCTTTTTTATATTATCAGTTTGAAGTTCAATAGATTCGTTGTAAAACCTTAATGCCTCTTCTGAATTATTCTTTTTTTCATTAAGCAATCCTAAATAGTAAGCAGAATTGGCCGATGGGTTTAAATTATGCAATAGCTCTACAAGAACAACAAACAAAGGATCATCTGAACATTCCTTACTATCCATTCTACTGGCTGCTCTATTGAGCCATACTGGATTAGTCTTATTATCCTCAAGGTTTTTTCTATACAGAGGAATTAAATTTTCACATGTTGATTCCTTTGCAATTATCGCATTAAGATTCCTTAGATATATATTTGAAGCATTTGAATTTATCTCATAAACCCTTTTATTCCTTTTTTCTCTAGATGTTAATGCAATACCAGAATTTTCTTTGTTAATAATTATATCAATTTGTTTAGAGTATTCATCAATTATTGAATTATACCTTTCAGATAATTCTTCATATTTATTAAAAATTTGATTTAATGTAATATCGCCATTTCCTGACTTATATAATTCAAAATATGTTTTGAAATAATTATAAAGCGGTTTTGGATCATCAAAACTTAAAGGGTCAGTTTGATATGCATTTTCAAATAAATCAAAAATTTCAGTTTTGGTTGCCAATTTATAATCTATCATTTTTTGGGCTTTATTGGACATAATTTGACCAACAATTGATCTACCATTATAGGCTGGGAAATTTATTAACCACTCATCATAAAGCTTGAGTAAATCATCCTGGTATGCTATCTTAGATTCACCATCTGATGTCTTTATGAATTCCTCCAGCATTCTGGATCCTTGAAAATAAATTGCAGGATTTATTTTAGGACATTCTTTTCTAACTGACATCCATGGTTCGTAAGCAGCTTCATAATTTTTAACCTTGTAATATTCAGCAAAGATTGAAAGATTTGAATTACAATCTATCGAGGCTTGAGAATTTAGATTGGATATTATCAAAAGGAGTGTTAGAAAAAATATTTTTTTCATAATTAATTATACATTGATCTTATAAACCACAAATCATTGAGAGAAACACCAATCATCAAATTAAGATAATTTTCTTTAATCAAACCAAAGTCATTTGTGCCTCTTTGTCCAAATTCTAAACCAATATTTACCTTTGATATTCTACCCACTGGTACACCTAATCCAAAATTTATACCAAAGTCTTCGATATCTTGCCCGTTTACCTCCAAGGCTCCGTCGACGTATTTTAGACCAGCTCTGTAAGTAACCCTGTCAAAAAAACTTGTAAATGAGTCATACTGAGGCAAAAGGAAGCCTCCTACAGAGTAAATATTATGTTTGTTGAAATTTACATTATCCAAAGCCATCAACTCATTTTTATAGCCATTACCATTGACTGATTTCATATTAACACCAAAAAACCATTTTTTATCCTCTCCAAAACCAATTCCAAAATTTGAAAAACTTGGTATAGTAAACGTGGTTTCATCTCTTCCAGTTAATGATAAGTCTATGTTTTCAGTATCGCCTCCAAAAGTACCATCAGTTTTTAGTGTTGCAATTGCTTGTGAGTTTTTAGAGGTTAAGTTTGACTGTGGCTGATATACATAAGTGGTGTAAATCTGAATATTATTTCTAAATTTTTGTTGAAAAACCGCTGAGAAATTATAGCTAAGACCACTAAGTGATGATTCACTTGAGACCCTAGTGAAAAGTTCTACATCAGTCAATATTTTTGAATGATAATGATTTAAATTTCCAAAAGAGTATGATGAACTTATTCCAATCCCAAAATTTTTAAATAATTCAATCCCTAGACCTATAAAAGCACTATTAATTCCGCCATTTCCATCATACCGATTGGTACTAATAGGATCAGTTGATTCATCAACTGATTCAAGAAGATAACCAACTGAAGTATTTGGTTTTAAACCAAAATTAAAGCCTAAAAGTTTGGTTGGAATTGATACTGACAAGTAATTGAGACTCGCAGTTGTTGACTTTGCATTATTTTCCCCAACAGAATATCTATTATTTTTTAAATTAATTCCCACCGAGTAGTTCACAAATCTAAGCTTTGAAAGTGATGCAGGAACATTCAGATTAACTGAAACACTATCGTAATAAGACGTATTTCCTCCCATCATTCTGTTCTCTGCTGTTGCCGAAAAATTTGTTTCACCAACTCCAAAATAAGAATAAGGCGAATAACTTGATTTTTGAGCAAAACCAAACTGAATAAATAGAATGATAAAAAGCAATGAAATTTTATTCATGTTATTTGTTAGTCTCTATTAGGTATTCTAGCCCTTTAAAAACATAATTTGAAGTTGTAAATATGGTGTTTTTTATCTTACCTAACAAGTAATTTGAATCCCCTCCAGTTATAATTACTTTTAAATTACCATATTCACTTGAGTATTTTTTAATGAAACCCTCAATCTCCAGTTGAGTACCCAAAAAAGTTCCAAGATTAACAGATGATTCAGTATCAAATGCCCTCATATTTTTAGGATAACTTGGATTGATTTTTTTTATTAAAAATGCTCTTTGACTAATAGAATCATATCTCAAACCTAAACCTGGTGATATTCCACCAGCTAAATATTCATTATTTTTTGTTTTAATATCATATGTTATACAGGTTCCGATATCAATAATTAACACATTTTCATTTGGATAATCTTTTTGAGCAGCACAAACCAAAGCCAAACGATCATCACCAACCAAATCTTCCTTGTAAGGATTTTTAAATGGTAGATGATTATTTTTTACATCAAAAAAACAACTATTAGTTTTTAAAAACTCGATCAGTTTAATATTTGGTATAGAAACATTTGATAAACATGAATGGGTTATTTTATAATCTTTAAAAAGATTCTTTATTTTTTTTAACAAGTTTGTAGAAGAGTGGAATTCCTCAATAACTTTATAATCTTTAGTAACTGCAATTTTAGAATTGGAATTACCTATGTCAACTAACAAATTCATTGATGAATTGTAAAATTAAACAAGTTTTTAGCAATTTGTTAAATATCTAGTAAAACGTTTATATTTGCTTTTCAAAAATTCAATGGTACCTTAGCTCAGTTGGTAGAGCAAAGGACTGAAAATCCTTGTGTCCGCAGTTCGATTCTGCGAGGTACCACAAAAAACTCCTTTCTAGGAGTTTTTTTATATTTAAATAAAATAAATCAAATAAAATGAAAAAAATTATAATAATAATATGTCTTGCATTTATATCCTTTAATGCAATAGGCCAAACTGACGAATCAAGCTATGAAGAATTTCTTCAAGAAAGTCCATTTAATAGAATGTATCCAAAATTAATTGCATCTGAAGCAGCTCAATATTTTGGTGATTGGAATAAACTTTTTTCATCAGGCCCCACCACCACAAAAGAGGCAAGACTTGCAGCAATCTCTGCATCTGCAGCCATAAAATGTGAATATTGTATAAAAGCACAGGTTATTTTTGCTAAAAAAGCTGGTTTGACTGATGATGAAATTAAAGCTGCTGTCCAAATTGCTGCTGAAGTTGCTAGATTTTCAACTCTTCTTTATGGTAATGAATTTACTGACGAAGAATTTAATAAAGCACTGGAAAAGATTTTATCAGGACTATAATTTTTATATTTAAATAAAATTTGAAATATGAAAAAAATATTATTGTTTGTGATTACAATTTTTTTAATTTCTTGCGAAACAGCAGTTGTTGAAAAGGTTGAAACTAATGGGGAACCAGAAGGTCCTCATACATCTGTAGAATGGAGGATTTGGGCATACAGTACAGCTGCACCATCTTTTATCGCTGATAACTGCACAGTTGTAGATATGGACTCGGATGGAAATCAGGTAATTTTAAGAGAAGGTACAAATGGTTGGACCGCAATGGCTGCAAATCCCAGAGGACCTGCTGATCCTGAAAATGGATGGAAAGATGCTCATGAGGCTATGGCTATGGTGGGTGATGCTCAATCTTTTGCCTGGGTATCTGCATATTTTGCGGGCACAAAACCCTCCGAAACAATGGAAAGCGATGGTTGGGCTTGGATGTTGCATGGAGATATGGGTGAAGATAATACCAAAGCTGGGGTTTTAAACAAAGAAGATTCAGTTGATGGAGCTTGGATAGAGTCAGGACCACACCTCATGTTAATGCCAAAAGATCCAAGTACTCTAGATGGACAAACCACTGATTTTAATTCAGGTGCTCCATATGTTATGTTTGCTGGAACTGATTATGCGCATTTAATGATTCCTGTAGAGGGCTATTACAAATATCAACCAAGGCAATAAATTATATACAATTTATTTCGAAAAAAAAGCTGCCTAGTGCGGCTTTTTTTATGAGATTAAATTACCATCATCATCCCACTTGGCAATATCAAGTCTTTTGGACTGATCGACAAATTTTGACAACCATTCCTCATCATAACTTAAACCGTGGTCATCTAACACCTCTTGCGGGACTCCGTCCCAAACATTTGGACTATTTCCTTTATAACCAAGTTCTTTAATTCCAACCTTTGAAGTGAAATATCCTGTTACAGTTAAATTTCTTAAAAGATTAAACCATTGGACTTCAGCTGGTAAATCACTCATATCTTGGTTTGGATCATAATAAGCTATTTTGTCAAGAATTTGTTTTTGGGAATCCTCAGGAATGTCTGTAAATCTATGGTTAAAATTTAGAGCACTTTCCTTGTTTATCCAATTAATTCCATCTCTTAAAGGCTTTTGGTATGAGGGAATATCTTTGGCCATGAATTCGATCAATTGAACAACTTCAGCCTCTTTAATTGATCCATTCTCGTTAGGTGGTAAAATTAAGTTACATAATTTATCAAGTGTTATCAATTCATCATCAGTAAAAAAATCTTGGTTAAAAAGTTGATCATCATATAATTTTTCTTGTGGTGTTCTGCCGTACTGGTATCGGGTTAATGACCTCTTTATTTTTTCTTGAGTGACACCATAACAACCATTTAGTAAATATGAAGCACCTAAGACACCAAGAGTTATTGTTTTTATTGAATCTCTTCTTTTCATTAAAAATTTTGTTTTTTAAACTCTGAAACAATATGATCAGAAGCTCTCCAAGCTAAAGCCATAATGGTCCATGTTGGGTTTTTATCTGCTTGTGAAACAAAAGGTCCAGCATCAACAACAAAAACGTTATCAACATCATGCATTCTTTCAAATTTATCAACAACAGATTCTTTTGGATTGTTACCCATTCTTGTTGTACCAACCTCATGAATAATTTCACCAGGTTTTGTAAGACCGTAATTTGATTCAATACCAGGCTTATTCCATAATGGCTGACCACCCATATTATGAATAATTTCTTCAAAAGTATCCTGCATGTGTTTTGCTTGTTTTATTTCATAATCAGTCCATTTGTAATTAAATCTTAATACAGGAACACCATATTTATCAGCCTTATTTGGATCGATTTCACAATAATTACTCTTCATTGCTACTGATTCTCCACGTCCTGAAAATCCAATTGTAGATCCATAGTATTTTTTCATATCTGATCTTAAAATATCACCATACCCACCAGATTTTAATCCGAAGAATTTATTGAAGTGATTTACATTGAAGCCTATACCATAAGTTGGGGCACCCATTCCTCCCCATACCTCGATGTGATAGCCTCTGGGAAAATCTAAACTTTTATTATCAAGCCACCAAGGTGAATATACATGCATTCCTCCAACACCATCCTCATTATATGTTTTTCTGTTTGTAAGCTGTGGCAAAAATGCCATCATGTCACCACCTGTTGAATCATGAAGATATTTTCCTACTAAATCACTACTATTACCTAAACCATTTGGGTGTTGTTTAGATTTAGAATTAAGTAGTATTCTTGCGGAACTGCATGCAGATGCTGCTAAAACTACTACTTTTCCTCTCAACTTATATTCGATACCATCGTCTTTATTAATGTAGGAAACTCCAGTAGCTTTTCCTTCGGCATTAGTTTCGACTGTCCTTACCATTGAATTCACAAAAAGATCGATTTGACCGCCAGCATTTTGAGCAGGGAATATTAAACATGATCCGGATGAAAAATCAGCATAAACATTACAACTTCTTGCACAGCCATTACAATAAAAGCATACACCCCTGTCATTGTTAATTCGTTTTGTAACTACTGAAAGCCTTGAGGGTATTACTTTAATATTAGCTTTTCTGGCTGCATTTACATAATACAATTCGTGTAATCTAGGTTTTGGAGGCGGTAAAAAAAAGCCATCCGGGTCATTATACAAATTTTCTTTAGTTCCAAAAACACCAATTAATTTATCTACTTGGTCATAATAAGGCTTCAAATCATCATAAGTTATTGGCCAATCTTCACCCAAACCATCTATTGATTTTTTTTTAAAGTCATTAGGTCCAAATCTTAGTGAAATTCTTCCCCAGTGATTAGTTCTTCCTCCAAGCATTCTGGATCTGAACCACCTAAAATTAGTATCGTCTTTTTGTGTGTAAGGTTCGCCATCAATATCCCAACCACCATAGGCCTGATCAAAATCTCCAAATGGTCTAGTGGTACCCGCACCCCTTCGCGGAGATTCCCAAGCCCACTTTAACTGTGTCATTTGTTCAGGGTTTGCTGGGTCGTAATATGGTCCAGATTCAACAACAGCCACGGTTAATCCCGCTTCAGATAAAATCTTAGTAGCCATGCCGCCTCCAGCACCAGAGCCAACAATTATCACATCATATTGCTTAGAATTTTTTTTTATTTCCATTAATCAAGCTCAAGTATTTTCATATTTCTATATGAGATAATTCCTGGGTGGTCCTGTATTACCAAATGACCTTTTTTAAATTTTCCAAAATCACCGTGTCTAAAACTTTTATCCTCATAATTTGAAAATTTTGAATTTTTCACCATTTCATCCCATGTCTCTCCACTCAAATTAAAGTTAGAAACTTTCGTGCCATTATGAATTACTTCACCATAATTTTGTCTGTGGTCAATAGTAATCAAAAATGAATTCCAATCACCAGCTTTTTTATTTACATTTTTTTTTGGTGCGATTAAATCATACAGTGCCCCTGCGCTGTGCTTGGGGTTTGGCAATGAACCATCAGATTGTATAATATCCAATATCTGTATTTCTGGTCCTGTCGAAAAGGGATGTGTATATTTATAGTCTTCATTAACTCCCCACATAAATCCACTATTACCACCAGGGCTTACCTTCCACTCAAAATATATTTTAAAACTTGTGAACTGTTTATTAGTAACCAGACTATTGTCCTCGTTACCTTTTTTAAATGATGAATTAAAGGTTAAGACTCCTTTCTTATTTGACCAACCTGTTTTGTTATTTTTTTTTTCTTGATAATAATGCCAGCCATCTAACCCAATTTCGGGAATTAAAACTTGCCAATCGTTTTTAGATTCATCCTGAGATACACCATTGGATACAAAGAATACTAAAAATAATATTGATGTAAAGAACCTATTCATGTATTAGATATCCCATCCTGGTCTTGAAACTCTACCTACAAATTGATTGGCTAAATCAAAATTTGTTATTTTCATTGAAGCTCCGTCCCATAAGAGTTTTTTTCTTCCAATGTAATTATCGTGTTCTGAAACATGTACAGTATTACTGGAGTATTTTGGTTTTTTGGTTCCAATCAACATATAAGATCTTATTGCGAGGTTACCCATTAGAACGGCCTCAGTAAAAGGACCTGCGTATTCAAATGATGCGGACAGGTTTTTATGCTCATTAGAATTATAACCTTTTTTACATGCATCAATCCATTTTTTATGATGAATAAAATCTAACATGGGTACTTCGTTTCCAGTCGAATCTGTGCTAAATGAGACTGTTTTTTCCCCTTTTCTATAAAGTTTTGGGTTTATTCCATAGGTGCCACATGAAATAACTCCTTTATTCCCAATCATTAAAACCCCATTTCTACTATATTCCTCTCCTAAAAAATCTTCAGCAGGAATTAGATCTGGATGTGAGGGCCTAAGGCCTCCATCCATCCAGACTAATTCAACTTTAGATTTATTTTTTGATGTTTCATCAAAATGAAGTGTAACTATTGATGAAGAAGGACAGCCCTCAGGGACATAATTATGGTTCCATGCTTTTTCAAATACAGTTGCAACGCTACATTCAACATCGGTTGGATACCCTAGATTAAGAGTTTTGAAAGGAGCATCAAGTAAATGACAGCCCATGTCACCTAATGCACCAGTACCATAATCCCACCATCCTCTCCAGTTAAATGGGTGAAGTTCTGTGGTGAAGTCAGTATAATTTGCAGGTCCAAGCCACAAATCCCAATTTAAATTTTTGGGTTTTTCTTGAGATGACCTTTTCATTTGAAAACCTTGTGGCCATACAGGTCGATCAGTCCAAACATTTATTTTTGAAATTTTTCCAATTAATTTTTTATCAATCCACTCTTGAATTTTTAATATCCCTGTGGATGAACCACCTTGATTACCCATTTGAGTAACAACTTTATTTTCTTTCGCAAGATTAGTAAGAATCCTTGCTTCTTTTATATTGTGGGTTAATGGTTTTTGAACATATACATGTAAACCCTTTTTCATTGCATTTGAAGCAATTACTGCATGTGTATGATCAGGCGTAGTCACTGTTACTGCATCTAAATCTTTTTCATTATCAAGCATCTCTCTGAAGTCTTCATAAAAATTAGCGTTTGGATAATATTTTCTTGATGATGTAACGCCATTTACAGAATTTTCAGGATCTACATCACAAAGAGCAATCACCCTCTCATTTTTAGCCCAATCACCCATAATATCTTGACCTTTACCTCCAATACCAATAGCGCCTATGTTTAATTGATCACTTGGGGATACATATCCATTTCCCCCCAAAACATTTCTGGGAATAATAAAGAAACCTGTAGAAAATAAACTTGACTTTTTTATAAAATTTCTTCTTGTTTTGTTTTTCATTAATTTTTTAATAATTTGGGATAAAAGCTCCATTAAATTTATGAAAAAAATTCTAAAAATTTTTCTTGTTTTTCTATCGTTTTCATCAACAATTAATTCTCAAAAAGTAGATGAAAAAAAAGTTCTGATAATGTGGGGTGGTTGGGAAGATCATAAACCAGAACTTTTTGTTAAATATGTTTCAGAATGGTTAGAAAAAATGGATTATAAATATGTGGTGTCAAAAAAACTAGAAGACTATACAAACTTTAAATATCTTTCTCAGTTCGATTTAATTATTCAGTCTGTTACCATGAGTGAATTATCTAAAAATCAGGAGAAGGGATTGTTAACTGCGATTAATAGTGGAGTAGGTATTGCAGGTGCTCACGGTGGAATAGCTGACTCATTTAGAAGACAATCCAATTATCAGTTTATGATTGGTGGACAATTTGTTGAACACCCTGGAAAAATTAAAAAGTTTACAGTAAATTTTTTAAAGGATGAATTAACTGAGGGGCTGAATGATTTTGAGATCGAAACAGAACAATATTATATGCACTATGATCCCAATATTGAGATAATAGCAACTTCAAAGTTTGATGGTAAACCATTTACACCTAATAATACAGATTTTTTATTAGATCCAACATGGATTGATGGAGTTGTAATGCCAGTTGCATGGAAAAAAAGATATGGGTTGGGAAAGGTTTTTAATGTTTCAATTGGGCATGATCCTGAAGAATTTAAAAAACATCCAGATGCGTGGAAGTTACTTACACGAGGCTTTATCTGGGCAATGAGAGATTAATCAAAACTCAAATAAGATTTCAATTTTTTTATCAGGAAAGTATTTTTCTATTGTTTTCAAATTTTTAGTCAGGCCAATCAAATATCCTCCTCCACCTGACCCACAAAGTTTTAAATAATATTCCTCATTTTCAATACCATCAATCCATAATTTTTTAAAATTATCAGGTACCATTTCTTGGAAGTTAGCAAATGTTTTTTTTGATAGATCAATAAAGTTCTTTTCAAACTCCTCATAATTACGTTCTAGGAAATTTATAATTGTATCATTTATTACACTAACAAAATCATTTTCAAAAAATGATTGAAAATTTATATCATCTAATTTTCCGAAAAAAGTTTTAACCAATGCTTGAGTATTACCTTGTGAGTTAGTATCAACAAGAAAAATACCTCTGTTAGAATTGAGGTTTTGATCAGGAACATCAATTAACTTAACATTAATTTTTGATTCAAGTAGAATAGGCTTTTGAATGTAACAACTCAAAGGGTCAATACCTGACGAATTTCCATGAAAGAAAGATTCCATTCGAGATAGAATTGATTTTAAATTATTTATTTCTAACTCATCTTTATTTTGGTCCTTGTAAGAATAATACACAGCAGCTACAACCGCAGCACTACTTCCTAAGCCGTAACTTTCAGGAATCGAACTCTCAAAATATAAACCATTATCAATATCATATTTAAACTTTGTAATATTTATTTTATTATAATTAAACTTATTGTCTTTCAAGTAGTCAGAAAATGATTTTAAACTAGCATTAGAAGTTTTTTGGTAATCATCTGCTGTTTTTGAGAATTTAAGAGAACCAAAATATTTTTTATAAGGGATAACTAATGCTTTTGAGTTTTTTATAACACCATATTCACCGAAGAGCAATATTTTTGAAAAAAAAATTTTATTACCCATCACTAGATTTTGGTCCTTCACTTATCGAGTCGTGAATATATCTTCTATTGCTACAAAATCGTGATAGATTTTTATCAATGAATTTCTTTATTTCAATTTCTTCATTTTTTGGGTATAATAAGTGCACATTCGCTCCGGCATCAAGGGTAAAACATATATTTAAGTTAGTTTTCTTTCTGTAATTCCAAACCTCATTTATAATTTCAAGCGTATTTGGTTTGAATAAAATATAAGGTGTTTTGGATGTCATCATGAGAGCATGCAACATCAATGCTTCCTGTTCAACAACTTTAATAAAAGATTTTAAATCTCCTGTTTTAAGGGATTTTTTTAAAATACCAATATTCTCATTTGCTTGATCGACTCTGTCTTTTTTAAAAATATGATAATTCATAAGCTCATGGCCATGTGAACTAGAAACCTGTTTTGGCTCATGATCTACGATCAGAATTGTGTCCAAGTAGTCAAAAAAAACCTCGTGATAGTTTTTTAATGGGATCGCATAATCGTTACTACTATTGTCGAAATATTTTGTTTTTCCCCAAAGAGCAATAGGTCCGTATATGCTTCTGCAAGCACTACCTGATCCAAGTCTTGATATAAGAGAAGATTTATTAAAAAAATCATTTTTATTTTTATTAATAATTTTTTCAATTTCATAGATACACAACGATAAAGAGCTAAATGCAGATGCCGATGATGCAATCCCACTGCTGTGTGGAAATGTGTTTTCTGACTCTATTTTTAAACTTAATTGATTTATTGATGGACAATGGTCAATGATTCTTTTAAAATATTTATCTAATTTCTTATTAAATGATTGCTTTTTCTCACTGTGAAAAAAAAATTCGTAATTAAATCCTTTTTTGGATTTTGAATAAGACACCTTAGTTTTCGAATGACAATTATTTAATGTCAAACTTATAGAGGGATTTATAGGGATCTGATTTTCTTTTTTACCCCAATATTTGACCAGTGCGATATTTGATGGTGAAGTCCAATTTGTAAAACCTGATTTAATGTTCATCAGTTTTAATTTTTAAGTTTATTCAATTAATAGTTCCTATATCTGTTTTAGCTGGTTTTTTTATTGAACCGTCAAAACCATTTATTCCAGAAACAGTTGTATACTTTAGAACGTTTTTCTTACCAGGATTAATAAATTGATATGCACTATGACACATAACAGCAGCTTCGTGAAAGCCAGACAAAATTAGTTTTAATTTTCCTGGGTAAGTATTAATATCTCCGACAGCATAAACACCTTCAACATTTGTTTGATAGTCTAGTGAATTATTAACTCTAATGGCATTTTTTTCAATTTCAAGACCCCAATCTTTAAAAATATTCATCTTAGGAACAAGTCCAAACAGGGGAATAAAGAAATCTGTCTCCACATTAATTATTTTTTCACCACTTTTAATATTGATGCTTTGTAATTTTTTTTCACCAAATAATTCAACAACTTGAGCAGGTGTGATTACATCAATAATTCCATCGTCTTTCAATTTTTGAACAGTTTTTACAGAGCTATTAGCTCCTCTAAATTCGTTTCTTCGGTGAATAAGACTTAGCTTTTTAGCAATTTTTGATAGTTCAATTGTCCAATCAAGAGCGGAATCTCCACCTCCTGCAATAATTACATTTTTATTTTTAAATTTTTCCTTATCAATAATTGAATATTGTATTCCTTTATTTTCAAATTTGTCAAGGTCATCAATTGAGGGTTTCCTTGGTTCAAAATTCCCTAATCCACCAGCAATGACTATAACTTTACCTTGAATTTTAGTTCCTTTATTTGTTTTTAAAATAAAGTGGTCCTCTTTCTTTTCCAATTTTTGAGCAATTTCACCAAGCGAAAAATCTGGTGAAAATGGTTTAATTTGATCCATGAGATTATCAACCAATTTTCCAGCTAAGATTTCTGGATGTGCTGGAATATCATAAATTGGTTTATTAGGGTATATTTCTACACACTGACCACCTGGCTTAGTGAGAGAATCGACCAAATGACATTTCATGCCCAGTAGCCCTGCCTCAAAAACAGTAAAAAGGCCAGTTGGACCGGCACCAATAACAATTAAGTCAGTTTTTATCATTCAACGCTTGTTACTTTTTCTATTTCTGGTAAATGTTTTTTAATAGTCATTTCTACTCCATTTTTCAAAGTCATTTGATTCACAGTACAGCTTATACAATTACCTAAAAGTCTGACTTTGACCTCTTTTTCTGTAAATGAAATTAATTCAATATTGCCACCGTCAGATTGTAAAAAAGGTCTAATCTCATCTAATGCTTTTTCTATTTTCTCTTTCATATAATTATTGGCATCCTGCCATGGTTTTTATTTTTAATATTTCAGTAGGCGGTAAATTTTTATTTCTTTCTAGTAAAAATGTAATCATTTTTTTTGTTATTTCATCATATATGACGGCTGTAGCAGAGTCTTCATCAATTGAAAGTGGTCTACCAACATCGGCCGATTCTCTAATTTGTTGGATTATAGGTATTTCACCTAAAAAAGGAATTTTGAAATCTTCTGCTAAGTTTTTGGCTCCATCTTTTCCAAAAATATAATGCTTTGTATCATCGTTTGGTAACTGATAATAAGCCATGTTTTCTACAATACCTAAAACAGGAATATTTATATTCTCTTGCTGATACATAGACACACCCTTTCTTGCATCAGCCAATGCAACAATTTGTGGGGTGCTGATTATCAAGGCACCATTAATTGATATTTTTTGCATGATACTTAAATGTATATCACCAGTGCCTGGAGGCAGATCAACAAGTAAAAAATCAAGTTCTCCCCAATCAGCATCAAAAATAAGTTGATTTAGAGCTTTTGAAGCCATTGGACCTCTCCAAACAACAGCTTGATCCATATTGGTAAAAAATCCAATTGAGAGAATTTTAATTCCATAACTTTCAATGGGAGACATTTTAGATTTGCCATCAACATTAACAGCCAGAGGTTTTGATCCAACTAAATCAAACATTATATGCATTGAGGGACCGTAAATATCAGCATCTAAAACTCCAACCTTGAATCCCATTTTTTTGAGGGAACAAGCAATATTAGCAGTAAGGGTAGATTTACCAACTCCACCTTTTGCTGATGATATAGCAATTATATTTTTGATATTATCCAACCTATTAGCATTCTGAGGAATTGTTGGTTTAACGATATTAATATTTAGTTTATAGTTGTAATCTTCAGAATAGCTTTTTTTGAGATTACCCAAAATTTTATTCTCCAGCTCTTTTTTATGTTTTAAAGTTGGGTTTGTGGATTTTATATCAATGATTATTTCACCATCAAAATGGTTAATATTGATAACATTATCAGAATCAACAATTCCGGAAAGAATTTTTTTTATTTTTTGCTTATCAAACTTCATTATTATTTGATTTGCAAATATAATGCTAACAATCAAATTAAAGTTCGATATTGGGATCCCAAAAATATTTATCAAAATTAATCAACTTATCATCCTTCACAATTAGGCCTTCACCTTCAAGAAGTTGTTGCATTAAATTTGTACCATGAAAATGGTGCTTTCCAGTTAAAATACCGTTTCTGTTCAGTACTCTGTGAGCAGGTATATCAAAATTTTTATGTGATGAGTTCATTGCCCAACCAACAGTTCTTGCACTTTTTTTAGATCCTAAGTACTGAGCGATAGAACCATATGTTGTAACTCTTCCGTAAGGTATTTTTTTTACAATATCATATACCTTTAAAAAAAAATCAATTTTTTTCATTAATTAATTTTAAAACACATGTATGTTATTTTTTTATCTGAGAATTTTTTTTCATAAAAAGTCTGAATATTTATTGCATCTTCATGAGCATTTCTGTTTAGATATATATCATGATTAGAATTAACAATTTTCAAGCCTAAACCTTCTGCTATTCCTAGTGCATAACCATGTAAAAATTCACTATCTGTTTTTAAATGAATGAGTGAGTTTTTCACCACAATCTTTTTATAGAGTTCTATAAAATTTGAATTCAATAATCGATGCTTTCTTCTTTGGTACTTAATTTGAGGATCAGGAAACGTCAACCAAATTCCACTGATTTCGTTCTTTGCAAAAATTTTATCAATCAACTCAATTTGACACCTTACAAAACATACGTTTTTTAAGTCTTTAGAGACTGAATCTTTCGCACCTTTCCAAATTCGGGCGCCTTTAATATCAATTCCAATAAAATTTTGATTTGGATACTTATTCGCTAAAGAATAAGTATATTCACCTTTACCACAACCAAGCTCTAGAACAATTGGATTATTGTTTTTAAAAAAATTTGACCATTTTCCTTTGAATAAAAAATTATCCTTAACCAAATCCTCTCTTTCTGGCTGAAGTAAATTATCGAATGATAAATTCTCTTTGAATCTTTTTAACTTATTACCTCCCAAATTTATATAACAGATTTTTCAAGCGTGAAAGAAAATTCTGAACCTACACCAAAATCACTTTCAATATATATTTTTTCATCATGTGCATCTATAATATGCTTTACTATTGCCAGACCAAGTCCAGAACCGCCTGCATTTCTACTCCCCGACTGATCTACCCTGTAAAATCTCTCAAAAAGTCGATTAAAATGTTTTTCCTCAATACCAAGCCCATTGTCTGTTACTCTAATGATAACTTTACTTTCAGTCAAGTCCTGAATAACTATTTCAGTGGTACCATTTTCTTTTCCATATTTAATGGAATTCTGGATTAAGTTTGTCAGAACTTGTTGTATTTTTTCATTATCAGCATTAACATTTATTGGCAAGTTGCCATCATGATCAAGAATCAATTTTATATTTTTTTTGGAGGCAGTGAATTCTAACATTTCAAAAACATTTTCTACTAAATTGTTAATATCAAAGTCAGTTTTTTCAATTTCAGATTCACCACTTTCAATTTTTGTGATTAAATCTAAATCTTTAACTATCAAGTTTAGCCTATTTATGGCTTTACCAGCAATTTTTAAATATTTCTTATTAACCTCTTGGTCATTAATAGCTCCATCAAGTAAAGTCAATATATAACTTTCACTTGTAAACAAGGGTGTTTTAAGCTCATGAGCAAGATTTCCAATAAAGTCTCTCCTGAAGTTTTCTTGCTTTTTCATCTCAGAAATTTCGAATTTTCGCTCATCATCATACTCCTTAATTTGACTCAACAAATCCTCCATATTTGTGGTAATTGTTGATCGATCATCGGATTTGAAAATTTCATCAGAAATTAACTTTACACTATTATATAGAAAGAATTTCACAAAGAATGTTCCAATTGCATAAACCGTAATTAAACATAAAATAAACAAAAAGAAAAAATTAAAATTAAAGATGGAGTCAATTGAAAATTCTCCAAAAGCAACCAATGCAAGAAGACAACTTACAATTGATATAATAATTGAATAAAGAAGAGATTGAAATCTGATTTTTTGACGTATTGACATTTAGGCTTTAAATTTATAGCCTACTCCCTTTGTTGTTTTTATATAGTTGTCACCAAGTTTTTCTCTTAGTTTTCTAATGTGAACGTCTATTGTTCTATCTCCAACAACAACTTGGCTTCCCCAAACCTTATTCATAATTTCATCTCTGGAAAAAACTTTTCCGGGCTTAGACGCCAATAAAAATAATAATTCGAATTCTTTTCTAGGTAAAATTATTTCTGTTTTATTTTTTCTTACTAAATATTCCTCTCTATTTATTTTTAAATCGGCAACCTTTAAAGTTGTTCCACCATTTTCATTGGAATCTAATCTTTTGGTAATATTTATGATTTTTTTTAAAAGAATTTTAGGTTTAATTGGTTTATTAATATAATCATCTGCACCAGCTTCAAATGCTGCAATTTGTGTATAATCTTCTCCCCTTGCAGATAAAAAAATGATCTGAGTCTTTTTCAAAGGATCTATATTTCTTATTTCTTTGCATGCCTCAATACCATTCATTTCTGGCATCATGACATCTAGTAAAATAATGTCTGGTTTGAATTTTTTTGATTTTTTTACTGCTTGAACTCCATTGTATGCTACTTTTACATCAAAACCTGAATTTAAAAGATTATATTTCAAAATTTCTACAATTTCTGGGTCATCATCGACCACGAGAATTTTGGCAGTATTTTTTTTCATTTATAACCATAAATTAAGAAATTTATTTGCTTAATCTCATTTAGTTAATAATTATTTAATATGCACCGATATCTCGAAAATATTTTTAATAACCCTAAAGCAGAAAAAGTCATAAATTATGCTTTTAATTTTAATTACAACAACTGTAAGTTGTATAGGGATTATTGCAATTCAATTAAAAAAGAGAATATTAATAATCATAAACTAACTGATATTCCTTTTCTACCAATTGAATTTTTTAAAAATCATAAAATTAAAACAGACCGCGGAAAGACATCCAGAGTATTTTTTAGTAGCGGAACAACTGGTAAAAAGAGTAAACATTATGTTCAGGATCTAAAGGTTTACGATCAAAGTCTACTTTATTCTTTTAAATACGCATTTGGTGACCCGCAAAACTTTCACTTTTTAGGAATTACACCTGACCCGACTGAAAGAAAAAACTCATCTCTCATTTACATGATTGATAAACTACAGAAATGTTCGAAAAATGAAGGTTTTTTTTCTGCCAATTTCCAAAGCTTTAAATTCAATATAGAAAAGTACAAAAACTATAATAAAAAGATAATTATCTATGGATTGTCGCATCTGTTATTAGATTTTGTTGAAAATGAGAAATTTAATTTTAAAGACTTTATTATAATAGAAACAGGGGGGATGAAAGGGAATAGACAAGAAATTGAAAAAAGAAAACTACACGAAATTTTATCTGACGGTTTTGGTACCGATAAAGTTTATTCAGAGTACGGAATGACAGAACTACTTTCACAAAGCTATTCCTTAAAAAATGAATTATTCGTGCCTCCCCCCTGGAAAAGAATTTTAATTAGAGATTTTAATGATCCTTTTAAAATCAAAAAATCGGGTAGAGGTATTCTGAATATTATTGATTTGGCAAATATAAACTCATGTTGTTTTATATCAACCCAAGATGTTGGAGAGGTTTTTTTAGATGGTTCATTCAAAATTTATGGAAGGTCAAATGAATCAGATGTTCGTGGGTGCAATAATATGTTAATTGATATTAACTAAAAAATAGTTTTTTTTACCCCTCTGCAACAAAATATACTTTTTCTTAATTAATGATATAGATTTAAAATCAAAATCATCATTTACCCTTTCTTTGTTTATCATTACTGAATTTTCACTTAGTGATCTTCTAATGTCAGAGTTAGATTTAAAAAAACCGGTTACTTGTAAAAATTTTTCAAAGTTTGGGGTTGAATCAAAATCGGATTTTGATATTTTAACGCTTGGTACATCCTCAAAGATTTCAAGAAATACATCCTCAGGAATTTCATCCAAATCTTTATAATTAGATTTTCCGAAAAAAATTTCAGATGCTTTAATTACATTTTCTAAATCTTCTTTGGAATGAACCATTTGAGTTAGTTCATTGGCAATAAATTTTTGCAACAGTCTTTGGTGTGGTTTGGTTCTATGATCAGAAATCAATTTATCAATATAATTTTTATCTGCCATTGTAAAGATCTTTATATAGTTTTCTGAATCTTTATCAGATGAGTTTAACCAATATTGATAAAATTTATATGGCGAAGTTTTATTTCTATCAAGCCAAACATTCCCCTCTTCCGTTTTACCAAACTTTGAACCATCAGACTTAGTAATCAATGGGCAAGTTAATGCAAAACTTTTTTGACCAGTTTTCTTTCTAATTAATTCAATTCCTGACGTTATATTTCCCCACTGATCACTACCTCCCATTTGAATTTTACAATCATAATTCTTGTGCAAATGATAAAAGTCATAGGCTTGGAAAAGTTGATATGTAAATTCTGTAAATGACATTCCTTCGCTTTGACTTGGACTAATTCTTTTTTTTACTGATTCCTTTGACATCATGTAGTTAACAGTTAATGATTTACCATAATCCCTAAAAAAATCAATAATATTTAATTTACTAATCCAGTCATAATTGTTCAATATTAAAGCAGGATTTTTTGAATTTTTAAAATCTAAAAACTTTGCAACCTGATTTTTAATTTGTGTAATATTTTCCGAGATTTCATTTTGATCTAATAAATTTCTCTCCTTAGACTTTCCTGATGGGTCACCAATCATTGCTGTAGCTCCACCAATTAGTAGGATGGGTTTATGACCATATTCTTGAAAGTGCTTAAGGATTATTAATTGAACTAAACTGCCGATATGTAATGAATCTGAGGTTGGGTCAAAACCTATGTATGCTATAAGAGAATTTTTATCAAGCTCTTCATCAATACTGGGTGTGGAATCCTGTATCAAACCTCTCCATTTTAATTCCTCAAAAAAATTTTTTGGCATGATCAAAGATATTTAATATTATTCTTTTATGTTATTTATTGAATCAATTATTGCATTAATTTTATCATCAATACCCTCATAAATATCAAGATATAGCTTTGGGTTTCGTGAATAAAAATTATTACTCCTAACAAACTTTAAACAATCTATTTCGTGCTTTTTAAAAAGCATGCTATCTCTTATTAGAAAATAATTGTTCTTACTTATATTGGTAAAACCCCTACTTGTATTAATTAAATTAACATCAAACAAGAAATTTACCATCTCATCAATCGTCATAATATCACCCTCTTTTTTTTGATTATTACTACACGAAATAAGAAAAACAGAAAATAAAATAAGTACTTTTTTCATGAGCAAAATTCTATTTTTTTTCCCATTATATTATCATTAAATTTCCCATTTTCATATGCTAAATGACCGCTTACAAATGTATGAGTTATTAGTGAGCTAATTTTTTTTCCTTCAAAGGGTGACCAACCACACTTGTAAAGTAAGTTGTTTTTATTTATGGTCCAATTTTGATTTCTTTTAAGAATAACTAAATCTGCATAAAAACCTTCACGAACAAATCCTCTTTTTTTTATGTTAAAAAGAATGGCAGGATTATGACACATTTTTTGAACTATTTTTTCAAGAGATATTTTATTATTTAAAAAATGTTCATACATAACATATAATGAATGCTGAACCAATGGTCCTCCAGAGGGGCAATCGGTATATGGTCGATTTTTTTCATCAATAGTATGAGGTGCATGATCAGTTGCAATTACATCAATTTTGTCTGATATTAATGCGCCCCATAAAACATTTTGATCTTCAATTGTCTTGACAGAGGGATTCCATTTTATAAGATTACCTTTTTTCTTATAATCACCATCGTGAAATGATAAATGGTGAATACAAACTTCAGATGTAATTTTCTTATTTTTTAGCTCTTTTTGATTGTCAAAAAGGTTTGCTTCTTCTTTAGTTGACAAATGAAAAACATGAAGTCGTCCATTTGTTTTTTTTGCCAGTGAAATTATTTTTTCAGTTGACTTTAAACACGCAATACTTGATCTTATTTTAGCATGCATTTCAGGTGTTAAGTTTTCTTTACCATATTCTTTTTTAAATTTTTCTAGATTTTTGTTTATGATTTTATCGTCCTCACTATGCACAACAATAGGAACTTTTGAAATTTTAAATAATTCTTCAACAACGCCATAATCATCAACTAACATGTTTCCGGTTGACGAACCAAGAAAAAGTTTAATGCCGGGGATTTCATTTTGGGGTAATTTTTTTATTTCTTCTATATTTTGGTTAGTCCCTCCAAACATAAACGAATAATTTGCAAGTGAGGATTTTGATGCAATATCAAATTTTTGATTTAAACGACTTAAAGTAGTTGTAGCGGGGTCAGTATTTGGCATTTCAAAATAAGATGTAACTCCTCCAGCAACTGCAGCTCTTGATTCTGAATGTATTGTTGCTTTATTAGGATATCCTGGATCTCTAAAATGAACCTGATCATCAATAATACCTGGGAGAATCAAAGAGCCCTCACAATCTATTATGTTATCTGCATAATCAGAGGATATTTTTTTATTTATTTTTTCAATTAATTCTCCATTAACCAGGATATCACTCTCAAAAATTTGGTTTTCATTTACTATGAGGCCATTTTTTATTAATATTTTCATTTCAAAATTTAAATACTTGTTTGATTTTTAATAATAATAAACCAAATACAGCCTCCCACACAATTGATAAACTCATTTTTGACTCCCCTTTTGTTCTATCTGTAAAAATGATAGGAATTTCCATCAACTTGAACCCTTTTGAGAAAGCTTTGAACTTCATTTCAATTTGGAATGCATATCCATTAAACATTACATTTTCTTTTAAGACAGATTTTAAAACACTGCTTTTATAACCAACGAAACCAGATGTTAGATCTTTTACTGGAACACCAGTAACTAATCTTGCGTATATTGAAGCAAAATATGATAATAAAACTCTTTGGATTGGCCAATTAATAACATTAACACCTGAAATATACCTTGAACCAATTACAACATCGTAACCATCATTATCTAAAAAAACGTTCATTCTTGATAAATCCTGGGGGTCGTGAGAATAATCAGCATCCATTTCAAATATTCTTTTATAACCATGATCAATTGCCCATTTAAAACCTTCAATATAAGCAGTTCCAAGGCCTAGTTTCTTCTTTCTTTTAATTAAAAAAATTCTTTTAGGGTGTTTTATCATCTCTTCCTCTACAATCTTGTATGTTTTATCTGGGGAATTGTCATCAACTATAAGTAGATGAAATGATTCTTTTAGCTTTATAGTATCATTAATTATGTCAATAATGTTTTCAGATTCGTTGTAGGATGGTATAATAACTAGAGATTTACCCTTATACATTAATCAAAATTATAATTAAATTTTAATTCAGATAAAAATCTAAAGGTATTTCTACAAAATAAATAAAATGAATTTGTAAATTTGCAAACCCAATTTTGTGCCTGATTCTATGAAAGTTAAGTCAATTTTAATATCTCAACCGAAGCCAGAACTAAAAAACTCACCTTACAACTTAATTGCAAAAAAGTGGAAAGTTAAAATAGATTTTAGACCTTTTATTCATGTTGAAGGAAAGACAAGCAGAGAAGTTAGAGATCAAAAAATTGATTTATCAAAATACTCTGCAATTATTTTAACAAGTAGAAATTCTGTTGATCATTTTTTTAGAATAGCTGAGGAAATGAGATTTCCAATACCTAATGCATTGAAGTATTTTTGTCTTTCTGAAGCTGTAGCCTTTTATTTACAGAAATATGTTGTTTACAGAAAACGTAAAATATATGTTGGTGGCAGAACCTTTGACGAACTTGTTGATGTTATAAAAAAATATCCTGATGAAAGTTATATTTTACCTGGATCTGATGTACTGTCACCTGCAATTGAAAAAAAACTAGATAATCTTGAAATTAGATGGAAAAAAGGTGTTTTTTACAAAACAGTTATCAGTGATTTATCTGACTTAAAAAATGTTTTTTATGATGTTTTAGTCTTTTTTAGCCCATCTGGTATTGAATCATTATTTAAAAACTTTCCCAACTTCAAACAAAATAATACTATGATCGCTGTATTTGGTAAAAATACAGTTAAAGCAGCAGAGGATAAGGGGCTAAAAATAAATATTGAAGCCCCGAGAAAAAGGGTTTCATCCATGTCAAGGGCACTGGAAATATTTATTGAAGAGTCAAGAAAAAGCTAGCTTTTGAACATACTCTCCATTCCAGCAAGAAAATCTCTAAATTCCTCTTGGTTTGTAACGCTTAGATATCTATCGCCAAGAAATAAATTAAGATAAACTTCTATTTGAGTTGGGCCTTGATATCCACTGATTGGTGCAATTGGCTTAGAATTCTTGTCAAAGAACACAATTGTTGGATATGAATATATTCCTAAAAAACGAGAAAAATCGTGGGATGAATTACGAATTCTACCACTTTTAAAATTAGGATTGCCATAAACTTTTCCATTATAAGAAACCTTCTCAGTACCTTCAGCGTTAAATTTGACTGCATAAAAGTTCTCATTTAAAAATTTAGCAATTAAAGGATTATTAAATGTATTTTTATCCATCATTTTACATGGTCCACACCATTTAGTGTATACATCCATCATAATATTTTTAGGATTAGTTTTTTGTAATTCAACAGCTTGCTCAAATGAAATCCAATTTACTTTTTGTGAATAAGTAAATTGAATCGAGAAAATTAAAATAAAGAGAATTAACTTATTTAATACCATGCATCATTCTTTTTATTTTACCATTTAATAAAAACATTACTAATCCAGCGCCTATTGGCACTAAAGCAAAAATGGCAAAAAATCCATTTAGCCCAATTTCACTAGAAATAGCGTCAATATAACTTCCTATTTTTCCAGCTAAATAATTCGCAATAGCACTCGATAATAACCAAATACCAAACATTAGGCCAATTAATCTTTCAGGTGCAAGTTTGCTTACGTAAGATAAACCTACAGGTGATAAACACAATTCTCCAAGAGTGTGAAAAAGATAAGCATATACTAACCACATCACGCTAACGCTCGCAGTCTGAGCGCCTGCTGGTATTCCCAAAGCACCATAGGAGACAAATAAATATCCAACACCTAATAAAATTAGGCCTATTCCAAATTTTATTGGACCAGATGGATTATATTTTGATGCCCATATTTTTGAAAATACAGGAGCTAGTAAAATTATAAATAATGAATTAAGAACTGAGAACCATGAAGCAGGAATTTCGGATGTTTCTTGTCCAATCTCAGCATTTAACATATAAATTACAATACCCCAGATTATTACAAAACTCAAACCAAGGAAAAAATTTGAGATAAAATAGCTATGAAAAATGTTCTGAAAAAGTTTAATTAGTACGTAAGTAATTACAACCATTGGTACAATGGTTATTACAGTATTAATGGTGTTAAAAATAACGGCTGAATTACCTGACAATTCTCTATTTGTGTAATCATTGGCAAAAATAGTCATAGACCCACCAGCCTGTTCAAAAGCCCACCAGAAAAAAATAGTTGCAATGGAGAATATAACAATCACAAAAATTCTATCTCTTTCAACTTTTTTGTTATTTGAATCAGTTGATACTTTTACAATATCTTCCTTTGAGTTTGATGTATTACTTTTATTTGTTGGCTTTGTACCAATAGATCCAAAAATACCTTGGGCAAAATAAAACTGGAGCATTCCAAAAAACATAAAAATTCCAGCCAAACCAAAACCATAATGCCATCCAACTTTTTCGCCTAAATATCCGCACAGTAATATACCAAGAAATGCACCAGCATTAATACCCATGTAAAAGATTGTATATGCTCCGTCCTTGCGTGCATCATCAGCTTTATATAATTGGCCTACAATCGATGAAATATTTGGTTTGAATAATCCATTGCCGATGACTAGAAGGCCTAAGCCAAGATAAAAGAAATTTTGTTCAATTCCTTCAAGCGCTAGGGAACCATGCCCTAATGCCATTATTAGAGCACCCAATACTACAGAATTTCGGTAACCCAAAAGCTTATCCGCTAAAATCCCACCAAATAATGGGGTCAAATAAACCAAGGATGTATATGCTGCAAACAGCTCCAGCGCATCTTGTCGTTCCCATCCCCAACCTTCATCCATTATTGAAGATGTCAGAAAAAGTACTAAAATAGCACGCATTCCGTAATAACTAAATCTTTCCCACATCTCTGTAAAAAACAGGACAAAAAGTCCTGATGGGTGATCAAATATTGTTTTCTGATTTAGGTCAGATCCGTTAAAAATTCTCTCCATAGTTCTGTAAAATTATACATTAATTACAATTCTCCAACGATTTTTTTCCCATGATAAAATTTAGCAGATAATTTCTGATTTATTTTATTTAAATTATTTGGTGTGATTTTTCCAGCAATGATAAGTTCAAAATTAGTTGGAGAACAGGCTACCATTTTTTTTAAAACCTCTATACCCTCTTCGGCACTGCTAAAACCACCGGATGTTAAAACACCATCTATATTAGAATTTTTAACTAAATTCTTGAATGATTTTAATGGATCCTTGGTTGAATCTATAGCCTTGTGGAAGATTACTTTTAAGGGTGTAGCATTTTTTACAAATAAGTTTATCTTTTTTAGATCAATTTCACGGTATTGATTTAGGCAACCTATGACAATACCATCAACTCCAATTTTTTTGAAATTTGATATATCTCTCAATATCATGGATGTGTCTTTTTCAGAGTAATTAAAAGATTTAGAATGAGGTCTTATCATAATCCTAATTGGAATACAAGTGTTTTTCAACAGATATTTTACTTCTTTTAAATCAGGAGTTAAACCCTCTTCATTAAGTTTTGAACAATACTCAATACGATTAGCACCCAAATCAATTGCACGCATGGCATCCTCAGTATTATCTACACATACTTCCTTTATGAACTTTTGCATTGCCTAAAAAAGTTTTTTTGAATAAAAATACAGGAGGGTCGAGAAAACAATTGAAGTAATTAAAAATAGAGATGCTTCGAAAATAAATCCATATATGAAATATCCAGTTGAAAATACGGCTGAATATATACACATACATCCTAATAACATACACAAAATACCTTTTGGGAGAATCCACTCCTCTTTTTCATCATCAATTTTAATATCTTTTTTGATCATATTCCATCCAGGTCCTCCAGGGTTTGTTTTTTTGTAAAATTTTATGAGTATTTCTTTGTCATCTGCTGGGGTTAAAAATGTCACAATTAACCAAATTGAAGTCGTGATGAACACTATGAAAGGAAATTTCATATAAACTGGAAAAGTTGAGTCATTAAAAATTAAATTGAATAAAGATTCGTTTGTTAAAGCAATTGAAATTATTCCTGAACTTAACATTGCAGCAATTTCACTCCAAGCATTTATTCTCCACCAAAACCATCTTAATATAAAAATTAAACCAGTACCTGCTCCGAACATTAATATAATATCAAAAAGTTGATACGCATTATTCAGTAATAATGCAATTATCGAACTTGCAATCATTAATAGAATGACTGAAAACCTTCCAACTTTTACCAACTCTTTCTCTGAAGCTTTCTTATTTATTAATTGCTTATAAAAATCATTAACAACATAAGAAGAGCCCCAGTTTAGATGGGTTGAAATGGTTGACATATATGCAGAAACTAAGGAGGCCAAAACCAATCCCAATAGCCCATTTGGTAAAAATGTGAGCATAGCTGGATATGCTAAATCTTGTCCAAGTTTGTCTTTTTCAATATTTGGAAAAGCATTACTTATTGATTCAATGTCAGGAAAAACAATCAATGATGCTAATGCAACAATAATCCAAGGCCAAGGTCTCAAGGCATAATGCATAACATTAAAAAAAAGTGTTGCGCCCAATGCGTGATTTTCGTTTTTTGCAGCCAACATTCTTTGGGCAATATAACCGCCTCCACCTGGCTCAGCACCTGGATACCATGAGCTCCACCACTGAACTGCAAAGGGGATAATTAATAAAGTCAGTAAGGTTTCTTTATCATCTAAGTTTGGAAATATTGAAATCTTATTACTCAAGTTTTGGTTATTTAAAATTGAATCCATCCCACCGACTTCAGGTAAGTTGACTAAATAAATTGCCGCACCAATTGATCCAGCCATTGCAGTAAAAAATAAAATAAAATCTGTATAGACCACTCCTCGAAACCCTCCGACCGCACTAAATATTAGGGTAACCCCACCAGCACAAAAAATTGTTTCAATTGCTGACAGACCGAGCATAATTGCCCCTATTTTAATTGCAGCAAGTGTTACACCAGACATTGCCAAAATATTAAATATTACACCCAAATAAACAGATCTAAAACTTCTCAAGAACTTGCCCGCTTTTCCACTATATCTCAGTTCGTAAAATTCCATGTCTGTTGAAACATCTGATCTTCTCCAAAGTTTAGCGTACACGAATACAGTCAACAAACCGGTTAAGAGAAAAACCCACCATACCCAATTTCCTGATACACCATTTGTTCTAACTATGTCTGTGACTAAATTAGGTGTATCCGTTGAAAAAGTTGTAGCAACCATAGAAATTCCAAGTAACCACCAAGGCATAGTTCTTCCAGATAAAAAATACTGAGAAGTATTTTTCGATGAAGTTTTTGATACTGAGAATCCAATTACTAGTACCAGTAATAAAAAAAATATGATTATTGCTGAATCAATAAATGATAATTCTACCACAACTATTAATTGATAAGCTTCTCAAGAATTGCGATATCCTTTTTTGATGTCAGATCCGGAACATGTTCAGCAATTGGTATTGCCCTCATGTAAGACTCAGAACTTGTAATCATGTTCATTATAGCGGATGGTAGTTCTTTTTCATTACGCAGAGGGTTAATTGGACAATTTATAATGAAATCAGACGAATACTTTCCCGTAAATTTAAAAATGTTCATACTAACCCTGATTTTGCCATTTTCATCAAGGTTTTGGTCAACTTGCTCCTTAGTTGGTTTTTCAATAAAATTCAACAAATTCATCTCTGAATTCATTGTCATAATGGAAAATGAGGATACTCTTTCAGCTGGAAATTCTAAAGAATCTCTATCATAAGCTAAAACAGCATTTTCAAAATCATTTTCTCTAATGAGCTTTAAAGCATTCACAGAGTACAAATTATCACTGTTGCAAACACAATATGACTCTGATTTAAGATGAGGAAATTGATGTATGGCTTGTGAAACTGCATCTGCAGTTCCAAACGGCTTAACTCGATCTATTGGTATTTTTTGAATGGCAAATGAAATTTTTAAATGATTTGAGTCTTTATATTTATTAATATTTTTCTCAAAATCTGAATAATCTTTTCCAACAACTAAAATTAAATTCTTGTATCCAGCCTTTATAATATTATCCAATAAAAAATAAATAAATGGTTTACCCTCTTTTCCAAATGAAATCAAGGATTTACTTTTTTTATTAGCTTCATCTATTTTTGATTTATTTAATTCATCATACTCGGATTTCTTCATTCTTGAGGACATACCTGCAGCAAGTATCATTATAGTTTCTGTCATAATTTAAAAATCTAATCCTTTTATGTAAAAGTTTTTTAATGTTGGTGTTGTTCTAGCATTATTAAAAATATTCTCTAATAGACTAATAACCTCCAAATTTGAACTAGAAACATCATCTTTTTCCATGGGATCTAAAGTTAGATTAAAAAGTTCAATTTCTTTATTTCCATTAGTAATATTCCTTCTTATTGCTTTCCATTTATCCAATCTGATAGCTTGTTGACCTAATCTTGAATTTGTTTCCCAATATAAATATTCGTGTTTATCTTGTTTATTCCCTAGTAATGTTGGCAGAAAACTTAAACCAGTTATGTAATTAGGTTTTTTTATTTTAAACAGATCCAATATTGTTGCGTAAAAATCTTGAGTTGATGAGATATGATCACTAAATGAACCTTCATCAATCATCCTTGGCCAAGTAACAAATGAGGGGACTCTAATACCCCCTTCATAAAGAGATCCTTTAACCCTATCATTGTCATCACTGAAAATAGCACTACTATTAAAAAAACCACTATCGACTTGGTCAAGATGAGTAACTCCATTATCACTAGTAAACATTATTATGGTGTTGTCAAATTGATCGATATCTTTTAATTTTTGAGTTAAACTACCTACTATTTCATCTAAATAAGAAATCATTGCTGCATATGTAGCTTTAGGATATCGGTTGGGATAATAAGCATAAGCAGGATAATATGGATTTTCATCTCCAAATTTTTCTACGTAATAATCAACCCATTTTTTTGGTGCTTGCAGAGGAAGGTGAGGAATTATTGAAGCATAGTAAAGAAAAAAATTATCATTCTTATTTTTTTCGATAAAATTTAAAGCCTGGTTGAGCATCAAAGTTGGGGCATAATCCTCTTGAAAATAATCTTCATAATTATATGGGTCCATTGGGTCAAGACCTTCTGCTAAATTTTGTTTTTTATCAACGATGTAATTATTTAAAAATTCTCTTTTTTGATTTTTCCAAAGATGAGTTGGATAATAAGTATGAGCTTGTCTTTGACAGTTGTATCCATAAAAAAAATCGAATCCCATTTTATTAGGTATGCTGTTAGTGTTGGGAGCACCAAGTCCCCATTTACCAACCATACCGGTTTTGTAGCCCTGACTTTTAAAAACATGAGCCACTGTTTTAATGGTATCAGGTAGAGGTCTTTGCCCCTCAAGACTAGGATCATCAAGCATTGATTTAAAACTCCAAACGTCACCTCTTTCTGCCCATTCACTATTGTTTCTAATATGGTTTTTGCCAGTATGAATTCCACTAACAAAAACTGCTCGTGTTGGAGCACAAACTGCTGCTCCAGAATAATGATTAGAAAAAATCATTCCTTTGCCGGCTAAATAATCAATGTTTGGTGTCTCAATCAATTTCTGACCATTAAAACCAACATCACCGTAACCTAAATCATCGGCAAGTATATAGATAACATTTGGCGAATCTTTGTTTGGGGACAAACAGGAAATTATAAAAAACGAATAGGATATGAAAAGAAATGGAATTAGGTTTTTCATTTATTATTACTAAAATATAATAAGTTAGTTCTTAAATTAAAAATCTTACATTACTTATCTTTACAATTATAATGAAAAGTGGTTTCTCAAAGCTAAGTAAAAAGAAAAAAATAGATTGGGTAATAGAGAATCTCCTACATAATAATGTTGAGGCTAAAAGACTTTTAGAACAATATCATTTGAGTGACTCAGAGTTACAAAAAATCCATGATGATTTTTCAGAAAACACCTTATCAAACTTTCTATTACCACTGGGTGTTGCACCAAATTTTTTAATTGATGGTAAAGACTACACAATTCCAATGGTGGTTGAGGAAAGTTCTGTTGTTGCTGCTGCATGTAATGCCGCAAAATTTTGGTATGAACGTGGCGGTTTCAAAACAAAAATAATTGACACAAAAAAATCAGGTCAAGTTCATTTTTTATTTAAAGGAAAGAAAAAAGATTTATTTAACTTTTTTGATGCAATTAAGTCAAAATTAATATCTAGTTGTGATAAAATAACAGCCAATATGAACAAAAGAGGAGGTGGAATAGTATCTGTATCTCTTCTTGACAAGACAGAATTAATTAAAAATTATTATCACATAAATGCTGAATTTGAAACTGCTGATTCAATGGGTGCAAATTTTATAAATTCTTGCATGGAACAGATTTCTAGAGTCTTCGAAATTGAGTTTAATTCTGGGACAATGTTTAATGATAATAATTTAGACATTATAATGTCTATTCTTTCAAACTACACACCAAATTGTAAAGTTAAAGCTGAGGTGGAGTGCGAAATAAATGATTTGATTGATAAAGAAATTAAAGATTCGAGTTTGTTTGCCAATAAATTTGCAACAGCGATTGAAATTGCTGAGAAAGATAAATTAAGAGCAGTAACTCACAACAAGGGGATTATGAACGGAGTAGATTCTGTTGTAATTGCTACTGGAAATGATTTTAGGGCAGTAGAGGCTTGTGCCCATTCTTACGCATCCAAAGATGGAAACTATAAAAGCTTGACACACATAAAAATAACTGGAAATAAATTCAAATATTGGATTGAGTTACCAATTTCAATTGGAACAGTTGGAGGATTGACAAACTTGCACCCACTTGTAAAATGGTCGCTCAAATTGTTAGGTAACCCAAATTCAAAAGAGTTGATGAAAATAATTGCAGTTTCAGGGCTAGCTCAAAACTTTGCTGCCATAAAATCGTTAATTACAACTGGTATTCAGAAAGGTCACATGAAAATGCATTTATCAAATATTTTAAATGCGTTAGATGCTGATGATCATGAAAAATCACAACTAATTGAATTCTTTAATGAAAAGTTAGTGAGCCATAGTTTAGTAAAAGACAAACTAAAAGAAATTAGAAATGGCTAGGATTTTCAAAAGCCACGGCAAGCTGATGATTACTGGTGAATATTTCGTTCTTAGAGGAGCAAAATCCTTACTCTTGCCCACAAAATTTTATCAAGACATGACTGTATCTAAGCTTGACGAGAAACCAATAATTTCATGGGAAAGTTATGATCATAATAACAAAAAATGGTTTTCTGTGGAGTTTAATTTGCCTTATATTACAATTGAGGGTGAGAAAACAGAACAAAAAATTTTTTTAAAAAAAATTCTGGATTTTGTGATCAAAAAAATACCTAAAATTTTTGATAATAACATTGGTTTAAAAATTAAAACAAGAATGGATTTTCAAAGAAGTTGGGGACTTGGATCTTCTGCAATACTAATTAATAATTTATCAAATTATTTTGGATTAGACCCATTTGAAGTTTCAAAAAATGTTACGAACAGTAGTTGTGCTGATATTGCATCAGTTGTTACCTCCAAACCTATAACTTATTCTTTAAGTAATAAAAAACCATTGTATAAGCATGTGAATTTCAATCCAGAATTTTCAAAGAACTTATTATTTGTTTTCCTGAACAAAAAACAAAGTAGCAGCAAAGAAGTTGAAAAATTTAAATCATTAAAAATTAATGACAGTGAAATTAATTCAATAACTCAAATCACAAATGAAATTTTAAATTGTAAGGGAATTAATGATTTTAATTATTTAATTAATGAACATGAAAAAATTATTTCAAATAAAATAAAGAGGAAACCAGTTAAAAATCTACTCTTCAATGATTTCGAAGGGTCTATAAAAAGTCTAGGTGCTTGGGGTGGAGATTTTGTACTTGCTAGTAGTGAAAATAACTCTAAAAATTATTTTAAAAGAAAAGGATTTGAAACATCATTTAGATTTGACGAAATAATAATATAATATTAAAAAAAGTTTGGCACGATTCATGTACTTTATTAATAACAGAAAGTAATAATATTTTTTGGTTAGTTGTTGTTTTAAAATGCTCGCACAAACTCAAATGTGCGAGCATTTTTCTTTTTAATCACTAACAACAGTTCTGAATCCCGTATGTAATGAACTTGAGTCGGGCGTAGTTTTCATCCTCGCTGAGTTTCTATATCCACTGCAATATGAGTCGTTACACAAAAAACTACCCCCTCGAATAACTTTTTTTTCACTAAAAGGCTCGGATGGATCATAACTTGTTTCTGGTCCTTTGGGATTTTTTATTTTTTTATCACCAATCATTGAATAATAATTTGAATGATACCAATCTGAGCACCATTCCCATACATTACCTGCAAGATCATGAATTCCGTAATCATTGGGAGAAAACGAACCAACTGGTGCAGAATAATAAAATTTATCTTTATTAGTATTTAAAGATGGGAAATTTCCATTCCAACTATTTGCCTTAAATTGATTTTCTTCAATTCCTTCGTTTCCCCAACTATATTTTGTATTTTTTTTTCCAGATCTTATAGCATATTCAAACTCAGCTTCTGTGGGTAATCTTTTTCCTGACCAACTACAATATGCTACTGCATCTTCCCAGCTTACATGAACTACGGGGTAATCATCTTTATTTATGATATCGCTTCCGGGTCCAAACGGTTGTTTCCAATTAGCATTTCTAATTAATGACCACCAATTACTATAATTCTGTAAATTATCAGTTTTTACTTCTTGAAAAACAAGGGAAGCAGGCTCCAATAAACTATCGTGTGGCTTTGGAGTTCCAGGGGGAACAAATTCTTTAATTTCTTCCCAATTTATTTTTCTTTCAGCGGTGGTAACATATCCCGTTTCATCCACAAATTGTCTAAATTGTTTATTAGTCACCTCACTGATATCCATCCAAAAAGAACTTACTTCAACGACATGAGATGGAAATTCATCCTCTCGAGACTCATCATCACCTGCTCCCATTAAAAATGTACCACCTTTTATAAAAACCATTCCATCTTTAGAAATATGATTTGTTTTTGAATTTCTATCACAAGAAATTAAAAAAATAAACAAAAAGAATGTGTAAGTAAGAAATTTTAAATTCATTGTTTAAATTTAACAAAACATTATCTAAATTAAGTTGAAAGAAAAAAACAAACTGTACTGGAAAAAGAACTTGGGCTATTTAATAGTTTTACTTTCAATTTGGTTTGTCGTTTCATTTGGATTTGGAATATTATTCGTAGATCAGCTAAATCTAATCGAGTTTTATGGTTTTAAATTAGGTTTTTGGTTTGCCCAGCAAGGCTCAATTTACATTTTTGTAATACTTATTTTTATTTACATCTATTTGATGAATAAACTAGATAAAGAGTTTAAATCATAACAGTTTCTATGTCACTTCAACTATCAATATGGATAATTATTGGGCTCACATTCGCTCTATATATTGGAATAGCTATATGGTCAAAAACTAACTCAACCAGTGAGTTCTACATAGCAGGTAAGGGAGTAAATCCTATTGCTAATGGAATGGCAACAGCAGCTGATTGGATGAGTGCTGCATCTTTCATTTCAATGGCTGGGATTATCTCATTTGTTGGCTATGATGGTTCAGTTTATTTAATGGGTTGGACAGGCGGTTATGTTTTACTTGCTTTATTACTAGCTCCCTATTTGAGAAAATTTGGAAAATTTACTGTTCCTGATTTTATTGGTGATAGGTATTACTCAAATACTGCAAGAACTGTTGCGATATTTTGTGCTCTAGTTGTATCATTCACATACGTAGCTGGTCAGATGAGAGGAGTTGGTATTGTATTTTCCAGATATCTCGAAGTTGATATAAATAATGGGGTTTTTATTGGGATGGGTATTGTTCTATTTTATGCAATTTTAGGTGGTATGAAAGGAATAACTTATACGCAAGTTGCACAATACTGTGTCTTAATTTTTGCTTTCATGGTCCCAGCAATTTTTATATCGATTCAAATGACTGGAAATCCAATACCTCAGCTTGGTTTTGGGTCTGAAACACAAGATGGAGTCTATCTGCTTGATAAGTTGAATGAATTACATAAAGAATTAGGTTTTAGTGAATACACATCCGGTGAAAAGTCAAAAATTGATGTGTTTTTTATTACTGCAGCTCTAATGATTGGAACTGCTGGTTTACCTCATGTAATTGTTAGATTTTTTACAGTAAAAAAAGTTAGTGATGCAAGAAAATCTGCTGGGTGGGCACTTTTATTTATTGCCATACTTTACACAACAGCTCCTGCAATTGCAGTTTTTGCTAGAACAAATTTAATTGAAACTGTTTCAGGAAAGAATTATTCTGATATGCCCTCATGGTTTAAAAAATGGGAGGAAACAGAACTACTAAAGTTTAATGACAAAAATAATGATGGTATTATTCAGTATCTAGAGGATGAGAAATTAAATGAGTTAACCATTGATAAAGATATTATGGTTATGGCAAATCCAGAAATTGCTCAGTTACCAAATTGGGTTATTGCATTACTTGCAGCGGGTGCCCTGGCAGCAGCTCTATCTACAGCAGCTGGCCTATTATTAGTTATTTCATCTTCAATTTCACATGATTTAATAAAAAAAATCATTAGTCCAAAATTAGTTAGAAGAAAAATTTTAAAAGAGGATATTTCAGAAAAAGGTGAATTAATCGCAGCTAGAATATCAGCTTTTTTTGCAGTTCTTTTAGCTGGTTATTTTGGAATAAACCCACCAGATTTTGTTGCAGCTACTGTAGCACTTGCATTTGGTTTGGCAGCAGCTTCTTTTTTTCCTGCAATTGTATTGGGAATTTTTTATAAAAGAATGAATAAAGAAGGGGCAATAAGTGGAATGATAATTGGAATCACATCAATGCTGTTCTATATGTTAAAATTTAAGTTTGGGTGGTTTGGTGGTGGTGATCAAACAAATTGGTTTCTTGGTGTTTCACCTGAGGGTTTTGGAACAATAGCCATGATGTTAAACTTTGCTGTTTCAATTTTAGTATCTAATTTTACTAAAGAACCTACAAATGAAATCAAAAAGCTTATTGAAAACTTAAGGACACCTGATGAATAAGTTGATTTTGGTTATTAGATTATCGTTTATTTTTTTGGCAATTAATATTAATTCTCAAGAAATTTTTTTAGAGTATTCACAAAAAATACCAGGCACTAATATTTATATTGAGATGGCTGCAATACCTGGTGGAGAGTTTATAATGGGAAGTCCTATGAATGAAAAAAATAGGTTAGCTGATGAAGGGCCACAAAGAAAGGTTGTTGTTGATTCCTTTTGGATGGCGAAACATGAAACAACATGGAATTTATTTCAACTCTACATGGATCGAGAAATTGATGAAAATCAAGTTAGAAATACTTCTAATGAAGTTAATATTGATGTTGATGGAGTTAGTTCAGCCACTACACCATATGTCGAAATGAGCTTTGGTATGGGCACAGATGGTTACCCTGCAATCTCAATGACTCAGCTTTCAGCATCAAAATTTTGTGAATGGTTATCCGCAATGACTGGCAACTATTATCGTCTCCCAACGGAAGCAGAGTGGGAATATGCGTGCAGGGCAGGCTCAACTGGTCCATATCATTTTGATGAGAATTTAGAAACTCTTGATGATTATGCGTGGTACAATAAAAACAGTGATGGTAAATATCAAAAAGTTGGAACAAAAAAACCTAACAACTATGGGTTATTTGATATGCACGGAAATGTATCTGAATGGACATTGGATCAGTATGATGCAAAATCTTATTCAAATCAAACAGATAATGTGCTATACAACCCATATAATTATGCCACAAAGTTGTATCCAAGAGTTGTAAAAGGTGGTTCATTTATGAACCCTGATTACAGAGTTAGAAGTGCTACCAGATTTTCATCTAATAAACAATGGAAAAAACAAGATCCACAAATACCGAGAAGTAGGTGGTGGCATACAGATGCACAGTTCTTAGGTTTCAGAATTGTTAGACCATTTGAAGCACCAAGTGAAGAGGATAAAATCAAATATTGGATTAATTAAAATTCACTAATTTAAAGGAATGTTTAGAAGAAGATCATTTTTAAAAAGCTCATCGTTAATTGCTGGAGGTTTGGTACTCCCCAAACTAACTTTAAAATCAAAAAAAACCAATCAAAAGAAACTCAAAATCGCTGTTGTTGGTTGTGGTGGCAGAGGAACTGGTGCTGCTGTTCAAGCCCTAAGAGCGGATAACAATGTCGAGCTCATAGCCTTAGCGGATGCCTTTAAAGATCGCTTGGAAATGAGCTTAAATGCAATAAAAGATGAGTTTGCCGGGGAAAAGGAAATTAACATTAAAGAAAAAAATAAGTTTGTTGGTTTTGATGCCTATGAAAAAGCAATTGATAAGTCTGATGTAGTTATCCTTGCAAGTCCACCAGGATTTCGACCTTCTCATTTTGAGTATGCCATAAATAAAAATAAACATGTCTTTATGGAAAAGCCTGTTGCAACTGATGCTCATGGAGTTCGCCAAGTTTTAAATTCTGCTAGGATTGCAAAAGAAAAAAACTTGAATGTTGTGGTTGGTTTGCAAAGACGTTATCAAAAAAGTTATTTAAGTGCAAAAAAACAAATTGATAGAGGCATCATTGGAAAGATAATTTCTGCACATGTGAGATGGAATAGTGCAGGAGTCTGGGTAAAAGAAAGAGAAATGAATCAAACCGAGATGGAGTATCAGATGAGAAACTGGTATTATTTTAATTGGCTGTGTGGTGATCATATATGCGAACAACATATTCACAACCTTGATGTTGCTAATTGGTTTTTAAACGAATATCCAGATACAGCGCAAGGAATGGGTGGGAGAGAGATTAGAAAAGATAAAAAGTTTGGAGAAATATTCGATCATCATTACGTAGAGTTTAAATATAAAAGTGGTGCGATTGTTTCCAGTCAATGCAGGCATCAGCCAAATACACATAGACAAGTCAATGAAACAATTATTGGGACAAAAGGAGTCTTAGAAATAAGTGGAAATGGAAACGCCATCATAAAAAGCCACAATGGTGATATATTGTTTCAATACAATCAAAGAGGCGATGAAAGTCCTTACCAAATTGAACATAATAAACTTTTTAAAAACTTAAGAAGCGGAGGCTATATTAATGACGGAGAAAACGGAGCAAAAGCTACATTGACATCTATAATGGGAAGAATGGCAACATACACAGGAAAAATCATAAACTGGGAGGATGCTATGAGTGCAGATGATAATATGATTCCAAAAAATTTAAGTTGGAATTCAAATCCACCAACACTTCCTGATTCAAATGGACAATACAAAATACCAAGACCGGGTTCTTCTTAATTTATCATTTTGAGATATTTCTTTAAATTATTGTTCATAATACTTTTTATATTTTCTTGTAATACAAATAATGAAATTGAAAATAATCAAATTGAAATTTCATACCCATTAGATTATTTATTCAATCATGATGGAATTAACCGAAGTTATACACTTTATAAGCCTAACAATCTTAAAGATAATGCACCCCTGATTTTTGTATTACATGGATATGGAAGTAACTCAAAAAATATCATGAGATATTCTCAAATGAATGATATTGCTAATAGAAATGGATTTGCAGTCTGTTATCCTCAAGGTTCCATAAATTATTATACTAGCAGCACACACTGGAACGCAAACCTTAAAGAAATGAGTAACATTAAAGATGCCGACTTCTTATCAAAACTTGCAACTTTTTTGCAAGCCGAACATAATTTAAGCAAAGAAAATACATTTGTCAGTGGAATGTCAAATGGAGGATTTATGAGTTATACACTAGCGTGTGAAAAATCCAGTGTTTTTAGTGCAATTGCAAGTGTTACAGGAACGATGAGTGGTTATGATTGGAAAAATTGTAATCCAGAAAAACCGATTCCAATATTACAGCTTTCAGGAACTGTTGATTATGTAGTGCCGATGGATGGTTCGATGTCAAATGCCGGAGGATGGGGAGGTGCACCTGATATAAATAAAATTATTGAATACTGGTCTAATTTGAATTCATGCGATAAAAAAGAAATTGTCAGGATTGCAAATGTTAATCAAAATGATAATTCATATGTGGTCTTAGAAAAAAACTACAATGAGAACCAATCTAATGAAGTTTGGCTATATACTGTCTATGGGGGTGGACACACTTGGCCTGGTGCTTGGGGAAATATGGATATAAGTGCTAGTGAAGAAATTTGGTCTTTTTTTGAAAAATATTTGAGGTAAATGTCAAATTTAAATAGAAGAAAATTTATAAAAACATCTTCATTAGGTGCAATAGCAGCATCTACCTTGAGTATTAATTGTCAAAACAATCTTAATCAATCTAATCAAGGTAAATATCTTGGTGGGTTTAAAACTAATCCCATTCCAAATATCAAAGCTGCATTCATTGGCCTTAATCGAGGGGGAACGCATTTAAGAAATTTTGCCAGCCTTAAAAATACTGAGGTTGTTGGTCTTTGTGATATATATGAATCGACGCTAAAAAGAGAATTAGAAAGGTTATATCAAATCACTGATAACTTAAAAAATCTCAAAAATTACTGGGGCTCAAAAAAAGAATGGATTAAAATGATTGATGAGGTAAAACCTGATGTTGTTTTCATTTCCACTGACTGGAAAAGTCATACACCAATGATTAAAGAATGTATTAAAAAAGGCTGCCATGTTTTTTGTGAGGTTCCATTTTCACTTGAGCTCAATGAGCTTTGGGAAATTATTAATATTTCTGAAAAATATCAGAAACACTGTATGATGCTTGAAAATGTAAATTATGGACGTGATGAATTGATGTTTTTAAACATGTGTAGAAAAGGAGTTATTGGCGAATTGTTACATGGAGAGGCTGCATATATCCACGATCTTCGCTGGCAAATGGATCACGATAAGACAAGGATGGGATCTTGGAGAACAGATTTTTACAGAGAAAAGAATGGGAATATATATCCTACGCATGGTCTAGGACCAGTTGCACAATACATGAATCTTTGCAGATCAGACGATAATTTTCATAAAATTGTTTCATATTCAAGCCCTGCACTAGGGAGAAACCAATACTCAAAAGAAAATTTGAGTGAGAGCAATTCCTGGAAAAATATTTCTTTTGAAAACGGTGATATTAATAGTTCAATAATTAAAACAAAAATCGGAAGAACAATATTAGTACAATGGGATGAAACAAGTCCAAGACCATATACCAGATTAAATTTAATTCAAGGAACAAGAGGAACCCTTGCAGGTTTTCCAGTAAGAGTTGCTTTAGAAAAAGGTTTTGAGGATATTACGAAAGATCACCACAGCTGGATAGAAAATGAAGATTTAATGAGATTGTATGAAAAGTATGATCATCCACTTTATAAAAAACTTAATAAAAAAACTGTAAAAAGTGGTCATGGAGGTATGGATGGGATCATGATGTATAGAATTGTAGAGTGTCTAAATAATGGATTGCCACTTGACCAAAATGTTTACGAAGGTTGTTTTTGGTCTGCTGTAGCTCCACTTTCTAAACAATCAATTTTGGACGATGGAAAACCACAAGAATTTCCTGATTTTACTAGAGGAAAATGGAAAGAAACTGAGAAGTTAGGAATTGTTATATAATAAAAAAGCTCTCCTATTGGAAAGCTCTTCATTGGTCTCTACAAATTCTCTGTAAGAGAATTCACAACAATACAAATTTACAATTAATTTTTTAAAGGATGGTTGTTTAGGTATATTTACCATCGATTTCAAAACAAAATGATAACTATAAAAAGCTTAGATAAGACGCACTCATCAGATGTTGTCAACATACTGATTGATTCCTTTAGTAACAACTATGACAAAGAAATTAATGAATCAATTTTCTATAGTGATGAAGTTGATGGTATAGTTGCTATGGAGGAAGGTAATGTATTAGGTTATGCTTCTATTCATTACATCAAAAAAATTACCAGAAAGAGTGGGATAATTGAGGATGTTGTTGTTAAAGAAAATCAAAGAGGAAAAGGTATTGGTAAACTTTTGGTAAAGAATCTAATTGAAAAAGCAAAAAAAAATAATTGTGATAAAATTATTTTGAGCTCTAGTGAAAAAAATCTTAAATTTTATGAAAAATTGGGATTCCAGAAAAATGAATTTGAAATGATAATGAGAATTTAATTATGTGTGGTATTGTTGGATATATTGGGGAAAAACCAACCAAAGATTTTATAATTGATGGTTTGAAAAAACTTGAATATAGGGGATATGACTCAGCTGGTGCTTTTTTATTTAATTCTAAAGGCTATTTAAGAAAATGTAAAGGAAAGGTTGCTGATTTAGAAAAGAAAATGGGAGATGATAATTTTAATGCTTGTACAATTGGTATGGGTCATACCAGATGGGCAACACACGGCATTCCTAACACTAAAAATTCACACCCACATACGTCAAACAATGGAAAAATATTTATTGTTCATAATGGAATAATTGAAAACTATGATTCCATTAAACAAATTTTGATTGGTAAGGGTTATACTTTTCAATCTGAAACCGATACTGAAGTTCTTGTTAACTTAATTGAAGAGGTAAAAAAAAGTAATCCTTCATTAAAAATTGGCAAGGCAACACAAATTGCATTAAATCAAGTTGTTGGTGCTTTTGCGATTGTTGTTTTTGATAAGGATTCACCTGATGAACTTGTTGTAGCTAAGTTGGGTAGTCCCTTAGCAATTGGCTTAAAAGGAAAAGATTTTTTTGTAGGCTCTGATCCTTCTCCATTCATTAAAGAAACCAATCGTTGTCTGTATTTAAACGACTATGAGCTTGCAATATTAAGTAGAAAAAAAGGACTTGTACTTCGTGATTTTAGAACTAATCGTATAAAAGATCAAAAAATTGAAAAGTTGAAGCTTCAAATTGAACAGGTTGAAAAAGGTGGTTTCAAACACTTTATGCTCAAGGAAATATTTGAGCAGCCAAAATGTATCAATGATTCGTTACGTGGTAGAATTTTTTCAAATCCACCAAAGATTAAGATATCATCAGTAGAGGAATATTGGGAAAAATTTAAGAAAAGTAAAAGATTGATTTTTATTTCATGTGGAACATCCTGGCACGCCAGCTTACTTGGTGAGTATTACTTTGAGGAATTGGCTAGAATTCCTGTAGAAGTCGAGTATGCATCAGAGTTTAGATACCGAAATCCAATTATTTATAAAGATGATATTGTTATCCCCGTATCTCAGTCAGGCGAGACTGCTGATACAATAGCTGCACTTAAATTGGCAAAAGAAATGAATGCATTTATTTATGGTATTTGCAATGTTGTTGGATCATCAATTTCCAGAGAGACCCACACGGGAATTTATACACATGCAGGACCCGAGATTGGAGTTGCATCAACAAAAGCTTTTACTTGTCAAGCTGTAACTATGCTGATAATCGCATCTGAAATTGGTCATAAGCTCAAAAAAATTACAAAATCTCAATACACTGAAATTATCGACGGGGTTCAAAACTTATCTGATAATGTCAAAAAAATTCTGAAAAAATCGGATAAGATTGAAGAAATAGCTGAAAAATATACAAAATCCAAAAACTTTTTATACTTGGGAAGAGGATATAATTTTCCTGTAGCTCTGGAGGGGGCATTGAAGTTAAAAGAGATTTCATACATACATGCGGAAGGTTATCCTGCAGCTGAAATGAAACATGGACCTATCGCTCTAATCGATAAGAATATGCCTGTTGTTGTTGTTGCAACAAAAAAAGGTAACTACAAAAAAATTGTAAGTAACGTAATGGAAATAAAAGCTAGAGGAGGTAAAGTAATCTCTATTGTTACTGAGGGTGATAAAGAAATTAAGAAAATTTCCGACGATTTTATTGAAATTCCTGAATGCCACGAATTGATTAGTCCTATTCTCGCTAATATTCCCTTGCAACTACTTTCATATTATATAGCGGATTTCAAAGGATGTAGTATCGATCAACCAAGAAATTTAGCTAAGTCTGTTACCGTGGAGTAATAATTTAGATATTGATTACTAGATTAATATGAAATACCTTTCAATTATAATTATTTTCATACTTACTAGTTCTAATTTTAATGAAACTGATCGCTTTAAAATTTTAAAAAACAACAATAGTTTCAAACTTATTTCAAATTCTGGTGACCCTTTTTTTTCACTAGGTGTAACACACACTCAGGCTCTAAGCTATCCAGATCCAATGGATATATTCATTGATAAATATGAAAATGATTGGTCCAAAGCATCTAGAGACGTATATAGAAATCTCAACTCGTGGGAATTTAATACAGCTGGTTATGGGGCCCCAAAAGAATTAAGAAAATATATCCCATTTATGATGCCCGCTCAACCACTTGTTGAAAATTCATCTTGGCTTGAAAAAGAAAAGTTTTTTTTCTCCGATATTTTTGATAAAAAGGTTCGGAAAGAGATATTGACTAAGATAAAGAATATGACTAGTGAAAAAGATAATCCTAACTTAATCGGATATTTTTGGACGGATATGCCAATGTGGAATTTGAAGAAATCAAAAGAAAAGTTTGGTTTTAATTGGGTAGATTATATCAAAAGTCTTCCAGAAAATTCAGCAGGTAGGATTCGTTATGATAAGTTTAAAAATGAACCATTAATTGATAGCCTCCTAACATTTGAAGAGAATTTTTTGAAACTAATTGCTAGAGAATATTATCAACTTATTGGTGAAGAAACAAAAAGGTTAGATCCTGGTGCCCTTATTTTTGGTGAAAGATATGCAATGCACAGAATTCCTTTATATATTCTTGATGAAGCATTACCTTATATTGATGTCGTTTCAATTCAACCACATGATTGTAGTTTTAATAAAAAATATTTTAGAATGATACATGAGATCACAAAAAAACCAATTTTAATCTGTGATCATCAATGTAGTTTTCCGACCGAAAAGTATCGATACACAATGTGGCAACAATTAGATAATCAAACACAGGTGGCTGAGAAACACAGTGAATATATTATTGATGCAGTTAATGAACCTTATTTAATTGGTTATCACAGATGTCAATACATCGATAGATATGAACCAATAAATAATTTATTAAAACAAGGTATGATAAAAGAAAATGGAGAGGCTTATGAGCCGCATGCAACAATTATTACAAGCACAAATAAAAAAGCAAAAGAAGTTTTTGAAAGAACACGTATATAACTTTTTTAATTGGCTAGTTAGTGAATAAATCAATACCATAATAAATCAAGGCTCCAACAACAAAAAATCTTATAGATTTTCCGATCAACATCCATAGTGAAACCTTAAAGGCATCTACCTTAAAAACACCTAATGCAAGAGCTAAAATATCTCCACCCAATGGAAGCCAAGTAAAAAATGCTGCAACACTACCCCAACGATCTATTTTTTCTTTAAATGAATAAACTTTTTCTTTTTTTACTCTAAAAAATTTTTCGATTTTCTTCCAGTCACCTATCCTGCCAACATAATATGTTGTTACTCCACCCAACCAATTACCCATACAAGCAATTACAATACACAATTCAAGGTTAAAGCCCTTCGCAAGTAATATTCCCAGCATAACCTCGGGACTTAGTGGGACTAGAGTAGCTGTCAAAAAACTAACTATAAATAAACCTAAGTACCCTAATTCTACAAAATAATCCATGAAATAAATAAAAAACCCTCTTAATCGAGGGAATCTTGCGGTCTGGACGGGACTCGAACCCGCGACCCCATGCGTGACAGGCATGTATTCTAACCAAGCTGAACTACCAGACCAAAAATTATACTAAGGCATTAAGAAAATCAGCATAGACACTTTTTTGGGCAACCCCAACTTGCCTATTGACCATTTCACCATCCTTAAAAACTAAAACAGTAGGTATATTCCTTACTCCAAATTGCGCTGCAAATTGTTGACTTGAATCTACATCAACTTTACCAATGACTGCTTTATCAGCAAAATCATTGCTTAGATCCTCAATAATTGGACCGAGCATCCTACAAGGTCCACACCACTCAGCCCAAAAATCTACAAGAACTGGCTTGTCAGATTTTAAAACTATTTCTTCAAAATTTGCATCTGTTATTTCTACTGCCATAAAATTTTTTTGCCAAAAATATAAATAATTAATTATAAAACTAGTTTAATCTAAATTCTAATTTTTTTTCTTTCAAAGATTTAATTAATTCCTCAGTGATTTTGACCTTATTTTTTACTGAATATAGGTTAATATTTAATCCATTTCCATTTGCCGATAAATTAAATACAATTTCTTGATCACCCTTGTGTTTTTTTACTAATTTTCTAAAATAATCAATATGATCTTCCTCGATTAATTGAGCATCTATTTTTATAGATATTTTCTTTGTATTTGAACTTAAGGTATCTTGAAGCTGCTGGAAATTTAGGAATTGGATTCTTGGATCTCCTAGTCTACCAGTTTCAGTATTTTTCCATCCCTCTTTTATGTACATCTTGATATGTACAAAATTATTTTCAACAAGAAAATGTTTAAATTTTAAATAATCTTCGCCGAAAATTCGCAACTCATATGACTCAAAATAATCTTCAATAATGAATGTTGCCCATCCTCTTCCATTCTTCGATATTTTGTGTTGAACTTCACCAATAATTCCACCAATTCTTACCTCTTTATCTATGAGTTTTCTTAAATCTTTTAAATCGTTTAAGTGAATATTGGTTAGGAATTTTAGTGTGTCCAAATAATCATCCAAAGGATGACCTGAAATGTAAATCCCTACTACATTTTTCTCTTTTTTAAGCTGATCTAGTTTGGACCATTTATCGCACTCAGGAAAATTTGGTTCACTTATTTTTATTTCATCAGCATCAGAAAACAAACTAGTTTGTGGTGAATTTTCTCTTTCCTGAAATTTTGAGCCAAACCTAATTGCCTTTTCAACAAAAGTCACACCATCACCGTTTTCATAAAAATACTGGGCTCTGTGTGCTTTATCAACTGAGTCAAAAGCACCTGCTAAAACCAAGCTGTCAAATGCTTTTTTATTTGCTGATCTTAAATCAACTCTTTTTGCAAAATCAAAAATTGATTTATACTTGCCACTTTTCCTACCCTCTACAATAGCCTTAACAGCGCTTTGTCCCACTCCTTTGACTGCACCCATTCCAAAACGAATTGAATTATTTTCGTTAACGTTAAATTTAAAAATTGACTCATTAATATCTGGACCAAGAACATCAATTGACATATATTTACACTCCTCCATAAAAAAACTAACTTGTTTTATATCATTCATGTTGTTTGATAAAACAGCAGCCATATATTCTGAGGGATAGTGTGCTTTTAAGTATGCTGTCTGATATGCAATTAAGGCATAACAAGTAGAATGTGATTTATTAAATGCGTAAGATGCGAATGCTTCCCAGTCTTTCCATATTTTTTCTAATATTTCAGAGTCATATCCATTTGATTTACCACCCTTAATAAATTTTGGCTTTAATTTTTCTAGTAATGAAAATATTTTTTTCCCCATTGCCTTTCTTAATGTATCGGCATCACCCTTTGAAAAACTAGCTAACTTTTGAGAAAGTTGCATTACTTGCTCTTGATAAACTGTAATTCCATAAGTTTCTTTGAGAAACTCTTCCATTTCAGGTATATCATATTTTATTTCCTCTGTTCCATTTTTTCGACGAACAAATGATGGTATGTATTCAAGAGGTCCTGGTCTATACAAAGCATTCATTGCAATTAAGTCCTCAAATACAGTGGGTTTCAAATCTCTTAAATATTTTTGCATTCCGAGACTTTCATATTGAAAAATCCCTACTGTATCTCCTTTTTGAAATAACTCATATGTTTTTAGGTCATCCAAAGCAATGTTATCGATATCGATATCCTTCTTGTGCCTGTATTTTATTAATTTTATTGTGTCTTTTATCAAAGTCAAAGTTTTTAGACCAAGAAAATCCATTTTTAGAAGCCCAACATTTTCAACTACAGAATTATCATATTGTGTTACAACTAAATCTGAGTCTTTGGCGGTTGCAATTGGGACAAATTTTGTTATCTCATCAGGTGTGATTATTACTCCACACGCATGGACACCAACATTTCTAAGACTGCCCTCCAACACTCTTGCTTGATTAATTGTTTCAGATTGAAGATTATCTCCGTCAGCAATATTTTTTAATTCAACTGCATTTGAAAAATCATCTGATCTCATCGATGAACTCAATTTCTTTTTATCAGATTCGAATATATCAGAAAGCTTGGTCATATTTGGAACTAACTTTGCCAAATAATCTGCGTCAGAAAGTGATAAGTCCAAAACTCGGGCTGTATCTCGTATTGAAGATTTTGCAGCCATTTTTCCATATGTTACAATTTGAGCAACTTGATTAGATCCATACTTTTCAATAACATAATCAATAACTTTTCCCCTGCCATCATCGTCAAAATCAATATCTATATCGGGCATGCTTACTCTGTCAGGGTTTAAGAATCTTTCAAAAAGTAAATCATATTTTATAGGGTCAATTTTGGTTATTCCAAGGCAATAGGCTACTATTGATCCTGCAACTGAGCCTCTCCCAGGACCGACTGAAACTCCCATTTCCTTTGCTGCATTAATTAAGTCTTGAACAATCAGAAAATAGCCTGGATAACCAGAGTTTTTAATAACTCCCAATTCAAAATCTATTTTTTCTTTGAGATCATCATTTATTTTTTCATATTTATGATCTGCACCCTCATACGTCAAATATTTTAAATATTCATTTTCAATATCATTTGATTTTGATTTAAAATTATCAGGAATTGAAAATTTGGGTAGTAAAACATCTCTTCTTAAATCATAAAACTCAACCTTATCGACTAACTCAGAAATATTATTTATTGCGTCAGGATAGTTTTCAAATATTTTTGTCATTTCTTCTTTTGTCTTGAAATAGTATTCCTGATTTTTAAGACCATATCTAAAACCTCTACCTCTACCTATTGGTGTTGACTGTTGTTGTCCATCTTTTACACAAAGTAAAATATCATGAGCATTAGCATCCTCTTTAGAAATATATTTAGTGTTGTTAGTGGCAATTAGTTTAACACCGTGAATTTTTGAGAATTTTGAAAGTTGTGCATTAATTATTTCATTTTCCTCTTCCCCGTGATTATTCATTTCTAAATAAAAATCATTTGAAAAATTTTCTTTCCACCAAACACATGCATCTGAAGCTTGTTTTTCTCCCACATTAATTATTTTGTTCGATATTTCACCATATTTAGAACCTGAAAGAACAATCAATCCATCTCTATATTTTTTTACTAAATCTTTATCAATTCTTGGCACATAATAAAACCCCTGAGTGTATCCAATCGAGCACATTTTCATGAGATTTTCATAACCCACCTTATTTTTTGCTAGGAAAACAATTTGATAACCATCATCCCTGTAAGATTTATCCAATCTGTTCTCGCAAACATTTAATTCACATCCAAGTATTGGTTTGATTTTTTCATTTTGATTATTTAAGCCGTCATTGTAGTTTTTTACAGCTTTATAAAAATGAAAACACCCCATCATATTGGCTTTATCTGTAAGTGCTACAGCACTCATTTTTTGTTCAGAGGTCTTTTTTACTAGATCAGATATCTTTGTTGTTGATTGTAAAATAGAAAATTGAGAATTATTATGAAGATGGACATAGTCAGATTTAAAATCATTATGACCTAAGTCTTTATTTGTTTCCTGTTCAGTGTAGTTCAGTTGTTTTAGTTTTTTTGACTCTTCTTTTAAGTCTGTATGAGCAATCCCAAAATTTGAAACTTGCCCTTTAAATTTTTCTGAAACTTTTTGATATATAACAACATGTTCTTCTATCAAACTATTATCAAATAATTTTTGACGAATTAGCTCGAAAAATACCATCGCATTAGCTTCTACATCTGCCGATGCATTGTGTGCATTCTCAAACTGCTTGTTAAAGAGATTCTCATAAAGTTCAACAAGTGTTGGGAACTTAAATTTACCAGATTTACCACCTGGTAATTTGCAAACATTTGCGGTATTTTCTGTACAAGTATCTAAAACTTTTTTATTTAGCAGTTGATTTTCAATATCAAGTCTGTAAAGCTCAGATGATACAACATTAATGTCAAACTTTAAATTGTGTCCAACTATATAACTCGCAGATGAAAGATCCTTTAAAAATTCACTAAAAACAGTTTGAATTTTTTCTCCGATTTGAGTTGCCAACAGTGTTGAAATTCCATGAACCTTTTCTGACTCGAACGGAATATCAAAATCAACCGGTTTTATGACGTAGGTTTTATCAGATACTAAACTTCCATCCTCATCGTGAAGCTGCCACGCTAGCTGTACTACTCTTGGCCAATTGTTTAAGTCACTGATAGGGGCGTCCCACCTTTTAGGCAATCCTGTTGTTTCAGTATCAAAAATTAAAAACATATAACGTTTAAATTTAGTTATCTTTTTATTTAATTCAGGTTTAAAAAAAAATTAATTATTCTTGATTTTTTGACAAATTCTATTATTTTTGCTTCCCATTAATAAAATTGGTTTCGAACCCTAAAATTTAATATTATGTCAGTAAGAATAAGACTTCAAAGGCACGGTAAAAAAGGTAAACCCTTTTACTGGATTGTCGCAGCCGACCAAAGATCAAAAAGAGACGGGAAATACCTAGAAAAATTAGGAACTTATGACCCAAACTTTAATCCTCCAATTGTTGATTTAAATATAGATGCGTCTGTAAATTGGATTCAACTTGGCGCTCAGCCCTCTGATACAGCAAAATCTATAATGTCTAAAGAAGGTGTACTATTGAAAAATCATTTATTAAATGGTGTTAAAAAAGGTGCCCTATCTCAAGAAGATGCTGACAAAAAGTTTGAGGATTGGATTAATGATAGAAACAAAAAAACAGACGATAAGCTTTCTCAAATTCAAAAAGATCTTTCTGAGAAGAAGAAAAAAGAATTGGCTCTTGAAAAAGAAGCTAGTGAAAAAAGAAAATTAGCTGCCATTGCTGCCGCTGAGGAAGCTGCTGCCGCTGATGAACCCG
>CABZTM010000004.1:0-61963 GCA_902528705.1 uncultured Bacteroidota bacterium | reverse complement strand
GTCTATCATTTGTGAAAGACAATATTCAATTGCAGGCATACAAAACTTGGTTTGAACCAATTATTCCAATTAAAATTCAAGACAATATATTAAGTGTGCAAGTTCCAAGCAAATTCTTTTATGAGTGGCTTGAAGAACATTACGTAAAGCTTTTAAAAGTTGCTTTAACTAAAGAATTAGGGAAAGATGCTAAGCTTGTATACATTATCAGAATGGAAAACAAATTTGGAAATGAATCTAGTTTTACAGAAAAAATCCCAAGTGAATATAAACCAAAAATTAAATCACAAAATTTAGATAGCTCACCAAATTTCTTAAAAGCAAATTTGACAAATCCATTTATAATTCCAGGAATTAAAAATTTGAAAATTGATTCACAACTAAATCTCAATTACAATTTTGAAAATTTTTTAGAGGGTGATTCAAACAGATTAGCAAGATCAGCTGGTTACGCAGTTTCTAAAAGACCTGGTGGCACTTCTTTTAATCCATTACTTATTTTCGGGGGTGTTGGTCTTGGAAAAACACACCTTGTTAATGCAATAGGAATAAACGTTAAACAAGCATTTCCTGAAAAAACTGTTTTATATATTTCCGCCGAAAAGTTTACTCAACAATATGTTGACTCAGTAAAGAAAAATAACAGAAATGATTTTATTCATTTTTATCAGCTCATTGATGTTTTAATTATTGACGATGTTCAATTTTTCTCTGGTAAGTCTGGAACTCAGGATGTTTTCTTCCACATATTTAATCACCTGCATCAAAATGGAAAACAAGTTGTACTAACATCCGACAAAGCACCTGTTGATATGCAAGAAATTGAACAAAGATTATTGTCAAGATTCAAATGGGGACTTTCCGCTGAGCTACAAACACCCGATTATGAAACAAGAATTTCAATTATAAAAAATAAGCTAGCAAGAGATGGAGTTGAGATGGAAGATGATATAATCTATTATGTAGCAAAACACATAAAAACTAATATCAGAGAACTGGAGGGAGCTATAATATCGCTAATGGCACAGTCATCGTTCAATAAAAAGCAAATCACACTAGAGTTGGCTAAAGTTATTGTTGAAAAATTTGTAAAAAATACCAAGAAGGAAATTTCAATTGATCAAATTCAAAAGGTTGTTTCTGATTATTTTCAGATGGATGTTAATACATTACAATCAAAAACAAGAAAAAGACACATTGTTCAAGCAAGACAATTAGCAATGTTCTTTTCAAAAAAGTTTACAAAGGCTTCCTTAGCGAGTATCGGAACTAAAATTGGACATAGGGATCATGCAACCGTTCTTCATGCTTGTAAGACTGTTGATAATTTAGCCTTTACGGATAAACAGTTCAGGAAATATGTTGAAGATTTGGATAAAAGGTTCACTGACTAATCTTAGGTCTTCTTTCTTGTTCAATCTTGATTAGACTATAATTTTTAAAAATTCTTATATAATCACTTATTGATGTTCCGTTTGCATCTTTTTTATTGAAATCAGTTGCACCCTTGTTTCTTAAAAATTTTTTAACATTTCCTGGACCAGACAAGTGAGCAGCAGCTAAAATTCCAGACTCTGTAATGAATAAATCTCCTAAAGATTTATTTGAATACTTTTTAATTTCCCTTCTTAAAATCCATTTGTTCCTTTTTATATTCATCAAAAAAACTTTTTCTTGCAGCTCAGGATTATAAATAAAATCATTTATATCAGTAACACCATATATTTTAAGTGTACCTTTCCCAAATTGATATTTGCCTAAGTATCCGAAACGATTAATTTTTCTGTAATCAGATCCTGACTCAAAGAACCCTAGGAACTCTCTGAAACCTATAAAATCCTTTTCTATGAATGGAACTGTAGATGATTTTGAAAATAAATCTGGTTTTTCTTTTACTAAATAAAACATCGATGTTTTTTCTGTAGTTTCAGAAAAACCAGTTAAAAACAGTAAAATGATTGAATATAAAAATGAAGATCTGTTGCTTATTAATTTGATTAAAATAAAAATATTCATTTGTAAAAATATTTTTTATTGCGTTGCAAACTTAAGCTTTTTTTTAATTATCTGATTATCAGCGTTTTATCTTTTTATATTTCTCTCTTTCAACCATCTAGTATATTGTCTTTTTTTTCTGTTGTGCTCAACAAGTGTTCTTGAAAATAAATGATAACCAGGATTAGAAACATCAGCAACAAAAAATATAAAGTTGTGTTTTGCTGGATTTAATACTGCTTCAATTGCTGAAAAATCTGGTGTAACAATTGGGCCAGGTGGTAAACCCTTATTCAAGTAGGTATTATAAGCAGACTTTATCCTTAAGTCCTTATACAAAACTCTTTTTATTATTTTATCAAAACCTTTTTGTTTTTTAATTACATAAACAATTGTTGGATCTGCTTGTAATTTCATTCCCCTACTAAGTCTGTTCAAATAAACACCTGCAATTGTAGGTCTTTCGTCAACCTTGGGTGTTTCCATCTGAACAATTGATGCTAATATAGAGACTTCAATAGGGTTTAAGTTAATATTTGAAGCTTTCTTAATTCTATTTTCATTCCAATAAATATTAAACTCTTTAATCATTTTTTCACGAAAATCATCTGCACTTGTATTCCAAAAAAACTCATAGGTGTTAGGTAAAAACAATGACAAAACTGAATCGCTTGTTAAGTTTAAATTTTTCAAAAAATCTTTATTAGTAAAAGAATTTATTAGGCTCATGCTATCAGCCTCAATTTTATTTGAAATATAGCCACTTAACTCTTGAATTGTCTGAATATTGTTAAATGTTACTTTGACAGGGATATTTTTTGATCTTAAAGAATTAATAATATTATTATTGTTATCTCCTTTATTTAATTTAAATCGACCTGCTTTTATATTTTCAAGATATTTTTTTGTCTTTGCTGCTTTTGTAAATGTATCAATATCAGTGATATAGTTAGAGATTGAATTTATTAAATCTTCGGAGCTGGAGCCTGACTTAACATAAAAATAAACAAAATTATCTTCGAATGATGTGTTAGACTTAAAAAATATTTTAAATCCTATGTATGATATAAATACAATTATCGCAAGAGAAATTATAACAAAAATTTTAGAGATTTTCTTCATAAATAAAATGTTCCATCAAATACACATTTAGCATTACCCTCAAGAAAAATATCAATAAATTTACCGTTATCTTTTTTGAAATTCACTGTCAAATCTCCACCTTTAGTTACAATTTTCACCCATTTATTTTGAAAATCATACTTCAATTTAGCACAGATTGCGATTGCAACAGCTCCGGTGCCACAAGAGAGAGTCTCAGCATTAACACCTCTCTCAAAAGTTCTAGCTAAAAATGTATTATTATTTTTTCTTGAAACAAAATTAACGTTAACACCATCATCTTTAAAAAGGTTGTTGACTTGGCTTTTAATAAATTCATCCTCAATTTTTAATTTTTCCAAATCCTGATCAAACATTACCAAATGTGGAGAACCAGTATCAACAAAATAATTCATACCAATTTTTTTAAAATTATTTACTTCATTAATTGATATCGAAATTTTATCACCTGAAAAACTAGCAGAATGAAACCCATCATGGGCTTTAAACTTTGAAATATTTTTAGATATACCATTTTTAATTGAAAAATCATAAGCACACCTGGCACCATTACCACAAAAGGAACCAATTTTACCGTCACAATTGTAATAAACCATCTCATAATCGGTGTCCAAATCCGATTTTATAATAATGAACCCATCAGCACCTATTCCTGTTCGTCTGTTGCACAAAGTTTGAATTTTATGGTGATTTATATCAGTTAAATTATTATTAATTCCATCAACAATAATGAAATCATTGCCATTGCCATGATATTTACTAAAACTAACTTTCATTTAATGCAATATAAAAATATTGAGATAATGTTAAAAAGAAGTTAAATGTTAAATTAAAAATTGGAAATAATTTATTTTTGAAAATAAAAAAATGAGAATTTTAAAAATATTCTATATAACAGTGCTTGTAATTGTTGTGTCATTGATAGTGAACATTACATTTGACAGGTTCGAACAAAAAACTAAATCTTTCAATGATTTAGAAATCATCAATACATCAGGAAATAATAGTATAAATCAATTCCAAGATTTAAAAATATTTCAAAACCCTGATTTTACTATAGCTGCTGAAAAAACAATCAACTCTGTAGTTCATGTAAAAAATACTGCATTGAATAAGAGTTCAAATTCTTTGTGGGACCTTTTTTATGGTAATTCACAACAGAAAAGAACAATTGGTACTGGCTCAGGGGTTATTGTTTCTAGTGATGGTTATATAATTACAAACTACCACGTAATAGATAATGCCAGCTCAATTGAAGTAACAACAAATGATAATAAATCATTTAGTGCTGAGTTAATTGGATATGATGAAAACAGTGATATTGCAATTTTGAAGATTGACGATAATATAAAGTTTCCGTATATAATTTTTGCTGATTCTGACCAAACTAAAATTGGAGAATGGGTTCTAGCCGTTGGAAATCCATTTAATCTCACATCAACAGTAACTGCAGGTATAATAAGTGCAAAATCTAGAGATTTAAGTGATTTTGATTCAAAGAATCAATCATTTATTCAGACTGATGCAGCTGTAAATAGCGGAAACAGTGGAGGAGCACTAGTGAATATTGATGGTGACTTAATTGGTATTAATACTGCCATTCAAAGTAATAATGCTGGTTTTATTGGTTATTCTTTTGCTGTTCCCAGTAACATAGCAAGAAAAATTTTTGAGGATATCCTTGAGTTTGGAGATGTACAAAGAGGACTATTGGGAGTTACTGGCCAGAGCTTAAACTCAGAAAATGCCAAAGAGCTGGGAATTACCAAAACCGAAGGGTTTTATGTTAATGAAACTGATCCTGAAATGGGAGCACACCTTGCAGGGATGAGAAACGGAGACATTATTTTACAAATTGATGATGTTCAAATAACTAAGTTTTCAGATCTATCAGGTTATTTAAATTCAAAAAGACCTGGTGATAATTTGAATGTTACAATTGATAGAGAGGGTAAAATAATTGATTTAAATGTTTCGCTCAAGGTTAGCACCTACGTACAGTTTTACGGGATGCAATTGAAAAATTCAAATAAAAAATATTTGCAGAATCTAAACATTGAAAATGGTTTAACAGTTGTAGTTAATAGAAATTCAACTTTATACAGAATGGGTATTAGGCCTGGCTACGTATTAACAGAAATTAATGAAAAAAGTATTGGTTCCACAACCGACTTAAGATCTTTTGAAAAAGAAAATATTTATCAAATTTCCTTCATAGATTTAGATGGAAACAAAGAGAGATTGATTTTTGATTAGCTTAAAGTTATGAGAATTGACATTTTAAGTGCAACACCAGAATTATTAGAAAGCCCTTTTTCTGGCTCAATTCTAAAAAGAGCAATCGATAAGAAAATAGTTCAAATTCATTTTCATAATTTAAGAAATTACAGTAGTGATAAACATCAAAAAATTGATGATTATCAATTTGGTGGAGGTTCTGGAATGGTTCTAATGATTGAACCTATTGATAATTGTATAAGGGAATTAAAAAAACACAATAATTATGATGAAATCATATTAATGACCCCTGATGCAATATTACTAGATCAAAAAATTTCAAATAGATTATCTACTCTTAAGAATATTATTTTAATATGTGGACATTACAAGGGTGTTGATCAAAGGGTAAGAGATAATCTTATTACAATGGAGTTGTCAATTGGTAATTATGTTTTATCAGGTGGAGAATTACCTGCAGCTGTACTATGTGACTCTATAATCCGATTAATTCCAGGTGTTTTAAATAATGAAACTAGTGCACTAACAGACTCATTTCAAGATAATCTTTTGGCTCCTCCAGTTTATACAAGGCCGTCCATCTATAATAACATAAAGGTACCTGAGCTACTTTTATCTGGTGATAAAACTAAAATTGAAGATTGGAGGGAAAAAAAATCGATCGAGAAAACAAATAAATTAAGGCCTGAAATGCTTGATGAATAATTTTATTTTTAAAATCAAATTGTTTATGTTTGTGCCCCTATTCAACCTCTGAAATAGTTTTGAATGTTGACTAGACTAATTTAAACTACAAATTATGGAATCTCTAATTAAATATGTTCAGGATGAATATATTGAGCCGAAAAGCTTTCCTGAATTTAAAGCTGGAGACACAATCACGGTATACTACGAAATAAAAGAAGGTGAAAAATCTAGAACACAATTTTTTAAGGGTGTTGTTATTCAAATAAAAGGAAAGGGTAAAACCAAGACCTTTACAATTAGAAAAATGTCAGGAACATTTGGAATTGAAAGAATATTTCCAATCAATCTACCCACTCTGAAAAAGATTGAAGTAAATAAGAAAGGTAAAGTTAGAAGATCAAGAATTTACTACTTTAAAAACTTGAGAGGTAAAAAAGCCAGATTGAAAGAAGTCAAAACATAAGAAAATGAATAAAATTAGAGTAGATAATCCGATTGTTGAGCTCGATGGAGATGAAATGACAAGGGTTATCTGGGATTTTATTAAAAAGAAACTCATACTACCCTACCTAGATTTAGATATTAAATATTATGATCTTGGAATCAAAAACAGAGATTTCACTGATGATCAAGTCACTGTTGATGCAGCAGAGGCAATAAAAAAATATAACGTAGGTGTGAAATGTGCAACAATTACACCTGATGAACAACGTGTGAAGGAATACACACTAAAAAAGATGTGGAAATCTCCCAATGGGACAATCAGAAACATAATCGGAGGTACAGTTTTTAGAGAGCCAATTATAATGAAGAATATACCAAGGTATGTCCAAGGATGGGTAAAACCAATATGTATTGGTAGACATGCCTTTGGTGATCAATACAAAGCAACTGACATCTTAACCCATGGAAAAGGTACGTTAACCATGACTTTTACACCTGAAAATGGAGATAAACCCAAAACTTGGGAAATATATAATTTTCAAGAAGATGGAATTGCTATGGGTATGTACAATATTGAATCATCAATATACGGCTTTGCAAGGTCATGTATGAACAGAGCAATTTCCAAAGGTTGGCCATTATACCTATCTACAAAAAATACTATTCTAAAAGCATATGACGGTAGATTTAAAGATATTTTTCATGAAGTTTACGAAAACGAATTTAAAGACAAGTTCAAAGAAATTGGTATCACATATGAACATAGATTAATTGATGATATGGTTGCAGCCGCTATGAAATGGGAAGGTGGGTTTGTATGGGCCTGCAAAAATTATGATGGTGATGTGCAATCTGATACTGTTGCTCAAGGTTTTGGTTCTTTAGGGTTGATGACTTCAACTTTAGTTACACCTGATGGTAAAACTATGGAAGCTGAGGCTGCTCATGGTACAGTAACTAGGCATTTCAGGCTACACCAAAAAGGAAAAGAAACATCGACGAATCCAATTGCATCAATTTTTGCTTGGACACGTGGTTTGATTCATAGAGCTGAACTAGATGGCAATGATAAACTACTTATCTTCTGTAATTTACTTGAAAATGTTTGTATAGAAACTGTTGAGTCTGGTAAAATGACTAAAGATTTAGCAATTTTGATTCATAAAAGTAACCTGAAAAGACAACATTATCTAAACACTCAGGAATTTCTTGATGAGATAAAATTAAATCTAGACTCAAAGATGTCATAAAAGTGAGAAAAGTAATTTTTCTTTTACTTATTTTAAACTTCAATTTAATTTTTACCCAAAAATCATTTACCATTAGTGGGTATATTCAAGATAGTGATAGTAAAGAGCTTATAATTGGTGCAAGTGTAATTGTACAAGAGCTCAAAATTGGTACTATAACTAATAGTTATGGTTTTTTTTCACTTACCTTAAAAGAAGGAAACTATAATTTAAATTTTCAAAATCTTGGTTATGAAAATGAATCATTGAATTTGATCCTTGATAAAAATATTTCATTAAATATTTTTCTTAAAGAATATGTAGATTCACTTGATGAGGTTGTTTTAAGTAAAAATATTGAAGATGTAGATATAAAGCTCCCTATTTTAAGTATGAATATTTTATCAGGAAAAACAATTAGACAAACACCTGTTGTATTTGGTGAATCTGATCTTTTAAAGACTATTCAATTACTGCCTGGTGTATCAAGTGCAGGCGAAGGTTCATCTGGATTCAATGTTCGTGGGGGAGCAGCAGATCAAAATTTAATTTTATTTGATGAAGCAATTATTTATAACTCATCACACTTATTTGGATTATTTTCAGTATTCAACTCAGATGCAATCAAAGAAGTAAAACTATATAAGGGCGGGATACCATCATCTTACGGAGGAAGAGTATCATCTGTTTTAGATGTATATCAAAAAGACGGTAATAATCAAAAGTTTGAGGCCAATGGTGGGATTGGTTCAATATCTAGTAGGTTTTTGATAGAAGGACCCATTCAAAAAAATAAAAGTTCTTTTCTATTCGCATCCAGAGGTTCATATGCTCATTTATTTTTAAAGTTGACTGAAATTGAAAATATTGCATATTTCTATGATCTAAACACAAAATCAAATTTCGTCTTGAACGATAGGAATAAAATTTATGTTTCAGGATACTTCGGAAGAGACGTGTTTAAGTTACAAGATACATTTTCTAATACATACGGAAATAATACCCTTAATCTAAGATGGAACAATTTAATTAATGAAAAAACATTTAGTAATACATCATTAATTTATAGTAATTATTATTACGGTTTACAGCTAGATTTTGGTGGTTTTGATTGGGAGTCAAGTATAAAAAATTTAAATCTTAAGTTTGATATCAAAAATTATTTTTCGAGCAAATTCCAATTCAATTATGGAATTAATCTAATTTATTTTGATTTTAATCCAGGTGAAATTAGTCCCCTCAATGAAGATTCTGGAATAAATTATTCGAAACTAAATGCAAAGTATGCTATTGAAAGTTCGTTATATTTTGATGTCATAAATAAAATAAACTCCAACCTTTCAATTAGATACGGTTTTCGTTTTAATCAATTTCTGAGACTTAGACAACAAGGATTACAATCTTACATAAATGATAATCCACTAGATTACGATGAAAACTTAAGAATATATAATCCAGCAAATCCATTGATTAATAGTTTTGATAACAATTCATCTATTTTTAAAACCTATAATAATATAGAACCAAGAATTAATATTTCTTATTCATCTGGAAATCAAAGTTTAAAATTAAGTTACAATCGACTAAACCAATATTTACATTTGATATCAAATACTAGCTCTCCAACTCCTTTAGATATATGGGTGCCTAGTGGCCCATATTTGAAACCGCAGATACTCGATCAATTTGCATTTGGCTTTTATAAAACATCAAAGCCTATAAAAATCGAGTCGGAAATATTTTATAAAAAAATTAAAAACAGACTTGATTATGTTGATGGTGCCGACTTAGTAGGTAATGACAATATAGAAACTGTTGTTATTTCAGGTGATGCTAGAGCCTACGGTATTGAATTTTTACTAAAAAAGATTCAGGGCAGACATAAATATTGGATTGCTTACACTATCTCCAAATCTGAACAAAAAACACCGGGCAGAAATAGAATTGAAACAGGAATCAATTTTTCGAACTGGTATAACACACCATATGATAAAACACATGATCTTAGTATAAATTCTGAATATAAGATTAATAATAAACTGAAATTAGTGGGAAATTTTATTTACCAAACTGGACAGCCTACAAATTACCCAAATTCTCAATACAATTACATGAATTTGAATATACCTAACTACGGAGAGCGTAATTCATCAAGACTTCCAAATTATCACAGATTAGATATTAATTTAACATTACAACCAAAAAAAAGTAAAGGAAAAGTTGAAAGCACATGGGTTTTTGGAATTTATAACCTTTACAACAGAGATAATGCAGCTTCAATCATTTTCAGAAGGAACAATGAAACATTGAAAAACGAGGCTGTACAGATTTCAATTTTTGGTATTGTTCCATCAGTAACCTATAATTTCAAATTTTAATGAAAAAATATTTCCTATTGTTATTTTTAGTGATTTTCAATTTTGGATGTGAAAAAGTTATTGAAATTGACTTAAATTTTAATGAAGAGAATTATGTAATTGATGCCAAAATAAATAAACACGTTAACTCTGATAAAGCATTTTCAGAGGTTAGGATTAGCAAATCTAGACCCTACTTTAGTGATTTAATAGACTATGTTAATGATGCTAATGTTAAGATAATTGAAAAACAAACTGGCAATGAATATATACTAAATCATATTGATGAAGGTTTTTATTCTATTAATAGTTTTGATATTGTACCAGAAAGTGAATATGAATTGGTAATAATTCATGGAAATACCCGATTTATATCCACTGAAAAATTAACAAAATCCAGTTTAATCGATAATGTAGTTCAAGGTCAGAGAAACGCATTAAGTGATGACTTAATAGAGATCGTAACTACTTTCAGTGATAAACCAGAACTAGATAATTATTATTTGTTCGAATACGGAAAAAAAGGGAATCTTCAACCAGCAAGGGATCTTTATATAAATGGTAATTCATTTACCTTCTCATACTTTATTGATAAAAATAATATTCCTGAAAATAGAGAATTAATTGTTAGGATGGAGGGAATTGATTATGATTATTTCAAATATATGATTCAAATTGTTATTCAGACTAATACTCAAAATGGTCCATTTTCAACCCCTCCTGCTCCAATTTTAGGAAATATTATAAATTCTAAAAATGATGATTCAACAGTTTTTGGATACTTTAAGGTTTGTGAATATGACGAATTTATTTTAAAAAACATTTTCATTGAGTAATTTTAAAATATGAGTTTTAAAAAAATCACAGAAAGTGATTCAAATTATAATGATTTAGAAAAGAAATCAACTAAGGAAATCATTGAAATTATTAATAATGAAGATAAGTCAGTTGCTTACTCAGTTGAGAAAGTGTTACCCAAAATTGACCAACTTATAAAACAGATACTTAAAAACTTGGTTAAGGGAGGCAGACTTTTTTATGTTGGGGCTGGAACAAGTGGTCGATTAGGAATAGTTGATGCATCAGAGTGTCCACCAACATTTGGAGTTAAAGATAATATGGTAATCGGGTTAATTGCAGGTGGTGATAAAGCAATAAGAAAGGCTAAAGAATTTGCAGAAGATAGTTTTGATTTAGGCTGGGAAGATCTAAAAAAACACAAAATTAATAGTAATGATTCTGTCATAGGTATTGCAGCTTCTGGATCTACACCCTATGTAGTCGGAGCAATAAAAAAATGTAATGAAGAAAATATTCTAACTGGCTGTATTACTAGTAATAAAAGATCCCCATTAGCTAAAAATGCAAAATTTCCAATAGAAGTTGTTGTCGGTCCTGAGGTTATCACTGGTAGCACTAGAATGAAGGCAGGTACGGCTCAGAAATTGATTCTTAATATCATATCCACCACCCTCATGATTAAAATGGGTAGAATCAAAGGAAATAAAATGATTGATATGCAACTAACAAATAATAAACTAATAAATAGGGCAAAAAATATTTTAATTGATGAATTGAAAATCAGCCATTCTCAGGCGAGTGAGTTACTTATCTCTACAGGAAGTGTCCGAAAATCAATAGAAAAAAATAAACTTATTTAACCTTTTTTAAAGTATCAAACATAATTGGTGTTGCAACAAAAACAGATGAGTAAGTTCCAATAATTACTCCAATAATCAAAGCAAACATAAAACCTCTGATAGATTCTCCCCCAAAAATAAAAATAGTGAGGAGCACTAGTAGTGTTGTGAATGATGTGTTCAATGTTCTGCTCAAAGTACTATTCAAGGCCGTATTAACTACTCTGGTGATTTCCCAGGAAGTATTTATATTCCGATATTCTCTAATCCTATCAAAAACTACTACTGTATCATTTAATGAGTATCCAATCACAGTAAGAACAGCAGCGATAAATGCCTGATTAATTTCCATATTAAATGGCATGATCTTGTAAGCTAATGAAAATATACCCAAAACAACCATTACATCATGAAAAACAGCAGAAACTGCACCCAGTGAAAACTGCCAATCCTTAAATCTTATTAAAATGTATAGAAAAACAAAAATTAGAGATCCAATTACTGCAATAAAAGAATTGGTTTTAATATCATCAGCAATTGTAGGACCAACCTTTATCGATGACATAATTCCAACAGTTTTATTTTCATCACCATTAACAAATGAATTGTAATCAATATTATTTCCAATGAAATAATTTAAATCAGAAAATAGAATACGATTTATCTCATCATCAACACTTGAGTCGTCTACATCAACTTTGTAGTTCGTTGTTATTTTTAACTGGTTTTCTGCTCCAAAAGTTTTTACCTCAGCATTACCCAAGGATTCGATAAGTTTTTGCTGGACCTGAAGTTGATTGACAGGGTTTTCAAATCTCACAACATATGATCTTCCTCCAACAAAATCAACTCCCTGGTTCAAATTATTGATAAATAAAGAAAAAATAGCTATAAAAATGAAAGACCCAGATATGACATATGAAATTTTTCTTTTTCCAAGGAAAGATATGGATAGGTTTCTAAATAAGTTTTTTGTTAATGGAGTAGAAAAATCTAATTTTTTTCCTGATGAAATATACCATTCAACCAACATTCTTGTTATAAAAATCGCAGTGAATAATGAAGTTAAAATACCAATTAATAGCGTGGTTGCGAACCCCTTAATTGGGCCTGTACCAAAAATAAATAAAACTAGTGCAGTAACACCCGTGGTAGCATTTGCATCTAAAATAGATGATAATGCATTGCTGAAACCATCAGCAATTGCTTGTTTTTGTCCCTTTTCTCTGTATATTTCTTCACGTACCCTTTCAAAAATTAGCACATTTGCGTCAACAGACATACCAATTGTTAAAACTATACCTGCAATTCCTGGCAATGTAAGAACGGCCCCTAAACCAGATAATAAACCGAAAATAAGTAAGATATTCAAAGATAAAGCAACATCTGCATAAAGTCCAGCTCTACCATAATAAAAGTACATCCAAATTAATACTAAAATAAGAGCAATTATAAATGAGTATGTGCCCTTTTGAATAGATTCTTGTCCGAGTGTTGGACCAATTACTTCAGATTGAATAATATCTGCAGATGCTGGTAATTTACCCGCTCTTAAAACATTTGCCAAATCTAGGGCCTCGTCCAAAGTGAAATTCCCTGTTATTTCAGATCTTCCCCCAGAGATCGCTCCACTTGTTACACCAGGTGCAGAGTAAACCATTTCATCAAGAACAATAGCAATGTTAGTTTCATCAGCATATGCTTGGCCAGTTAAATCTTCCCAAACTCTTGCTCCTGTTCCATTCATTTGCATCACAACCGCCGCATTACCAAATTGATCATAAGACTGAGATGCATCTACAACAACGCTCCCGCTTAGTGGTGGTAAATCTCTTCTGTTAGATTTTAGAACATACAAGTCAATAATATTAGTTTCAGAATCCGGAAGACCCCATAAAAACTTGGTATATCTTTTATTAGGTGGTAATAATTGTCTAACCTTGGAATTTGATAAATATTCATTTACAAGCTCCTTATCTTTCAGATTAAACTGAGCTAATACAGGTCCACCTTGAAAACCTGTACCAACAATTAGGTCTAATAAAGGGTTTTTCTCAACATTAATAGAATCATTTACCTCAACATCAGCAAGTAGGTCATCAATTTCTGACTTTTCCTCAACATTATCAGTTTCTTCATCTTTGTATATTTCCTTCAAGACTTGGTTAGCATCTGAAAGGAATCTAAAATAATCTTGATTCTTTTCAGATGTCCAAAATTCTAACTGAGCTGTGCTTTGAAGTAGTTTTTTGACTCTGTCAATATCTTTTGCACCTGGAAGTTCCACTAATATTCTTCCAGAATTACCAAGCCTTTGAATATTAGGACTTGTTACACCAAATTGATCAATTCTTTTTCGTAAAACCTCAAAAGCTGAAACAATGGATTCATCAATTTTAATTCTTAAAATAGGTTTGACATCATTATTCGACATTTGAAAATTTATATCATCGCTAAGAGTTCTGTTTGCAAATATATCCGGTGATGCTAAATTTTTATTTGGAGCGATGGACTCAAAAGCAAGAAAAAATGACTCAATGTAGTTATCGTTAGAACTCTTTTGAAGAACATCTGCCTCACTTAAGGCTCGATTGAAATCGGGATCGGAGGTGTTTTCAGCTAGACCTTTGAGTATGTCCTTGACAGAAATTTGTAAAATAACATTAATTCCACCCTGTAAGTCCAAACCTCTTTTTAATTCCTTTGATTTGAAAGTAGAATAGGTTGGTCTTAAAATTTTAGGTAAAAAAGTAAGTTGATCAACATTAGAGATGGAATCTAAATATAATTTTTTTGAAACCTGTCTTTTGATAACAAAATCATCTTGATCAGTATTGACAGTTGATTCTGAGAATAGATCTGCTTCGTTTTCAATTTTATTTGTAAAAAACGTATTTGACAACTGAATTACACAAACAAAAGTGAAAAAAAAGGCAATGAATTTTACTAATCCGTTATTGTGCATAATTTTTTAAATTGCGGCACCAAATATATGATTTAGTAACTCAGAAAACAAAATTTGATGTATGATAAATTTTTTATAGATTTTCTGTAAGACTTTCGTTCATTGCCCTTACAGAATCAGCACTATTTTTAAATTTAAGTTTTTCTTCATCATTTAATTTTAAATCTAAAATTTCTTCAATACCATTTTTGCCTATGGTACAGGGAACACCAATACATAAGTCTGATTGTCCATATTCACCTTCCAAAAATACAGAACACGGTATAATTCTTTTCGAATCATTTAAGACAGATTCTACAAGATAAGAAATTGCTGCTCCAGGGGCATACCAAGCTGAAGTACCTAAAAGTTTTGTGAGAGTAGCCCCACCAACCATTGTTGAAGACACAACGCTTTCGATCTCATTGGCATTTAAAAAATTAGTAATTGGTAAACCATTATAACTAGCAAACCTACTTAATGGAATCATCGTTTTATCTCCATGACCACCTATCACCATTCCATGAATATCATTTGCGGGTTTACTTAAAGCTTTTGAAATATATGTCTTAAATCTTGAACTATCAAGAGCACCTCCCATTCCAATGATTCGTCTTTTGTCTAAACCACTAGTTTTAATTGTCAGATAGGTCATTGTATCCATTGGATTGGATACAACAATAATTACTGGGTTTTTAGAGTGTTCTAAAATATTTGATGTTACAGTTTTAACTATTTTAGCATTAATACCAATTAATTCAGATCTACTCATCCCTGGTTTTCTGGGAATTCCAGACGTAATCACAACAACATCACTGTTTTTTGTTTTTGAATAATCAGCTGTAGTGCCTTTAATAATTGTATCAAAACCTTTTGTAGTTGAGGTTTGCATTATATCTAATGCTTTTCCCTCTGCAAAGCCTTCTTTAATATCAAGCAAAATAATTTCACTACAAATTGATCTAGAGGCCATGACATCTGCAGCAGTTGCACCTACATTTCCAGCACCTATTACACTTACTTTCATTTTTTAAACATCAATATTTGCATAAGTTGCATTTTGTTCAATAAATTCTCTTCGTGGTGGAACCTCATCACCCATCAACATGGAAAAAACTCTGTCAGCCTCTCCTGCATTTTCAATTGTTACTTTTCTAAAAGTTCTAGACTCAGGGTTCATTGTTGTGTCCCATAACTGAATAGCATTCATCTCACCAAGACCTTTATATCTTTGGACAGATGTACCTGTGCCAAAATCTTCAACAAGTTTATCACGATCAGGATCGTTCCAAGCATATTGCTTTTTTGCTCCTTTTTTCACTAAGTAAAGAGGAGGTGTGGCAATATAAACATGTGCATTCTCGATCAATTCACGCATATATCTAAAAAAGAAAGTTAGAATTAAGGTAGATATATGACTACCATCAACATCAGCATCACACATTATGACAATTTTATGATATCTTAATTTTTCTAGGTTTAATGCCTTACTATCATCCTCAGTACCAACACTAACACCTAAGGCAGTATAAATATTTATGATTTCTTGATTTTCAAAAACTTTATGCTGCATAGCCTTTTCAACATTAAGAATTTTTCCTCTGAGTGGTAATATAGCTTGGAAATTTCTGTCCCTGCCTTGTTTTGCAGTACCTCCTGCAGAATCTCCCTCGACTAAAAATATTTCGCATTGTGCAGGGTCTTGTTCGGAACAATCCGAGAGTTTTCCAGGTAATCCTCCACCTCCCATAACTGTTTTTCTTTGGACCATTTCTCTAGCTTTTCTTGCCGCGTGTCTAGCCTGTGCTGCCAAAACCACTTTATCAACAATAATTTTTGCTTCATTTGGATGTTCCTCTAAATAATTTTCAAGCATTTCGGAAACAGCTTGGGAAACAGCTGATGTAACTTCTTTATTTCCTAATTTTGTTTTGGTTTGACCTTCAAACTGAGGCTCTGCTACTTTAACAGAAATAATTGCGGTTAAACCTTCTCTAAAATCATCACCCGAAATTTCAAATTTAATTTTATCCAAAAGACCAGAGGAATCTGCATATTTTTTAAGAGTTGATGTCAGACCTCTTCTAAATCCTGAAAGATGGGTTCCACCCTCGTGAGTATTTATATTGTTAACATATGAGTGGATATTTTCATTAAAAGAAGAATTGTAAATCATAGCTATTTCCACTGGAACATCGTTCTTTTGACCCTCTATAGAAATAACCTCTGGAATTAAAGGTTCACGATTTTCATCCAAAAACTTTATGAATTCCTTTAGTCCCTCATCAGAGTGAAAAGATTCTTTCTTAAAATCATCATCTACTTTTTTTCTTCTATCAGTTAAATTTATTGTGATGCCCTTATTTAGAAATGATAATTCTCTCATCCTATTGGAGAGTGTTTCATAATTATAACTTTGAACATCTTTAAAAATACTCACATCAGGTTTAAAGGTTACTAGGGTTCCGGTTTTATCACTTTTTCCATTTTCTCTAACAGCATACAGGGTTTTTCCTCTTTCGTATTCCTGCTCCCAAATTTTACCGTCTCTGAAAACAATAGCTTTTAAATGATCAGAAAGTGCATTTACAACAGAAACTCCTACACCATGTAAACCTCCTGATACTTTATAAGAATCTTTATCAAATTTTCCACCTGCACCAATTTTAGTCATTACTACTTCAAGTGCTGATACACCTTCTTTTTGGTGGATTCCAACGGGGATTCCTCTTCCATTGTCTTCTACAGTAATTGAATCATCTTCATTAATAATTACACTGATTTCGCTGCAGTGACCTGCCATGGCTTCATCAATTGAATTATCAACAACCTCATACACTAAGTGATGTAAGCCTCTAACACCAACATCTCCAATATACATTGATGGTCTTTTTCTTACATGTTCCATCCCCTCAAGGGCCTGTATACTATCAGCGGAATAATTTTGAGTAGATTCTGGACTCATATTTGTTGGTTTTGTTGTAATTACAAATATACTCAATATAATGCTATAAAACTCATTTCTAACAGGAAGGAAATGATATAAGTTATTAACAAAAAATTATAAAATTTTTTAATAAGAATCCTTGTGAATATTTTGTACCGCTCGTCCAGACGGATCATTTAATTTTTGAAATGATTTGTCCCACTTTAAAGCTATTGGACTACTGCAGGCAACTGAAGGTACTGAAGGAACTGTTTGGGCGGCTGTTTCAGAGGGAAAATGATCTTCAAAGATTGATCTGTAGTAATATTCTTCTTTGCTCATAGGTGTTTGGAAAGGAAATCTTTTATTGGCATTTTGAAATTCATAATCTGAAACTTTATTTTCAACCAACTCTTTTAAACTATCAATCCATGAATAACCAACACCATCGCTGAATTGCTCTTTTTGTCTCCATGCTACTTTATTTGGTAAATAATTTTCGAAAGCTTTCCTCAAAACCCACTTTTCCATTCTTTCTTTGTTGATCATTTTATCTTTAGGATTGATATTCATTGCAACATCCATAAACTCTTTGTCTAAAAAGGGAACTCTTCCCTCAATACCCCAGGCTGCAAGTGATTTGTTTGCCCTTAAACAATCATATTGGTAGAGTTTTTCAATTTTTCTAACAGTTTCATTGTGAAATTCTTGTGAATTAGGAGCCTTGTGAAAGTATAAATAACCGCCAAAAATTTCATCTGCACCTTCACCAGATAAAACCATTTTTATTCCCATAGACTTTATGACCCTAGCCATCAAATACATTGGAGTTGATGCTCGAACAGTTGTAACATCATATGTTTCAATATGATATATGACATCCCTTAATGCATCTAGACCTTCTTGTATAGTAAAATTAATTTCATGATGAATAGAGCCTATATGCTGTGCAACAATTTTAGCAGCTTTAAGGTCTGGTGATCCTGCTAAGCCAACAGAAAATGAGTGTAATTGTGGATACCAAGCATCTTCTTTATCATCAGATTCAATTCTCTTGGCAGAAAACTTTTTTGCTAGTGCAGATGTTATTGAAGAATCTAATCCACCAGAGAGCAACACGCCATAAGGTACATCACTCATTAGTTGTCTGTGAACAGCATCCTCTAATGATTTCTTTAAAAGTTCAATTTTTGTTTTATTATTTTTAACTGTTTCAAAATTCATCCAAGATTTACTGTACCATTTGACATAATCTTTATCATCACTGTGATAAAGACTTCCTGGTGGAAAAATTTCAATTTTTTGACATTTACCCTCAATGGCTTTTAGCTCAGAGGAAACATACATGGTGTCATTTTTATCCCATCCTACATAAAGCGGAATAATACCTACATGATCTCTTGCCACCAAAAATTTATTTTCAAATGAATCATAAAGAACAAAACCGAAAATTCCATTTAAATCATTCAAAAAATCTTTTCCTTTTAGATTGTAAAGAGCTATTATAATTTCACAATCGGAATCGGTCAGGAAATCGTGATTTTTAGCATATTTTTCTCTCAGTTCTAGGTGATTGTAAATTTCTCCATTGGCAGCCAATACATACCTACCATCTTTACTGTAAAGTGGCTGTTGGCCAGACTTTGGGTCTACAATCGCTAGTCTTTCATGGGCTAAAACAGCATTTTTATCACTAAATATACCACTCCAATCAGGACCACGGTGTCTTAATTTTTTCGACATTTCTAAAAGCTGAGGCCTTAGAATCTCGGGGTTCTCATTGATATTTAAAGCACAGACAATCCCACACATGTTGAATTTTTTGGCAAAGATGATTAATAAATTTGAATAAAATCAATTAATTCTGACTAATTAGTATTTTTAAAGCATCAATGATTTGATAACTTTACAGAGCAAAATGAAAAAAAAGTTAGTATTTTTTGAAAATGCTTTTATTGAAATTAATGAAACTAAAACACTTGAAAATTTAAGTTTTGAAATATCACAAGATGATTTTATCTACTTAATTGGAAAGACTGGTAGTGGTAAAAGCAGCATATTGAGGTCTATTTACTCTGATATAAAATTAAAGTCAGGGAAATGTATGGTGCTAAATTATGACCTAGCTAAAATTCAAGGTAAAAAAATTCCACTACTGAGAAGAAAAATTGGAATGATTTTTCAAGACTTCAAGTTACTTCCTGATAGATCAGTGGCAAAAAATTTAGAATTTGTACTTAGGGCAACTGACTGGGGGGGAAAAAAATTGATTGAAGATAGGATCGATGAAGTACTTGATAGAGTTGGCATGAAAGATTGTATTAATAGAATGCCTTACCAACTTTCAGGCGGCGAACAACAGAGAATAGCAATAGCGAGAGCATTACTTAATAAACCCAAATTGATCTTAGCTGATGAGCCAACTGGGAATCTTGACCCACAAACAAGTACTGAAATAATGAACTTATTGAGTGATATTCACAACCAAGGGAGTGCAATTTTGATGGCAACCCACGATTATAATACCATTAATAAGTTTCCAAAAACAACGCTAAGAATTGAAAACAATAGATTATTTCAACTCAAAAGCAAGTCCATTATTTAATTACATTTGCAAAAGTGAAAACATTAAAAGAACTATTTCAGAAACAAAGCCCATTTTTACTAATTGTAGGGCCATGTGCAATTGAAGGAGAAGAAATGGCATTTAAAATTGCTCTCAAGTGTCAAGAAATAGCAAAAAAGCACTGCATAGAATATGTCTTTAAAGGAAGTTTCAAAAAAGCAAATAGAAGTAAAATAGATAGTTTTACAGGAATAGGTGATGTAAAAGCTTTGAAAATTCTTTCCAAAATTAGAAATGATTTAAAAATTCCAGTAACTACAGATGTTCATGAAGTTAATGATATTGAAATGGCCAAAGAATATGTGGATATTATTCAAATTCCTGCTTTTTTAGCTAGACAAACTGACTTGTTAGTTGCTGCTGCCAAAAGTGGAAAAATTGTGAATATCAAGAAGGGACAATTTATGGATTCAAAAAGTATGGGGTTTGCAGTTAATAAAGTTTTACAATCTGGAAATAGTAATGTTTTAATTACTGAAAGAGGGAATATGTTTGGATATAAAGATTTGGTTGTTGATTTTAGAAATATTCCTAAAATGAAAGTTTACGCACCTGTTATTTTGGATGTTACCCACTCATTACAAAAGCCAAATCAAGATTCTGGTGTAACAGGGGGAGAACCTGAACTTATTGAAACTATTGCAAAAGCAGGGATTGTTTCTGGCGCTGATGGTATCTTTATTGAGACACACTATGACCCTAAATCTGCCAAAAGTGATGGAAAAAATATGTTGCCAATCAAAGAATTGGACAATCTTATTTCCAGACTAGTAAAAATAAAATCCTCTATTTAATAAGTTTTTATATTTTTGCTCTCCAATTTTGATCATTGAAATTATGGGGCCGACTGGATTTGACAGCGATCTAGTAGTGTTAGTAAGCAAACCGAGCGATTAGTTATAGCTCGTTAATATCAGCTAAAAACTTTAAATGGCGAAAATAAATACGCTCTTGCTGCTTAATGACTGAATTATAGTAAGTCTAAGCCTAGTCCTGCCAGGCAGGAAAGCGAGATGTCTCAAAGTTGTTTTTGTTAGCAATGACTTTTAATGAGGCACCATTCTGTTAACATAGAATAATCATTGCTTCAATGATTGTTTGAAACTTTAGAAGCTAAGTGTTGATTGTGTAGTTTTCAGCAAGATCATCATCGAAAATTAAATGAAAACTAAGTTTGTAGAAAGCTGATGTTTCAGTCGTTTGGACGAGGGTTCGAATCCCTCCGGCTCCACCATTTAAACTGTGAATATTAATTTAAAATTGGTAATGATGGGAATTTTGAAACTTCTTTAGACAATTTTTCTTTAATTATTTTTTCATTCAAATCAAGATCTTTTTCTTTTAATGGATTTTCCTCAAAAATATCATTTTTCATATCAAAGAATTCTCCGTTTTTATACAACTTATACCTTTTATCTTGGCTAAAAATATTTCTGTACCTATCAACATAAACTGACCACTTGGGATCATAGTAAATAGTTACCGTTTCACGTATATTTTTTTTATTCCCGTAAAAAATATGCGCTAAGCTTTTGCCATCCGAATCATTTGAAACATTTAAAATGTCAGAAAATGTAGCATAGAAATCAGTCAAATCAACAACACCATCATAAATAATTGGTTTCTTAATTTTAGTAGGCCAACTAGCGATCATCGGAACATGCACACCATGGGTTATAGTATTTCCTTTTGCTCCTTTAACATCACCATTTACAGTTTTGGTAACTAGAGTTCTATTTGTGCCGTTGTCACCAAGAAATATTATTAAGGTATTATCCTCTAATCCCTGTGCTTTTATCTCTTGTATTATTTTACCAACAATTTTATCCATATACTCGACCATATCTTTAAAAAAAATATTGTTCTTTTTGTACCTTAAATCTGGATTATTCCATTCATCTGAATCTGGTGTAGGAACAAATGGGTCATGAGCAAGGAGCATCGGGTAATAGAGAAAAAAAGGTTTTTCTTTATTTCTTTGTATAAAATCTATTGCGTAATCTGATACTATGTCTGGGCCATACAAATCTTTATTACGATCTAGAAATTTTCCGTTTTGCTCAATTAATGGATTTGCAAATCTTTCTCCAAAATCTTTTGTTTTTGTCAATTGCCACAAGCAATATTCATCAAAACCAAATTTGTAAGGTCTAGTATTATCTTCTTTTATACTTTGATCTATTTCACTAATTTTTAATCCATTTAATTGCCATTTTCCAACAATTGCGGTTTCATAACCATTTTCTTTAAATAAATTTCCAAATGTTTTTTCACTTGAATTAAGATGCGTGAAATAATCATAGTTTTTGTAGTTATATTTTCCAGTCATTATTTTGACTCTTGATGGGGTGCAAAGTGGATTTGCAATTGCATTAGTAAAATTTACACCATTTGAGGCCAATGCATCTAAGTTCGGGGTATTGTAAGACAAACTCCCATTAATTCCTAATCCTTCATAACCAATATCATCTGCCATGATCAATATTACATTCGGATTTCTAATTTCATTGTGAAAAAGATTACAACCAATACAAATAAAAATCAAAAAGATTATAGAGGATTTTATTAGTGTATTCATCTTTATCATTTAAAATAAAAACATTGGTTGGTTAAATGGCAAATATTCTTAAATTTAATATCTTAATTTTAAAAATATGAAAAAAATAATTTTACTTTTTGCAATCTTTTTTTCGTCTTTTTCATTTTCTCAATATTGTGCTTTTTTTGATTTTAAAACTGATGAACCAGAAATGGTTGTTTCAGCACTAAAAGGCATGATGGAAACTGAATGGGCAAAAAATATCAATGGAACAAAATCCTTATTTGCTTATCAATTCAATGGAAATACTGAGGCAACTCATGTAGTTCAATTTTGTTTTCCTGATGAAGCATCTTTTGCGAATTGGTCATTATCTTGGTTTGCATCCCCAGTAGCTCAAGTTTTTGGAGAAAAACTTAACAAGTATATTACACCTGTCAAGACTGCTTTAAATACACCTGCGTGGTTCAAAAATGACTGGACACCTGATCAAGTATTTATGATTTGGGAAATGGAAGTTTCAGACCCAAGTAAGTATGCGAAAGAATTTGCTTCTTTTTCTCAGGAAATGGCTGTAACTCAAGGGTATGAAGAAAACTCATACGGTCTTGGATATCCAATTAGTGGAAAAAATGGTGGTTTTTCTCATTTTGTGTGGGTTGGTGCACCTGATTTAGAATCAGCATTAAAAAGAACAAAAGATATGTATAACAGTCCTGAATTTGCAGAATACTCTAAAAAAGTCAGTGGCGTTAGAAAAGTTGTAAACTCTTACATGATGGTAAGGTTGGCTGACTTCTAGTCATTAAAATAACTTTATGAAAAAGCCCTTTTTTGGGCTTTTTTTATTTTAATTTTAGAAATCCGAACTCACCATTATCAACTGCTATAATAGGTTTACCATCCAAAGACAAATCGATATCCTCACCTGCCCAATCTTCACTCTCAATTCCGTAAACTCCTTCCCATTCAATAGAACCATCAGATGAAAACTTAATAGAGTATACTTTCCATTGATTAGAGAATTCAGATGAATTATCACATGATGCAGAATATTCATCGTATTCATCTCCAGTTCCAGCAGTAATTATACAACCACCGTCATCAGTGTACGCGACTCCCCAAACCTCATCGTGAATAAAATTTTCATCAAAACCTCTGGGGTTACCTTTTTTTACTTCCCATAACTTATTGCCATTGTTATCAATCTTCATTGTATAAGTGTCCCAGTTGGCAGTTTGTGATGTTGTGTGACCGCTTAAAAAAACTTCATTTTTATCATTTACATCCATTGCAAAGCAATGATCAGAATCTGATCCACCATAAACATTGGACCAGATTACCTCACCTGACGGATTCATTTTAATTAGGGCATAATCTTCAGCACCATTTGTAAGGCCTGAAATATAAATATCATTATTAATAGACTTAATTCTGTAAGCATGTGACATGTAACTCCTGATATCAATATTTTTAATAATAGTTCCATCTAAATCTAATATATGTAAGCTTGATTCACCCTCTGAATAAAAGTTATTGTATTTATCTTCAGAGTTAGTGTAACCAACTGCAAAAATTTGATTATTTACCAAAAGTAAGTGCTCAAAAGCATCACTTCCACCATTTTCAAAAGTTTTAGAGAACAAAATATCTCCATTTTCTTTTTTTACCTTAACTAAAAAACTATCATCATTTTTTACCCCACACAATAAATAACCATCTTCAATTTCAAGTATTGAATTTCCAAAATTATGACCTTCATCAGTATATTCTTTTTTCCAAATTAATTGACCATTTCGGTCAACCTTAACCACAAGCATTTTAGCATTGTTTGGTAAAGAACCTGTTTCACCTATTTGAATAAAACCTCCGTCACTAGTGGAGAGAATATAATGTCCATGGGATTCTTCACCACTTCCACCATATGATTGAAACCAGTCTATAGAGGGTTTGTTCTCATAATTAATTGACTCACAACTAGAAATGCTATCAACATCATTAGAGCACGACATCAAAATGATTAATATCAAGCTTAATTTTAATTTAAATGTCATAATTTTAAAAATATTTATGATCATTAAAAGATACGTTTTTAACATTTCAAAAATAATTTTGATATTATTTTTCATCTCATGTGAAGATAATGATTATGCTACTGATTTTAACTCAACCAAAGAGCTAAAAACAGAGACTATATTTATTCAACAAAACGTGAGTGGTGTATTGGAGCAAAGACCTGTTATTATCCAAACCGAGTTAAACATTAACACTAATAAATTATACCCTATTGTTTTTGGATTACATGGAAATGGTGGAACAAATACAGGTTTTTTAAATAGACTTAAAAGGTTTACTGACGATGGGGAATTTGTAGGTATTTATCCTCAAGGGATTCAAAGATCATGGAATTTAGGCTCAGAGGCCTCGAGAGCTGATGATGTTCAATTTATTAATTTGATTATTGAAGAATTAAAAAACTATCAAAATCTAGATATGAATAAGGTTTATGTCATCGGAAATTCAAATGGCTCTGGAATGGCCAACAAGTTAGGTGTAGAAACAAATCATTTTAAAGCGATTGCACCCATCGTAAGTCAATTAATGGAAAGTATGCCGTTAAAGCCAACAACTCAGCCCCTATCGGTTTTCCAAGTTAACGGAGCTTTAGATCCAATAATTCCAATCAACGGTGGACCTGGGCCAGGAACACATATTTTTTTAGATGCTCTAGAAAGTGCAAAATTGTGGGCAAATAAATTTAATTGTTTTGAACCTCAAATTAGAATGATTGGAGAAGACACTCTCTATGAATTTAAAAACTGTGACGATGGAAAAGAGGTCAGGTATTTAAGGATTGAAAATGGGGAACACAATGTTTTAAATTCTCCTTTTTTAATCAATGAGATTTGGAACTTCTTTCAAAGATTTTAGCTATGAAACATCACATCAAGAATTTATCAAATATTATAATTGTTTTTTTATTATGCATGGGTTTAGGATTTGCTACTCAAAATAAAATTGTAATCAATGGTATCATTTTGGTTTTTATTATCCACTGGACATTGTACATTCCTTCAAATATTTTTAAAACCGAAAAATTTTATGATCTTACAGGAAGTATCGCTTACATTTCTGTGATTTCTTACATACTATACTCAAAAACACAAAGCTTTGGGTCAGGAATTGGAGAAATTGTTATTTCCCTAGTAATAATAATATGGTCTGGTAGATTAGGTACATTTTTATTTTTAAGAATAAAAAAAGATGGTGAGGACAAAAGATTTAGAGAATATAAAAAGTCATGGTCAAAATTCTTGCTTGCATGGACAACATCAGGAATGTGGGTAACAATATGCTCAGCATGTGCAATTACAGCTATCGCGTCAGAAAATATTATTGAGCTAAATATCGCTTTTTTTACAGGACTTACTCTCTTTGTTTTTGGATTTTCAATTGAGATCATAGCAGATTATCAGAAAACAAAATTTAGATCGATTAGTGAAAACAAGAATAAATTCATAACCTCAGGCTTATGGTCAAAATCTAGGCATCCAAACTATGTGGGAGAAATTATTCTTTGGCTAGGTATATCTGTTATGTCATTTTCAAATCTGGAGGGATTGCAATACATCACTCTTATATCACCAATTTTTACCTATTGGTTAATTGTTTATATAAGTGGAGTGAGTATTTTGGAGAAAAGTGGTCAAGAAAAATGGGGGCATTTAAAAGAATACCAGGATTACATTAAAAAAACTCCGAAATTACTTTAAAACCAAATCAATTGGCTCATCAGTATTTTTATCAACAGAAAAATTAAACTTAAAGAGTTTTTTATCTACTAGGATCTCTCCCTCATAATCCCCAAGGAATCCCCTGAATTCAAAGGAATCGCTAATGTTTATTTTTTCACTTATTTCAGTTGTCCAAGTTTCTTTTATTAGCTTTTTTAAAGTCAAAAATGATTTTTTTGGAGATAAGTCTTTGTAAAGCAATCCCCCGGCATGTCCTCTCCAAGCATTTTTGTCAGTTAGGTTCCAAAAAGTAATGGAACTAACACTTGGATGACTGAAAACAAGTGTGTAAAAATCTTTTAAATAAGATGCTTGGAAATCTTCATATTCAGGAAGGCTTGGTAAGTCCATTTCTTTACCTTTTCGTAGGGATTCATCTCGCTTAGCTAAAAACTCTTGGTGATCTTTCCAATTATTAAATCTTTTCGAACTTGTCACAGTGATTTCTGTGAACTGAATTTTTTTTCCTAAAACTGCATAATCCTCAATTTGATTCCAAACTTGACTTTCAGTCATGACATTATCATTCGACTGCATGTGAGCTTGCATCCCAATTGAACTGAAATTTAAATTTTTCTGAACGTAATATTCATTTATTTTAAAATATTCGGGGTCCTTGGCGTGGTAGTGATTGTTTGAATAATTCTTTCCTGGATTAACGCTGTTAACATACTGATAGATTTCTACCATTGCAGGATATATTCCACCCTTGTAATTGATCCAATCTTGAATAGCACTGTATGGAATGTGAGGTTTAAATGGTCCAACTGGTTCATTGTATACATCCCAGTCATTAATTTCTGGATAAGTTTCAATTAATCTCTTCATGTGTGTTTTCATTGCAACTTCAAGTTTATCTAAATCTTTTGAATACCTGACCCAATCAGGCATACCCTCATGCCACATTAATGGATGACCTTTCAATCGGACATTATTTTTTATTGACCATTTTATTATATCATCATAATATTTATCTATTTGTTTTCTACCACTTCTCTCATCTGTTAGGACCCAATACATACCTATAGTAGCATAATTAAAAACCTCATTAAATCTTTCAAGGTATAAATCGAACATATTACCCCGCATCTTTCTCAGTTGAGTAAACCCAACCCCGAATTTAAAATCATGATTGATTAATTTAATTTTTAATTTACCATTCTTTTTTTTGATCTCAGTGGGGAAATTAAAGTTTAAAATCGTATTGGTTTTTCTGTATTTTTCAATCCTCTCACTTGCCCCTTCTAATTCCCATGGTTCATGAAAACTTGGATCTTGAGAAAAAATTAATAATGGGAATATTAAATAGAATAAATATTTCATTTTAATAGTGGGTTTTTATGTAATCAGAGTCTTTTATTTTACCAATTAAATTTTTTTGAACATTCATCCACTTTGAGGGTTCATCAAGTGGATGTTGAGTAGGCTTTATTAGGGGGATATTTCCCAATGATACAATGTCATTTTGAGAAACCATCCAATCTTCTAGACTTTTACTAAGTTCATTAATAATATGTTTTGAGCTAGGTTTTTTTGAAATATTATTTTTCTCAAAAGGATCTAATTCTAAATCATACAACTCCACGTAAGGAACATTTGGCATTTTTTTGGCTCCAATTTCAATGAATTTGTTTAATACTCTTCCTTTGTTCAAGTTTTCTTCAAAAACTTCAATAGAATTGAAATTTTTAATCATTTTGTACTTTCCATTACTAATCATTCTGGAGGGAAAAATAAATCCATTTCTAACGTTTTGTCTTGTAGAAACACCATAAACAAAATCATTCACTTTTTTGTCATTTCCAACCAATAGATCACTAAAACTTTTTCCATCAAACTTATCCAAATCGCCTCCAGCAATATCTATAATTGTTGGTAATATATCAACCATGGCTAGTAATCTGTTTGACTCAATATTTTTTTTAATTTTTCCTGGCCATCTAACTACAACAGGAATTTTAAGTCCCTTTTGATATAATGTAAACTTCCCTGAAATTCCATGATCAGAAGCATAAATAAACATGGTATTGTTTTTTAAATCATTACGATCAATCATGTTTAGGATTTCCCCTAGCTGAATATCATCATATTTTATATTTTGATAGTACCCAGGCTTTTCTGGTGTTACTCTATTATTATAGGGATGGATTTTAATATCATCTAATGTATAATCAGTTTCATTAGGATATGGTCCGTGAGGAAAATCACTTGCTAGCACGAGACAAAATGGTTTTTTCACATTTTTTAAATAGTTATCGATTGATTCAAGATCTAACTGCTTATTTTGCTTGTTTTGAATGTAATAGTCCCAGGCAAATGTGTTGTAGGGCCCAACGTGACTTTTTCCAGCTAAAACAACTTCATAACCTATCGCAGATAAATGTTGAACAATTGTTTTTGTATCTTTTTTTACATGGGTATGGTTTGTGTAGCTGCCATTTTTGAGTGGATACAAACCTGTATACAATTGCGATCTACTTGGTGTGCAGATTGCAGAAGCAGTGTGGAAATTTGTAAACCTTATTCCTTCAGATGCCAATTTATTTACGTTGGACGATTGGACATATTCATTACCAAAAATATTGTAATCTAAAAAATCTTGGTCGTCTGATAAGTAAATTATAAAATTTGGACGATCTGAGGATGTTTCATTATTGGTTTGAGTGCTAAAAAAAGCTATGATATTTAGAGAAATTAAATAAAGTAAAATTTTTATCGACATCACACTTAAAATTACATTGTTTTCTATAGAACTTTCAAAATTTTATAAATTATTTAAAAACTTTTCTGTTAACAATTTTGAATCTAATTCATAGTCCAAATTAAATTTGAATTTTTTATTAGGAAAATTAATCTTGACAAAACCATCAAAATTCAAATCAAATTGACTCATATATATCATTGATAAACTGAGTGCATCAGTATTAATTTTAATCAAACAATTTATTTTTGTGGAATTGTCTTTCTTTAAAAGAATTTTATCTAAATTTTCAAATTCACCAAAAAATTTTGCATTAAAATATATTTTAGAATAAACCTGACTTGCCCTTAAATTTTTGTTGTTGGGATTGTATAAAATTAACTCTGATTTTAAAATTATTTGATTATCCTCAATTCCGATAAATTGAACATCTGATATTTCCTTCACCTCTATTTGTTTTATTGAGCTACCACAACTCATTAAAACAAGAAAAATTAAAAACAATATATTTTTCACAACCTTTTTAATACTAGTCAAAGAATTAAATATTTCTCAATTATAATTAAATTTACAGTATGTCTGAATACATAATATACATTTTTATTTTTTTTATTTTATTCGGTTTTGTTTTCTCCAGTATACTTGAATATTTAAATTCCAAAAACTGGAATGATTCAATTCCAGATGTACTCAAAGATTTTTATAAAGAAAGTGATTACAAAAGGGCAAAGAACTATAAAATTGACCGAGATAAAGTTTCTTTAATATCATCACTGTTATCTACATCCATCACAATTGTGTTTATTGTTTCCGGTCTATATGGAAAAATTAGTGATTTTTCGATTTATTATTTTGATAGTCTTTTTCTGCAATCAGCAGCCTTTTTTCTTTTCTTTTTAATTATAAGCACAACGATTAGTCTACCAATTAGTTATTATTCGGTTTTTACAATAGAAGAAAAATATGGTTTTAATAAAACCACAAAAATTACCTTTTTAAAAGATAAAATAAAGGGCCTTTTGATGTCATTAATAATTGGCGGTTTTATACTTTTTGTAAGTATTCAAATCTACATTTTATTTGGTGCTAATTTTTGGTTATGGTTATGGCTATTTTTATCTGTTTTTCTGATTCTCACTAATATGTTTTACACAACTCTCATTGTGCCAATTTTTAATAAACTAAGTCCCCTTGAAGAGGGATCCTTAAAAAATAAAATTGAAGAATACTCTAAAAAAATTGGATATTCTCTTGATAAAATTTTTGTGATTGATGGTTCGAAGAGATCCTCTAAAGCAAATGCATTCTTCTCTGGCCTAGGCCCAAAAAAAACAATAGCGCTTTTTGATACACTTATTGATAAACACGAGGAAGATGAGCTTGTAGCTGTCCTAGCTCACGAAGTTGGTCATTATAAAAAAAATCATATAAAACAAGGCTTACTCTTATCTGTATTACAAGTTGGAATAATCTGCTATGTTCTTCAACTATGTCTTAACGAACCTAACCTATCCTATGCGCTTGGAGCAAGTGAAAGTTCATTTCATTTGGGTTTAATTGCCTTCAGTTTTTTATTTAGCCCAATAAGTATCATTATTGGAATTGGTATGAATATTTTAAGTAGAAGAAATGAATATGAGGCTGATAATTTTGCCAAAGAGAGCTTTAATCCGGAAAGTTTAAAAAATGCTCTGAAAAAACTATCATCTGACTCACTTACAAATTTATATCCACATCCACTTTATGTGTTTGTTCATTATTCTCACCCTCCACTACTCAAAAGACTAGAGGCTCTCGACAGAAAATAGCAAAATAGGCACACTATTTGATTCAAAAGATATACTTTAGTGTACTGATTAAAACTTCTTTTTTAATTCAATAAAAAATTGAAAAATATCAAAATAAGTTCGGAAAATAAACTGGTGATTGATCCTGAGATGATCTATTACAGCTTTCACAATTGGGATAAATCAAAGCAAAAGGTATTTTATGAAACCGAAAATAACTACATACAATTTCACTTTTGTATTAATGGCCATGTTAGTTTTCAATATAATAATGGTGCATACAGTTTTCCTGTTGGAAAAGGTAATTCCATACTACTTTACAACCCAATAATGAATTTACCTGTCAATGCAATCTTAGATATTGGTACTAAATTAGTTAGTGTTCATGTAAAAATTGAAAAACTTCACGGATTATTTTCAGAGGACGCAGAGACTATCCCATTTCTGAGCGATGAGCATATTAATAAAAAATACTATAAAGAAAATTCATTAAGCCCTAAAATTACTGCCATATTAACGCAAATGATGTCAGAAAATATCAGTAAAAATGTAAGAAAACTTTATCACAAAGGGAAAATATTTGAATTACTAAGTCTCTATTTCAATGTTTCCAAAGAAATGAATATAGACCAGTGTCCATTTTTGGCTGATGATAAAAACGTAAAAAAAATAAAACAAGCCAAAGAAATTATAATTTCAAAAATGGCTGAGCCACCTACATTAAAACAGTTAGCAAAAAATGTAGATATTTCATTAAAAAATCTTAAAGAAGGATTTAAACAAGTTTACGGAAATACTGTATTTGGTTTTTTATTTGAATATAAAATGAACGTTGCCTCTAACATGCTTTCCTCCAAAAACTATAATGTTAATGAAGTTGCATTACATCTAGGTTACAGTACAGCCAGTCACTTCATAAACGCATTCAAAAAGAAATTTGGAACAACTCCAAAGAAATATTTAAACTCCAATTGATTTTTCAATGAAAAATAAGTTGCTAACAATATTTCAAGTCACTATAACTGTATTCTTCATTTACTATACTCTGACTAAAATTAGTATATATAAAATTTTAGAAATACTTAAAAGTGCTGATTTATTATTTATTCTATTTGCATCGATATTATATTTTTTATCACAGATAATTTCTTCAGAAAGATTATGGTTTATTTTAAAAGATAATAATCTTAAAATATCCTCAAGAGAAAATGTCAAACTATATATGATTGGGATTTTTTATAATTTTTTTATCCCAGGTGGTGTTGGTGGTGATGCGTACAAGGGAGTCTTGATGAATAAAAAATTTAAATGGGGTTTAAAGAAGATATATAAGTTATTAATCTTAGATAGGTTAATTGGTTTTGGTGTAATTGTGTGTTTGATTTTAGTTTTTAGTGGTTTTATTTTAGATCTTGAATTTACATTAAAATTCGGTGCTCTTTTAGGTCCTTTATACACTTTTTTATTTATTGCTGGTAAGGTTTTGGTACAAAAAATTTTTGATAATGAAATCGTTTACAACAAAGCTTTTTTTATTTCACACCTCATACAAATTCTTCAGTTTGGGTCAATTATATTAATTTTAATTTCTCTTGGTATTGAAGAGAGTTACTTTACTTTCATTTATATTTTCTTGATTTCATCTGTTTTATCAATTTTCTCTTTTGGTGGTATTGGAATTAGAGAATATGTGTTTTTTACACTAGCTACAAACACAAGTGTTAGTCCAGATATTGCTACCAGTGTTGGATTAATTTTTACATTTTCAGCACTTATATCCTCTTTCCCTGGGCTATTTTTTTTGATAAAAATAAAAAGTAAAAAAAAACTCAGCACTTAGGCTGAGTTTTTAATAAGAATTATTCTCTATTGCTTGGGAATTCCAATTCCACCTTCAGATGGAGCCCAATTTGAATGAACTGATTTCCAACTTCCATCATCAGCAACAACCCAAACTGATGAAGCTCTAGTGCTATACTTAACATTTTCTTTTGTTTCAATAAATGTGTAAGAACCTTTGGCATAAAAGGTTAAAATAGCCATTGTCATATCAGGAATAAAATGAACTTCTATATCATTTAAATCAAAACTGTCCCAGGTAAAATTTCTATCTCTTGTAACATCATCATCTGTATATACATAAAAATCACCTAAGTTTGAATCACCTGTTACTAGATCAATATCATCTGAAACATACTTTTTATATTCTTCAAGATTTCCATCTGTAATAGCTTTTTGTAAATCTTTTTGAGCTTGCTTTAAATAATTTGACAAATTCTCTTTATTAACAGTTCTCCAATATTTTCTAAGGTTGAAGTCATATGGTGATGCAAAATATGCATAATCACGAGCCTTAAATTGACTATTAAATGCTTTTTGAAAATCACCTTCCATAGCTGCAATTTCAGCTCTGGAATCTAAAGCATTTGGTCCATCATGCAAAGCTCTCGATTTTGATATAGCATCATGTGCTGCTTCAAAGTCAGGCGAATCTCCATATTCGCCATAAGCATATCCATATGCAATCATATTATATGCAGCAGATGCATTTTTTGGAAATTTCTTAGAAAAGTCCATATAGCCATCCCAATTTCCACCTCCAACTCCTACCCAATTTATTATTGGACTTTTTGGGAATTTTTTAATAGCACTAGAATATGTGTTATCCCAAGTACTTTCTTCTCCTCTTGTTGTTTCTAATAGTAATTCATACCAAGCTTTTTCCTCAGGTGATAGAAGCTGTATATTAACCAAATCTAATTTATCTTTTCTAGAACCTAAATCAGCATTTGTAGTTGATATTGCTGCTAGTACTAACTTCGCACATTCACACCCAGAATCACTCATTTTGGCAGCCTTGGCCATCCCAAACGCTGTAAGATGTTCTAAATTTGCAAGATGATTAATAGCTTCATTTAAAATTTCATAAGATTGACTGTCACAATTCGAATCATTAATCCATTTTTGAGCTGTCAAGTTCAATGAAATGAAAATTGACATTAGTATTGTTATTTTTTTCATAATATTTTTTTTTAAAAATAATTATAAATTAATCTGGTAAACTATGTTTAGAAATTAATCTTTTACTAATTATCAAAACAATAAAATTTCAATAACTATTTTACTAATTCTTTAATTTTAAAAGTAGGTTACTAGCAATACACTAATCTGTATCAGTATCATAAGATCTGAATGATGATGCAGGTAAGCCCTGTATGTTGTAAAGCATTCCCTCAATATAATTCGTCCAACCGTACCTAATATACTTCGGTGTTTTTACATTTTCACTAGTCAACACTAATTTACTTCGCTTCCAACCTGCTCCCCAATGGGGGTCTATATCAGCTTGAGCCCGATAAAAAATTTTATCCTTACCAGCTATCTCAAATCCAGACAATTTTTTACCATAACTAGTAACTCCTCTCTCAGCATAATCAAAATCTACATAAGCTTTATTACCTTTAACAGTTAATGATTTAAAAACAGGGCCAGAGTATGGAAGACCATCAAATCCATAATCTTTAGCCAAAGCCCAGTAAGCTAATCTCTTTCCAATCAATATCTTCTCTGGCGGGTGAATTGTTAAAGTACTACCAATATCAAGTGTAACAACCATACCAGTGTTCTTCATTGTTTGCATGGTTTTTAGCTGAGCTTCTCTCAAAAAAGCTTGTTGTGACCGCCCGATATTACCACAACACCCATTAGGGGCTATTTGAACAAAATAAAATGGGAAATCTCCGATGTTCCACTCATCTCTCCATGATTGTATCATGCTGTTCATTAGCATTGTGTAATTATGTGCCCTACCTACATTACCCTCACCCTGATACCACAAAGCACCGCGGATGTTAAAAGGAATTAATGGGTTTATCATTGCATTAAACAGTACAGATGGTTCATCATCCGCTTGTTTACGATTATAACTTAATTCCTCTTTTGTCAGTATTTTGGAAAGAGTTTCCATGGGCGTCCAAGCTTCGGCTGGTGTACCTCCCCAAGATGTAAGAATTATACCAATAGGAATATCTAAGACTTCATTTAAGTAATTGGCAAAAGAATAGGCAACTGCACTAAACGCTGAAGCTGTTTTGTGATTTGATTCAACCCAATTTCCATCAAAACTATTGAGTCTCGCATCACTAAATGTCTTTTTTACAGTCAATAATCTGATATTGGGGTTGTTTGCATTTGCAATCATATCCAAGGATCTTAAAACTGGCTCACGATTGAATCCAGCTAGTGTCATTTCCATATTTGATTGACCGGATGCAACCCAAACCTCACCAATCATAACATTTTTAATTTTCAATGAATTATCATTACACAGTATATCAATTTGATAAGGGCCTCCAGCTTCGGGTGTAAGAATATTTAAACGCCAAGAGCCATCACTATCAACTCTGGTTGTGTATTTCTTATCTGACCAAGATACACTAACCGAAAGCTCTTTTCCTTTATCTGCCTTTCCCCAAACATTAACATCAGAATTTCTCTGAAGAATCATATTATCAGTGAATAAAGGATTGGGCTGAATTTGTGAGTTAAGATTAAAAAAACACAGAAAACTTACTAATATTAAAAGATAACTTTTCAAACTATTTTTTATAAATAAACTTCTTATCTAATTCCTCTGAATCTTTATATTTTTTTCTCATTTCAGCCAGTTCAATCTTCAAATCACTAACTATATCTGAGTATTCTGGATCATTATAAACATTATTCATTTCGTTAGGATCATTCTTTCTATCATAAAGTTCCCACTCATCAACATCATAATAGAATCTAACAAGTTTATAGTCTTTATTAACTATACCATAGTGTCTTTTTACCATGTGAACAGAAGGATACTCGTAATAATGATAATAAACTGCATCTCTTGTCCAGCCCTCTCCATTTTCAGTCAGCAAAGGAATTAAACTTTCACCTTGCATGTCATTGGGGGGATCAATGCCAGCCGCTTCTAAAAAAGTTTGAGCAAAATCCAAATTTTGAACCATCTCATCGTTTGTTATACCTGCCTCAATTTTATTTGGCCATCTAATTAGAAGAGGAGTTTTGAATGACTCATCATAAATGAATCTTTTATCAAACCAACCGTGTTCTCCCAAGTAGAAACCTTGATCAGACGTGTAAATCACAATTGTATTCTCAGAAAGTCCAGACTGATCTAAATAATCAAGTACTCTTCCTACATTGTCATCAACAGATGATATTGTTGCAAGATAATCTTGCATATATCTCTGATATTTCCATTTCATTTTTTGTGTATCATTCATAATTGGCCAATTTTTTTTGAAGTCTTCATTTATTTTGTCCAATGTAACATCGTAAGCAGCTCTTTGATCGGCATCTCCTCTGTTATATCTACTGTAAAACTGATTTGGATTTTCCCTAATTAGTTGTTTTTTTTCACTAACATATGCAACCTCTGGTTGTGCGCCACCCATTTCTTCAAGTGTAGTAGGTCTAATTTTACTATCCTCCATATATCGCATGTGAGTCAATAAATTCATTTCTGCAGTTTTAGCGGCAGTTCCCCTATTTGAGTAATCATCAAAAAGAGTTTCAGGTTCCGGAAACTCTTTTTCATAAAATTCAGCAAACTTTTCAGCACTTGGCCACCATGCCCTGTGGGGAGCTTTGTGCAAATACATCATCATAAAAGGTTTGGTTTTGTCTCTCTTTTCTTTTAACCATCCCAGTGTAAGGTCAGTAATAATGTCCGTAACATATCCCTTAATGATGGTATCCGATCCTTTTCTCAAAAATTTAGGATTTATGTAGTCTCCTTGGCCTGGTAAAATCATAAAATCGTCAACACCTTTTGGATTATTTCCAAAGTGTAATTTTCCATACATAGCAGTTTGATAACCAGCTTTTTGAAAAAGTTGAGGAAAAGTAATCTGTGTTGTGTCAAAAGGAGAATGATTGTCAATTTTTCCATTCAAATGACTAAACTTACCGGTTAAAATTGTAGCTCTTGATGGTGCGCATATACTATTTGTTACACATGCGTTTGTGAATAAAATACCTTCATTAGCAAGCCTATCAATATTTGGTGTGTTTATCAATTTATCATCATAAGCACTAATCGCTTGATATGCGTGATCGTCTGACATTATAAATAAAATATTCGGTCGATCATCAGTCTTTTCACAAGCGAATAAAGTAATAAGAATAATTAGATAATATTTTTTCATAATTTTTAATTTAAATTTTGATTAATTGTGGGTACTTTACCATTCATCTCAGCAAGCATTTCATCCATTTTATAACTTAATTTTTTTACTATCAAAGGGTACTTATTTGAAAGATCAGTTTGTTCACTTAAATCATCCTTTAAGTTATATAATTCTAGCTTATTTTCCTCATAAAACTTTAGTAGTTTCCAGTCTCCACCTCTTACAGCAGAACCCGGTTTCCAAAGACTACCATGATAATGAGGGAAATGCCATAAAATATAATCCCTTTTGTTTTTTTCCTGAGATAAATTTGAGAGGTCTATTCCATCTTTTTTCTCATCAATGTAATCCAGCTTTAAATGATTAACAATCGTTGTAAAAAGATCATAAGAAACAACTGGGACATTATTTAAATCTTGTTGTTTTTGATTAATATATTTTATTAACTGAGGAATTCTAATACCACCCTCATAAAGCCAACCCTTACCAGCCCTCAGTGGTTTCGTTGATGTTGGAGCAACTTTGGCTTGAGTTGATAAACCTCCATTGTCTGACGTAAAAATAATAAGTGTGTTATCATAAAGATTTCTCTGTTTTAAAAATGATATTAATTTACCTATATTTTCATCTGTTGAATGAACCATAGAAGCATAATCAGGATTTCGTTGATTCAACACGCTGATTGCATCACCCTCAATATCAGTTTGAGTTGTAGTTTCTGAATAGGTTTTGAGCTTCTCTTTATAATAATCAATATGTTTTAAATTTGGTTGAATGGGTGTGTGAACATTATAAAAAGATAAAAAAACAGCAAATGGTTTGTTTTTATCTCTTTCTTTAATAAAGGATATCGACTCCTCTGTCAGACGATCTGTTAAGTATTCATCCTCAGGTCCATCTGTAAGTCGAGGATTCTTATAAGGTGAATAATACCCTCCCATTGGGCTTCCTTTTTCAAATCCACCTTTGTTAATATCAAATCCTTGATTTTCTGGATAGAACCCTATGCTACCCAAATGCCATTTACCTGAGTACATTGTTGAATATCCATTGGTTTGTAATATTTCTCCAATCGTGAGTTCCTCTGTTGGAAGTTGGTGAATATCCTCAGGGCCAATCAAATATCTATCTTTTGGGTCAACCCCGGGTATCCAATCTGTTATATTCACTCTTACATGATGCTTTCCCGTCATTATTGAGACTCGTGTCGGTGAGCAAACTGGACTTGCAGAATATGCAGAATTAAATACAGTACTGCTCTTACTTAATTTGTCGATGTTGGGTGTTTCATAAAAATCTGAACCCATATAACCAACATCTTTCCATCCTAAATCATCGACAATTATAAAAACTAGATTTGGTCTGTTAATTTTTTCATTGCATGAAAAAATAAAGAGAAAGAAAATAAACAATATTCTCATAAAACAAAAAAGGACCTAATAAAATTAGATCCTTTTTTTTTTAAATTAATCCTTTTTAATAACCAGGATTTTCAATAATATTTGGATTGTCCGATATTCTACCATTACCATATGGCAACCAATACATTCTTTCTAGGAATGGAGTATTTTGTGAAAAATTCCATCTCCACATTCTAGCTTTGTACTTACCATCAGACTTTCTTCTAAACCATTTTGTTCCCCACTTCGTTCTCATATGGATTGCAGCCTCAGCATCTCTCCAGGTTCTTAAGTCCCAGTAGTGATGATTTTCAGCAAACAATTCAACAAAACGTTCATTTTTAATCAAATCAAGGGTTAGATTATCCTTCGGAGGCATACCAACTCTTCCTCTGAGAGTATTGATTAGCTCTTTAGCTCTTACAGGCAAATTCATTTCAAATGCAGCTTCAGCACCATTCAGATACATTTCACCAGTTCTCAAAACTATGTAAGGAGTTTCATCTGTTCCAAATGGTGGAAACTCAATTGCGGGATCAATTCTCTTTTGGAGCAATCTTCCTCCTCTGTTTCTGTTTCTTGGAGGTGACAACCATGGAGCAGGGTTACCAGCTCTGCCCAAGAAATTACCACCACCAACTGAACCAGTGTGAAACCACACCTCTCTACCCTGAAATACTTCTTCAGGTGTGAAAAATGTTGCTAAATATCGAGGATCCTTGGTATAAATTACCTCTTCTAAATCAAAGAAAGTACGATTGTTAAAAAGATTGTGGTATTTATCTCCTGGTGAGCCATCTTTGTGCTCAAATCTGGCATCAGAGTGAATGTATGGGTGCATGTTTGAACCCCACCCAGCTTTAAATCCATCTGGCATTCCATATCCACTCCAAGTATGGGTTTTTCCTAGTGCAAGATCATACTCCTCAACAAAAATGTGTTCAGAGTTTGACTTTTGATAGAAGATTTCACCAAATGTCTTTTGGTATGTTCCACCACCTCTGTGCAGTGGGTGTTTTCCACCATCAATCACTGCGCTTGCCGATGCATGAGCCATTTGATAATAAGCATTCGCATCACTTGCAGGGATAGATGTTAAACCATTTGACGATTGTGGATGATACTTTGCAATTCTTGCAGCATACAATGCAGCTCTACTCTTCAATGCATGAGCAGCCCACTTAGTTGCTTTACCATTAAGAGCTACACCAGGTAGATCAGCAATCGCAGCATCTAGATCAGAAATGATAAAATCATAGGTTTGCTTTAAAGTCGACCTAGGAATCATAAGTTCATCATATTCTGCATCAATAGATTTGGCAGTATCCTCAATTGGCATACCACCATATCTTTTCGCCATATCCAAATACATCCAGGCTCTAAGAAATTTTGCTTCTGCAGTTTGAGCAGCAACGGTTGCTGGATCAAAACTTGCTTCAGCTAGAATTTCAATAATTTCATTTGCTGAACGTATATTACCATAATGAAATCTGTTGATTAATCCATGTGACCCAGCAGATGTTGGTATGTTAGCGGATGCATGAACAGCACCTTGCCACGGAGCCATCAATGTATATTCACCTCCAACAACACCATCGGTAAGACGATTTTGTTGAGGAATACTAGCCATTTCATTAGGCTCAAAAACGGCATTAGCATATATCTTAGTTAAGAAAGCTTCAACCAATTTTGGATCCTTCTTTACAGCATCCTCTGCAATCATGTTAGTTGGCTGCAAATCAAGGTCTGCACAACCAACAACAAATGTGATTGAGAATATAAATAAAATAAGTTTTTTCATAGTTTTCAAAGTTAATATTATTATTGTTAAAATCCAATCTTAAGACCTGCTGTCCAAGTTCTTACGTTTGGATAAGCTCTATCGACACCACCGTCTCCCTGACCAGCTGCTCTATCATTATAGCCTTGTAAAATTTCTGGGTCATATGAACCCGAATAAACTCCAAAGTTATCCCATGTTAGAACGTTTGATCCAGAGCCATAAACCTGTACATAATCAAGACCCAACGAGCTGGTAAGTGATTTTGGTAAATTGTAAGTTATATTTAAAGTTTTTAATCTTAAATAAAACGCATCAATCCTTGTAAAATCGTTTGCTCTTTGGTCTGACTGAGGAACACCACCAGTTGTAAAAGCAGGTGGAAATTTTCTCAAGACTTCAATATCACCATTGGCACCCAAAAGCGATCTGTTTTCAAATTGGAACTTTTTGGCTACTGTTTGATGTCCAGAAATTCCTCCATATCCGGCTGCTGAGGTAAAGTTAACCGTATATCCAGTAGCACCCTGGAACAATGCATCAATACTCCAGTTTTTCCATCTGAATGATGTGAAAGTACTAAAGTTCCACTTAGGCATTCCAGACTGACCAATTACTACTTGATCTTTCCAGTCTATTATTCCATCACCGTTCTGATCCACAAAAATCAAGTTTCCAACAATCATTGTTTGGTTTCCAGCTAAATCAATATCAACTGGGTGATTGTCAATTTGTGATTGATTTGTGAAAAATCCATTTGTTTGGTATCCCCATTGAAGGTCATCCCATTTACCAGATCTGTTATATCTAGCGTTCCATAAAATATTTTCAGCAATTTGTTCATCAGTTAGATCATCACCAGATGTTGGTCTAACATTTTCCTCCCAATCAACATATTTACCTCTTGTGTAAGATATCATCGGGTTCACTTCATATTCAACATCTCCAATTTTTCCTTTGTGGGTCAACATCAAATCAAATCCACGATTATCTCTTGAATTTAAATTTGTTCTTGGAAGAGATGCACCAAAGTGGAAAGGAATATCAGATTGAGGAATTGCAAGAATATCCTCTCTTAGTCGATAGAAAACATCTAATTCAAACCCAAGTGCTCCATCCCAAAGTGTACCATCCAAACCAACATTGGCAATTTGCATTGTTTCCCATGAAATAAGTGCATTTGCTAAACCAGCTGATGAAATAATTGGATAAGGTACTCCATTAAATAAATAAAATCCACTAGAAATATTAAACCCAGTTAAGAAGTCAAAATTGGATACAGCATCATTACCCATAATTCCGTATGATGCTCTAAGTTTTAAATTATTCCAGGCTGAATTATCTGCCATGAAATCTTCTTCGGATATTCTCCACGCCGCACTCAAACTAGGGAAATAACCCCAACGACCCTCAACGGAATATCTTGCAGACGCATCAGCTCGCATAATTGCCTCGAACAAATACTTATCCTTTAAAGAATAGTTAACCCTACCTACGTAGCTTGATCTTGCGCTTTCAGAAAATATTTCTCCATTGTCTCTTTCAGCCTCTGAAGAATAGTTCAAATAAGGCGCTTCGAATGATAATGGGTCAGTTCTTGATGCAGACATAAAATCCCTTTCAAAAGTTGTGGACTCAGCCACAAAAGTTGCTAAAATTTTATGCTCATCCCACTCCTTTTCGTAATTCAAGGTAATTCTTGGAAGTAACTCCATATCTCTATCTGAATTAACGCTTATACGGTCTCTTTGATTAGTACCAAATAGAACATAAGCAGCATCACCTTCTCCTCTAGATGGATCATAGGTGTAAAGTGGGAATTGTTTAACTATATTTTTATTCCACTCATTTTGAGCTTCCATATTAATACTTACAGTTGCCTCTAAACCATCAATAAATGGCACATCATAAGTTAAAGCTAGTCTAGCTCTTAAGTTATTATCTCTATCAACTCTTGTTCCTGAGAAATCTTTCCTCATGGCATATATCGGTGAATAAGGAGTTGCTGTACCTGTATGAGAGGCATATGATGGATCAGGATATATAGCCAAGTTTGTTGGTTTACCAGTTGATAGCCTGTTGTACATTTCATTAATTCCAAAATTTGCTCTGTCAAGAGTTGTTTGAAAATATGACATATCAACTTGTGCACTTAAATTATCATTGAATTGAGCATCCAAATTTGCTCTTATGTTATAACGATTTTGTTTAAAATCAGCATCTCTAAATGCACTTTCTGTATCTGTGAAACCTAAGGACACAAAATATCCAATTTTATTACTTCTTCCTCTTGCGCTCAAATTGTGTTGTTGCTGAGGTGTCCAGCTTCTGTATGCAGCATCGTACCAATCAATACCATCGAAATCTTCCCCAGTTATGCTGTTAAAAACTCTTTGTCTTTGGGGATCATAATCCAAATAATCGGGCATTTCATTTTCAGCACCTAAACCTACTTCTTCCATTAATGTTGCATATTGGTGTGCATCAACTGTATCTGGTCTTGTTGTTAATGTTGAAAAAGTTGTAGTACCATGGTAAGAGAATTTTGCTCCTTCAGCAGCATCACTTCCTCTTTTGGTTGTAATCAGAACTACACCATTACCTGCACGTGAACCATATATTGATGCAGCACCATCCTTAAGAACAGATATAGACTGAATATCATTTGGATCAACTTGACCGAAAGTTGCTTGGATACCATCAACTAAAACCAGTGGAGCTCCAAAGTTTCTTATTCTTAAAGTTGCAAAGTCGGATCCTGGTAATGCTCCAGTTTGTCTAACAGAAAGACCAGCAACAGTTCCAAACAGAAGTTCAGAGGTGTTCTGTGCAGGTTTTAATGTAAGTTGCTCAGCTGAAACTGTACCAACTGCACCTGTTAAGGTTTTTTTGGTTTGAGCTCCATAACCAACGACAACGACTTCATCTAATTTTGCTACATCTTCTTCGAGAGTAACACTCATCGATGCTGATGATACGTTTTGTTCAATTGTAATATATCCTATGTAACTAAACAAAAGGACGGCATTTTCACCAACTGAAAGTTGAAAGTTTCCATCAAAATCCGAAACAGTACCATTTGTTGTATTTTTTTCTACGATACTAACACCTGGTATTGGATTCCCATCAGAATCAGAAACAGTTCCTGAAACAGATTGCTGGGCTAAAAGACCAACAGAAACAAACAATAATGATATAGTGAAGATTGCCTTAATTAAGTTAAAGCGAAAAGATTTCATATATATATATTAATAGTTGTATTGGGGTACAATGTAATGAATAATTTTATTTTTCACAATACCATATTCTAATTTTACTGAATATAATTATAAGAAAATCATAAATAATTGAATTAAAGACTATTAAATTCATAAAAAATAGGATAAAAAATAGATAAAATGATTTTTTTACATTATAGGATTTATAGTAAAAGAAAATTCATAATCACCAGGCTCTAAAATATATTTATTTAAGGTTCTAGCACCCCAACTATTGTCACCGCCAACACCCATTTGTTTCAAATCAATATTGAGCGATATAAAATCTCTTTTTATAAGATCAATTGGTTTGCGTTGTTTTTTTACAATTCTTTTTCTAGCTCCCAGGTACTCACCATCTTTATTTTTACGAACCCCATCATCCATGTCCTCTATTGTGTTAAAATGTGCCCCAAACGAGAAAAAAGGATCACCGTTTATTTCAAAACCCTTACCCTGAGAATTAACCATTTGTAACCATCTATTTTCGATTCTGTAACCATTTTCTTGAGGTCTTGAATAGTCAAATTTTAAATTGTCCACTGTGCTTTCATAATATCCCACAAAAGCTGAGGACTTCCTATCAATATAATTTTCGTGAGGGCCCCGACCATACCAAATGGCATTATCAAATTGAGCTGGAATATTAAAATTTATTCCAAATCTGGGCATTTCAGCATCTTTCAGATTTCCTCCGTAATTAAATTTTGCAGAAACTTCAATTTTTCCATTTGGATGAACTACATATAGCATTGAATAATCCGATTTGATATTTTTTAATTTATAATTCGTTTTTATTGCAATTGTTTTACCTAGTTTTTCAATTGTCAAATCAATAAAACTTCTTTGTTTTGATGCAATTTTCCATGCTGCTGACCTTTCTGGTAAACCATTACCATAGTCATTATCTATAGGTGCTCTCCAAAAATTCAAATGGGGTGAAGATTTAATTAAATCAATACCATTAACATCATATTTTTTAAACTCTCCATTTAGTTTATTAAAAACTATTTCAACATCATTATTTAGAATCTTTATTTCATTATCATCTTCTTTTATTTTTAATTTCTTTGAATTTTTTATATCCTTATCAACAAGAATTGCTGATTTTAGAAAAATTTGATCCCTTGACAATACATGATTAGAGCCTGTTAAAGGAGAATCATTTTCTGAATACAAATAAACATTAATAAAGTATTCAAGATAATTACTAAAGGAATTATTCAAGAAAGGATTATCAATAAGTTTGGTTTTCTGTGGATGCAAATTAATTTTAGTCAAAAATTTATCTACAACTACTCCATCAGCAATTAATTCAAATAAAATTTGATGATTCTCTATATTTTTAAAAAAATATCTGTTGTCCACTACTATTTTGTCTCCCTTTTGATTTAATGAGAACTTAACATCCTGATAAACATGTTTGACCTCTTCTAGTGCTGGGTGGGGAGATCTGTCTGGATTAACTAAACCATTCATACAAAAGTTTGTATCATTATTATATTCTTCAGATGAATAGTCACCCCCATATGCCCAATATTTCTTACCATCTTTAAATTCTGCCAGACCTTGATCCACAAAATCCCATATAAAACCACCTTGCATTTGTCTTTCTCTGTAGACCATATCCCATAAATCTTTAAAATTTCCATTACTGTTACCCATAGCATGAGAATATTCCGCCCAAATAAATGGACGATTAGGGTATTTTCCTATATAATCATTATTGATATCGTCCATAAAATGATACATCCAGCCAAAAAAATCAGTATGAGGTTCTAAATCAATCCCCTCCATTTCATTTTGTCCGCGATGCATTCTAGGATGTTCTGACGTACGTTCATAAAAAGTAAGTCTGGTATCATCAAATTTTTTAACCCATTTGTATCCCTCAACAAATATTGGCCCATCACCAGCTTCATTTCCAAGAGACCAAACTATAACCGAAGGATAGTTTTTATCTCTTTCAACCATTCTAACCCAACGATCCATATGCATATCATCAAATTCAGATTTATAAGCCGGGGTGTCATCTTTTCTGTAGCCAAAACCATGACTTTCAACATTTGCCTCATCAATTACATAAATTCCATATTTATCACATAATTCATACCAGTATGGATCATTTGGATAATGAGATGTTCTTACAGAATTGATATTATTTTTTTTCATGATTTCAATGTCCTTCAACATAGATTCTCTGCTAACAACATGACCTGTAAATTCATCGTGTTCATGCCTATTTACACCTTTAAATAAAATTGGCTGGTTATTAACTAAAAGTTGTCCATCACTTAATTCAACCTTTCTAAAACCAGTTTTGAATTTTAACATGTGATAATAATTATCAGAGTCCATAATCTCAATCTCCACATCATATAAATCTGGAATTTCAGCTGACCATAATTGTGGATAATTAACTTCACCAGAAAATAAAACCCTTTTTGTATCAAGGGGTTCAATCTGACCACTTTTAATTTTCTTGAAAACAACTTTATCATCTTTTTTTATAGATGTAGTTACTTTAAATGATTTTTCTGTTTCATTATAGTTTTTTAAGTCTACCTCAAAATTAATTTTCGAATTGGTCAATGACTCATTCAAATAAGTTTTTAAAAAATAATCCCTGATTGCCAATTTTGGTTGTGCATATAAAAAAACGTCTCGTTCAATTCCACTTAATCTCCAAAAATCTTGATCTTCCAAGTATGTTCCATCCGACCACCTTATTACTTTTAAAACGATTTCATTATCTCCTTCGTCGAGAAAATCAGTAAGATTAAATTCTGCTGGGGTTTTACTTCCCTCACTGTATCCAACAAATTTTTCATTGACCCATATGTAAAACGCAGAGTTTACAGCACCAAAATGAATAAATGTTTCATAATCTTCCCATTCCTTTTTAACAGTAAAATTTCTTTTGTAAAGCCCAACTGGGTTGTAATCTGAGGGCATAAACGGTGGATTAATTTCATATGGATAAATGATATTTGTGTAGACAGGGAAATCGTCAGTATGAAATTGCCAATTTGAGGGGACTGGAATTTTAACCCAATCCGATTTATCGAAACTTTTTTGATAAAATCTTTCAGGAACTTCATCATCGTTTTTATACAACTTAAAATCCCAAGTTCCGTTCAAAGATTGACTTAAAGAATCTCCAACTTTGTTGTATGGAATAAAAAAAGAATGTGGATCCTCTGTGTTAATTTTATAAATAGATAAATCCTCCCATTCTCTGTACTGTGATTGTGAAATTGTGATGAAAAATAACACCACTAGATTTAAAAAAATTTTCAAAATGTCAGTTGTTTTTCTAAATTTAAAAAAAAACAATGAGATCAATTTCACTTTTAATTTTAATTTTTTTGTGCTATTCATCAACTAGCTATAAACCCTCTAAACCAAACATAGTTCTTCTGATGGCCGAGGACATAAGTATTGATCTTGAAACATATGGATTGAAGGGCCTTCAAACTCCCAATTTAAATTGGATGGCAAATAATGGGTCTAAATTTAACAGATTTTATGGAACCAACCCAATATGTTCACCAAACAGATCTGCTCTAATGATTGGAGTTCATCAAGTAAAAATGAATACTCACCAGCACAGAAGTAACAGAAAATATATTTTACCAAATGGAATCAAACCATTTACTTATTGGCTTAGAAAAAACGGATACACAACCCATATTGGGCTAGATCCAAAGATTTTAGGAAGTAGAGCTTATGGTGAGGGTAAATTTGATACTAATTTTAAGAATTCAAAGTTTGGAGAATGGGATGGAGAAAATAATTTTGGTCTTTTTGACACTGCAGAAAATATTTCTAAAGAATCCCAAGAACCTTTTTTTGCTCAAATAACTTTGAACGCAACCCACAGAGGAAGATGGTGGACATCAGTAAGAAATGAATCTAACGATCCAGTCAATGTTGATTCTATTGAACTTCCACCCTACATGTATGACCATAAATTAATTCGACTGGATTGGGCTAAATACTTGGATCAAGTAGAGTTTGTTGACCAACAAGTTGGTAAATTTTTTGAGTACTTAAAGGAGGAGGATTTAGATCAAAATACAATTGTAATATTTATTGGTGATAATGGAAGGTGTAATGTGAGAGGAAAAGGGTATTTATTTGAGCCTGGTATTAATATTCCACTATTAATTTATAACCCTTTCAATAAAAAAAACAAAGTGATTAACGATCTCGTTACTGTTACAGATCTAACAGCAACAATTCTAGATTACGCTGGTATTGATAAGCCTAAATACATGACAGGGAATTCATTTTTAAAGGATGATTTTAATAGAGAATATGTTTATGCCGCAAGGGATCAATGGGATGAAATAATGGATAAATCAAGAGCAATTGTTACAAAAAAATGGAAATATATTAGGAATTACAAACCAGAAATACCATATGATGCAGGTCAGGCATATTTAGAATTTTACCGCCCAGCTGTGCATATCATGCGAACTGCAAAAACTAAAAATTTACTAACTAATGCGCAATTACACTTTTTCAAGGAATCAAAAGATTTAGAAGAACTTTATGATTTGGAAAATGATCCACACGAAACAAAGAACCTTGCATTGGACCCATCATTTCAAAATGTGATTAATAAATTTAGAATTGACATGGAAGAATATAATGAAAGGTATAGACCAATGTCAGACGAATATGAGCCCATAATTGCTGAGTCAGTGGTTATTTTTGAATGGGTTAAAAAAAATAGACCTGAAGAGTATAAAAGAATGCAAGAAGGTTATGAAATCGGATTCTCAAAGTCAAAAGATGAATATTACAAGAACAATTAATAAATATACCTGTCAGGATTGAGTTTATTGTACAATTCATCATCTCTAAGACCCAAAAAAATTGGATCCATTAAAGTCTTATTCCATTCCACACTTTTTTTGACAAGTTCATTAAACAAAGGTCTGTTTTTTTCAAAAATATTATTTTTTTCTCCTATGTCTAAGGACAAGTCAAAGAGCATTGAGTCCCCTCTTCTTATAAACATTTTATAATTCTTGGACCTCACTGCGTGTGTTATATAACGTGCTCTTACTCCATTTTCAATATAAGGTTGATGTCCATTATTTCTCCAATAAAGATATTCGTGCGGATAGCCACCGTCATTACCTTTTATATAAGGCAGCAGGTTTTGACCATGAATTTCGTTTTTTAATTTAAGATCTGGGTTTATAATAGCCTTACTTGTTGCGAATATGTCTAAGGATATTATCGGTTTTTTAAAAATAGTACCTGATTTAATTTCATTCGGCCATTGCATAACAAATGGTATTCTTATTCCTCCTTCATAAAGGGTTCCTTTGTGAGATTTTAATGGTGCATTATTTGATGCATTACTACTAGCTCCACCGTTGTCTGATAAAAAATATATAATGGTATTATCATAAATTTCATGTTTCTTTAAAATTGCTACTATCTGCCCTACCCCATCATCAATTGAGCTTACCATGGCTGCATATGTTTTTCTTCGTTTGTCTTTAATGTTAGGAAATCTCTTTAAATATTTTTCAGTAGCCTGTAATGGACCGTGTGGAGCATTATAAGCTAGATATATAAAAAAGGGGGATTTAGAGCTCTTATCAATAAAACTAACTGTTTCTCTAGATAAAGCATCAGTCAAATATTCATTCTCGTCAATCCTTTCTTCATTTCTTAATAATTTAGTTCTGTAGGCACAAAAATTACACTTTACTTCAGTCTCATCAGCTAAATTCCACTGTTCAGGGAAATATTGGTGACCACCAGTTAAAAAACCAAAAAATTCATCAAATCCTCTGTTTAAAGGTCTTAATGATTCATGGGCTCCTAAATGCCACTTTCCAACAGCCAAGGTTTTATAATTCTTCGTTTTAAATAAATCTGCAATAGTAAATTCAGACAACGGAAGTCCCATATTAGGGTCTTTAGGAGTATAAAGTGCATTCAGTCCATAACCAAAAGTGTCCTGATATCTACCTGTAATCAGCCCTGCTCTACTAGGCGAGCAAACAGCGTATGAAACATATCCGTCTGTAAATATTACTCCATTTTCCGCTAAACTATCAATATTGGGAGTTGAAATTTCATTAGACCCCGTAAAGCCTAGATCACCATAACCCAAATCGTCAACTAAAATTACAATCACATTCGGTAGATTGTTGTTTTTAGATTCACACGAAAAAAGGACTAAGAGACTAAATAGAAGTATTTTTTTCATTAAGTTAGTATTTTAATAACGACTAATTTAGAAAATTATTTTTATGAAAAAATTTATTCTTACATCAATACTTATTGGTTTCTTTTCTTGTAATAATACTGACTTACCTAAGCCAAATGTTATAATCATATACGCTGATGATTTGGGTTATGGTGATGTAAGTTCTTATGGCTTAGGCACACTGCAAACTCCCAACATTGACAAAGTAGCAAACGAGGGTATTCGATTTACAAATGGATATGCAAGCTCTGCTACCTGTAGCCCTAGTCGTTATGCACTAATGACTGGTACCTACCCATGGCGAAATAACAAAGCTAAAATTTTGACAGGTGCAAATTTAATTATTGATACAACTGAAATGACACTTCCTAAAATGTTCAAATCAATGGGTTACAGCACTGGAATTGTTGGCAAGTGGCACATTGGTCTTGGCAATGAGAATAATAGAGTAAATTTGGTTGTTAATAATTTGACAAGAGAAATTATTAAAGAAACAAAAGCTGTTTTTGGCACAATTAATTACAACCGCAAAGTTAAACCAGGACCAAATGAAGTTGGTTTCGACCACTCATTTATTATGGCAGATACTCAAGATAGAGTTCCAACAGTCTACATAGAAAATGGAAATGTAGTTAACCTTGATCCAAGTGATCCTCTTGAAGTCAGTTTTAGAGGCAACTTTGAGGGCGAACCAACTGGTCTAAATAATCCCGAACTCTTAAGTATGATGTGGCACCATGGCCATAATAGTTCCATTGTAAATGGAGTGCCTAGAATAGGTTTTCAAAGAGGAGGAAAAAGTGCTATGTGGAGTGATATAGATATGGCTGACAAATTTTTGGATGAAGCGAAAAAATATATCAGCTCTGTTAAAGATGAGCCTTTCTTTCTTTACTATACTCTTCAGCAACCTCATGTACCAAGAACTCCTCACCCCAGATTTGAGGGTAGTTCTGGTATGGGACCAAGAGGTGACGTAATTGTTGAAGCAGATTGGTGTATTGGTGAAATGTATAAATATTTGGAAGATGAAGGTTTAATTGATAATACAATTATAATTATATCGAGTGATAATGGACCTGTTTTAAATGACGGCTATTTTGATGATGCAGTTGAAAAATTAGGCGATCATGACCCTTTTGGTGGCTTAAGAGGAGGAAAGTACAGTTTATTTGAGGCCGGTACCAGAGTCCCATTTATTATATATTGGAAAGGAAAAATAAAACCCCAAGTATCAAATGAATTGGTAACGCAAATTGATTTTCTCGAATCATTCTCTTCACTAATTGGTTCTGACATTAAATCGAAAGATGGTATTGATTTATCCGATGTTTTTTTTAGAAACAAAGGACAAGGTAGAACAGAGTTTGTTTTAGAAGCAACCTCAAGAACAGCATTTCGTCAAAACAATTGGGTTATGATACCACCGTACAAAGGTTCACCGTTTAATGAATCTGTTAATATTGAAGTTGGTAATTCAAAAAAATATCTTTTATTCAACCTAGATACAGACATATCTCAAGAATATGATCTTTCTGATGAATATCCAGAAAAACTTAAGGAAATGATTAAAAGATATGGAGAAATAACAGGTGATGAATTAGGAGAGGTTGAAGAACTTATTCTAGAATAAATGCAAATATTAGTAACTGGAGGACTAGGTTATATTGGTTCGCATACATCTACAGAACTTATAAGTAAGGGATATGATGTTGTAATAGTTGATGATTTGTCAAATTCCAAATTAAATGTTTTTGATAAAATCAAAAAAATTACAGGAAAAAACCCTAATCTTGAAATAAAGGATTTAAAAAATAAAAGCGAAGTAAAAAAACTTTTTAGCGATTATCGCTTTGATGGAATTATTCATTTTGCTGCTCACAAATCCGTTAATGAAAGTGTGAATTTCCCAGAAAAATACTACAAAAATAATATTGGTTCACTTGAAAATATATTGGAAAATATCGATGAAAAAATGCACTTCATATTTAGCTCTAGCTGCACTGTTTATGGTCAAGCTGATAAAATGCCAATTAAGGAAGATTTTCCCATCAAAAAAAGTGAATCACCATACGGTGAAACAAAACAAATTTGTGAAAATATTTTAAAAAAATTTTGTAATAATAATCCTAACTTTAATAATATTACTTTAAGATACTTTAATCCCATTGGCGCCCACAGCTCCGGGTTGATTGGAGAACTTCCTCTAGGAAAACCTGAAAATTTAGTTCCTTTTTTAACCCAAACTGCGATTGGAAAAAGGGATCAATTAATTGTGTTTGGTGATGACTATAACACACCCGATGGAACATGTATTAGAGATTATATACATATTGAGGATTTAGCAGATGTTCATGTATCATGCTTGGAATATTCAATTCAGAAAAAAAATAAGAAGAATTATGAATTTTATAATGTAGGAACTGGGGAAGGCCTTTCAGTTTTAGAATTGATAAACTTATTTGAAAAGGTTAATAATGTTAAAGTAAATTATAAAATTGGTAAAAGAAGAAAGGGTGATGTTATAATTGCTTTCGCTGATGTTTCAAAGATTAAACAAAATATTGGATGGGTATGCAAACATTCTGTCGATGATGCTTTAAAGTCATCTTGGGTCTGGGAAAAAAATTTAAGAGATGAGTAGTCTAATTGTAGAGTCATCAGGAAGAATTAATATGATTGGAGAGCACATTGATTATAATGGTGGTTGTGTATTGCCTGGATCCATTGATAAAAAAATTCGATTTAAATTCAATAAAATTGAAGGACAAGAATGTCTAATTAAATCATTGACAATAGACAAGGAGTTCCGATTTAATTTTTCAGATTTAAGTCAACGAAAAGTTCACTGGGAAAACTACATTATTGGTGCTATCAATAACTTAATTAATAAAAAGTTTTTAAAGTTAAGTGCTTTTTCATGTGAGATTAGTAGCTTTCTGCCAATTGGCGCTGGAATTAGTTCATCTTCATCACTTATTTGCGGAATAGTCAAAGGATTACTTGAACTTAATAATCTTAAACTATCCAACAATAAAATTATTGATATAGTTCTTGATGTAGAGCACAACTACATAGGACTAAAAGGAGGAATAATGGATCAATTCACCATTTTAAATGGAAAAAAAGACAACTTGATTTTATTGAAGTGTCATAATCGAGATTTTAAATTTATACCCTCTAATCTCAAAAATTTTAAAATTCTACTATTAAATACAAATGTTGAACATAATCTAGCAAATACTGCTTACAATGAAAGAGTTAATGAATGTAATGATGCTTTGAAAATAATCAATGAACATAGTGATACCAATCACGATTATCTATGTAAGGTTCCACTAAAAGTATTAAATAAGAACAGAAATCTTCTATCAAATAAAGTATTCAATAGAGCATCTTTTGTACTAAATGAAAATATAAGAACGATTAAATCAGCTGAACTATTGCAAAAAAATAAACTTTCTGAATTTGGAAGTCTGATGTATGAATCACATTGTGGGTTATCAAAACTCTATGAAGTTAGTTGCGAGGAATTGGATTTTCTAGTTGACCTTACTAGAAAACATGAAAAAATTATTGGTTCCCGAATGATGGGTGGCGGATTTGGAGGTTGCACGATAAACTTAATTGAGGAGGACTTTGTAGATCAATTTGTAGATGAGTGTTGCAAAGCTTATTTTAAAAAATTTGGAAAAGAAGCTACCCCCATTTTAACAATGCTTGATAACGGTATTACAATAAAAAAGACCTAAAGGCAGAAAGATTGTATAAACTCTGTTTATACAGGTTTAAGGCTAACTGGATATTCGAAAATCCTTTTCAGGCACGCTCTAGCAAACAGACTCACCTTTTTTAATAAAATTTGCGTTGAGTTTACCAATGTTTATCTGCCTAAGGTCAATTTAATATGATCGTAATTAATTGATATTTTGATCAATTAATTCAATAATTTTACTGAGTTTCTTGTCTGTGTTTGATCCAAGCTTCGACTGATCCATTGTGATTTTTTTATTATTAGTAAAAATTTCCAGTGCACACATTGCTAAACTATCTTGTTTATCTTTAACTGCATAGCTTTTTTCATATTTTGTTATCATGTCATTAATTTCTTTTGCAGCTTTTCTCAACAATTCCTCTTGCTCAGTATTTACGTTTAAAGGATATATCCTATTTCCGATATTTAGTTTAATTTTTTGTTTCATTCTAGGATGAAAGATTTGTGATACAAAAATCTAAATCCTGTATCATTTTATCAATTCTTTGTTTTACAAACTGTTTATTATCAGATTCCAAAATTTTTCCAATTTTCAACGATTGATAACTGAGTTTTGAATTTTTTAAATCACCAATGATTTTTTCATTGTTGTTCTTCAACAAATCAATTTTATTTTTCATTTCTAGATTTTCTGACTTAAGATCATTATATTTTTTTATCATTAATTTAATTTTATCAAATAAAATATCAATATTTTGATCTGAATCTTTCAATTTACTTTTTATATATCTAAATTTAATTTTAGTTGTTATTAAATGCAAGGCTTTAATTGAAAAACTTATATATAATAATATTTCTAATAAATTATTCTATTGTCTTTTCACAAATCAAAGTTGAAGAAGCAAATCCGCCTGTCAACATACCAATTAAGCTCAGTGGTAATTTTGGGGAGTTAAGATCAAGTGGATTTCATTCAGGGGTTGATATCAAAACATTGGGGAGAGAGGGGGTTGAAATAAAGTCAATTGATAATGGGTATGTTTCAAGAATTTCAATCTCGCTAAGCGGATTTGGAAAAGCAATTTATATTACTCATCCTAATGGATTTACATCCGTTTATGCACATTTAAGTAGATTCAATGATGATATAGAAAAACTCATACAAGCCTTACAATATCAAAAGAAATCATTTGTAATAAATAAATTTTTTAAGAGAGGTGAAATAATTATAGAAAAAAATGATATAATTGGTTATTCAGGGAATACAGGAAGTTCTTTCGGACCACATTTACATTTTGAAATTAGAAAATCCTCTGAAAATTTACCAATCAATCCGTTAAGGTTTGGATATCCAATTGAAGATTCAATTCCACCGTCATTAAGAGGACTATTCCTTTACAAGATTGGTGATAAACCCAATAAAAGAAGAAAAATAAATATTAAAAAAATTTCAGCTAATAAATACCAAAGTGAAACAATTAAAGCAAATGGTAGTTTTGGCTTTGGTGTAATATCTAATGATAGACAAAATAAATCTTACAACATTAATGGAACATATAATTACAAATTAATCAAAAATGGTAAGAAGGAGTTTGAAATTGAATTTGATAATTTTTCATTTAATGAAAAAATCTACCAAATGAAATTTATGGACTATGGATATTACATTGACAAAAGGTCTAGATTAATTAAAATTTTTAATGAAAATAAGTTAAATGCAACCTTTATTAAATCCGACAAAACAGGAATTATTAATGTTAATGAAAATGATTCAGTTAAAATTAAAGTAATACTCAGTGATTATTCAAAAAATGAAACTCATATCAATGTTAATTTTGTTGGATCAAAGGATAGCTTAAATTTTTACTATGATGATTTCAGTGATTTTAATTTTTTTGTTAATAAATCAGAGGATTTTAGTTTTTCGAAAAATGGTGCTCTCGTAAAAATAAAAAAGAACACTTTTAACAGCGATACTTTTCTAGATATTAATTATTTTAAGGATACCCTTCATCTCATTAATCCAAAAGTTTATGCGTTTAAAGCAATTGAAATCTCAATCCCACAAAAAGTTAAAAACAAAAAACAATCCTACGTAGCCTACATAAATGATGAAGGGAAAAAAACTTTTGCAACTAAAATAAATATTGATAGCAAATTTAAATTCAAAACAAATAATCTTGGGAAGTATTATGTAGATATTGACTCAATAGCTCCTAATATTAAATCTCTTAATAGAAAAAATAAAATAAGCTTTGAAATAAAAGATGATGAAACTGGAATCAAAAAATATGATGTTTTTGCAAATGGAAATTGGCACCTCTTTGAGTATGAGCCAAAAAGAAACGAGATATTTTGTGATATTAATAGTATGGATATTTATGGAAAAGAAGTTAACCTAGAGGTTATTATTGAGGACCTAGTTGGAAATAAAAAAACACTAATTAAAAAACTAGCATTCTGAGAGTATTTTTTTTACACTGTCTGCAGCATATATTATTTCATCTATTGTGTTGAACTTTGAAAATGAAAACCTTATTGAAATTTTTTTCATTTCATTTTCGGAAAGTATCTCAGACAAAACGTGTGAAGGCTCAGATGATCCGGACTGACAAGCACTTCCTGATGAACATGCTATCCCAGCAAGCTCAAGCTTAAAACTAATCAAATCTTTTTTATCAATTGAGATTGGGAATCGTAAATTCAAAATGGTATAACTTGATTTTTTGAAACTACCATTTACTTTAACATTATCAATCGAATTAAAAATCTCTTTTGTAAACGATTCTTTAAGGGATTTAACTTTTTCTTGGTCATCATAGAGATTTTTATAGGCTTCTTCCAGGGCAATTTTTAAGCCGTAAATATTATGAGTACTTTCGGTGCCACCTCTCATTCCACGCTCCTGCTCACCACCCTCAATTAAAGGAAAAGCCTTGTTTCTTTCATTAATGTATACGAAACCGACACCCTTAGGACCATGAAATTTATGAGCGGAACAAGTCAAAAAATCAATGTTTATTGATGATAAATCTAGAGGAAAATGCCCAATTGTTTGGACAGTATCACTGTGGAATAAGGTATTAGAGTTATTACAGATATTTCCAATCTCATCAAGGTCTATCATTGTACCAATCTCATTATTTATGTGCATTAAACTTACAAGTGTTTTTTGCTGTTTTGATAACAGAGATTTTAATCGATCTAAGTCGGGGTACCCATCACTATCAACATTTAAATACTCTAACTTTATTTTACTGTTTGAACAAAGATTTATAATTGGGTTTAAAACTGCTTTGTGTTCAATTTTAGTAGTGATTATTCTTTCGACCCCAAACTTAATACATGATTTAATTATCATATTGTTAGACTCTGTTCCACCTGATGTAAAAAAAATCTCACTTGGTTTTACATTGAAGGTATGTGCAATAAATTTTCTACTGAGTTCAATTATAGTTTTTGAATCTCTACCAAAAAAATGTGTTGAAGAGGGATTTCCAAATGAATTAACAAGAACCGATGTCATCTCATCAACAACTTTAGGGTCTAACTGAGTTGTCGCTGCATTATCAAGATAAACTTTTTTCATATAAAGCTATATCAAAGATATGTGATTTTCACTAGTTTTGAATTAAGAGTAATGAAAATAATAACTAGTAAAAATAACCCTAAAATCAAATACCTTAAAAAGATAAGATCTAGCAATTCTTTCAGAAAAAAAGAAAAGAAATTTTATGTTGAGGGATTAAAAGAATTGATACTTTGTATTGAATCGGGGTTTTGTGTTGATTCTATTTACTGTTCATCCAAATCGAAAAAAATATTAGAAAATAATTTAATTGAGATAGACTATATAATTAATGACATGATTATATCTCAAATTTTGATGAGAGAAACTGAGGGAGTTTTTGGGGTTTTTGATGAAAAGACAGATCAAATAAATACTTTAAAATTTTCAGATAATGAGCTAGTTTTAGTTTTAGATAGACCAGAAAAGCCAGGAAATGTAGGGGCTATCTTCAGAACTTTTGAGGCCTTTGGTTTTAAAAATATATTTATAGTAGAAACTAATTTAGATATATATAATCCAATTATCATTAGATCAAGTCTTGGGGCAGTATTCAATCTTAACATTTTTAAACTCCGTTTTGATCAGATAAAACAGTTACTAAAAAAAGAAAAATTTAAGATAATTATCTCAGATGTTGATGCAGAAATACACTACGGCAAGGTAAATCTAAAAGAAAAAATTGCTCTAGTAATGGGACCTGAAAAATCTAAAGTAAGTAATGATTTTAAACAAATATCTGACCATACTATTAAAATTCCAATGTTTGGTAAAGTTGACTCACTAAACTTGTCAGTAGCTACATCAATAATTTTATCAGAATCAGTTAATCAAAGAAAAATCTCTTAAATTTAGATGATGGAATTAGTATCTGAAAAATCTTTTAATAGAAAATTAATTAGTGAGTACAAGTCACTATTAAAAATTAGTTATCAAGATTTAACCAAGTCAGATAAATTACTGATTAGAAAATCATTAGATCTTGCAGTCCTAGCTCATTCAAATCAAACTAGAAAGTCTGGCATTCCTTATGTTTTTCATCCTCTTTCGGTTGCAAAAATTGTTGCTCAAAAAATTGGTCTTGATGCGCAAAGTATTGCATCTGCCTTATTGCATGATGTTGTTGAGGATTCTACATATGATTTGAATTATATTGAAGAAAAATTCGGTAAAAACATTAGTAAAATCGTAGACGGCTTAACCAAAATTTCTAAACTAAAAAAAGAGAAAATTTTGTCAATCCAAGCCGAAAATTTCAGAAAAATGCTACTAACCCTCAATGATGATGTAAGGGTTATCCTCATAAAGATAGCAGATAGATTACACAACATGCGAACTCTAGAATTCTTATCTACGGAAAAACAAGCAAAAATATCATCTGAAACATTATATATATACGCACCAATTGCTCACAGAATAGGTCTATTTGAAATAAAGACCGAATTAGAAGACTTAAGTTTGAAATACCTTGAACCTGAAGTTTATGATCAAATTCAATTAAGTCTTAATAAGTCGAAAGATGATCAAAATTTATACATAAGAAATTTTGCTAGAAAAATCTCGGATAAATTAAAATCTGAATCCTTAAATTTTAAAATTAATGGTCGCACAAAATCAATTTTTTCTATTCGTGAAAAAATGATAAAGAAAAGTATTTCAATTGAGGAGGTTTATGATCGCTTTGCAGTCAGAATTATTTATAAGGCTAAACAAAAAGAGGAAAAGTTATTGGCATGGAAAATATATTCGATTGTAACTGATGTCTATCGCCCCAACCCTACAAGATTGAGAGATTGGATTTCAAACCCAAAATCAAATGGATATGAAGCATTACATATTACAGTTGTAGGACCAAGTAAAAGATGGATTGAGGTGCAAATAAGGTCGGAAAGAATGCATGAAATTGCTGAAAGAGGTTTTGCTGCACATTACAAGTACAAACAAGGGGACGAGAAAGAGAGTGGATTGGATTTATGGTTAAATAGACTCCAAGGTGTTCTCGAAAATCCAGACTCAAGTGCAATTGATTTTGTTGAGGATTTTAAATTAAACCTATATTCAAATGAAATTTTTGTTTTTACACCAGATGGTGACCTGAAATCTCTTCCAAAAAATTCTACTGCTCTAGACTTTGCATTTAACATTCATACTCAATTAGGTTTAAAAACTAGAGGAGCAAAAGTCAATGGAAAGATAGTTCCATTGAATCATAAACTAAAAAGTGGTGATCAAATTGAAATTATAAAAAGTAATAAATCCAAACCAAATGTAAGTTGGCTTGACTATGTGATTACCTCAATAGCAAAGAAAAGTATACGTTCTTCATTGAAAGAAAATAAGAGAACAATTGCCAACGAGGGTAAAGAAATATTAAGGAGGAAATTAAAACAACTAAAAATTAATTTTAATGAAACTAACATTAACAAATTATGCACCTATTTCAATCTGCAAACATCTTTAGACTTATTTTACAGAGTTGGAATTGGATCAATTGATAATATTGAATTGAAGAAGTATGCAGGAAGTGAGAAAAATAAGATTATCAAATTTTTTAGAAGAAAGATAACACCAAAGTTCAAAAAACTTGAAAATGAAATAATTAATACGAATTACGATCAACTAGTGTTTGGTAGTGATGAAGAAAAATTGGATTATAAACTATCAAATTGTTGCAATCCACTTCCCGGTGAAAAAGTTTTTGGATTTTTGACTGTAAATGATGGTATTAAAGTTCACAGAACAGATTGTAAAAATGCTGTTAGCCTGAGATCAAATTTCTCATACAGAATATTATCTGCAAAATGGATTGATTCAACCCAACATGAATTTAGATCAACTATCCAGATAATTGGCATTGATAACATCGGAGTTCTAAATAAAATTACAACCATTATTTCAAATAGTCTTAATATAAATATGTTGAAAATGTCATTTGACACGGAGGGTGATACTTTTAAAGGGAAAATCACTCTTAAAGTTTTAAATAAAAATATTCTTGATAAATTAATTAACAGATTAAAAAAAATTCATGGTGTTGATAAAGTTGTTAGGTTTTAAATAATTAATTTTGATTTATGTCTAAAAACAAATTAAAATCTAACCAAGAAGTTGTAAAAGACGTTTTCACTAACTTTCTAGAAAAAAATTCTCATAGAAAAACCCCTGAGAGGTATGCAATACTTAAAGAGATATATGACTTAAATGATCATTTTGATATAGAGTCTCTTAACACACTAATGATTAAAAAAAAATATAGAGTAAGTAGAGCCACTTTATACAATACTATTGAACTTCTATTGGAATGCCACTTGGTTAGAAAACATCAATTCGGAACTAACCTAGCCCATTATGAAAAATCATACTTTGACAGACAACATGATCATATTATTTTAACAGACACAGGAGATGTTATTGAGTTTTGCGACCCCAGAATCCAAAATATTAAAGAGTCAATTGAAGATGTATTTGATGTTAAGATTGATAAACACTCCCTATACTTTTACGCCACCAAAAACAAGAAATGAAAATTGATATGATTTTAGGTCTCCAATGGGGAGATGAAGGTAAAGGTAAGATTGTTGATGTTCTGACGAGAGATTACGATATTATAGCTAGGTTTCAAGGTGGTCCAAATGCAGGACATACTCTAATATTTGATGGTACCAAACATGTTCTACACACGATACCCTCTGGAATATTTCACGACAAAAAGATTAATGTTGTAGGAAATGGTGTGGTTATAGATCCAGTAATTTTTAAAAATGAAATCGAAAAACTTAAAGCTCTTGGAGTTGACCTAAAAAATAAATTATTTATTTCAAAAAAAGCTCACCTAATATTACCAACACATAGATTGATTGATAAAGCATCTGAACTATCAAAGGGAACGAAAAAAATTGGCTCAACATTGAAAGGTATCGGCCCAACTTACATGGACAAGACTGGAAGAAATGGGTTGAGAGTTGGAGATTTAAGTGAAGATGATTGGATGATTAAATATGAAAATCTTAAAAACAAACACCTAAATTTAATTAGGAGTTTTAATGTTAATATTGATTTTGACATCGAAGAATTATCAAATAATTTTTTTGAATCAATTGAATATATTAAGCAAGTTAAATTTATTGATAGTGAGCACTTTTTTAATGAAAGTTTGAAAAGTGGTAAGAAAATAATTGCGGAAGGAGCTCAAGGCTCATTACTCGATATAGATTTTGGTACATATCCCTACGTAACATCTTCAACAACAACTGCTGCAGGTGCCTCAACAGGTTTAGGAATTGCCCCAAATAAAATTGATGATGTAATTGGTATTTTTAAAGCATATACAACCAGGGTCGGCAGTGGTCCTTTCCCAACCGAATTATTTGATGATATTGGAAATAGAATTTCTAAAGTTGGGAATGAGTTTGGCGCAACAACCGGTCGTCCAAGAAGGTGTGGTTGGCTTGATTTGGTTGCTTTAAAGCACTCAATAATTATAAATGGTGTTACAAAACTTGCGATTATGAAAGGTGATGTACTATCTGGGATAAAAAAAATCAAAATCTGTACAAAATATAAATACAAAGGTGAATTAATTGACTACTTACCTTACTCTTTAGAAAGTAAAAACTTAGAACCAATTTATGAAGAGATGTCTGGATGGGATGATGATATTACAGAAATTAAAGACATGGAAAATCTTCCAAAAACATTTTTAAATTACATAAGCTTTATTCAAGATTGGGTCGGAGTTGAGATTAAAATTGTATCTGTCGGACCGGATCGTAAACAAACAATAATTGTTTA
>CABZTM010000003.1:32500-78677 GCA_902528705.1 uncultured Bacteroidota bacterium | reverse complement strand
GCAGCAATGATGGATGGTGTATCCGGACATGCAGGTTTATTTGGAAACTCTCTTGATGTAGCTAAAGTGTTGCAGCTTTTTCTTCAAAAAGGATCATATTCAAAAAAGTTATTTTTTGACGAGGAAAACTTTAATTTATTTAATATCCGTCATTTTGAGGATGAAAAAGTAAGAAGGGGTATAGGATTTGATAAACCTGAGTTAGATCCAGATGACCCAAATACATGTGGTTGCGTTTCTGAAAGTAGTTTTGGTCATTATGGATTTACAGGATCAATGGCTTGGGTTGACCCTGAAAAAGAAATTATATATGTTTTTTTATCAAACAGAACTTATCCAGATGAGAGTAATAATTCGCTTTCAGAATTTAATATTAGGACTGAATTACAAAAAATCGTTTATGAAGCATTTGAATAAATGAATATAATTATTGTTTGTTATCCAACATATGGCGGTAGTGGTGTTTTAGCAACTGAGCTTGGTCATAAATTAGCTCAACTTGGTCATAAAATTCATTTTGTTGCATATAAAAAGCCGGTAAGATTAGAACTAATGGACAACAAAGTTCTTTTTCATAAAGTCAATGTTCCTTTTTACCCTTTGTTTAATTTTCAACCATATGAACTTGCATTGTCTAGTAAGATTGTTGAAATTTCAGAAAGTAACCAAATTGATTTAATTCATGTTCACTATGCAATTCCCCATGCATATGCCGCATTCATGGCTAAAGAAATGTTAAAAACAAAAAATATTAATCTACCAATTGTGACGACACTGCATGGAACAGATATTACTTTAGTTGGAAAACATCCCTTTTATCGCCGTGCAGTAAAATTTTCGATTCAGAATTCCGATATAGTGACATCTGTTTCTAGAAGTTTAAAACAAGACACAATAGATTTTTTTAAAATTGACAAAGAAATTGAAGTAATACCAAATTTTATTGATGTTAATCGATTTAAATTTAAAAATGAAAACTGTAAAAAAAATGATAAGATTATAATATCACATGTTAGTAATTTTAGAGCTGTTAAAAATATTAGAACCCTTTTGAATATCCTTCTAAAAATTAATAATGAAAATATATTTTTTAATATGATCGGGGAGGGGCCTGAATTAGATTTAGCTCAAAACTTTGTTAAACAAAATAGAATCAACAATATAAAATTTCATGGTAACACCGATAAAATTGAAGAAATATTATGCTCAACAGATATTTTTTTACTTCCATCAAAAAAAGAAAGTTTTGGATTGTCTGCCCTTGAAGCAATGGCATCAAAATGTGCACTAATAACATCTAATATCGGAGGACTACCTGAATTAAATATAGAAAATGAAACCGGCTTTCTAGTTGATGTAAATAATGAAGACAAATATGTCGAAAAAATTAATGCCCTCTTAGATGATAAAAATAAATTAGAAAAACTTAAATATGAATCGTTTAAAAGAGCGCAGCTTTTCGATATTGATATAATTGTTCCTATTTATGAAAAACTCTATAAAAAGCTAATAAAATAACTTACTTAGGGTTGTATACTCTCTTAGCATTTTTATAAATAAGCTTTTTATCAAAAGTCATTTTCTTGGTCTCGAACTTAGTAAACATCTCCATCTGATCATCAAAGTGGGGAGAATCGGGGTTTTCGCTGTTTCCGTAGGACATTATTGATTCAATATGCGGTTTACCATCTGAGAATTTTACAAGTTGGATATAGGATTCACCATGCACAATCTTTCTTTTTCCATCTTTGTGTTTTGATGAAGTCATAGCGGTTATAACATCTGGCATACCCCATATAGGTATTTCTTTTTTTCCTCTAACTAACTTTTGGTAATCTCCTAGTTTTACGTTTGTCGTGTTGAAATATTTAATCATATAACTTTTTACATCTTTTAAAATAAGCGCAATTAAATCTTTGCTAAGTTTTCTATTGATATACGATTTACCGATATAATTACCCAGATTGTAATAAAAAATTGCAAATACTCCAGCACCTAATGAATCATAGTTTGTTGATCTGTCCCAATTTTGAATCTCCTTAATTAGTTCGGATATTTCTGGATAATCATCAGGGTTCATTTCCATTATTTGATTTACATCAACAAAATTAAAATTGAATGGTGTAGGAAATTTATAATCAAATTTGATTGATTTGAAATTAGAAAAATCAATTCTATCGTAGGATTCAATTAACTCTAAAATTCTTGTACTTCTGTTATTATCATATGTAGAGTAACCCATTTCCTTAGGAAAATCTTCGCTGTTTGGGTTTTCATATTCTGCAGTTGATTTAAAGGGTGTATTATTAGCGTTGTATAAAAATCCAGACTCAGGATTAAGAACTTGTGGAAGATCTTCTGTGCTATGGTAGTCAATCCAAAGAGTTTCTCTAGTATTTCCAGGAACTACACCTCTCCAATTGTATTTCGCATTCCTTACAGGTATTATTCCATTTGATATATAAAATATATTATCGTACTTGTCTGCATAACCAAAATTAAAACCAGGTATCTCATTCATTTTTAGAACATCATAAAATTCTTCAAATGTTTTTGATTTATTCATTTTCCACCACTGTTCAAGAGCTCTAATTTTGAACAAGCTGGGGGTTCTAACCGAGTAAAAACCATTTTTATTTTTTAGTGTTGGACCATAAATACTTCTATAATATCTTCTACTAACTTTAATTGGAATTCCTAAAACCTTAATGAAAGCTTTACCTCTAAATTTCTCTAGTTTAAGTATTTCATCATCTACAATATATTTTGATTTACTATTCTTTACCATTTGTAGCTGAAATATATCTGTCTTATCAGGATAATTTACGGTATGAGTCCAACCTAAGCTCTGATTTGTTCCTGTCAAAACACAAGGTGCACCTGGAAATGTTGCTCCAATAATATTAGTACCTTCATCACTTACAAGGTGCACCTCGTACCATGATGTTGGACCATTTAGTGGTTGGTGAGTATTTATTGCTAGAAAAGTCTCATTATTTTTTGTTTTTTTTGAGCTAAAGGCAAATAGATTAGAACCGATTCCGTTGTTGTTACTAATGTCAATAACTCCTGCAGCATCATTAAATATTGACAAAACAGCTTTTTCACCCTCGGAAAAAATAAATAATTGTAGCAAGGAATACTTAAGCATTTTCCTTGGGGTTATGGGAAAGAGTTTCTTTACAAGCACCTGGTCAGGGTAATTATTTGCAAAACTGTTCAACCCCTCTGCATAACCACTTATAACTTTTAGAAATTTTCTATCTATTGTTTTGTATAAACTATCAATTGTATCATCTGGTCTTATTAGTTGTGATAAAAAATCAATTGGAGCAGCTCTTAGACCAACGTGTTTACTCAACAATGAATTCCCTGCTAAATATGCCTCTTGTATGGTTTTAAAATCATCTTCAGCGTGAGCCCAAGCTAATCCATATGCTAACTCCATATCACTTTTTGCATATATGTGTGGTATTCCAAAAGAATCCCTTGCAATTTCAATATTATTAATATCTATATTTTGGGCTATTAAAAATATTGAATTTAATAAAAAGTAAACTGTTAAGAGGTTGTTTTTAGACACTAACATATTATAACAAAAAACCCGCCATTTGGCGGGTTTTTCAAATAAATTATCTAATAATTTCTAAAATTAATAACCAGCATTTTGCTGAATATTAGGATTAGCATTTCTTTCAGATATAGAAATTGGATAAGCATATCTATATGAACCAAATGTAGGAGGAGTTCCTGTAAGGTCATCATTAAGTTGCTTAACAGAATCAATTAAAGGCATATCTTGACCAGTTCTTGCTAGGTCATAAAATCTCAAGCCTTCTCCGTAGAATTCTTTTCTTCTTTCCAAAAGAATATTATCTAATGTAGCGGATGTATAAGTTGGTGCATTTCTTAAACCAGGTACGTTATTAAGATATGTCAATGCTCCACTAGCATTTCCAGCTCTTAATAATGCCTCAGCATAAATTAAATGCATCTCTTCAACTCTAATAACAGTTACATTATCTGAACCATTAGTAGTTGGATACTTTCCTATAACAGTTGGGTATCCTTGTTGAGTTCCAATCATACCATTTACAGTACCTCTAACATCTGAAGCTGTTAAAATATCATAAAGGTCTGGGTTTGTACCAGTACCAGTTAATATTCTTACATCACCATAGCTAGTTCCTCTGTATATGTATGCTATTCCATTAATTCCAGGGTTATCAGTTCCATTAGCTTCTAACTCAAATAGTGAATTTGAAGCGTGGTCAGTGTAATATGAAGCTTTAAATGCAGCAGCTGAAACAGGTACAGCAGCTGAATTATCAATAACCCATTTTGCAGCAGAACCAGCAGTAGCATAAAAACTACTGTCAGCAGCACCAAAATACAACGCAGCTCTAGCCATTAAAGCATAAGCTCCAGCTTTTGTCATATAGCTTGTAGTTGTGTTGAACGAATCATCCATCAAAGCGATTCCACCTTGAAAATCAGCCATAATATCACCAACATTAGAGGCAACAGTGTCTCTAGATGGCTGTAAATTTGCAGGATCCTTATATGTCTTAACATAAGGAACACCCAAAGATCCCAATCCACCTTGCCCATCAATGAAATGTTGACCATAATTTCTCAACAAATCAAAATGACACAACGCTCTCAAAGCATGTGCTTGACCAATAATATGGTTTATCTGAGCAGGATTGCCTTCTAATGAAGATCCATCTACATTTGCCACAATGTTTGTAATAGCAATTACACCATAGATTGTTCCCCAAGGACCATAACCATCAGGGTTGTGGTTCATATCTGATGAAACAAATCTACCAGAATTAACGTTAGAGTACATATTATCTGTTCTAACTTCACCCATTACAATGAAGTCTCTCATGTAATATCCTGAACTTGTCATTCTATTATAAGCACTGTTAAGAACAGAGTACAAATCATCAGCAGTCTGAATTCCAGACGCAAGATCTTTATCTTGAGCAAGCGTTGGCTCAAGATCTTCATCCCCACACGATACTATAAGTAAAGAAGCGAAGATTAAACTGTATAATTTAAATAAGTTTTTCATTATAATGTAGTTTAAAATGTTAAGTTAAGTCCAAGAGCCCATGTTTTTGGAACTGGATTCCACAATTGCCATTGTCCAGAAGCAATACTTACTTCAGGTTCGATTGGCAGGTCTTCCTTTGTCCAAGTCCATACGTTAGTTCCTTTTACATAGACACTGAGTCTATCTAAACCAATTTCACTAATCATTGATGATGGGAAATTGTAATTAACTGTAAGATCTCTTAATCTTACGAAATCTCCATCATATAGGAATCTATCTGTGTGATAAGAACCAGCCGTCGTTCTACTAGTTGTCCAACGCATTCTTGGTACGTCAGTTATATCACCTGGCTGTTGCCATCTATTCATCAAATCAGACATACCATTATAGTACATGGTAGAAAGTAGTCCAGAATGTAGATAGTATCCAGCCCATTGCTCATATATCTTGTGACCACCAACATAAGTAAAGTTAGCATCAACAGATAAACCTTTGAATTTAAACCTCGCACCAAGTGCTCCAACAGTTTTCGGAATTCTAGGTCCTAAAAATGTTTGCTGAGATGCACTCCAGCTTGTAGTTTCTTCAGAACTTACAGGTGCATCAACACCATCACCACCAACAATATAGTAAGGGTTACCATTATCTGGATTTACACCACCATATTGTCTTAAGTAAAATTCATAAATTGATTTACCAACTCTTGTTGCTGTATAAAATCCATCTAAGTTGATATCATTACCCTCAGCGTCTTGAGCCAACGTTAGAACTTCATTTTCATTAGTGGAAACATTTCCATAAATATCAAACTCAAAATCACCAGCTTTGACAACTGTTGCGTCAAGCTCAACCTCTATTCCGCTATTTCTCACATCACCAACATTTTGTGTTTGAGAGGAATGCCCAGTTGTTTGCGACAATGGTACACTTTGAAGGAGATCTTTGGTATCTCTTTGGTAATATCCAACAGAACCAGTTACTCTATCACTAAATAGTGCAAAGTCTAATGCTACATCAAGTTTTTCTGATTTTTCCCATGAAATAATTGCATTACCAAATGAAGTTGGGTAAACAGCACCTTGATTATCATAATTTGCACCGTATCCAAACAAAGACTGATATTGGTTCAAACCAATGTTTTGGTCTCCGGCTTCACCCCATGATGCTCTAAGCTTTAAACTATTTACAACTGAGTTGTCAGCAAGGAAATTTTCATTTGAAATGTTCCAGGCAGCACCATAAGAGAAGAAATTACCAAACCTGTAACCAGATGCAAATCTAGAGGATCCGTCATTTCTCCAAGTGAAGTTGAATATATATTTGTCTTTGTAAGAGTAGTTAGCTACACCAACATAAGAAAGAACTTTCCAATCAGAGAAAGAACCAGTTGCTTCTTGGTTAGCTGGAAAACTAGCTACATAATAAAGACCATCAGACGCAGGAGCCTCACCATATCCATAAAGGTAATCATTCTTATTTTTTTGGAATGATTGTCCAAGTACAGCGCTGATAAAGTGCTCATTGTCACCTAATGTTGTGTTATACTCTAATCTATTAATTGTAGACCAAGTAAATCTTCTTTGGGTTGTCTGCCATGACTGACCACCAGCTGAAACACCATCACCCTCAATTGGGTTTCTGTAGTTGTGTCCAACAGCTAAGTTGTAATCTAATGCAAATATAGTTTTGAGTTTTAATCCCTCAACAGGAAGATCATATGTAACAGAACTGTTAGATAAAACTCTGGTGTTATCATTTTTATAAATGTTTTCCTCGGTCAAATAGATTGTGTGGTGCATACCTGCAGGGTGTGGAACTAAATAAGATCCATCTGCGTTGTATGCAGCATATGTTACAGGCATAAAGTATTTTGTTGTAACAACGTTACCAAAATATGATGTACCCTCAAGTTGACCCATTTGAAGACCATTTGTTACTCTGTTTGAAGTTTCAAGAGTTACATTTTTGAATTTTCTTGTGTATGAAAAAGAACCACTTACAGCTTCATAGTCGGCACCAATGTTGATGGCTTCTTGAGACTTATAACCTAGAGAAATTCTAAAGTTTTGCTCAGCATCTCCACCAGTTGCAGAAATATCATAAGCTTGTAGAGGAGCATCAGGGTTTTTAACTAGTTCAGCCCAGTTAGTATCCACACGTCCTCTGCTATCCCAGTCTCTGTAATCAAATCTGTTAGTTAGCATCCAGTTTAATGCACCATCTTTAGAATACCCAAGGTCATTTACCATAGCTTCAGATGCAAGGTCAAGTCTTTGAGCACCCGTAAGAGGCTGCCTTCCTTCAGTTGCATAGTTTTGCCATCCATACTGAGAACTTACATTATAGGTAACTTTTCCAGCAGAACCTTTCTTAGTAGTAATTACGATAACACCATTACTTCCCCTGTTTCCGTAAACAGAAGTAGAAGCTGCATCCTTTAGTACTGTAATAGATTCTATATCATTTGTATTTATCATCGCAAGAATTCCGATGTTAGGTGTGGCACCATATCCAAAAGATCCATTTTGAATAGGAACACCGTCGATAACAAATAGTGGAGAGTTGTTACCAGAAATTGAACCTTCACCTCGAATTCTAATCGAAGAAGCGGTTCCTGGACTACCAGAAATAGTATTAATTCGTAATCCTGCAACACGACCATTTAAAGCCTGATCAGGAGAAACAAATGTTAAGTTTTCTAGAATCTCTTCACCAACTGTGACGGTACTCGCGACAGATCTTTGTCTTTCTTGTGTACCAATACCCGTTACAATCACTTCTTCAAGGGCTGTGCTGCTTTCCAAGCTAACATCAATAGATGATGATGATCCAACCGTTACCGATTGATTGACATAACCTACGTAGCTGAAAACTAGAACATCACCTTCAGAAGCACTAATTGAGTAGTTACCATCAAAATCTGTGGTAACTCCAATTGATGTTCCTTGCACAACAACAGTAGCTCCTGGTAATGGCATTCCATCTGAATCAGAAACAACTCCCGAAACAGTATCTTGCGCAAAACCAATTAAACCAGTCATTAAAAGTAACAAGGAAAAAAGGTTTACTAATTTTTTCATTTATTATATAATTATAGTTGAAGTAGTAAATATGTTAAAATTTTGTTAACAAAACAAGTTTTTTTATCGAAAAAGAGACTGTAAGAATTTTTTACGAATTCTTAGTTTTTTTAATAAAAAAACACTGTTATTAATAAAATTATGCTATTAAAATCTGATAAATGCTATTATTTCAGATTTTACAGATAGAATTTCTAAAAAATTCACTAAATTTTATGTGTTGAAAACAGGGTATTTTAAACAAATTGAAGATGACTTAACGCTTGGTTACGTGTCAATCTCTTTATATCCTTCAAAAAACAAAAATGTATTATATGAATTTAAATCACTTGTTCCTAACTGGAAATTGTTAGAAATGTATAAATCTAAACAACTTTCGGATTTTGAATTTGAAAAAGAATATTTGGAACAACTAAATAATTTGGATGCAAAGACTATATTTGAACAAATAAATTTTTTGACCGGTGATAACGAACCAATATTGATGACACATGGAAACAAGTCCTCATTTTGTCATAGACACATTGTTGCTAAGTGGTTTGAAGAAAATCTTGAAGTTGAAATTGAGGAATTCAAAACAGGTTTGGTCACTAGGTCAAAAGGGTATATGAAAAAAATAACACAAAAACGCCTTTTCGAAAATGAATAAAAAACTTTTTTTAATATTTCTTTTTTTTATTGCTTGTAGTGATGGAAATAATAGTGAAACAACAGATGATAATCCCCCAAAAGAATTGAGATCTGAGGTTATTGTTGAAAATAACGTTTTTAAAGTTTCGTATAACGAATTTAAAGAACAAGCCAACTGGCTTGAATATGAGGTCAGACAAATCACAAAAGCTTGTGATCGTGCTGGAATGAATTGGTATACAGAGGCAAATGTTCATACATCAGATGAAGCAGATTACAGAAATAATGAGTGGGACAGGGCACATTTAGCTCCAGCTGGTGCATTTACAGACTCATGCGAAAACTTATATCAAACATTTTCTTTTTTGAATTGTACTTTACAGCTTGATGTTTTGAATCAAGGTGAATGGGCTCAGTTAGAATCACAAGTTAGATCATGGGCAAATCAGTACGGGACACTTGATGTAAGAATTGAGCTTGCTTTTTCTGATAATAGTTTGGTTCTTGACACAGGTGCGACCGTCCCTGACGGATATTATAAATTTATAACATTTCCTGACGATTCCGAAAGGTGTTTTTATTTTGAAAATTTACCAACAAATATGAACTGGGATCAATATGAAATTACTTGTAATTAAGTTTTTTTAATATTGATTTTCTTCCAATTTTTTTCATAATTATATCATTGTTTACATTCCAAGCTCTGGCAGGTGAAAAACTTCTACCATAAAGAATTATTTGAATGTGTAATTTATTCCAAAGAATTTTGGGGAATAATCTTTTTGCGTCTTGTTCAGTTCTTTTTACGCTTTTTCCATTTGAAAATCCCCACCTATACATTAATCTATGGATATGAGTATCAACAGGAAATGCAGGAGTTCCGAAAGCTTGGGAAACTACCACGCTGGCTGTTTTATGTCCGACAGAGGGTAATTTTTCAAGCTCATTAATGTCATTTGGTACTTCACCATTAAATTTTTCTATTAAAATTTTTGACAATCCGTAAATACCTTTTGACTTCATTGGGGATAATCCTACTGGTTTGATTATAGTTCTTATTTCATCAACAGAAAGCTTAACCATATCAAAGGGGTTATCAGCCTTTTCAAAAAGTTTAGGTGTTATTTTATTTACACCTTTGTCTGTGCTTTGTGCGGAAAGAAGTACAGCAATTAACAAAGTGTAGGGATCTTTGTGATCAAGTGGAATATGTATTTTAGGATATAGGTCCTCTAATGTTTTTATTACAAATTTTACTTTTTCTTTTTTTGTCATTTTAGTAAATTTATTCATAAAATTTTAAACAATGAATACATTAAAAGTTGGTGATAAAATTCCAAAATTTGAATGTTTGGATGATAAAGGAAATACAGTGAAAAGTGAAAAGTTTAAGGGTAATAAACTGGTAGTTTTCTTCTACCCAAGAGCAAACACACCCGGATGCACTGCAGAAGCATGTAATATTTCTGAAAACTATGAAAAATTAATTAATGCTGGTTACGAAATTATTGGTGTTAGTGGAGACAAGGTAAAAACTCAAAATAATTTTTCTACAAAATATGGTTTTCAATATCCATTACTTGCCGATGAAAATAAAAATATAATTAAGTTATTTGGTGTTTGGGGTCCAAAAAAATTTAGAGGAAAAGAATACGAAGGTATCCATAGAAAAACATTTGTTTTTGATGAAAATTGTATTGTTACCCATGTATTTGAAAAGGTAGATACAAAAAATCACGCTGATCAAATATTATCTTTGTAATTCTTTAAGACCGAAAAGTTTTTTTTCTTTGATGAGGTCAGAAACATTTTCTGGTAGACTGTTTTCCCAACCTTTTTCATTAGACTGTATTTTTTTTAAAACATCTGATGAGAATATTGACAAGTAGGACTGATTATAGTCTGATATGTCGATAATCCTAGTATTTTTTATAAAGTATTTGTATAAATTTTTCATATTTTTTGAAACTATTAGCTTAGAACTGTTAATTATTTTATTTTTCCTAAGCATTGGATAAAGAAAAATTGTGATATTTTTTGTGAATAATTTTGAGAAAGCTTCTAAAATTCCACCGTCCAATTTCGTATAGTAACTTTCATCAAAAACCTTAATCAAATTATCTACACCCATAGTAAGAAAAACTTTTTTGTCAGTATACTTAGAGAAATATTCAGATAATTTATAATATTCTTGAAAATTAGTGATCATAACAGTCTTGCCCATGGAACAAAGTAGTTTTGCTCTATCCAAAAAATCTTGCTCGTCTAATTTCCCCTGAGCTGTAAGGTTTGATAATGTTATTTCAAAAATTGAAATTGTATTTTTTTCGTTTAATTCTTCGTCTTTCATTATCATCTTTAAAGACTTTTCATACATGTCCTCATTAACTTTTGTAACGGGTCTGAAACTACCTCTTATTGTTAATATATTTTTTTTATATAATTCGGCAGCAGGTAAAATATTTTTTCCATCTGGACCAAACATTACTGCCTGTGTCATTCCATTTTTAATTAGCTCAAGGCTTAAAAGTCTATTATCCACATCTTTAAAAAGTGGACCAGAAAAATTAATCGTATCAATTTCGACAGTTGTTGGATCTACATGATCATACAAATATTTTATCAAAGACCTAGGCTTATTATGCTTATAATAAGCACCATATATCAAATTTACACCCATCAATCCAAGAATTTCTTGTTGTGCTTTAACCTCTGGCAAACGAAACCTTACATGCAATTTTATTTCACTGTATTCAGAATTACTTTCTGTTTGGAATTTAATCCCCATCCAACCGTGCCCTTTATATTTTTTGGCAAAATCTATAGTAGCTACGGTATTTGCAAAAGAAAAAAACATTTTTTCGGTATGAACAGATCTGTCAACTCTGGACTCTAACAAATTAATTTCGTGATTTAACATTTTGGTGAGTCTGGATTGCGTAACGTAGCGAAGGTCATTTTCAATTCCATAAATTGCATCGCTGAATCCCTTATCATAGGCACTCATTGTTTTCGCTATTGTTCCGGATGCTCCTCCAGCACGAAAAAAATGTCTTGCGACTTCCTGCCCAGCACCAATCTCAGAAAATGTACCATAAATATTTTCATTTAAGTTGATTCTCAGAGATTTGTCTTTGGTTGATAAAAGATTTTCAAATTCTTTATCACCCTTTAATTTTACAACCATTAACCTAGTTATTTTTTACAAATTTAATAACTATTGCTTATTACTCGTAATAAAAAAATTAAATTTGACTACATAATGAGAATTATTTTTTTAGGGACAGGAACGAGTACTGGAATACCATCAATCGGTTTAAATTATCCTGTGTGCTCTAGTGAAGATTTTAGAGACAAAAGGTTAAGATCATCAATTTTAATGATATATAATGAAAAAAATATAATATTTGATTGTGGTCCGGATTTTAGACAACAACTTCTAACACATAATATCAATAAAGTTGACTCAATACTTTTTACCCATGAGCATGCTGATCACACTGCTGGTTTAGATGATGTTAGACCTATTTCCTTTAAAAATGGTAAAATTCCTATTTACGCTCACAAAAGAGTTTTAGAAAATTTAAAACAACGCTTTTTGTATCTATTTGAAAAGCAAAATAACTATCCCGGTGATATACATTTAATGACAAATGAAGTAAAAGAAAACAAAAAATTTAATCTTTACGATTTTACTGTAATACCGATTTCGTATTCCCATCATAAGCTTCAGGTTTTTGGATACAGAATTAATCAATTTGCTTACATAACCGATTTAAAAAAAATTGACGATAAGGAAAAAAATAAACTACTAAATCTTGACTGTTTAATTTTAAATGCCTTAAGGCACGATGAACATTATTCACATATAAATCTTACACAAGCACTACAAATTATCCAAGATATAAAGCCAAAAAAAGCGTATTTGACTCATATAGCTCCTCAAATGGGTTTTCATAGTGATACAGAAAAGTTACTTCCAAAATCAGTATTTCTAGCGTATGATGGATTGGAAATTGAGATTTAAATTTTTTCTTTTAACCAAATAACTAAGGATTTTAAATTTTTTTCATTTATTCCGTGACCTTGATCATAACTTTCAAATGTAAAGTCAATGTCTTTTGATTTATAAAAGTTTAATGATTCACGAGAAATGTGATAGTCGATCATGTTATCATTTGTTCCGTGAGATATATAAATATTAGTTTTTGGTTTCAAATCGGCTCTTTTCATTATTTTTTCATCGATAACCCCGCTAAGTGCCATAATATTTTTTATTTTTCCAGGATATGAATATGAAATTGCGTGTGATAAAATTGCACCTTGACTGAAACCAATTAATGTAATATTTTCTGAATCAATATTTGGATGTTTAATTATTTCATCAATAAATTTAGATAATTCATCTCTGATTTTCTTTGCTCCATCATGATCATAAAATTTATTGTTAGCATCTATATAGATATCATACCAGGCATATGAATTATTAAACAGTTCTATAGGCCCCCGAAGTGAGATTATGTAAGCTTCTTTAGGTAAATAATCAATCAACGAAAACAGGTCCTTTTCATTACTTCCATAGCCATGAATAAGTATTATTAAAGGAGACTTAATGTCTTTGGATTTTCTGTCGATAAAAAAAAACTTACTCATCAATAACTAGAGAGCCATTATTAATTATTCCAAAAACCTTTCCATTGATTTCAGAATTTATAAATGATGCATTTTTCGACTTTGATCTAACATCATGCTTTGAAAATGTGTATTTATGTTTGGGGTTAAAAAGTGTTATTGATGCTTTTGATCCTTCATCAATAGTTTCTGAATTTATTCCAAAGAAATCTTTTTTTCTTGTAAGAATATCAATTACTTCTTCGGTTTTATAAAGAGAGTTTAACGCTCCAAAAATTGATTCTAAACCGGTAGCTCCAAAGAGTGAATTTTTAAAATCTGTCTTTTTATTATCGATATCAATTGGAGCATGGTCTGAAGTAACAAAATCAATAGTACCATCTAAAACTGCTTTAACTAAGACTATTCTGTCTTTTTCTGACCTTATTGGGGGAAGAACCTTAAATCTGGTGTCAAAATTTATTAATTTTTTTTCATTAAAAAATAAATTATTTATTGAAACACTTGTAATAATTTTCAGTCCCTTAAGTTTAGCTTTTCTTATTAATTCTACAGATTTACTACTTGAAATTGTTGGAATGAAAAGTTTACCGCCTGTATATTCTAAAATTTTCAAATCACGCTCTAATATTATTTCTTCCGATAATGATGGTATTCCCTCCAAACCATAAAGAGTGCTTATTTCTCCCTCATTGACTTGACCATCAATACAAATTGATTTTTCGAATGGGAATGTCATGATTAGACCATTAAAATGTTGGACATATTGTAAAGCTGTTTTTAATAGATTGGGATCTCTTACTGACATTTTGTAATCATAAAAACCAACTGCGCCACTTTGATACATCTCCCAAAGTTCAGCCAATTCAGTGCCACCACTACTTAGGGTCAAGGCACCAAGGGGGTGAATTACGACTGCACTATTTTTGTTTTTATTTTTTACATATGTTATGTCTGATTTAGAGTCAATAACTGGTAACGTATTTGAATTTAAAATAATATCTGTGAAACCAGATAGACATGCAGTTCTTGATCCATTTTCAATTGTTTCTCTTTCCTCAAGACCAGGTTCTCCAAAAGAAACTCCTGTATCAAGCCAACCCTGCGAAACATGCAGGTTTTTAATGCTAATCTCTTTGACGGATCTTTTTATAATTCTATCAGAAATTTCTTGAATTATTCCGTTGTTAATAAAAATATCTTTCGTTTTGCCATTGAATTTACTGCTGGCATCGATGATTTTTGCAGACTTGATTAATATTGACATAAAGAAGTCAATTTCTCGCAAATATAATTTTTATTTTAAAAACTTTCATAACGACCTAGTCCAAAAAGTGCAAAATCATACTTTACTGGGTCTTTTGAATCAAATATTCTGAGATTTTTGTCTAGTTCTCGTAATGCAATTATATCATCATTTTTACGCTTAATTAAGTTTAATTTTCTAGCTACTTTTCCTGTATGAACATCTAGTGGACAAGACAGTGATGATGGTGATATTTTTTTCCATATACCAAAATCAACAATTTTATCATTTCTTACCATCCATCTTAAAAACATGTTCAGTCTCTTACATGATGAACCCTTGCTTGGATTTGAAATATGTTTTTCAACTCTTTTTTCATGTATTAACGAAAAAAAAATTGATCTAAAATGTTCAATATTTCTAAAATTATTTTTGTCTTCATATTTCGAAAAAACTTTTTCTAAACCACCTTCATTTAAGTAAATGTTTTTTAGTGATTTTATAAAAAATTGAAAGTCGTAATAATTAAATGTTCTGTGATAAAAGTTCAGTTTTTCAATAGAACTCTTACTTATTGATAAAACAAAATCTAAAGGAGATTCACCAAAAATATTAATAAGTTTTTTACCGCTATTAATTATTGATGTTCTATTTCCCCAAGATATTGTTGATATTACAAATGACATTATTTCAATATCTTCTTTTCGTGTGTATTTTTTAGCAATTTGTATTGGATCTTCATCAATAAATTTTAAGCTATTGTATTGTTGAGTTTTAAAATCCAAAAAAGATTTTAAATCATCAACTTCTAATGCATTTGCCATCTCTGATTGTAAAAGAAGTCTTTGCTATACTTGCAAATTCTTTGTTGTGAGTTACGTAAATAACAGTTACACCATAGTCTGCGTTAACCTTTTTAAGTAATTCAATAATTTTCTTTGAGTTTATAGAGTCTAAATTTCCAGTTGGCTCATCGGCTAAAATTATTTTAGGATTAGTTATTAGAGCTCTAGCAAATGAAACCCTTTGTTTTTCACCCCCTGAAATGAATTCAGGTTTTTTATTTAGAATTTTATGAATCTTGAGCGATTTAGATATTGATATTAATTTTTTTTTGTAGTCATCAATATTTTTTTTACCTATTCTAATTGGCAAAAGAATATTTTCTTCGCAGTTTAATTCCGGTAAAAGTTGATGAAGTTGAAAGACAAATCCAACATTTTTATTTCTAAATTTTGAAATTTCATTTTCTCTCAAATTACAAATGTCAACATCATCAATTTTAAATTCTGAATTTTTATTAACATCAAAATTTTCAATTGTCCCAATTATATTAATTAAAGTCGTTTTCCCTGCACCAGAGGGGCCAACAATTGACACAAAATCTCCACTAGAAATGTTTAGAGAAATATTTTCCAATATTTTTTGATTCCCAAAGGTTTTAGAAATATTTTTTAGAAGAATCATTTTTTATTGAAACGGTTAACATCTATAAGATAATTAATTCTGAGTGAAAATTGATGTTCAATTGGTATTTCAAAAAGATTATTCAAACTTTTGTAGTAATCAAGACCAGACTGGTTATCTCTGTTAAAAATTTGATTTCTATATAAAAAAATCAAATTACTGCCTGGTGCAAACCACCACTCAAATTTTACATCTAAGTTCCAGATATTAAAGTTGGTATTAGGGTTAGATTCAAGTAAGTTGTAATCACTGATTTCTCTGTAACCATCATCCCTAAGTTTAAACAACACCTCATCATAGTCAGCAATGCTCCAAAAATTTCTAAAATTTAAATTTATACTTTTTTTAGTGTCAATTCTGTAATCAATATCAATTGAGTTTTCGATTGATTTTTGATCTCTGATTCCGAAATATATATTTTCACCCTCAGTCATTAGATAGCCTATGTCATCTAATGTAATGTCTCTTTGACTTGAAAAATTAGCTGATAATTTATTTGAAAATCGGTAATCAAGATTTAATTCAAACCTATCGTATTTTTTATTTTCATCAAACTGCTTGTTTTTGTAAGATTTGTTCATAAATTCAATTCCATATTTAAACCTTTTTGTCGGATTTGAATTTAAACCGATTTTCATTTCAAAATCAGACGGAATGATTAAAAATCTATCAACATTTCTTGTCTCATAATAATCCTCAACTTTTCCAGTATAATCTAAATCAAATTCAATTTTATATAAATTTTGAAATTCAAAATCTTGACCAAATCTAAAACCGTTTCTGATTCTTCTTGAATTATCATATCGCCATGTCTGACCTACGTATAAATAATTACTGTAGGTTCTTAGTATTTTATATTCTTCAAAAAGTTGATATCGAACTCTTGCATAAACTCTTTGGTTATTTTGTTGATTATAGTACCCAAGTTCATTTTGATTGTAGTATCTATCTGTTCCAACCCAACCTGCCAAGAATCTTATATTCCCCCTTAATTCCTCAAACGAAATACTTCCCCTAAAACCATTTTTCTCAGAAAATCTGGGTGAATTACTAAAATAAAACCTGGATGAAAAATTAAAATTTCTTTTATTGTCATATAAATCTGTCACAAAAACAGTGTTATTAGCGTTTAATCCTCCCTTAGATCTGTTGACATTTGCATTATGTAAACCAATTGAAGAGTAATCATTGATCAGTTGCTGAGTTAAAGAGACAACATTGTAGTTAGTGACAGGTAGTAGGTTTTCTTTTCTTACTGATCCATCATCGACATTTCTAATTGTTGCATTAGCTTCACCAGTTACAGCATTTAATAACGCTACACTTAATTTATTATTTGTAGTTCCTGAGAACTTAATAGCGTTAATTAACTTTGGTTTATTGTCGTAACCAAGCAATTCTTCGTTAGAGCCCAAAAATTCATCCTCATCAAATCTAACTTCTTGACCAATTCTTCTGCTGTAAAAAAAATCACCTCCTCTAAAATCACCTCCATCAGCTTTTTTAAAAATGTTAGCTCCCTCTGTAAAGAATGCTCTATTTTCATCAAATCTTTGTTCGAAAGGAGACAAATTGAGCTCTTCATCGTCAAAAGTAACTTGTCCAAAATCTGGAATCAATGTGGCATCAATGGTAAAACTGTTAGATAATCCATATTTTATGTCCATTCCAGCTGAATAAATAGATGATGGAGACGAGCTATTCTTCAAATTAAGGGCTGTTTGGGCATAGGGATAGAGGAATAATCGCAAAGGTGGTTGAATATTTTCCAATCCGTTAACGACACCTAGTGACTCATACCATTTGTAAACCTTAGTATCAACAGGGCTCCAGGAATACCATTCCTCTAGATCTGCCACAGCCCTTGAAAAATTTATTCCCCAGTTTTGTATTTTTTTTTCAGGGAATCTTAATGCACTGTAGGGTATTTTTATCTCAAGAGACCAACCATCTTTTGTTATTTGAACTTCACCTTCGAAAACTGTATCGTAATCCCTACCTCCTGAATTCCAATCACCTGACCAAAGTCCATCAACTATAGAACCTGCACTTGTTATTCCAAATCCATGATGATTTTCCTTATCATTGTAAGTATCAATAGAAACAAAAAATAGTTCGCTGAAAGAATTCCAAGGATTATCTCTCTCACTTAGCTCCATTGGAATGTCACCAGGGTGATGTAAATATGCACCAACATAAACCGCATCATCATCGTACATGAAAAATGCAGTGGTTTTGTATTCTGTTGGGATTTTTTTTCCACTCATTGTCTGAGGTCTCCACAGAGAAAAATCACTAAGTTTTTGAGAGTTTTTCCATTCTTTATCATCAATAAAACCATCTAATTTTGGTGCCTTTTCAGTCCTGTGTGCATCAAATGATTTTCGGTCTTGAGAATACGAGTTAAAAATGGTGAGAGAAATTGCGATTAAAAAAAATATTTTTTTCATGCGGGCCCAAAGGTATACAATTAATAACTTTGACTTGTTTTTTATTAATTAGTTTATTTGTGAACAAAGATTATGCTATAATAGCCGGTGGATGTTTTTGGTGCACTGAAGCAATTTTTGAAAATGTTGAAGGAGTAATTAGTGTTTATCCTGGATACATAGGTGGTAATAATGAAAATCCCTCATACGAACAAGTGTGTTCTGGTAAAACCGGTCATGCGGAAGCAGTAAAAATTGAATATAATACTAGTAAGATTTGCTTTAAAAAAATTTTAGATATATTTTTTAAAACTCATGACCCGACAACATTAAATAGGCAGGGAAATGATGTTGGTACACAATACAGAAGTGCTATATTTTACAGTAACGAAACTAATTTTGAGATTGCAAATAAAAAAATTTGTGAATTACAAGAGCATTATGAGAATAAAATTGTTACAACTTTAGAAAAAGAAACAAAATTTTATATTGCTGAAGAATATCATCACAAGTATTTCTCAAAAAATCCTTATAACGCATATTGCTTTGCTGTAATAAAGCCTAAAGTTGAAAAGTTTAAATCTAATCTGAAATAAATTTCTTGAGCCCTATTCTTTTAAGCAATTTTTTTTCAAAATTCCAGAAGAATTTAAATTGACCAAAAAAGAATGCTACTAGTAATAAAATTATTTGATAAACAAATGTTATTACAGCGACTCTAACAGTCCAGTAAAGAAAAAAATTCAAATCAGATTTCTTAATATTAATAAATTCCATTAAAGGATCCGATATAAATGCAGCAGTTGAACCAGTTATTCCAAAAACAATAAAAATTACAATTAGTTGGTAATTGGATTTTATGCCATATTTCGTTTTAAATTTTGTAATCATTAATTATGAACAATAGATATGATTTGATCGGCAAGCTCAAGTCCAATTCTTTCCTGTGCCTCAGACGTTGCAGCACCAATGTGAGGTGTTAGTGAAAGTTTCGAGTTCATTAATGTTTTTATTGATGGATTAGGCTCATTTTCAAAAGTATCTAGTCCAGCAAATTTAATTTTTCCTGAATCTATAAATTTGATAAGAGATTCTTCATTTAAAACGCCTCCTCTCGCTGCATTAATAATACCAACTCCGTCTTTCATTTTACTAAATTCCTTTTCATCCAATAAATAGTCTTTTTGAGATGGTACGTGCAAGGTAATATAATCGGATTTAGAGAGTAGTTCGTCTAAACCTACTGAAGTTGGAGTGAAACATATATTTTGCCCATCAGAAAAGGTTATTTTAATTTCGGCCTCTTTTAAAAAGTGATCACAAAATATAATATTCATCCTACATCCATAAGCGATTTTTGCCACTTCTTGACCAATTCTTCCAAATCCTATGATACCAATTGTTTTATTCTTTAATTCTGAACCCTTTGCATAATTCTTTTTGAGTTTCTTAAAATTTGAGTCACCTTCAAGGGGCATGTTTCTGTTTGAGTCGTGTAAAAACCTTGAACAACTCATTAAATGGGCAAATACAAGTTCTGCCACGGAGAGGGATGAAGCTGCAGGGGTATTAATTACGCTCAAACCTTTAGCTTTTGCATATTCAACATCGATATTATCCATTCCAACACCTCCTCTTCCTATAAGTTTTAATGATTTACAAGAATCAATAATGTCTTTTCTAACTTTTGTTGCACTTCTTACAAGTAAACATGTAATTGAGTTTTTATTTATGAAATCAACTAGTTGTTCCTGGGCAACATTTGTAGTGAGTACTTTAAAACCATTATTTTCAAGTTTTTTTACTCCAACTTGTGAAATACCATCATTAGCTAAGACTATCATTTATATGTAATTTTTAAATTTTTTTATTGTATCGATTAGTATCTCTACAGAGGCAATATCCATGGCATTATAAATTGAAGCCCTATAGCCACCTACTGATCTATGACCATTTAATCCTGAAATATTATTTTCAATTAACATTTTATCAAAAACAACTTTATTTTTTTCATCGTTAAGATTAAAAGTAACATTCATTATGCTTCTATCATCTACATTTGCAAAACCATTAAAAACATCATCATTGTCAATTTCATTATATAATATTTCTGACTTTTTACGATTTAAACTTTCAACAGCATCAATACCCCCTTTTTTCTCTAACCATTTTAAGCTGAGCATACATGCATAAACTGAGAAAACTGGTGGCGTGTTAAACATACTGTCTTTATCAAAATGAATTTGATAGTTGAGCATTGATGGAACTGTTCTGCAAATTTTTTCTAGTATTTCTTTTTTTATTACTACAAGTGTGGCACCGGCTGGCCCGATGTTTTTTTGAGCTCCAGCATAAATCAAATCAAATTCTTTAAAGTTGAGATTTCTTGAGAAAATGTCAGAGCTCATATCAGAAAATAAGGGACAAGGTGATTCAGGTATTTGATGAAATTGTGTCCCATAAATGGTATTATTGGTTGTTATATGAGCATAGTCAAAATCATCACTTATTTTATAATCTTTTGGAATGTAATTAAAGTTTTTTTCTTTGGATGATGCTATCTCAACTACATCTCCAAATAGTTTGGCTTCTTTCATAGCCTTGGTTGACCATGATCCAGTATCAACATAGCCACTTTTACTTTCTAGAAAGTTATATGCAATCATTAAGAATTGAAGACTGGCTCCACCCTGGAGGAATAGTGATGTATATTCGTCTTCATCAAGATCAAGTAAATGTAAAGCCATTTTTCTGGCATCACGCATTACATTCACAAACTCTTTGCTTCTATGAGAAATTTCAAGAATTGACAAACTAATCCCATCAAAATTTAAGATTGATTTAGATGCTTTATCAAAAACTTCATTTGAGAGTATACTAGGACCTGCGCTGAAATTATGCTTTTTCATTTAGGTGATGCAAATTAGTAAAAATATAAGGTATTGCACTTTGCTTATTCATTTACTTTTAACAAAAAATCAACAGTATTTACATTATCTGCAAATTCCAGAAGTGCGGGGCTTTGTGTCATTCCAAATTTTGTTGAGTTTTTAACAAGATTATTACTTACAACACATTGTAATTTATCTCGATTAGCATCTAAATATTTTTTTAATTTGTACAAAGAGTCGTATTTCTCATAATATAACACACTAATTGGTGATCCTAATTTTTTACTTTCTTTTAATATTACCAAACCATTGTCATAAAACTTTTCACTATTTAGTAGAAATACGGACTTATTGTAGTTGTAATTGTTGTAGTATGAATTATTATTAATTAGTTTTTTCCAATCTATTGATGCTTTAAAAATCTTATCTAAATTATAATTCTCAGGAATAAATATTTTTGAAACACTGCGACAACCCAAACCGTAATATAAAAATATATCCTTCATTAATTTTTTCAAATCTTTTTGACTTTCATTGCCGTTTAGTATGGCAACTGAGTTTCTGTTTTTTCTGATTATTTTGGGATATTTTTTGAAATACTTTTCAAAAAAATGTGTGGAAGAATTGTTTCCTGTTGCGATCACAGCGTCTATTTCTAAATTAACTCTTTCAACAATTGTAAAACAATTTTCAAATTTTGGCTCCCAACTTAATAATAACTTAAAAATTAAATTATAAAGAACACTATCTTTGGATGATTTTTTAATTATTGATTTATGACCACAAATAAATACACACAAGAAATCATGAAATCCAACAAGTGGAATATTACCAGCCATAATTATCAAAATATTTTTTGAATTTTCGCTTTTATAGTTTGGTTCTAATTTTTTTAAATTTTTTTCATTTAAATTTTGAGCCCAATAAGCAAAACAATTTTTTATGTTATCCAAATCAAAAAATGAGTTTTGATGTTTAACTTCTTCAATTTTTTTATCCACATTTCTAAAAATAATCTCATCAAATTCATTATTATTTTTTTTTAAGTAGTCTGAGAAAAATCTTCCTAATTTTGACAATAATTTAATTCTTGAATTAATATTCATTGGGTAAATTTTAAAAAGTAAAGATATTAGTTAATTTTGTTACAGATTTATGGCAATTAGAATTACTGATGATTGTATTAATTGTGGTGCATGTGAACCTGAATGCCCAAATACAGCTATATACGAAGCATCATTTGACTGGAAATATTCTGAAGGAACCTCACTTAATGGTCAGGTGATTTTACCCAGTGGAAAGTCAGTTGATGCTGATAAGCATCAAATACCTGGTTCTGATGAGTATTATTTTATTGTAACAGATAAATGTACTGAATGTAAAGGATTCCATGATGAGCCACAATGCGCTGCTGTATGTCCAGTAGATTGTTGTATCCCAGATGAAAATAACGTAGAAAGCGAGGACATTTTATTATCTAAACAAAAGTTTATGCATCCAGAGGAATGAAAGCAGGAATTGTTGGATTACCAAATGTTGGAAAATCGACCTTATTTAATTGTCTGACTAACTCAAAAGCACAGAGTGCTAACTTCCCATTTTGCACAATAGAACCTAATGTTGGAGTTGTAAATATTCCTGATAAGAGATTAAATAGAATTGTGGAGCTAATTGATCCTGAAAAAATTGTTCCTAACACTGTTGATATTGTCGATATTGCTGGATTGGTTAAAGGTGCAAGCAAAGGAGAGGGGTTGGGCAATCAATTTCTTTCAAATATAAGAGAAACCAATGCTATAATTCACGTATTGCGTTGTTATCAGGATAAAAATATTACTCATGTTGAGGGGAATGTTGACCCATTGAGGGATAAAGAAATCGTAGACTTTGAATTACAGCTTAAGGATATGGAATCTTTAGAAAAGAGAAAAGAAAAGATAATTAAGTATTTGAAAATCGGGAGAAATGAATACAAAAAAGAGTATGAATATATTGAAGAGTTGATCGAACACCTTAAAAAGGGTTTGTCATTGAGAGATTTTAATATTGATAATATTTCTTTTCAAAAATATTTAAAACCACTTTCATTACTTACTTTAAAACCAGTTTTATATGTGTGTAATATTGATGAAAAATTGATTAATAATAATGATCAATTGCTAACAAGTACTGTAGAATATTTAGAAAAAGAAAATTCTAAAATTATTATCATAGCTGCAAAAATTGAGCAGGAAATTAATGAATTAGATAGTTATGAAGAAAGGCAAGTTTTTTTAAATGATTATGGATTGAAAGATTCAGGTACTAGTTTGCTAATTAATGAGGCTCATAAATTATTGAATTTATCTACTTTTTACACAGCAGGAAAAAAAGAAGTTAGAGCATGGACATTTTTAAATGGCTCTAAAGCTCCAAAAGCAGCTGGGGTTATTCATTCTGATTTTGAAAAGGGTTTTATAAAGGCCGAGGTGATGAAGTTTGATGATTTTAATGAATATCAATCGGAGGCAAAAGTTAAAGAAGCTGGGAAACTTAAAACTGAAGGAAAAGACTATACTGTATGTGATGGTGATATCATTCACTTTAGATTCAATAACTAAATAAAGATTTCAACATTTCTTACCTTATAATTGTTAATTAATTTGTGATATAAGGACACAAAATAAATCTTTAGTGTTTTATATTTAAATCCTTAAATATGCCAAACTCTACATCCTACACTGAAGAAAATATCAGGTCACTTGATTGGAAAGAGCATATACGCATGCGTCCTGGAATGTATATTGGAAAGTTAGGTGATGGCTCTGCATCTGATGATGGTATATATATTTTACTCAAAGAAATTATTGATAATTCAATTGACGAGTTTGTAATGGGAGCTGGCAAAACAATTGAAATCACACTTAAGGATAATATCATCAAAGTTAGAGACTATGGTAGAGGTATTCCACTTGGTAAAGTTGTTGATGTAGTTTCAAAAATGAACACAGGAGGAAAGTACGATACAAGAGCTTTCAAGAAGTCTGTTGGCCTGAATGGAGTTGGAACAAAAGCTGTTAATGCACTTTCTTCATCTTTCAAGGTTGAGTCCATTAGAGATGGACAATCAAAGATTGTAAATTTTGAATTAGGTGAAATCATAGATTCACCTCCTATTGAAGAATCGAGTAAAAGAAAAGGAACATCAATTATTTTTCAACCAGATTCATCAATTTTTAAAAATTATAAATTTAGAAATGAATACATAGCCAAGATGATTAAATACTATGTATACTTAAATCCTGGTCTTTCAATAATATTTAATGGTGAAAAATTTAGGTCAGAAAATGGGTTGAAAGACCTTATCAAGGACAATAATAATATTGAGGATTTTTTATATCCAGTTATTCATCTCCTTGGAAAAGATATAGAAATTGCTATAACTCATAACAAAAAACATTACAGTGAAGAGTACTATTCTTTCGTCAATGGGCAAAACACAAGTCAGGGTGGAACTCACTTAAATTCTTTCAAGGAAGCAATAGTTAAAACTATAAGAGATTTTTTCAAAAAAAATTATGATTCTTCAGACATAAAAAAATCAATAATATCAGCCATAAGTATCAAGGTTATGGAACCCGTTTTTGAGTCACAAACAAAAACTAAACTTGGATCAACCGAAATGGGAGATGGCCTACCAACAGTACGTTCATATATAATAGATTTTATTTCTAAAAACTTAGATAATTTTCTTCACAAGAATACAAATGTCGCAGAAGCAATTCAAAGAAAGATCATTCAAGCAGAAAGAGAAAGAAAAGAACTTTCTGGTATAAGAAAATTAGCTAGAGAAAGAGCAAGAAAATCAAGTTTGCACAATAAAAAATTGAGGGATTGTAGAGTGCATTTAGGTGATATGAGCAATGAAAAAAGATTAGAGTCAACAATATTTATAACTGAGGGGGATTCTGCAAGTGGCTCAATAACTAAGTCGAGAGATGTAAATACTCAAGCGGTCTTTAGTTTGAGAGGAAAACCACTAAACTCATATTCGATGTCTAAGAAAATTGTTTATGAAAATGAGGAATTTAATTTATTGCAAGCAGCATTAAATATTGAAGAAGGAATAGAAAAATTAAGATATAATAAAATTGTTATAGCAACTGATGCTGATGTTGATGGGATGCATATTAGGCTATTGATCATAACTTTTTTTCTTCAGTTTTTTCCTGAGCTTATAAAGGAAGGTCATCTTTTCATATTACAGACACCACTGTTTAGGGTCAGAAATAAAAAGGAAACAATCTATTGCTATTCAGAAAATGAAAAAAGTGAAGCATGTGATAAGTTAGGTCCAAAAGTCGAAATAACTAGGTTCAAAGGTCTTGGAGAGATTTCACCAAATGAATTCAAGAATTTTATTGGTGATAGTATTAGGTTAGATCCTATTATTATAAACAAAGAAACTAGTGTGGAAGATCTTTTAGCATTTTATATGGGCAAGAACACGCCCGACAGGCAAAATTTTATAATTGAGAATTTAAAAGTTAACATTGACTCGGTATGATCGAAGAAGAGTTTGAAAAAGATGATTTTTTAGTTCCAATTTCTGGAATGTACAAGGAATGGTTTATTGATTATGCTTCCTATGTTATTTTAGAAAGAGCAGTTCCAGCTATTGAAGACGGTTTAAAACCAGTGCAAAGAAGAATTTTACACTCTATGAAAGATTTGGATGATGGACGATTTAATAAGGTTGCAAATGTTGTTGGACACACTATGCAATATCATCCGCATGGCGATGCAAGTATTTCAGATGCAATTGTTCAGATTGGACAAAAAAATTTATTAATTGATACCCAAGGCAACTGGGGAAATATATTAACTGGTGATTCTGCAGCAGCCTCTCGTTATATTGAAGCTAGGCTTTCTCAGTTTGCACTAGATGTTATTTATAGCCCTAAAATTACAAACTGGCAACTATCGTACGATGGTAGGAGAAAAGAACCAGTGAATTTTCCAGTAAAATTTCCATTACTTCTTGCTCAAGGTGCTGAAGGAATTGCTGTAGGATTATCAACAAAAATACTTCCTCATAATTTTATTGAACTCATAGATGCATCTATCAAATGCTTAAAAGGAAGAAACTTTCAATTATATCCAGATTTTCCAACTGAGGGAGTTGTTGACATAACAAACTATAATGATGGAAAAAGAGGTGGAAGGATTAAAGTTAGAGCAAAAATCAACCAGCTAAATAAAAACACTTTGGTAATAAACCAAATACCATACACAACAACAAGCAGTTCTCTGATAGATTCCATCTTAAAAGCTAATGATAAGGGAAAAATAAAAGTGAAGAAAATTGAAGATAATACAGCTTCAAATGTTGAAATTTTAATTCACTTACCCTCTGGTGTATCCCCTGACAAAACGATAGATGGACTTTTTGCTTTTACCAATTGTGAGGTTTCAATTTCTCCCTTAGGTTGCATCATTGAAAATAATAAACCACTTTTTACTGGTGTTTCAGATATGTTGATTAAATCAACTCTTAATACAAAAGAATTACTCAAAAAAGAATTAGAGAATAAATTACGGGAATTAAATTTATTGTGGCATTCATCTACACTTGAAAAAATATTTATTGAAAAAAGGATTTATAGACTAATTGAAGATAAAGATACATGGAAACTAGTTCTTGATGCCATAAAAGACGGTCTTGAACCTTATCTGAAATTACTTAAACAAGTAGTTTCTGAAGACGATATAATTAAGTTAACTGAAATTAAAATTAAAAGAATTTCAAAGTTTGATATTGATAAAGCAGATAAAAAAATAGATCAGATAGAGGATGAAATAAAAAAGACTAATCACAATTTGGAAAACTTAAATGATTTTGCAATAAAATATTTTAAAGATTTAAAATTAAAGTACGGGAAGAATAGAATTAGAAAAACAGAAATCAAAATTTTCGATGATGTTGATGTTAAAAAAGTGGTTGTAAGAAATGCAAGACTCTATGTAAATAGATTGGAAGGTTTTATAGGAACATCGCTTCGAAAAGAAGAATATGTTGAAGAGTGTTCTGATATTGATGACGTAATAGTTTTTACGAAGAGAGGTAATATGATTGTAAGCAGAGTGGAAAATAAGAAATTCATTGAAAAAGGAATTGAACATGTGGCTGTTTTTAAAAAAAGAGACTCTAGAACAATCTACAATATGATATATAAAGAAGGTAAAACTGGTATAACATATATAAAAAGATTCAGTGTTACTGGTGTGACAAGAGATAAGGTATATAATTTGACCTCTGAACACCCAAAAACAAGTATTCTTCATTTAACCTCTAACCCTAACGGGGAAGCTGAGATAGTAACAATAGTTTTAAGACAGTCAGGTTCAATAAAAAAACTGAAATGGGATTTAGATTTTGCTGATTTATCAATTAAAGGTAGATCAGTTAAGGGAAATATAGTATCAAAACACACAGTACAAAAGGTGCTTTTTAAAGAACAAGGTTTATCTACATTAAAACCAAGAAAAATTTGGTTTGATGAAACAGTTCAAAGAATAAATGTTGATGACAGAGGTGAATTACTAGGTGAGTTTAAGGCTGACGATGATTTAATTATTTTTCAACAATCGGGTGCATTTAAAATTGTTAAACCTGACCTTAACATGCATTTTCCTGAAGATATGATAATAATGGAAAAATTAGACAGAGTTAAACCGTTTACAATCATATATAATAATCTAAAAAAGAAAAAATATTTTATCAAAAGATTTATTATTGGCGTTACAAAAGGAACACAAAATTACATTGAAAAATCAAAAGATATAATAACAGAAATAGTTTTAACAGACTGGAAACCTATGATTCAGATTGTATACAAAGATAAATCAATTGAAAGTAAAAAAATTGATATATCAAGTTATATAGCTGTAAAAGGATTAAAAGCAAAAGGAAACCAACTTGATCAAAAAGAAATTAAACTGATTAATAAACTTGACCCAATTCCATATCAACCCCCAGTTAATGATTTGAATAATATCGAAGTTGTAGATGAAAAAATTGATTCAAATGAAGATAATGATGGATCAAACAATCAAACTAAACTAGATTTTTGATTTTTGCAAATTTTTAAGGCAAGTTCATAATCATTTTCATAGACCAGTAATCTGTGGGTGTAAAATAAATTGGTTATTCCAAAACCAGCTAAAATTGCAGATTTTTTTTGATCCTGAATTATATATTTTATTTTGAAATCGTCAAGAATGGTACAGATCTTTTGAACTTCAATAAAAGATCCTGTAAACAGCTCTTTTAATTTACTTTTGTAAATCATTGAATCTATTTTTTCTAAAAATAAAATTTTGGCCTAGATAGACTTTTCTAACAACTTTATCTTTGGCCAAATACTCTGGCTTGCCATCTTTCAAAATAGATCCTTCAAACATTAAATATGTTTTATCAGTAATCGCTAGTGTTTCTTGAACATTATGGTCAGTGATTAAAACTCCAATATTTTTATTTTTTAGTTGGAAAACAATTTTCTGAATTTCTTCAACTGCAATAGGATCAACACCGGCAAATGGCTCATCAAGAAGTAAGAACTTGGGTTCTGTTGCTAACGCCCTGGCAATCTCAGTCCTTCTTCTTTCACCACCTGAAAGTAAATCACCTCGGTTTTTTCTGACTTTTTCTAAGCTAAACTCCTCAATCAGTTCCTCCAGTTTTGTATTCTGTTCAATTTTTGACAAATTACCAATCTGTAAAACTGCTTTAATATTATCTTCAACACTTAATTTTCTAAAAACTGAAGCTTCTTGGGCTAAATACCCTATTCCAAGTTTTGCCCTTTCAAACATAGGTTTATTAGAAATATTCTTGTCATTTAGTAAGACTGATCCAGAATCTGATTTAATCAAACCAACCATCATGTAAAAACATGTGGTTTTTCCGGCACCATTTGGACCCAGAAGCCCTACAATCTCACCTTGAGAAACCTCTATATTGACATTATCAACAACCTTTCTGCTTTTATATTCTTTTACAATATTTGATGTTTTTAGAATCATTTATTTTTTAAAACAATTTTTGAAATATATATACTTATTTGGTATAAAATTAAAATTGGAATTGCGACAATTATTTGACTAGCAACATCTGGAGGAGTAATTATTGCTGCTAGAATAAGAACAAAAACCAAAGCATACTTTCTATATTTCACCAAAATTTGAGGTGTCACTAAGCCTACTTTTGTTAAAAAATAAATTATTATTGGAAGTTCAAAAATAATACCGGCTGACAATGCTGAAGCTCTGACCAGTGAAATGTAACTACTTAAATCAAAATCGTTAAAAACTTCTTGACTGACAGAGTAATTTCCTAAAAAATTGATCGATAGAGGGCAAACAACATAGTAGCCAAATGAAACTCCAATAAAAAACAACAAACTTGAAACAAAAATAAACCCTTTAGCATATTTCTTTTCGTTACTGTAGAGACCTGGACTTATAAAACTCCAAAATTGGTACAAAACGTAGGGAAATGAAATAACAAATCCCGCTGCAATTGATGTCATTATATGAGCTGAAAATTGTCCAGAAACTGTTCTGCTTTGAATTCTGAATGGTAATTCCGTTATACAAAAGCTATCATTCAAACCAATGAGATTAGAGAATTCACATAGTAATCTGTAAGTAATAAAGTTAGGGTCTTTTGGACCAAAAATAATATTATCGAAAATGTAGTCTTTAAATATAAATGCAATTGAACCGGCAAAAACAATTCCCATTAAAGCTCTTAAAATATGCCACCTCAGGTCCTCAAGATGGTCTAAAAAAGACATTTCATTAGGGTCAACACTAGCCATATTATATTCCAGATTTTAAAATTTGATGGATGTGAATCATTCCAAAATATTTACTTTTTTTGGTAACAATTAATTGAGAAATCTTTTTTGAATTCATTAATTTAAGAGCATCTTTGGCTAAGCATTGATGGTCTACAAAAAGTGGAGCAGTTTTTATAAAAGAATTTATTTTTAGTGATAGTGGGTCTTTATGCTTACTAAGAATTCTCCTTACATCACCATCCGTGATTATACCAACTATTTTTTTTTCACTCATAACCACTGTTGCTCCTAACATTTTTGAAGAGATTTCATCAATTGCATGCTTAAACGTATCATCAACTGAAACCATTGGTTTTAAATCAATATCTAGAATATCTGCTACAGTCAAGGTTAGTTTTTTTCCTAACGACCCAGACGGATGAAACTTTGCAAATGATTTTTCATCGAAATTTTTCAATTTCATCAAAGAAATTGCAATTATATCACCAACTAGCATCTGTATTATTGAGCTTGTAGTTGGAGCTAAGTTATGTGGGCAGGCTTCTTTTTTTATTGGTGTATGAATTATATATTTGGAGTTTTTGCAGAGAAATGAATCTAAATCTGAACTCAATCCAATTATTTCAATCTTATTTTTTTTTAAATTTTTAACAAGCTCTATAGTTTCTGAGTTATTTCCACTTTTGGAGATGATAATTACTGCATCATTAGTTGAAATAATTCCCATATCACCATGAAGAGCATCGGAACCATGCATAAAAACAGATGGTGATCCTATTGAATTGAGTGTTGCTGCAATTTTCATTGCAACAATAGCACTTTTCCCTATTCCAGTAACAATAATTTTCCCTTCTAATTTGTTTAAATATTCTATAGTTTTAACTATATCATTTGTACTTGTAATTTTTAAATTTTCAATTGCGCTTTGCTGAATTTCAATTACATCATGTGCTATTTTTTTTATGTCGGTATTGTTCAAAACTTGTTAAAATTATAAATGACTCTAGTTCTTAATTAGTTTATATTTAATATAAAGGTACAAATATACCTTATTTGGCATACAATGAACCTAAAACCAGATCTTTCAAACTTATTGCAAAAGCACTTTGGTTTTAACAGTTTTCGAGAAAAACAGTTTGATATAATTGAGTCTTTAGTCTCTGGAAATGATACATTGGTTATTATGCCAACTGGTGGTGGAAAATCACTCTGCTATCAAATTTCAGCTTTGTACCTGACAGGAGTCGCAATTATTATTTCTCCACTCATTGCATTAATGAAAAATCAGGTTGATGTTTTGAATGCTTTATTTGAAAAAAAAAATATTGCAAGTGTTTATAACTCATCACTATCACAAACCGAAAAAAAAAATGTAAGAGATAACATAATTAATGGTGCTACAAAATTGGTTTACATATCCCCTGAGTCTTTTTCAAGAGATGGGAATATTAGATTTTTTAAAGATCAAACCATTTCATTTGTTGCAATTGACGAAGCACATTGTATTTCAGAGTGGGGTCATGATTTTCGACCTGAATACAGAAATATTTCGGATGTATGTTACAAGATAAATCCTGAGCTTAGGAAGATTGCATTGACCGCAACTGCAACTCCTAAAGTAAGAGACGACATTTTGAAAAATCTAAATTTAAAAAATCATAAATTATTTCAATCATCCTTTAATAGACCAAATTTATTTTATGAGATAAGAAAAAAAGATAGTAGCATTGACAAGCAAATCATTTCATTTATTAAATCTAAAGATTCAATGTCTGGAATTATATACTGTATGTCTAGAAAAAAAGTAGATGAATTGTCTAAACTTCTTCAAATTAATGATATCAAGGCTCTTCCTTACCATGCTGGTTTAGAATCTAAAGTTAGGTCATCCAATCAGGATCAATTCCTTATGCAAGATTGTGACGTAATAGTTGCTACAATTGCTTTTGGAATGGGTATTGATAAACCAGATATCAGGTATGTCATACACTATGATATTTCTAAATCAATAGAATCCTATTACCAGGAAACGGGAAGAGCTGGAAGAGATGGAGGTGAAGGACGTTGCATAGCTTTTTATTCTCATAGTGATATAGAAAAGTTAGAAAAATTTTTAGCTTCAAAACCTATTTCAGAAAAAGAGCAAGGTTTATCTTTACTGGAAGATGTTGCTGCATACTGTGAATCATCGATGTCAAGGAGGAAATACTTGCTAAATTATTTTGGAGAAGATTACGACGAAATTAACGGCCTGGGGAGTGAAATGGATGATAATTCAGTAAACGTTAAAGAAAAAATTGACATTAAATCTGAAATATTAAAGGTTTTGAAGTGTATTAATGAACTAAAAGAAAATTATAAACTAAAAGATATTTCAAGTTTTATTATTGGTAAAGAGACAGCTTTAATCAGGTCTCATAATCTAATTGAAAGTAAATTATATGGATTTGGAACTAATGAAGGAATTATTTTTTGGAAATCTGTGATTAGAAAAATGATTGTAGAAAAACTCTTATTTAAAAATATTGAGAGTTATGGGGTTTTAAAAATATCTGATATCGGATTAGAATTTTTAACAAAACCATTCACAATAATGATGTCTACTGATCACGATTACTCGGGTGATTATAAAATAGAAACAATCAATTCTGAAAAGATATTAGTTGCTGACACTGAGCTGCTTAATATCCTTAAAGATGAAAGAATTTTTCTGTCGAAAAAATATAATTTACCCCCCTTTGCAATTTTTCAGGATTCTTCAATGGAGGAAATGTGTTATAAATATCCAACATCCATCGAGCAACTTTCCTCAATTAATGGCGTTGGTGAGGGGAAAGCAAAAAAATTCGGTGAAACATTTATAGTTCTGATTTGTAATTACATCAAAAAAAATAAAATAGAAGATGTTTACGATGGTGTAATTAAATCAACTGGCTCTAATTCACTTACCAAATTATTTATTATTCAATCTATTGATAAAAAACTTTCAATTAATGAAATTGCCGATTCAAAGAAAATATCATATAAAGATGTTCTAAATGAGTTAGAAACAATTATATTCTCAGGAACCAAATTGGATTTAACGTATTTAATCAATGAAATTTTTGATCATGAGTCCATAGATGAATTAAGTGAGTTTTTCTCTGATTTAGAGCGTGATTCACTTGACGAGGTCATTGATGAATTTTCAGATGATTATGAAACTGATGACTTAGCTTTATTCAGATTATATTTTTATTCCAAGCATGCATCATGAGTTTTTCCACTTAATATTGCATCCTATACTTGGTTTTTGAATTGATATATTTTTTATGTTTTTAAGCATACAATCAATTGCATTTCTTAAGTCGCGTCCTGTTGTTTCTAGGTCGTTACCGGGTCTAGAGTCATCTAGTTGTCCTCTATATACTAATTTTTTTTCTTCATCATATAAGAAAAAATCAGGTGTACATGCAGCATCAAATAATCTAGCAACATTTTGTGTTTCATCATATAAATACGGAAAATTAAATTTTCTATTTGAAGCTAATTTTTTCATCATTTCAGGGGAATCTTGTGGATAATTATCAACGTCATTACTGCTGATTGCAACAATGTTAATTTTGCCTTTGTAAAAGTTTGAAATTGAGCTTATTTCGTCAAGCACATGAACAACAAAAGGACAATGATTGCAAATAAACATTACCAATGTGCCTAAGTTTAAATTTAATACTTCGCTGTCGAATATTTCGTTGTTAATCGTATTAATAAGGTTGAAATTAGGGAGATCTGATCCTAACTCAATCATTTTTGAGGGTGTTCTAGCCATTTATATTTTATGTTTTAAGCTTTCTTCTACGGGGAATTTTATTAGTAGTTATTTTATGAAAATTTAAATATCTTCAAATTCTACTTCACTACTTTTTTCGTCACCTTCCTTATCATCTTGGTTTTCTATATTTTTAGTTTCCTCAGATTTTGACTTAAAATCCTTATCATGTATCTCACTAATAACCTCTACACCTTTTTCATCAACAATAAATTTTGTCATTTCACCCAAAACATTTGAAAAATTTTCAAAGTCCTCTTTGTAAAGATAAATTTTATGTTTTTTGAAGTAGAATGTTCCATCGTCATTAGTAAATTTTTTACTCTCTGAAATTGTAAGGTAGTAATCTCCTGCCTTTGTTGATCTTACATCAAAAAAATATGTTCTTCTACCAGCTCTAACAACCTTAGAGAATATATCTTCATTTAGATGTTGTTTACTTTCTTCCATTTTAATTATTTCTACCAAAAATGGTTAAAAAAGTAAAATCGGCAAAATCTTAATGTGTTTTTTTATTTTGTTTAAAATTTATCTGATAGTAATATCCCTGAGTATTTTTTATTAATTCATTGTGTGTACCAGTCTCGATAATTTTAGAATTGTTCATGACGATTATCCTGTCACAATTTTTTAAGATTGATGTTCTTTGACTAACAATTATTTTGGTTATATCCTCTAAATAATTTTGAAGATTGTTTGAAATTTCCTTTTCAGTTTTAACATCTACAGCTGATAAACAATCATCTAGAAGTAAAATTTTAGGTTTTTTTATTAATGCGCGAGCTAGAGCAATCCTTTGTTTTTGTCCTCCTGACAAATTTATTCCTCTTTCTCCCAAAATAGAATTGTATTTTTTAGGAAATTCTTCAATTTCATCATTGATACATGAAATTTTTGCATATTTCTTTATTTCACTATCACTTGCATTATTTTTTCCAAATCGTATGTTATTTTTAATAGTGTCGCTGAAGAGAAAAGTTGTTTGAGGAACGTAAGATATATAATCTCTTACATTATTTTTGTTGTGACTCTTTAAGTCTGTATTATCAATTAAAATTTTACCAGATTGAGGATCATAATTTCTAACAATTAGTTCAAGTAGTGTTGATTTACCACACCCAACAGGTCCAATTACTCCCAGAGATTTGCCCATTTGAAGTCTAAAACTAATATTAGACAGAGCTTTTATATTGGTTTCATCATATGTGAAATTGACATTGTTAAATTCTAAAACACCTTCAATAGTTTTCAGTTCTGAGTTTTTATTAATAACATTAATTTTTTCTTTTAAAAACTGATTTATTCTTGCTTGACTTGCTTCCGCTTGTTGTACAATTGAGGTTACCCAGCCAACTGTGGCAACTGGCCATGTAAGCATGTTTACATAAATTATAAATTCAGCTAGTATACCCAATTCAATTTTACCACTAATAAATTGATTGCCACCAATATAAATAACTAAAATGTTACTCAGCCCAATCAACAGAACCATCATAGGTAAAAACCAAGCCTGAAACTTTGCTAAATCAACATGTCTTGTTTGAGTCTCATTTGATATATCATCAATATGTTTATTCAATTCATCTTCTATGGTGTAAGATTTTATAATTGAAATTCCACTAAAAGATTCTTGGGCAACTGTGGTTAATTTTGATAACGATTCTTGAACCCTTAGGCTTTTTATATTAATTTTTTTACTGAGTTTATATATAATAATGGAGAGAAAGGGTAGTGGAGTAATGGTATAGAGTGTTAATTTGATGTCAATGCTTAGCATGTAAGAGATTATTATTATGAATAGTGTAATTGTATTTATTGAATACATTAAGGCAGGACCAACATACATTCTTACTTTACTCACATCTTCACTAATTCTATTCATCAAGTCCCCAACTCTATTTTTCTTATAAAAACTTAAATCTAGGTCTTGGTACTTTTGAAAAATTTCATTTTTCAAATCAAATTCAATAAACCTTGAAACATTTATGAGTGTTTGTCTCATGATGAAAGTAAATCCTCCTGCTAGAAAGGCTGCACCAACTATAAATGAGATATTCTTAATTAGACTTTGTCTTATTATTGTTGGATCACCACCGTTGCTTAAATAGTTGTCTATTATTGTAATTGATTCACCAATCAAATTTGGAGCAACTAGAGCAAAAAATCTTGCGATGATTGTTATTAATATTCCAATTAATATTCTTAACCTGTATTTAAAAAAAAATTTGTTTAAATAGTTTAGAGATTTCATAAAATCTACATCAAAGATAATTTTAATTAGAAGATTTATTAACAAATAAATTTTACTTTTGTTTGAGGTTCATTAGCATGCTAAACAGAAGACACATCAGAGTTAAAATTCTTCAAATTTTATATTCGCAAAATAGATCAAAATCTACAAGCAAGGATCTTTATGGTTATTTCAACAAAACTTCTAAAAGCTTTTATCAATTTTTCATTACTCAGTTACATTTTTTTGTTTTACTTAAGGAGGAAACAATAAGAAGATTAGAAATCAATAAAAACAATTACTTTAAGTCTGAATTTAATTTTTTAGTAGATATTATTGTCAAGAATAAATTTATTGAAGCCATTGAAAATTCTAAATACATAAACAATTATATTGAAAAAAAAGAAATTGATTATTTTAAAAATGACTCTACTGTTATTCATAAAGTTTTTGAAAAAATATATGACGCAGAATTTTTAAAAAACTCCTCAAATGACGATGATTCAGTGTCGTTACTAATTAAAATTTATAAAGAAATAATTGTAACAAATTCTAACCTATTTGAATTTTACGAAGATTGTGAAATTGGTTGGGTAGATGACTTTCCTCTAATTAACACAGAAATTTTAAATACAATTAGAAATTTTTCAAAGTCAAATAAATTGATAATAAATAAGACAATTTTTAAAGATGCTGATGATAAGTCATTTGGTTGGAACTTATATAAAAAAACTACCGAAAACGAATTAGATTATGAAAACCTAATTTCACAGTATACTCCTGACTGGGAAACCGAGAGGATAGCAATTATTGATAATATTCTTTTAAAAATGTGTATATCAGAATTAAAATTTTTTCAAAATATACCTGTCAATGTCAGTTTAAATGAATATGTAGAAATATCCAAAGACTATTCAAGCCCGAAAAGCAGTGGATTCATTAATGGTATACTTAATAATATTATGAGAGATTTGAAGGCTAAAGGATTGATAAAAAAAAACATTAAACGTTCCGATAATTTATTAAATTTAGACACATGAAAAAAAACTATTACAAATCAATTGCAGGAATCATTATTTGTTTATTTATAATTTCATGTAATGATAATCCAACAAAAAAAATTAATAAACAAAATCTTGTTGAAACTGAAAAACGGTTAGAGAAAGAGTCAGTCTTACCAATCATAAATTTTGATTTTGACACATATGATTTTGGAGAAGTCTCTGAAGGTGAAATTGTAGAAGTTGATTATACATTTAAAAATACTGGAAAAAGTAACTTAATTATATACGATGCCTCAGCCTCTTGCGGATGTACTGTTCCTGATTACCCGAAAGACAAAGAAATCCAACCCGGAGAATCTGGAGTTATTAAAGCACGTTTTGATTCCTCTGGTCAAACCGGTAAACAAGTCAAATCAATCACCTTGACGACAAACACTGAAAACTCTAAAAAAATTATTCGCATGAGCGGATTCGTTATTAATAAATAGAGAAAAATGGAAGGAATTAGTCAATGGACGCCAATTATTTTAATGATATTTGCATTATACTTTTTGTTTATTCTTCCTCAGAGCAGAAAGGCAAAAAAAGAAAAGAAGTTTTTATCATCACTTAAAAATGGAGACTTAGTAGTTACCAAAAGTGGTATGCACGGGAAAGTGATCGAGGTAAATGACGCAAAAAATACATGTGTCATATTAACAATGGCTGGCAAGATCAAATTTGATAAGACGGCTTTATCTCTTGAGTTATCCTCAGAATTAAATAAAAAGAAATAAAATTTAAAAGAATGTGGAAATATTTTATTAGACCACTTTTTTTTCTTTTTGATCCAGAATTAGTTCATAATTTCTTGATAAAATGGACTAAGTTATTTGGTGGTACTGGATTACCAGACATGCGTTTCTCATCACCATTGATAGAAAAAAAGGTTTTTGGCATAAATTTTCCTAACCCAGTGGGCCTTGCGGCAGGATTTGACAAAAACGCTGAAATAGTTACATCAATAAGGAGGCTTGGTGGTTTTGGATTTACTGAAATTGGAACTGTTACACCGAGACCACAGTCAGGAAACCCAAAAAAGAGAATATTTCGTTTAACAAAGGACGATGCATTAATAAATAGATTGGGATTTAATAATGACGGAGTCGATGCTGTAGTCAAAAGATTAAAAAATAAAAAATTTAAATATTACAATACAAGCTTGCCTATAGGAGCAAATATTGGAAAAAATAAGTCAACACCTAATTCTAAAGCACATGAGGATTATCTTGAGTGTTTTAAAAAGTTAAGATCATATGTTGATTATTTTGCTGTAAATGTTAGTTCACCCAATACTCCAGAGCTCAGAAACCTGCAGTCTATTTCTTTTCTTAAAAAGATTTTAAAAACTTTGATTTCAGAAAACAAGACAGGAGAGAGAAAGCCGATTCTCGTTAAAGTTTCACCTGATTTATCTAATAGTCAGCTTGCAGATATTGTTAGTCTCTTAATGGAATTAAATATTGATGGCATAATATGTTCAAATACGACAGTTGCCAGAGCAAACCTAAAATCAGATAATTTAAAAAATGAAAGTGGTGGTCTGAGTGGAAAGCCGCTTTCAAAGAGAAGTACACAGATGGTTAAGCTGATCAAAAACCAGGCTGGAGACAAACTTCCTATCATTGCTGTTGGAGGTATAATGACACCAGATGATGTAATTGAAAAGATAAATGCAGGGGCATCACTTGTTCAAATCTATACCGGCTGGATATATTATGGACCAACCTTAGTTTATGACATAAATAAAAAGCTTTTGAAAGAATATCTAAACAATTGAATTTGATCGAAAACTACATACCAAAAACAGAAATAGAGTACAACAAGCTATATCAAAAAAGTGTTAAAGACCCTAGTAGTTTTTGGTCTGATATTGCCTCAACTTTCACTTGGAAAAAAAAATGGAATAAAACATTTGAGTTTGATTTTAAAAAACCGGATTTTAAATGGTTTATTGGTGGAAAATTAAACATCACAGAAAATTGTCTTGACAGACATCTTCTAAAAAAAGCAGATAAAACAGCAATAATTTTTGAACCTAATGATCCAACTGAAAAGTGTCTAAGAATTTCATATAGAGAATTACACTCAAAAGTTTGTAAGTTTTCAAATGTTCTCAAAAAAAATAATATTGTAAAAGGAGACAGGGTTTGCCTTTATATGCCAATGGTTCCTGAACTTGCAATTGCAGTCTTAGCGTGTGCAAGGATAGGGGCTATTCATTCTGTAGTATTTGCAGGGTTTTCTGCTACAGCATTGGCTGCTAGAATTAACGATGCCAATTGTAAAATGTTAATTACTGCCGATGGAAGTTTTAGAGGAAATAAAACAATTAATTTAAAATCTATTGCTGATGAAGCTTTAATAAAATGTCCTTCAGTTGAAACTTGTATTGTTTTGAAGAGAATAGATAGTAGAATTAAGCTAAATAAAATTGATAAATGGTGGCATGAGGAGTTAAATGGCGTGTCTGATAAATTTGACTCAATTGAACTGGATTCTGAGGATCCTTTATTTATTCTTTACACATCTGGGTCAACCGGAAAACCAAAAGGAATGGTTCATTCTTGTGGAGGTTATATGGTATACTCATCCTATTCTTTCAAAAGCGTGTTTCAATATCAGCACAACGACATATACTGGTGTACAGCTGATATTGGTTGGATTACTGGACATAGTTATATTGTTTATGGGCCCTTATTGAATGGTGCAACAACAATAATGTTTGAGGGAGTACCATCATATCCTGACTTTGGAAGATTTTGGGAAATTTGCGAAAAACATAAAGTTAATCAGTTTTATACAGCACCTACTGCAATTAGAGCATTAGCAAAACATTCTCTTGATTTTGTCAGAAAGTACGATTTATCTTCACTAAAAGTTCTTGGTACAGTAGGTGAGCCAATCAATGAGGAAGCCTGGAATTGGTACAATCAAAACATAGGAAAGAATAGGTGTCCAATAGTTGACACCTGGTGGCAAACGGAGACGGGTGGAATCATGATATCATCACTTGCTAATGTTACAAAAGGAAAACCAACTTATGCTACCAAACCTTTAATTGGAATACAACCGGTTCTACTTGATGATTATGGGAACGAATTTTATGAAAATAATAGAAATGGCATACTTGCGATCAAGTTTCCATGGCCATCCATAGCTCGTACCATATATGGTGATCATGAGAGATACAATGATGTTTACTTTTTTAATTATCCTGGATATTATTTTCCTGGCGATGGTGCATTCAGAGATGATCAAGGAAATTACAGAATTACAGGTAGGGTAGACGATGTCGTAATTGTTTCTGGACACAATTTAGGTACAGCACCAATCGAGGATGCAATTAATCTACATGAAAATGTGGTCGAGAGTGCTCTTGTCGGATATCCTCACGAAATCAAAGGAAATGCTCTTTACGCATTTGTAATTTTAAAAAATGATAAAAATATTGATGGAATCAGAGCAGAAATAAATCAACTTATTTCCAAAACAATCGGCCCCATAGCAAAACCTGAAAAAATTCAAATTGTTGATGGTTTACCAAAAACACGAAGTGGTAAAATCATGAGAAGAATTTTAAGAAAAATTGCTGCAGGTGAAACCGATAACTTCGGGGACATATCAACTCTACTTAACCCAGAAATTGTCAAGCAAATAGTTAATGAAAAAAAATAATTTATAATAAATGTCTAAATTTTCTAAAAAGCCTATTTTGGTTGAAAAGAGATACCTTATTCCTTTCATTGCTATTACCTCAATGTTTTTTTTGTAGGGAGTTGCAAATGATGTAACAAATCCAATGGTTTCCGCTTTCAAGAAAGTGATGCCAGAATTATCAAATTTTCAAGCTGCTTTAGTTCAACTTGCGTTCTATGGTGGATATGGAACAATGGCAATTCCAGCAGCATTATTCATTTGGCGACAATAAAGCAAGTCAAAATTTATTTCAAATTATGAAGGAACTTCATACGAAATAATTAAGATTTAAAGTAGCTAAAATCATCATCTGGTGCAATCGTCAACAACGTTTCGTAAATTAATTTTATAACGTTTTCAACATCCTCTCTGCTAACTAATTCCACAGTAGTGTGCATATATCTTAATGGTAAAGAAATCAAGGCAGAGGCAACACCTCCATTGCTGTAGGCAAAAGCATCAGTATCAGTTCCAGTGTACCTAGATGAAGCATGTCTTTGAAAAGGGATTTTTTTCTTTTCAGCAGTTTCAATTATTCTTTCTCTAAGGTTGTTTTGTATTGCTGGAGCATAAGAGATAACAGGTCCTTTATCAATGACATTGTCTCCCTGTTTTTTTACATCAATCATTGGAGTTGATGTGTCATGACACACATCGGTCACAATGGCAACATTCGGTTTCAAAGTTTCAGTTATCATTTGTGCACCTCTTAATCCAATTTCTTCTTGTACGGAGTTAGTAACATACAAACAAAAGGGAAGTGTTTTTTTATTTTCTTTTAAAAGTCTTGCAACTTCAGCAATCATAAAACCACCAATTCTATTATCAATTGCTCTACAGACAAATCTATTTTTATTAAGAATTTGGAATGAATCAGGATATGTAATCACACATCCAACATGAATGCCCATTTTTTCAACTTCTTTTCTGTCTTTAGCACCTACATCAATGCAAATGTTTTCTAATTTTGGTGGCTCTTCTTTTCCTGCTGTTCTAGTGTGAATCGCGGGCCAACCAAAGATACCTTTAACAATTCCTTTTTTAGTATGAATATTGACCCATTTTGAGGGTGCTATTTGGTGATCACTTCCACCATTTCTAATTACATAGATTAAACCCTTTTCTGTTATGTAATTTACATACCAGGATATTTCATCAGAATGCCCTTCAATTACAACCTTAAAATTTGATTTTGGATTAATAACACCTACCGCTGTTCCGTATGTATCAGTTATAAACTCGTCAACGTATGGCTTGAGATAGTCCATCCATATTTTTTGACCTTCCCATTCATATCCAGTGGGTGAAGGATTATTTAGATATGTTTCTAAAAACTTTATTGATTTTTCATTTAAAATACTCTTTGCCATAAAAACTATTTAGTATCTAAAATTAATCATTTATGAATTATAAAAGAATTTAATATTAAAAGAATTACCTAAAATCTTTGTGCAAATAAATTAACTTTGAATCAGTGATTAATAATCTTAAACTTTTTTCAACAATTGTCATTTTTTTTGTAGCAGCTAGCAGTTTATTGCATAGTCAAAATGAAGAAATCTATTACAAATTTGAGGGAGACTCAATATCAAAAAAAGAATTTGAGCTTTCAGAGGTAACAGTTTACAATGAAATTAATTTTAAAGACGCGGATGAGAGAATTAAATATTTGATTCTTAGACGAAAAACTCTCAAGGTTTACCCATATGCAACTTTGGCCGCTGAAAGGTTAAATAAACTTAACGATCGATTAGCTAACTTAAAAAAGAGATATAAGAGGAAAAGATACACCAGAATTGTTGAAAAATATATCCAAGAGGAGTTTACTGAAGAATTGAAAAAATTAACGAGAACTGAAGGGCAAATTTTAGTCAAACTTGTTCATCGAGAAACTGGAAAAACCACATATCAACTGTTAAAAGAACTAAGAAACGGATTTCGAGCATTTTCATACAATTTAGTTGCAAGAGCTTTTGATATTTCATTAAAAAAAGAATTTAACCCAAAAATAAGCCGAGAAGATTATTTTATTGAGGATATTCTAAGAAAACAAGGCTATTAAAATCTTAATAAAAATATTGAAAATCAGTTTGTTAATAATTTTGTTGTAAAATATTAACTTATTTTATCAAAATATATTTGGTAGAAAATTAAAGGAGTGTATATTTGCATGCTTTTCTGTTAAAACAGGAAGGATTGATTAAGTTCATTGAAAGTATTGAAATATGACAGCGTATCGATGATTTTTATCATCATACGAATTAGCAAAACCATTCCTGAAAAGTCTTTTATCAATTCAAGTTGTTTAATATTTTTAATTTTTTTTACAACGAAGAGTTTGATCCTGGCTCAGGATGAACGCTAGCGGCAAGCCTAACACATGCAAGTCGAACGGTAACTTTTGGTGCTTGCACCGAAAGACGAGTGGCGAACGGGTGCGTAACGCGTATGTAATCTGCCTTTTACTAGGGTATAGCCCAGAGAAATTTGGATTAATCCCCTATAACATCATTTTTCCGCATGGTTAAATGATTAAAGCTTCGGCGGTAAAAGATGAGCATGCGTCTTATTAGTTTGTAGGTGAGGTAACGGCTCACCTAGACTACGATAGGTAGGGGCCCTGAGAGGGGGACCCCCCACACTGGTACTGAGACACGGACCAGACTCCTACGGGAGGCAGCAGTGAGGAATATTGGACAATGGACGAAAGTCTGATCCAGCTATGCCGCGTGCAGGATGACGGCCCTACGGGTTGTAAACTGCTTTTATACAGGAAGAAATACCCCGACGTGTCGGGGCTTGACGGTACTGTAAGAATAAGGATCGGCTAACTCCGTGCCAGCAGCCGCGGTAATACGGAGGATTCGAGCGTTATCCGGAATCATTGGGTTTAAAGGGTCCGCAGGCGGTTTTTTAAGTCAGAGGTGAAATCCTGCAGCTCAACTGTAGAATTGCCTTTGAAACTGAAAGACTTGAGTTATTGTGAAGTGGTTAGAATGTGTGGTGTAGCGGTGAAATGCATAGATATCACACAGAATACCAATTGCGAAGGCAGATCACTAACAATATACTGACGCTCAGGGACGAAAGCGTGGGTAGCGAACAGGATTAGATACCCTGGTAGTCCACGCCGTAAACGATGGATACTAGCTGTATGTCTACTTCAGGTAGATGTGTGGCCAAGCGAAAGTGATAAGTATCCCACCTGGGGAGTACGATCGCAAGATTGAAACTCAAAGGAATTGACGGGGGCCCGCACAAGCGGTGGAGCATGTGGTTTAATTCGATGATACGCGAGGAACCTTACCAGGGCTTAAATGTAATGGGACAGATTCAGAGATGAATTTTTCTTCGGACTCATTACAAGGTGCTGCATGGTTGTCGTCAGCTCGTGCCGTGAGGTGTCAGGTTAAGTCCTATAACGAGCGCAACCCCCATCGTTAGTTGCCAACGAGTAATGTCGGGAACTCTAACGAAACTGCCGGTGCAAACCGTGAGGAAGGTGGGGATGACGTCAAATCATCACGGCCCTTACGTCCTGGGCTACACACGTGCTACAATGGTCGGTACAGAGAGCAGCCACTTCGCGAGAAGGAGCAAATCTTCAAAACCGGTCTCAGTTCGGATCGGAGTCTGCAACTCGACTCCGTGAAGCTGGAATCGCTAGTAATCGGATATCAGCCATGATCCGGTGAATACGTTCCCGGGCCTTGTACACACCGCCCGTCAAGCCATGGAAGCTGGGAGTGCCTGAAGTCGGTAACCGTAAGGAGCTGCCTAGGGTAAAACTAGTAACTGGGGCTAAGTCGTAACAAGGTAGCCGTACCGGAAGGTGCGGCTGGAACACCTCCTTTCTAGAGAAAGTAAGACGACTGAATTATAGGGTTTTTAAGCATGCGTTTTGCTAATGCTGTCATTATTACTATCGATTAGAGTCTCGTAGCTCAGCCGGTTAGAGCGCTACACTGATAATGTAGAGGTCGGCAGTTCGAGTCTGCCCGAGACTACAACGATAAAGGGAATTTATAGTTGAGAGTTCTACATTTTGAATTCTTTCCAGAATGGGGAATTAGCTCAGCTGGCTAGAGCACTTGATTTGCATTCAAGAGGTCGTGGGTTCGACTCCCACATTCTCCACAAGTTTTTAACTTAAACGATCATTGACATATTGAAAATTTTTATTTCACAAACACCAGTTATCCAATTTGTGTTTGTGATTATAGATACACTACAAGGTATAAATTGGTTTTTACCAATTTGTACGAGCATAATAATAAATACAATTTCAAAGAAAAGTAAAGTTACAATAGGCTAATTAAGAGCGTAAGGGGAATGCCTTGGCTCTCAGAGGCGAAGAAGGACGTGATAAGCTGCGAAAAGTTGCGGGGAGTGGCACATACATTTTGATCCGCAAATGTCCGAATGGGGAAACCCGGTTATTTGAAGAATAATCATCCATTTATGGAAGCTAACCCGGAGAACTGAAACATCTAAGTACCCGGAGGAAAAGAAAACAATAGTGATTCCGCTAGTAGTGGCGAGCGAACGCGGAATAGCCCAAACCTAAATTGTTTCGGCAATTTAGGGGTTGTAGGACCACGATATTTGTTGCTCAATGAATTAGAATCCGTTGGAAATCGGAACCATAGAGGGTGATAGTCCCGTACAAGTAAAGAGAGTTATCAATAGTGGTATCCTGAGTAATGCGGGGCACGGGAAACCTTGCATGAATTTGGCGGGACCATCCGTTAAGGCTAAATACTCCTGAGAGACCGATAGTGAACTAGTACCGTGAGGGAAAGGTTAAAAGAACCCTGAATAAGGGAGTGAAATAGATCCTGAAACCTTGCGCTTACAAGCGGTCGGAGCCCTATTTATAGGGTGACGGCGTGCCTTTTGCATAATGAGCCTACGAGTTACTTTTACTGGCAAGGTTAAGTATTTTTGATACGAAGCCGTAGCGAAAGCGAGTCTGAATAGGGCGAAATTAGTCAGTAGTAGTAGACGCGAAACCGTGTGATCTATCCTTGGTCAGGGTGAAGCTATGGTAACACATAGTGGAGGCCCGAACCCGTTGACGTTGAAAAGTCTTGGGATGAACTGAGGATAGGGGTGAA
>CABZTM010000003.1:0-30000 GCA_902528705.1 uncultured Bacteroidota bacterium | reverse complement strand
AAAAAGTCAATTATAAATAATCCACCTGAATTCAGACTTTTTGAAATATTTTCAACAGTATCATAGTTATATTTATGATCTAAATAACCAAAACTTGTAAAAAAGTTAAATACTGCATCGAATTTTCTATTAATGTTTTTAGTCATTTCTTGATTAATAAATATTAGATTTTTATTTTCATTTTTTTTTGCAATCAGAATGTTTCGTTTGGAATTATCAATGCCAACTACATTAAATCCTTTTTTTTCTAAATATTTAGAGTGTCTTCCTAAACCACATGCTAAATCAAGAACTTTTGAATTGGTTTTAATATTAATTTTGTCTAATATATTGTCAATAAATAACTGAGCTTCCCTCTCGCTTCTGTTTTTATATAATAACCTGTAATAGGTGGTATCAAACCAATTTATATTCATTTTCTAAGAATTGGTATTTGATAAATTAAATTATAAGTTATACCTGTACCAAAATTATTGTTTTCAGTTACCTTGTTAAACCCTGGGATAAAAAAATTAGTAAAATTAGCTGGAGTTTTTTGATTGATTATTCTATTAACTCTCAATGAAATCCCCATAAAAATGTTTTTACTGATTTCGGCGTTAAATCCAAGTATTAATTCAATCCATCCTGCATTTAAATTATTGAACTTTCTGTTAACAACAATTGATTCGTTATTCCAATTATTATCAATATCATAAACTTTAAAACTTAATAACTCACTAACAAAACTTGATATTCCATATCTTAATCCAAAATATATCTCATTATTAAGACCTGGAAGGTTTTTATAAAAGTTATAATTAAGGCCAAACTTATAGTATGAGCCATTTACTTTAGAACTAATATTTTCATTATTAATTGTTTTGTTATCATTACCAATCTCGAATACAACAAAAATATCTTCTTTTAACTTTAAATCTGAATAAATAGATAACCCTTTATAATCCTCTGTAAACATTCTTATTTGCTTGCTAATATCTAGCCCTATTCTAACTCCGTAAGTTTTTTTTATTAAAATCGAGTCAATTTCATTTTCCTGTGTGGATAATTGAAAATTTATTAATACAACAAGAAAAAAACTAAAAAAATATTTTGACATGATAATTTGATTCTTCTTCTATATTGTGGTTTATAATCTCAAGAAAATTTATCCAATTTTCATTATCATTCTCTAAAATAATATTGTCTAAAACGTAATTCATTTTATATCCACACCCTTTGGAGATAAAAACTTCATTGGTGGCGTAATTTATATATACTTTATCTAAGTTGTTGCTGTGTGTTAAATTTAAAGATGTTTGTTGTCTTATGTAATCTAAAGGCACTGATAATGAATCTGTAGATCCTGAAAATAGAATTATATTCCTATCATTATCCTCTACAATTATATTATCAATTACGATATTTTCTTGAGAATTTGAATCAAAAAACTTTACTATTAGCTTCGGTGTATCAGCGTAGGTTTCTAAGCAAAGATCATCTGGTTCACATGAAAATAAAATGAAAAAATATATTAATAAAAGTTTATTAAAATTCATTTTAATAAAAATACAATTTCATTTTAACAATTAAAGCTTTTAATATATTTTAGAGTATAATTAATTAATTCAAGTAAAGCATTATGAAAAAATATTTTGTTCTATTTACGTCTCTGTTATTTTTAACACTAGGTTTTTCGCAAAAGAAAAAAAATAGCGCTGATGATCTGAAATCTTCCGATTTATCAGGCCTCAAGTTCAGATCTGTTGGTCCAGCTTTTATGTCAGGTCGTATTGCAGATATTGCTATTAATCCTGAAAATGAGAATGAATGGTATGTAGCTGTTGGATCTGGAGGAGTCTGGAAAACAGTCAATTCTGGAACAACATGGAGTCCTATAACTGATAATGAAAGTTTTTATTCAACAGGTTGCATAACAATAGACCCACACAATACGTCTAAAATTTGGCTTGGTACAGGTGAAAATGTAGGCGGAAGACATGTTGGAATAGGACATGGTGTTTATGTTAGTAATAATGGTGGAAAAAATTGGAAATCAATGGGGCTTAAGGCTTCTGAACATATTTCTAAGATAATCGTTAGTCCGAAAGATTCTGAGGTGGTATTTGTTGCATCTCAAGGTCCACTTTGGTCTTCAGGAGGTGAAAGAGGATTATATAAAACAAATGATGGTGGTAAAACTTGGAAAAATGTTTTAAGTGTTAATGAGTGGACCGGTGTTACTGATGTTGTAATCAATGAACAAAATCCAAATATTTTATATGCTGCTACTTGGCAAAGACATAGAAATGTAGCTTCTTACATGGGTGGAGGTCCAGGAACATCAATATATAAGTCAACTGATCATGGAAATACTTGGATTGAAATTAAAAATGGGTTACCCAACACAAATCTTGGAAAAATTGGTTTAGCTATATCTCCTTTTGACAGTACGATTGTTTATGCAGCTGTTGAAACTGACAGAAGAAACGGTGCAGTATACAAGACCACGAACTCTGGAGGTAATTGGAAAAAGATGTCCGATACTGTTTCAGGTGCTACTGGACCACACTATTACCAAGAACTTGTAGCATCGCCTCATGTTTTTGATAAAATATATCTCATGGATACAAAAGTTCAAGTTTCAGAAAATGGTGGCAAGGATTTTTATGTAATGAATGAAAGTGATAAACATGTTGATAATCACTCGCTAACGTTTAAAATGAGCGATCCTAATTATTTGCTAATTGGCACTGATGGTGGAGTCTATGAATCTTTTGATGATACAAATTCATGGAAGTTTGTGGCAAACTTACCACTAACACAATTTTATAAGTTAGCAGTTGATGATGCATATCCATTTTATAATATTTTTGGAGGAACACAAGATAACAATACTCAGGGGGGGCCAAGTCGTACATTTAAAACATCAGGAATAACGAATTCAGATTGGTTTGTTCTCTTAGGTGGGGATGGTCATCAACCTGCAACCGAGCCAGGAAATCCAAATATAGTTTATGCACAGTCTCAGCAAGGAAATATTCATAGAATAGACAGAACAAATGGTGAAGCCACATTCATAAAACCTCAAAATGATTTAAATGAACCATATGAGAGGTTTAATTGGGATGCACCTATATTGGTCAGCCCACACGATCCAGAAACAATTTTCTTTGGTTCACAAAGAGTATGGGTTTCTAATAACAGGGGTGACGAATGGAAATCTATTTCTGGTGACTTAACATTGGATCAAGAGAGGTTTGAATTGCCAATTATGGGTAAGGTTCAAAGCTGGGATAATCCTTGGGACGTTTACGCAATGTCAACCTACAATACAATAACATCTTTATCTCAATCTCCAGTTGATAAAAAAATAATATATGCAGGCACAGATGATGGGATAATTCAGTATACAAGAGATTTTGGACAAAATTGGTCTAAAGTTAGTGTAGAGAAGTTGCCAGGTGTTCCAAAGGGGTCATTTGTAAATGATATAAAAGCAGATTTGTTCGATCCAAATACAGTTTATGTTTTAATAGATAACCATAAGTTTGGTGACTACAAACCCTATGTTTACAAATCAAATGATGGAGGTAAAAATTGGAAAGATATAAGCGAAGGTATTCCTGATGGTTTTCTTTGCTGGAGACTAGTCCAAGATCATGTGGATAAGAACTTAATGTTTTTAGGTACGGAATATGGAATTTATGTTTCAGTAAATGGTGGAAATAAATGGGTTAAGTTTTCATCAGGTTTACCAACAATATCCATTAGGGATTTAGCAATCCAAAAAAGAGAAAATGATCTTATTGCAGCTACATTTGGTAGAGGTTTTTATATACTTGATGATTATTCATCTTTGAGATTTATTTCTGCGAACTCACTCAAAGATAACTTAGTTTTTACACCAAGAAAAGCACTGCAGTACAACCCGATAAGACCTGGTTCATCATCACAAGGAAGTAATAAATACTATGCCAAAAACCCTGATTATGGTGCAGTCTTTACTTTTTATATGAGTGATGAAATTTTAACTAAAAAACAGAATAGACTGAAAGTGGAAAAAGATTTAGAAAAAACCAACTCTGACATTCCTTTCCCTGGTTGGGAGGAGTTAGATGAAGAGTTAAATGAAAAATCTCCACTCACAATTATTGAAATCTATGATAGTGAGAATTCTTTTGTAGAAAGACTTACTTTTCCTTATAAAAAAGGTTTCAATAGGGTTTCTTGGGATTTATCAAAAAAAATTAGAACCCATATTTCATCTGGTTCTTCTAGGTTTTATTCACCTAGTATAAGGGTCAGTCCAGGAAAATATTCTTTTAATATTTATACTTTTTATGATGGTCAAGTGAATAAAATCGGAAGTAAATTTTTTGATGTTGAGAGAATTAGATCTGGAGTTTTAGACAATCCAAACAAAGATAAAATTGAAGAATATGTGATTGAAATAGAAAACACATACAATGATTTTTCAGTTATCAACAGTAAGTTCAATAAAATTAAGGAAACTAATAAATCAATTTTAACCCTAATTTCTAGAACAAAGGATTATCAGAGCTTTGTTGATTTATACAATAGTATTCAAAATAATATTAACAAAATTGATGTTTTTATTTCAGGGAATAAATCAAAAAAAGATGTTAGAGAGAAAGACATTGAAACGATTTCCGATAGATTGAGTGTAGCGGTTAGAGGATTTAACTCATCATATGGACCAACAAAAATGCACATTATGAGTTTGAGTAAAGCAAAGTCGCTCATCTTGGAATATAATGATATGGTAGAGGATTTAAGTAAAGATATTGATAAACTCAAGAATCAACTTGAATCAGCAACTGAGCTATTAATTTTAGATTGATAGTCTTGGATTAATAAGTTAACAACCAAATTATAGCTTTTTATACCGCTCATTTGGTTGTTGCTTTTTAAAAAAATATCATAAATCTTTTTTATGTATGGTTCAAAAGGATTTTTGAATTTTTCGTTATATATTCTCTTTTCCTGAAGGTTTTTCATCACTCCACCATTTAATTTATTAATTAGCTTTAATCCTGTTTTGTTGTCTTTAAGTCTTAAATCATATAGTAGATACTGTAAAGCCATCAATTTTCCAGAATAATTAATGACTTTGTCATTCGAATTTAGAGTGTTTTTTAGCCCGAAAAAATTAGCTTCATTCTCAAAGGAAATACCATATTGATGAGCAACCTCATGTGACATTGTAAATGGGTACGATATTTTTGGAATATTTTTATTTATGTGTGCTTCCAAGGTGAAAGGATTTATATATCCGGAAAAGCCCATGTAAGATAATAATGTTGAAAATAGAGATATCTTTATTGGATGATTAGTTAGATTTTTTATTTGAAATTGTTTTGTAGTTGCACTGAGGGAGTTTACAGTTTTTTTTCTTAATACACTGAACTTATCTTCGACTTTTACAGGTTCATTTTTATTGTTAGTTATTTTGTATTGTAAATTATTAACTTCGTTTAAATAATACTCGGTAACCTCAATTAATTCATTATCGGTGTATTTAATCAATTCAGGGTTAGCTCTATTGTAATTGAACCCCCACGACCAATAAAAAAATATGTAAGGTATTGCCATAAAGTAAAAGATTGTTAATAGTTTTTTTCTCCTCAGTTTTCTCTTCCTAAAAAAATAAATAAAGGCGATTGGATATATTAAGTACACTAAATCTCCAATAGAAAATGAAAATAAATTTGTAAAACTAGAAATTGTTCTAAACCATAATTGATACAAAAGCTCATACTTTGTAGTAATTAAGTTTTCAAATTTGTTAATTAAAAATGTGATTAATACAAAAAAAAATATTACGAAAGTATAATAGTTAGATTTGGAAATCATTTTAAAGTTGATCAACAATTTCAACCTCAAATATTAAATTAGATTTTGCAGGTATACCTCTATTTTCCGTTTCACCATATGCTAAATAGTATGGAATGTATAAAATTGCTTTATCACCAATACTTAGCAACTTCAGGCCTTCTTTAAAACCAGAAATCATCATGTCTTTTGGTCCAACTCTTGCTTCGATTGGTGTATAGCCGTTTGCATTTTTTCTTTGAATATTAACCATGCCAAACTTTTCAGCAATTTCTAAAACAGAAGTGTCTAGCAGTTGTCCATCTTCAAAATACACAGCATAGTGAGTTAGTATTATCTTATTTTCATCAACTTTATCACCACCTCCTTTTTGTGTCACAACATATTTTAAACCAGTCTCAGTTTCATTGGCTTTAGTTTTAGTTTTTTTATGTCCTTTGGAAGTTTCTCTTAGAGTATTCTCTTTTTCTTTTTCTCTGGCTAATTTTAATTTTTCTTCATCTTTGAAATGATTAGCAAATATTTTTGATGCATTGAATCTTTTTGCCTTGGATCCGGATCTTATTATTTCAATATTTAAAATTGAGTCGCCCTGAGATATTTTATCAATTACATCTAATCCCTCCACAGTTTTACCAAAAACAGTATGAAGACCATCAAGCCAAGGAGTTTCTTTATGTGTTATAAAAAATTGACTTCCATTTGTTTTTGGTCCCGCATTAGCCATGGATAAAATACCTTTTGAGTCGTGTTTTAAACCCTCAACAATTTCATCCTTAAATTGGTAGCCTGGGGATCCTGATCCAGATCCTGTTGGATCACCACCTTGAATCATGAAATCAGAAATAACTCTATGAAAAATCAATCCATTATAATATTTTTTATTTTTATATTCATCACTAACATTCTTGTTAGATCCATCAGAAAGTGATATAAAATTGGCTACAGTAATGGGTGTTTTTTCAAAAAATAATTCCGTTTTAATTATTCCTTTATTAGTTTCTATTGATGCGTAAATTTTATTTTTTTCTTGTGACATATTACACGAAAGATTTATGCTAAATATTAGCGTTAAAATTATAATTTTTTTCATATTAAAATTCATTTAAAGATTTTTTAAAGTATTCTATAGCTGAATTTAAATTTCCTTTATAAAGGCCTCCAGCAGCATTCAAGTGACCTCCGCCATTGAAAAATTTAAATGCGAACTCATTACATGGAAAGTCTTCTTTTGATCTAAAGGAAATCTTGAATTTATTTTTTTCATTTTCATCTTCAATAAAAATTACTGAAAAATGTATTCCCTTTAAACTTAATCCATAATTTACAATTCCCTCTGAATCACCCTTCCTGTAGTTGTTTTTTATTAAATCGGCTTGATTTAGAAACATAATCGAAGTTTTTTTTTCAACTATCAACTCTAGATTTTTTAAAGCTATTGATAAAAGTTTGAGCTTACTTATTTCATTACTATTATAGACACTGTTATAAATTTTGTTGTTATCAATCCCAAAACTTAAAAGAGAGGAAATTATTTTATGCGTTGAATCATTTACACCTCTATACTGAAACGATCCTGTATCCGTCATCATTCCAAGATAAATACAAGTTGCAATATTTTTATCAATTACATGAATTTTATCGGAAAGCTCAATGAATTTATATATCATTTCAGATGTTGAAGTAATATTAGGCTCAGAAATTTCTATATCACTATATCCATCTGGGTTTTGATGATGATCTATCATAACAATTTTGCCATCAAACTCATCTATCGCATAAGACAAATTACTGGCACGTTTTAAGTCGTTAAAATCAAGTGTGAATAATAAATCGCTGTCGGATAAGATTTTTTTACATTTATCAGGATATTCATCATAAATCTCCAGGTTTTTAATTCCTGGAACCCAATCCAAGAAATCTGGATGTCTATTTGGGGTTATAACCTTCACATCATGATTGAGTTTAATCAGATAATGATAAAGAGCGAAACTACTTCCAATAGCATCACCATCTGGATTTGTATGTGTGGTTATTGAAATCCTTTTTTTTGAGCTTAATAACTCATTTAATTTTTCTATTTGGGCTCTCATTTACGATGTTAAATATAGTCATTACTTTAAATAATATAAGGTTTGAAATGACATCATTTTTTGTAAATTTAAGTTTAAATTTAAAAGCGAGTTTGATTAATATTTTTAGAAAACCAAGAAATAAAAAATTTAGGTATTCACCCAGATATTCTAAATCTAACAAGACTAATTTATATGGTTTTGATTCTGCATACTCGAAAAACAGAGAACAGAACAGTGTGTTTGATAAATCAAATGCATGGGATGAGGCTAGAATAAGATCTAGAAATAGATCTAACAGTATATTTTCAAAGACGTTACTTTATATAATAGCTTTCTTAATCTTAATTTTTTTGTATATAATCGATTTCGACTTATCAATTTTTTTAAATGGATAATTTTATAAAAAAACTTCCTGTTGATGTTGTTAATAAAATTGCTGCAGGTGAGGTGATTCAGAGACCATCCTCAATATTAAAGGAGCTTGTCGAAAATTCAATTGACTCGGGTGCTAAAAAGATTGATGTTTTTATTACTGACTATGGTAAAACTGAGATACAAGTCAGTGACGATGGTTATGGAATGAATTTAAAAAATTTAAGAATTTGTTTTCTAAATCATTCTACCTCGAAATTAAATTCATTTGATGATTTATTTGCTCTAAAATCGAAAGGATTTAGAGGTGAGGCTTTATCAAGTATTTGTTCTATTTCAAAAACTAAAATATCATCTTGTGACAACAATAAAGGTATCAGAAACTTTATACAGGTTGAAAATAATGACATTTCAAAGCAATCTGAGGAGGTAGGAGCAAAGGGCACAACTGTCATATCAAGAAATATTTTTTATAATGTTCCAGCAAGGAGAAAATTTTTAAAATCTGATAAAATAGAGTTTAAGCACATAATGAATGAGTTCATTAGGTTATCCCTCTCTCATCCTGAAATTGTATTTACACTCAGAAATAACAACCAGCTTTTATACAATTTAAAAAAAGGAAATCAAAAAAAAAGAATAGTTGAGGTTTTAGGAAAATCAGTAGAAAAAAAAATAATTCCCATTGAAGAAAAAACAAATCTTGTCAAAATCAGAGGGTATATTTTTAAACCTGAATATTTAAACAAATCTAGAAATAACCAGTTTTTATTTATAAACAATAGATATGTTAAAAACAGTTATTTAAACCACGCAATTTCAATGTCTTATGATGGTCTCGTTGATAAAGAAATAAAACCATCTTATGTTTTATTTTTAGAGAGTGACCCATCTAAAATTGATGTCAATGTTCATCCATCAAAAACCGAGGTGAAATTTGATGATGAAAATATTATATACGCCATAATTATGTCTACAATCAAACACAGTTTAGGAAAATATAATATTATACCTAACATTGACTTTAGTAATGACATTAATTTGTCAATCCACAGTGACATGAGAGTTTCACCACCATTAATGGATATTGATTATAATTTTAGCCCTTTTAAAACCAACGATACAACTAAAAGTTCTAATTCAGGTGAAACCTCTGTTAAAAATGAAAGTTCATCTATTTTTAATAATAATGATTTAGAGTTGATTAATGAATATCCAGTTTTTGATTTTTCTAATAAATTTTTAATAACCAAAAGTAAAACAGACTTGTTGGTTATAGATATAAAACGAGCTTACTATAGAATTTATTATGAACAGTTTCTAAATGAAATTAATAATAAAAAGAATTTATCACAAAGATTGCTATATCCAATTGAAATAAGCTTTTCCCCAAGCGATATTTTAATAATTAAATCTGTAAAAAATATACTTAGTCACTTGGGTTTTATCTTTTCAATTCAAAAGAATAATGTCAATATCAGATCTATTCACCCAATATTTAATTTCAGGGAAGTTGAGTCCATTTTCAACGATATTATTGAAAAAAATTCATTAGATTTTGAAGAGTTGTCACCTAGTCTAAACGATCACATAGCTAAGTTACTTGCAAATTCAAAGTCAAAAAAAATATTAAAATTAAAAAACAAAAAAGAGCAAGATCTTCTCCTTAATAAAATCTTTAATTGTAAAGAGCCAAATTTATGTCCTCAAAACAAAAAGATAATTTTTAAATTAAGTATTGAAAAGATTAATTCAAAATTTAATTAATGAATAGAACACCCGCTATTATTACACAATTATTAGTTATTAATTTGATTTTTTTTATTGGATCTCAGTTCTCATATTCAATTAGTAGAGATATCTTTTCATTATTTTATTTTGAAAATGATAAATTCCTCTATAGTCAGCTTGTTACTCACATGTTCATGCATGGAAACATAATGCATCTCGCTTTCAATATGCTTGCATTATGGATGTTTGGCTCTACACTTGTTAGTATATGGGGGAAAAATAAGTTTTTATTTTTTTATTTTTCTTGCGGTATTGGTGCAGCAATACTACAAAATTATTCAAACTACGTAAATATTAATTCTTTCATGAATATTTTATCTGACGCTAGTTTTAGTCAACAACAAATTTTTAGTATTTTAAAAACAGCAACATATCCAACTTATATGCTTGACTTTGTTTCTGAATCAGAAATTTTATCTGCTTATAGTGATTTCAATACCCCAATGATTGGTGCGTCTGGGGCTATATATGGAATTGTTGTCGCTTTTTCATTTATGTTTCCTAACACAAAGCTTATGTTGTTATTTCCTCCAGTTCCAGTGAAAGCTAAGTATTTAGTGCCTGGTTTAATTGTTGTTGATTTATTTTTTGGATTAACATCAGCTTCTATAGGATCTATTGCTCATTTTGCCCATATTGGTGGAGCAATAACGGGTTTACTAATGATGTTGTATTGGAAAAAATCACAATTTAATAACAGAAGATGGAATTAAGGGAGAGAATCGGATTTTTTTTAAATAATTTAAATATTGTTCAAAAGCTAATATTGTATATAGTTTGTATCCATTTTTTTCCTTATTTAATGGATGTAGTTATTTATCTTTTTAAAATTAAGTTTCAATCACAATCAATATTCAAATGGTTTTATATCTCAGCTGATTTTACTGAGCTTATATTCAAGCCATGGTCCATATTCACATATGGGTTTTTTCATAATCAAAATTCATTTTCTCACATTTTTTGGAATATGTTTTTATTCTATTACTTTGGCAGTATCGTTCTTGATTTATTTGGTAAAAAAACTTTAAAACACCTTTTTTTTAGTGGAATTATTGTTGGGGGTATAACATATATTATTAGTTATAATCTATTTCCTGTCTTTAGTGGAATAAAATCATCAATGATTGGTTCTTCAGCTGGTGTTTCATCAATTATATTCTTTTTGACATTCTATAATCCCAATTATAAAATTAGGATCTTCTTTTTTGATTTAAAATTATTGTATTTAGCAATTTTTTTATTTCTGTATGACATTATTCAAATTCCATATGGAAATGCAGGGGGGCATATTGCTCATATCGGTGGTGCAATTTGGGGTTATTATTATTATCGAAATTTATACAACAGTAATTTTATTGATTCATTTTTTGAATTATTTGAAACTTCAAAAAAAAGAAAAGTATTTAAAAAAAATAGTGATAATATTTTTAATCAAAATAAAATTGATTCTATCCTCGATAAAATCTCTGAGTCTGGTTACGATAGTCTTTCCAAACAAGAAAAAGAGTATTTATTTAAGGCCGGAAAGAAAAAGTGAAATTTTATATATTTAGTTTAAATATAGTTAAACAAATAATTGATTAACAAGATATTATAAAATAAAAAAAGTAAATGAGCATCCACCATATTTTCTTTTTTCTATAACGTTTTTATCTTTTGTAAACGTAATGGTTTCAGGATGCTCTAATATGAGCAATGATCCTTTTGAATTGTCTAATTTTATTCTAAGTATTGATATAAGTTTATGATAATATTCTTCTTTATATGAATACGGGGGATCGGCAAATATTATATCAAATTGTATATCAAATTGTAGTTTAGATTTGAATATATCAGCCATTATAGCTTTAATATCTAAATTATTTTCAATGGAAAAACTCTTAATAAATTTTATTGAGTTATAATTTTTATCTATTGAATAGATTGTTTTAGCCCCTCTTGACGAAAACTCAAAACTTATTGCGCCAGTTCCAGAAAACAGATCTAATATGTTGATTTTATTAAAATCAAATCTATTATTAAGAATATTAAATAAAGCTTCTTTTGACTGGTCAGTTGTAGGTCTAACTTTGATACTTTTTGGAATTTTTAAATGTTTACCTTTTAATATCCCAGATATAATTCTCATTAATTAAAGAACTTGAGCAAAATTATCATTTTTGATTACTGATATATTTTTTATGAAGTTGTTAAATTTGACTTTAATTTCATCAATTTTTTTACCAGCATGTATATTTATTGGGATATTCTTGTTTTTAAAGCTTTTATCGTTTATTACAAGTAGTGTATAATATAAAATATCATCTAATGTTTTATACGAAAAAGAATTAAAATAGAAGATTTCACCATTTTCTATTATCAATATTTTTAAATCGGCATTTTCAATAAAACAATGACAAGAATCAGAATTATTTACACTAACAATTTTATTTATTAAAACTGTATTGTAGTGGTAGAACTCTAGTTTTTTAAATTTCTCAATTAAATAATTATTAATATTTACATATGGAAGATATATATTATTAATACTCAATTGTTCAATACTGTCAGTAGTAATATAATCATCACTTTCTAATCCTACGTTGAATTTTAAAAATGTTTTTTCTTTTCCCTTTATGTACAATGAGTCTGGAACAAAAATGAAATAGTTATTATCAAATACAAATTTTGGTTCAACTACATTATAAAAATCAATATTTATAATTTCTAATATCTTTTTAATTTTTGGGAGCAAGAAGTTAGCGTCTGATATTTTTTCATAATCTAACCTTTCTCTTTGAATAACATTACCACTGTCGTAATCCTTTAATTGTGAACAAACAAAGGTTGAGGTTAGGACTAAATCTAAATAAACTTTGATGAATTTATTTTGTTTCAACATCGAAAGTTGTTGGCCAATTGCCACTGGTACTAACATCAGTTAGTGACCCTAAAACTAGATCAGGACCATTAACACCATCTACGGAAATGGTTTCTTTTTCTTGACTCAGTAAATCTTTATTTTGATCAAAGAGAACAATGTCTTTTGGAACCCTTACTTCGAAAACTGGAACATTATAACCATTCTTATCTATAATATCAGCTTTTAATGAAAATAAACTTTCAATACCTTGTATTGGCACGGATGCCATATCTTTATAATCTAGATTATTTGCAAATAGAGAATCTTTAACAGAGACAAAGCCTAAAGTGTCTGTTACAATAATTTCTCTCAGCATGTCAATTCTATAAATTCTATCATATTCCATATAGCTAGAGTCTCTTTTTTGAGTTATTGTGAACTCAGCTGAGTCAACAAATTTTATTAACTCTTGAAAATCATTTGAATATATGCCATTAACACTCTTGAAAGCTATTTGCGCGTTTCTTATATCCTTTAATCTCTCAATAACTTTTGAGTATCTTTCGTTTTTGACTTCATTAAATTTGATTGGAGCGTTTATTGATCTAAAAATTAGAAAAACTAAGACCACTGAAAGGAAGTAAAGAACATAAGTGGTAATATTCCTTTGTTTTTCTGTTAATTCAATTTTTTTCATCAAAAAACAAAACTACAATTTTTTTTAAATTAACAAACATTAATAATTATTTTTGGACAGTGTCAATCATCGCTTTAATTCCAGCAAGACTAGAATCTACCCGACTCGAAAAAAAAATGTTAAAAAAAATCGGTGGAATTCCTCTTATAGTCAGAACATTCACAAACCTACTAAACTTTAATATTTTCAGCGAAGTAGTAGTTATTACTGATTCTCCTGAGATTTCTAAAGTACTTGATAAATATCCAATTAAATATCTCATAAGTAAGAACAAGCATGAAACTGGTACCGACAGGATAGCAGAGTTTATCGATAATTTTGATTGTGAAATAGTAATTAATATTCAAGGCGATGAACCATTCCTTAAAAAAAAACAAATTGAAAAAATTATCAACGCTTTTGAAAATGATAATGAAAACAAAATAGATGTTGTTTCATTAATGACTAAAGTTGACGGTTTTACTGCGAAAAAAAGTAGTGTTGTTAAAGTCGAAACAGATGAAAATCAATATGCTCTCAAATTCACAAGAAAATTTAATAAAAAATGCAATGCATATTTTAAACATATCGGAGTATATGCATTTAGAAAGTTGGCGTTGAAAAGATTTGGAAAAACTGTGCAAACCTATAATGAAAAGAAAGAAAAAATAGAAGCAATAAGAATTGTTGAAAACAACTTTAAATTTAAGATGATCCAAGTTAGTGGTGAGGCTCTTTCTATTGATACTCAATCTGATTTACAAGAAGCAAGAAAATATTTTTCAAATGATTAATTTTTTATTTTTCAAAGTATTCAAATGGAAAATCTCAGGTAATTTTAATTTATTACCAAAAAAGTGTGTGATAATTGTAGCACCCCATACCCATTGGCTTGATTTTATAGTTTGTGTTATGGTAAGAAAAATTATTAGGCTTAAAATTAATTTCATTGGCAAAAAGGAATTATTCATTTTTCCTTTAAATATTTTTTTCAAATATATGGGCGGAATTTCTGTTGATAGAAACAGTAAATCAAATACTGTTGAACAAATCTCAAAAATGTATTATGAAGAAAATGTATTCAGATTAGCCTTATCACCCGAGGGAACAAGAAAAAAAGTTGAAAAATGGAAGACGGGTTTTTATTACATTGCCAAAAAAGCGAAAGTACCTGTAATATGCGTTTCTCTCAACTACATAGAAAAAGTTGTGAATTTTTCACAATCTTTTGAAATCTCCTCAGATATTCATACTGATATTGATAAATTTAAAGGCTTTTTTAATGGAATTAAGGGAAAAATTGGTGAATATTCATAGTTGAAGATTGTGGGAAATTTTTTGTATATCTTCATCTAGATTACATATTTCAATGAATTTATTGAAGTTTTGCAGTTGATTCTCATCTATAGTTTTATAGTTTACAGGTATCCTTTCAAAATCTGATTCTAGAATTTTAATCTTTCTCTTTTCTAATTCTTGATATAGTTTCCCATATGAATCAAACTCTCCATAAATGATTAAAAAGTCAGGACTATTGTCAATTTCCAGCTCTATTAATCCAAAATCTATCAATTCAAGTTCAAGATCCTCTTTATTTTTAACAGGCAAAATTTTAAAAAAACAAACCTTTTTGAAAAGAAATTCAACAGATCCATTTGTTGCTAAGTTCCCATCAGTTTTATTAAAATAGCTTCTTATATTTCCAACTGTTCTGTTATTATTGTCACTTATGCAATCTAAAATTATTGCCACACCCCCTGTTGAATAACCCTCAAGAATAACTTCCTTGTAATTATCAAAATTTTTATTGCTAGCATTTTTTATTGCTCTTTCAATATTGTCTTTCGGCATGTTTGCTGACTTTGCATTTTGAATAATTGATCTTAATCTAAAATTTGAATCAATATTTGGACCTCCGTCCTTCACAGCTAAAGCAATATCTTTTGAAATTCGTGTAAACGTTTTTGCCATTGCAGCCCATCTTTTAAACTTCCTGGCTTTTCTAAACTCAAATGCTCTACCCATGGATTGGTAGTTTTATTATTTTTATCCCTAAGTATCTATCTCTATTTTTTATAAACAAACTATTATTATCACTGTTTTCAATGTAACCAATTCCTATACCAATTTTTTCAGTAGGGGAGTATGTTCCTGATGTTACATATCCAATGTTTTTTTTCTCTTGATCAAATATTTTATATCCATTTCTGGGAATTCCTCTTTCGATCATTTTAAAGTTTATCATTCTTTTTTTCGAATTCTCAATTGAATGCAATAATTTTTGTTTTCCGATAAAATTTTTATTTAGATTGCTAGCCCACATCAAATTAGCTTCAAAAGGCGTTGTGTCATCATTAATATCATTTCCATATAAACAATAACCCATCTCTAATCTTAAAGTATCTCTTGCTCCCAATCCAACAGGCATCACTTTGTATTTATCACTAAAATTTAAGAGTTGTTGCCATAGGAAAACAATGTCGCCATTACTAACATAAATCTCATATCCTAAAGAACCAGTATATCCTGTTTGAGATATAATTATATCTTTTTTAAAACCAGTTATATTTCTAATTGTTTTAAAACAAAATTTTGTAAGGTTATGAATATTTTGCCCAGAAAAAATTTCATTAAGAAGATTTGTAGAATTTGGACCTTGTACAGATATTAATCCAATATCATCAGAAATATTTTTTATCTCACATTCAAAACCATTAATATTTTTTTTAATCCAATCATAATCTTTGGAAATATTTGCAGCATTAACAACTAACATATATTCACTGATTTCTGTTTTGTATACTATTAGATCGTCAATTATTCCACCATTTGGATTCATCAATAAATTATATTGTGCTTTCCCAATGCTTATTTTTTCAATATTATTTGAGCATATATAATTTAAAAATTTGGTTGAATCTTTTCCATAAATTTTAAATTCGCCCATATGGGAAACATCAAATATGCCGACATGATTTCTAACATTTAAATGTTCTGTAGTAATACCTTGATATTGAATTGGCATTTTGAAACCAGCAAAATCAACCATTTTTGCCCCCAAGTTGACATGACTTTTAAAAAGGGGAGTGGTCTTGATCAAGTTCTTGACTTTAAATAAATTAGATTTTTTTAATTTCTAACTGATCTTTAATAGAGGTGATATTAATTTTGTCACCCTTTTTGAAATTATTTTGAACGATCTCTTTTGCAATTACATCCTCTAGATATTTTTGTATTGCTCGTTTAATAGGTCTTGCTCCGTATTCTTTGTCATAACCTTTCTTGGCAATAAATTTAATTGCTTTACTATCAATTTTAATTAAATAATCAATTTCTTTTAACCTCTCGACAAATTTGGTAATTTCAATTTTTGCTATTTTTTCAATATCGTCAACACTTAGTTGATTAAAAACAACAATTTCATCAATCCTGTTTAGAAACTCAGGTGAGAATTTTTTACTTAAACTTTTCTTTAAAATATCTTGAGTATTTTTATTTTCTGAATGTTTCATGTAGTTTGTGTCAAAACCAACACCATTTCCAAAATCTTTTAGTTTTCTTGTTCCAATATTTGAAGTCATTATAATAACAGTATTTTTGAAGTCAACCTTTCTTCCTACACTGTCTGTTAAAAAACCATCGTCAAGAACTTGTAAAAGCATATTAAAGACATCAGGGTGAGCTTTTTCAATTTCATCAAGTAATATAATTGAATAAGGTTGTCTTCTTACCCTCTCACTTAATTGTCCTCCTTCTTCGTATCCAACATATCCTGGTGGGGCCCCAATTAATCTGCTTATTGAAAATTTTTCCATGTATTCACTCATATCAACCCTGATAAGTGAATCTTTCTTTTTAAATAATTCTAATCCAAGACATTTGGCAAGTTGTGTTTTTCCAACGCCAGTCTGACCCAAAAATATAAATGATCCAATTGGTTTGTTTGGATCTTTTAGACCTGTTTGATTTCTTTGTATCGCATTGACGACTGATTTAACAGCTTGGTCTTGTCCAATAATACTATCTCTAAGACTTTTCTCTAAATTAATTTCAAGCTCATGACTTTCATCTTTTGAGCTTGTTATTGGAACACCTGAAATTAGTGATATTACTTCAATGATGTTTTCCTCGTCAACTATTTCTCTTTTTTTCTTTAGTTCATTGTCCCATTTATCTTGTTCTGAAAGTAATTGTTTTTCAATCCTTTTCTCATCGTCTCTCAACCTAGCAGCCTCTTCATATTTTTGATTTTTAACAACAGAGTTCTTTTTTTCTCTAACCTCTTCCAAACTTTTCTCCAAATCAACAATTTTTTCAGGAACATCCATATTGGTAATGTGCACGCGTGATCCAGCTTCGTCCATTGCATCAATCGCTTTATCGGGTAAATTTCGATCATTCACATACCTATCAGTCAATTTAACGCAAGCCTCAATAGCGGATTCAGTGTATTTTACATTGTGATGATCTTCGTATCTATCTTTAATGTTATTAAGGATATCAATTGTTTCATTTATGCTTGTAGGTTCAACAATAATCTTCTGAAATCTTCTCTCAAGAGCACCATCCTTTTCAATATACTTCCTATATTCATCAAGTGTGGTAGCTCCAATACATTGAATCTCACCCCTTGCTAAGGCAGGTTTGAACATATTTGATGCATCCAAACTACCCATTGCTCCTCCTGCACCAACAATTGTATGTATTTCATCAATAAAAAGGATTACATCCTTATTCTTTTCAAGCTCATTCATTACAGCTTTCATTCTTTCTTCAAATTGACCTCTATATTTTGTTCCAGCTACAACACTTGCAAGATCAAGTGAAATCACTCTTTTGTTGTACAATAGCCTAGAAACCTTACGCTCAACAATTCTTAATGCTAATCCCTCTGCGATAGCAGATTTTCCAACCCCAGGTTCGCCAATCAGCAAAGGGTTATTTTTCTTTCTTCTACTTAGTATTTGAGAAACACGTTCAATTTCTTTTTCTCTTCCAATAATAGGGTCAAGTTTACCCTCAGATGCAAAAGAGGTTAAGTCACGACCAAAGTTATCAAGTACAGGTGTCTTAGATTTTTTATTTTTTGTTGGTGTTGATTTCACAGAAAATGGATTTTCTTCAATGGAGTCATCATTGTTTTCAGAATCGTCGTCGAAAGTTTGAGATGAGGTTGATTGTTCAAGGGAATCATTGGATTCTGACATCAAATCTTTAAATAAATCTTTAACTGATTCATAATTAATGTTAAGTTTTTCAAGCAACTTTGTTGTTGGATCATTTTCATTTCTTAGAATGCAAAGTAACAAGTGTGCAGTGTTAATTGAATTACCTTGAAATAATTTAGCCTCTAAGAATGTTGTTTTTAATGCCCTCTCTGCTTGCCTGGTTAAGTGAAGATTCTTTCTAAGATTTTCTTCATAGTTCATTATTGGATTTGGTGGACTTAATATTTCAATTTTTCTTTTCAAAAAATCAAGATCGATTTCTAAGGATTTTAAAATTTTAATAGCCTTGCCCCCGCCATCTCTCAAAATGCCGAGAAGTAAATGTTCGGTACCAATAAAATCATGACCTAATCTAATAGCCTCCTCTTTACTGTAAGTGATTACATCTTTTACTCTTGAAGAAAAATTATCATCCATATATCAAAAAAATCAAAACTTGTACCAAAAAAAACATATGTCACAATGACATATACATTAAAAATAATAATTAAATGTTATTCACATAGATTTTTAATAAAATTTAGTTTATAAATGTTAATAAGTTTATGATATTAGAATGTGTTTTTGAATAGGTTTTCCTCTATTGATAACTATATTTATTGAAATTTAAAACTAATGGCAGAAGGAGAAAAACTAATCCCAATTAATATCGAGGAAGCTATGAAATCAGCATACATTGATTATTCAATGTCTGTCATTGTTTCGCGTGCACTTCCAGACGTTAGGGATGGGTTAAAACCTGTTCACAGAAGAGTTCTTTTTGGTATGAGCGAATTGGGACTTAGATCTAATAGTAAATACAAAAAATCAGCTTTCATTGTGGGTGAAGTTCTGGGAAAGTACCATCCTCATGGTGATAGCTCAGTTTATGATACTATGGTCAGAATGGCTCAGGAGTGGAGTCTGAGATATATGCTTGTTGATGGTCAAGGAAATTTTGGATCAATTGATGGTGATAGCCCTGCTGCCATGAGATACACTGAAGCCAGACTTAAAAAGATATCCGAGGAAATGGTTCAAGATTTGGATAAAGATACCGTAGATTTTCAACTTAATTATGATGATTCTATCAAAGAGCCAACTGTTCTTCCAACAAAAATCCCAAATCTTTTAGTTAATGGAGCCTCAGGTATTGCTGTCGGTATGGCTACGAATATGCCTCCACACAACTTAAGTGAAGTCATTGATGGTACAATCGCATACATTGATAATAATAATATTGAAATTTCAGAATTAATAAATCACATAAAGGCTCCTGACTTTCCAACTGGAGGTATCATATATGGCTATGATGGAGTAAAAGAAGCCTTCGAAACTGGAAGAGGAAGAGTTGTAATTAGAGGCAAAGCCATTTTTGAAGAAGTTAATGGGAGAGAATGTATAATAGTCACAGAAATACCATATCTAGTAAATAAATCAGATATGATTCAAAAAACAGCTCAACTTATCAATGACAAAAAAATAGAGGGTATTTCAAATATCAGAGATGAGTCAGACAGAAAGGGAATGAGGATTGTTTATATATTGAAGAGAGATGCAATTCCAAATATTGTCTTAAATAAACTTTTTAAGCACACCTCACTTCAGTCATCGTTCAGTGTTAATAATATTGCCCTTGTAAAAGGAAGGCCCAAACTTCTGAATTTAAAAGAAATGATTGTTCATTTTGTTGATCACAGACATGAGGTTGTGGTCAGAAGGACAAAATATGAATTAAAAAAAGCAGAGGATCGGGCTCATATTTTGGAGGGATTAATCATAGCATCTGACAACATAGATGATATGATTAGTATTATCAAAGCATCTAAAAATGCTGATGATGCAAGACTAAATCTTGTAAAGAAATACGATTTGTCTGAAAATCAGTCCAAGGCAATAGTTGAAATGAGATTAAGGCAACTCACTGGTCTTGAGCAAGATAAATTAAGAAATGAATATGATAGTTTAGTTGAATTGATAAAGGATTTAAAAGATATTTTAGCTAACAAAGAGAGAAGGATGTCGATCATTAAAGAAGAATTGTTAGAGGTTAAAAACTCACATGGTGATCAAAGAAAGTCTGTTATTGAGTTTTCCGGAGGTGAACTTAGCATTGAAGATATGATTCCTGATGAAAAAGTGGTTTTAACAATTTCACATGCTGGATATATTAAAAGGACATCATTATCAGAATACAAAACTCAAAATAGAGGTGGTGTTGGCCAAAGGGGCTCTACAACTAGAAGTGAAGATTTTCTTGAGCATCTTTTTGTAGGAACTAATCATCAATACATGTTGTTTTTTACACAAAAAGGAAAATGTTTTTGGATGAGAGTTTATGAAATTCCAGAGGGAAGTAAAATTTCTAAGGGGCGGGCAATTCAAAACTTAATTAATATTGAACCTGATGACAAGGTTAAAGCTTTTATATGTACTCAGGATTTAAAAAATGAAGATTACATAAATCAACACTATGTTATCATGTGTACTAAAAAAGGTCAAGTGAAAAAAACATCACTTGAGCAATACTCTAGACCAAGATCTAATGGAATTAATGCAATTACAATTAAAGACGACGATGAATTACTTGAAGCTAAATTAACGAACGGAAATTCACAAATTTTGGTTTCTGTGAAATCTGGTAAATGCATAAGGTTCGAGGAAAGTAAAACACGACCAATGGGCAGAAATGCATCTGGTGTTAGAGGGGTTAGATTAAAGGACGATACTGATGAGGTAATTGGCATGATATCAGTTAATGATATGGACAGCGATATATTAGTTGTTTCAGAAAATGGTTACGGGAAAAGATCAAAGTTAGAAGATTATAGAATTACTAACAGGGGTGGTAAGGGAGTAAAAACCATTTCGATTACAGAAAAAACCGGTAGTTTAGTATCTTTAAAAAATGTCTCTGATGGAGATGATTTAATGATTATTAATAAATCGGGAATCGCAATTAGAATGGAGGTTAACAGCTTAAGAGTTATGGGAAGAGCAACTCAAGGAGTCAAGTTAATAAATATAAAATATAATGATTCAATAGCCGCAGTTGCAAAAGTTGTATTAGACGACCAAGAAGTTACTGATATCGATGAAATAGATGTTATTGAAGAATAAAAATATTTTAAATATGAGATCAATTTATATATATATAGCAGTTTTATTTTTTAGTTTTTCGTTTTCACAAAAAAAGGAATTAAGACAAATCAAAAGATTAATTGATGAAAAGTTTTTTCAGGAAGCTGAATCAGTACTAAATTCAAACAAAGACCTTTTGCTTTCAGGAGATAGTAAAACTGATGCCCAATACTATTATTACGCGACAAAAATTTATACTGAAATAGAGTCTTTTGTGTTAGCTACAAATTCTTTGGAAAAACTTATGTCTATCAATACCTCATTTTATAATTCAGAGATGAAACTTGACTATAAAAATTTGGAGGAAATCTTGGTAGTTGCACTTGTTAATTCAGCTGTTGCAGATAATTCATCGAAAAAATGGATGGATGGAGTTGATAAGCTATTGCTTGCATATGAAATGGATAAAGAAACAAATATCGATTATTTATATTTTGCAGCGAGTGGTGCAGTTAATGCTGAAAACTTTGATCTTGCTCTTCAATATTATCTCTCACTCAAAGAGAAAAACTATACTGGAATCAAGGATGAATATTTTATCACAAATATTCAGTCAGGTGTTGAGGAAAAAGTAACCGAAACGGAATATAAAATATACCAATCGTCAAAAGAATATATGAATCCAAGAATTGGGCAAACTGAATCTAGATATCCAGAAATTGTAAAAAATATAGCATTGATATATGTGAAAAAAGGAGAGGATGATTTAGCAATTGAAGCAATCAACGAAGCGAGATCCATTCAACCCGATGATTTATATTTAATATTAAATGAAGCTGATTTATACATAAGATTGAGTAATAACGCTAAAGATGATAATTTAAGATCTCAATATCGCCAAAAATTTAAGGACATTATGACTTTAGCAGTTGAAAAAGATCCTGAAAACGGTATTTTATACTATAACCTAGGCATCATTTCGTCTGAGCAGGGTGAATCCGCTGATGCAAAATCTTATTTTGAAAAAGCAATTAAGTTTAAACCTGACTATGTCGATTCCTATGTAGCTATTGTCAATATTTTGTTGGAGGAACAAAGTATTATTATCAGTGACATGGATGAAATTGCTATGTCGAATAAAAGGAGTGATATTGCTAAATACGATCAACTAAAAGAGGACCTGAATGACGTTTGGAGAAAGTGTATTCCATATTGTGAGATGGCACTTGAATATGACCCAAATGATTTGGAAGTGTTAAAACTATTGTCACAGTTTTATTACAAACTTGACAATATTGATGGTTATAAGAAGATTAATGCCAAAATAGAGGAACTATCAAATTAGATTATTCTCCGAATTAATTTTAAATCGTGTGAAATTTTTTTTGAATCTGGTTGAAATATCCCATCGTCATTTATTTTATCAATTCTTACCATTCCTGAAGAATGAATAATTTTATTAGTGGATATTATAATTCCTACGTGACTTATTACATTAATTTTTTTTCCAAAAAAAGCTAAATCTCCTGTTTTTGAGTTTTTAACGCTTGTAACCTCAACCCCTTCCAATGCTTGTTCATAAGAATCACGTGGAAGTATTTTTCCATAAATTTTAAAAACAGTTTGGACAAAACCAGAGCAATCCGTACCAAACTTCGTTTTCCCTCCCCATAGATAGGGGGCATTTAAAAATGTCATGCTGATTTCTTCAATACTATTGAACTTTTCGTTATTCAAATCATAAGAAAAACCTAAATAATTACAATTGCTAATCAAACTTCCAGATGGAATTGTATATTTTTTTATTTTTTTATTTGATATACTTATTTCTGTATCACTGAATTTTTTTTTCTTATTATTCAATTTGATGTAATCAGACTTTGAAATTGCTAGAAAATGAGAAGTTCTTATCCAACCTATGTATTTATCAATGTTTGAAACAACTAAGCTCCAATTCTTTTTTCTTGATGTAATTTCAATAAGTTCACCAAAAAAAAGTTGTGAAATCATTTCAGATTTTGCATTGTTTTTCTTCCTTACTGGAACTAAACTTAAATTAACTATGCCGTATTCCACTGACACTAATTTAATTTAAAAAAACAATTATTAAACTTTCTTATTAATTTTGTGTAATGTTTGTTGAGCAAATATATACTGGTTGCTTGTCTCAGGCTTCTTATTTTATTGAAAGTAGGGGTGAATCAGCAATAATTGATCCTGTAAGAGAAGTGGATGTTTACATAGAAAAAGCTAAAAAAAGAAACTCAAAAATCAAATATATATTTCAAACACATTTTCATGCTGATTTTGTTAGTGGGCATTTAACTTTATCTAAGAAAACGGATGCTTCAATAGTTTATGGACCAAAAGCAGATCCAAAATATGATTGTATTATTTCTGAGGATTGCAAAACTTTCAAGCTTGGAGATGTTAAAATTCAACTTATACATACCCCTGGGCATACTCTTGAAAGTTCAAGCTACCTGCTAATTGATAGCAATAATAAACAACACTCGATATTTACAGGTGATACTCTTTTTTTAGGTGATGTTGGAATTCCTGATGTAGCTCAGAGATATCAGGGTATTAGTAAAGAAAAGTTAGCTGAAATGTTGTTTGAATCAATAAATAATAGAATAAAACCTTTGGATGATAGTATTATTGTATATCCTGGTCATGGAGCAGGTTCAGCATGTGGAAAAAATATGATGAATGAAACTGTTGATACTTTGGCAAATCAAAAAAAAGTCAATTATAGCCTCAACGGAAAGATATCCAAAGCTGAATTTGTTAAAGAATTAGTTTCAGACTTGCCTGTCCCACCCGCTTATTTCCCCTCCAATGTTAAATTAAATAGAGAAGGTTACTTGGGAATTGATGAAGTAATAAGTAAAAGTCTTAAAAAATTGAACCCAGATTTTGTTAATACTAAAATGAAATCTAAAGATGTTGTTATTTTGGATACAAGAAAATCATCTAAATATTGTGTTGAACATATTCCTGGATCAATATTTATTGGATTGGATGGAAGATTTGCTCCTTGGGTTGGTGAAATTATAAAGGATATAAACCAAGAAATTATTTTAATTGTTGAAAAGGATAGAGTGGAAGAGGCAATAACAAGACTTTCAAGAGTGGGTTTTGACAATTGTTTAGGCTATCTTGATGGTGATTTAAAAAGTTGGAAGTCAGCTGGTTATTCTACAGAAAGTATTCGTTCAATAAGTCCTGAGCAATTTATGAAGGAATCTCATCAAAATTCACAAATAATTGATGTGAGAGAAAAACCAGAACTAAGTAAAGGAAAATTTCAATCTTCAATAAATATCCCATTATCAAAAATTGATGTTAAAATGAAATTTGATAAAAATGTTAATTCTTACATTTATTGTGCTGGAGGATACAGGAGTGTAATTGCTTGCTCTTTAATCAAAAAAAATGGATTGAAAAAACTAGTCAATGTTAAGACAGGATTCAGTGGAATCAAAAATCTGATTTAAATGAAAAAATTTCTAATTCTATTTCTCATAAATCTTATCTATTCTCAACAACCAATAATTGATATAGATTTTGAGAGAATGTCAGAAATTTTAGAAAGAGAATCAACCGTACTAATTGATGTAAGAACCCCAGATGAATATAACTCATTTAGAATAAAGAGTTCGATCAATATTGATTATTACAGTCCCAGTTTTTTAGATTCAATATCCCCATATAAGGCAAAAAAAAATATCATATTTTATTGCAGATCTGGAAGAAGAAGCTATTATGCTGCAAAACTTATTCAGAAAAAAGGTTTTAATATGATTTATAATTTAAAGGGAGGGGTGCTGGAGGTCAAGAAAAAAAACTTAGAATTTAAAACCCTCAACAACTAATGTTCCTTTCCACTCCTTTCCTTCATTAAAGAAGTATTTATTCACATTTTTAAAACCACTTTTTTCAAAAAATTTAATCCAGATTGCAGAGCTTAAAAGTTCCATAGTATCAACCCCAGTTTTTTCTTTCCAATCATGACATTTTTTATTTTCCAAATAAAAATCAATACCCATTATAAAAACACCGTTTTTTTTAATCCAATTATTAAATATATGCTTAATGATTTTCTCAGGTTTTTTAAAGTAATACATGACTTCCATTGACATAACAACATCAGCTTTATCATCAGGTTTCCATAAATCAAGTTCAGAGCATATGTAATTATTTTTTGGATCTAGGTTCTTTGCTTTTGCAATCATTGATTTTGAGCCATCAACTCCAATAATTTTTTTATATTTATTTTTTTCATCCAAATGGCGAACTAACCAACCATTTCCGCATCCTGCATCAATTATGCACGGGTTTTTATACTTGTCTTCAAATAACTTTATCATTTTCATTACTGGCTTAAAATGATTTTTCCTCATCCCATCATCTTTCCCAGATATTGCCCAATCTGAAAAAACTTCAATAGGGGATTTCATTTAGACAAACTTTTTTGTTGATATAACATACAATGTATATGTGAAAAGAATCATAATTATCTCCCAAAAAAATATGTAGTATGGCCACTCACCAATTAAAAGTGGATTATCAACATTTGGTGGAGATGCTAGATACATATAATTAGAGTCAATTTGGAAATTTAAAGGAATTATGAAAGCAATAATTATATTTAAATAAATCCAGACTCTAAACCATGAAAATTTCGTAATTGTATGATTTAAATTTAGAAATAGAAAAATTGGAATTAATATTATTCCAGCATGAGACGAATGATATGAAATATATTCGAAATTTGTACCATCAAAATTATTTATTTGAGGAGTTAAAAAAGCTTGAATTCCACCTATAATCCCTGCATAATAAAAAAACTCAAAAACTCTTTTATTAAGTTTAGTAAATAAAACAGAGCAGGCAATCAAATTTGTTAATCCACACAACTGAAGTGGAAGATTCTCTGAAATATTCCAAAGACCATTCATGATATTTCTGGAGTGGTCAGTAATTGTCATAATAATCATAAATAAAGAGAGAATTTTTACAATTTTTAACTTTTGTTCTTTATTAAAAAAATTATTTGATATAAAAAGGATGATTAGGATGGAAAGAAAAGAAATGATTGTATTTCTAATCCATTCGTTCGACATAAATTCGATTATATAGTTTTGGGTTTCCATTAATCTATGTAATTTATCATATTCATTAAAACAATTTCAGCAACAGGGTCATATCCTATATTTTCAATTAATTTTAGTGTAGATAGAATAATTTCCCCCTCTCCATGCTTAACAATTGAGAGATCTGATCCTGACCACACATCTCCAGAACCAATATAATTCCTTTTCATGATATTTCCGTTGGGAATTCTGTCAAATGCTATTGTGTTAACTAAATTTTCTGCTTCTATTCCCCTCATAGTTATAGTTGGAGCTATGTTCTCATAGGTACCACTCATATTGACATTCTTTGGAAGATTTTTAAAAATTTTATGATTAGAATTAATATGTAGAATTCCATCCCATAATCCTTGTGAAATATTTTTTACAAACTTGACTGGCAAATAACTTTCTCCCTCGTCAATAAAAGTTAGATTTGGTCCTTTCCTTACACGTATTTTTCCAGGCACAGAAAGATAAATGACATTTCCTCCTCTGTGCACAAAACTATTCAAATCTTTTATTCTCGACTCTAGTTTACTGTTTTTTGAATTTGATGAAGGCCCATTGGGTGATAAAAGGTTATCTTGATTATTTTCATTTTTAATAATATTTCCATCACTTGAATTAATAAATTCTGCTTTTTCATTACTGAATATTACAGGAATATTGAAATTAAGTTTCTGATCAAAATTTACTACCTCAAAACCTTTATCAATTAGAAATTTTTTTAATTTATTGTCCTTATTTGCAAGAGCTATTTTTTTTACAATTTGTTTTGATTTTAAATCATAAACACTGAATTCAATAATTGAAGATAATTCAGTTTTTTGTGAATTAAAATTTGCTTCAATAAGGTAATTTCCTTTCTCTAATTCTACAGTGCTATTATGTAGGATAGATATTCCATTTTTAAGCTTTGTTTTTATATTATTTTCATATAAAACCTTATTGTTTTTTTTAGACTTTATTTTGACAGAAAGGTTACCATTTAACTCAATTTTATCGTTTATGCCTTTAATTTCTGTTTTGATTGATTCTCCTAGATAATAATTTCTTTTATCAGTCCTAATCACAATAATTCTATCCTCATTAGCCTCTTTTGTTAGATCGTATGCTTTCCCTTTTGGATTTCTCCAAAGATCAAGTAATCCTGCACCAATAATCCAATCTCCGGCTGTTAGAGCATGTACACAGTAACCAATAACAGTGGGGTTGGACCTAATGGCTTCGAGCATTCTTTTATTAGCAACTCCATGAATTTCTTGTTGTTTTAGATAGAAATCAGTAGCAGATTTAAAAATTTTATCTAAACCAGTTTCCTTTAAAGCTTTTTTGATATCCCTGTTGTAATTAATGTGGTATATATAAGGATAGGTTATGGGATTTCCTTTATCTCTAAACAAAATCTCATTATTTTCTAAATCAGGTAAACTTCCATATCCAATTTCAGAAACATACGATGATATATCAGGTACTACATTTCTTCCTGGTGTTCTAGCATTTAGTCCTAATTCAATATTTTTTTCTTTGGTATTACCTATTGTTAAAAAACCATCAAACTTATTGTTTGTTATGTTTGGACCGGGGTAATTGTGGATATCATTAAACTTAAAAGCTTTATTTGAAAAAGGTAAGTAGAGGTTAGCTCCGTATGCCCATCCTCCAGACTCATCAAGAATCATCCTCGTAGGATCAAGTTCTCTTGCTTTCAAGGACATGGGTTTTAACATATTAGCGAGAACCGGTCTTCTAATTTCATTAAACAATTCCCATTGAACAATTGATGCATGATTTCTGTCTCTGAGAATTGCTTCTGTAATTTCATTTTCAACCCTTTGTGGAAGATATGGGGATTCTATTGGCATATCCATACACTCTATTGCCATACTTCCCACTGTTAGTACTCCAATAGAATCTGCTAAATGAAGCCATTCTTTTGGAGGTGGTTTTCTCCATGGTCTTATCATATTGAAACCAGCTTTTTTGGCCAATAAAATTTCTTTAATCATCATATCATCAGAATCCGGAAAGGATAGTTTTATCGGGTATAATCCCTCAAAAAAAGCTGCTTTGAGATAAATTGGATTACCGTTCAAATAAAATCGTTCGTTTTTCACTGTAAACTCCCTAAAACCAAATTTTTCACTAACATGATCAAGTTGTTCATATGATAATCCTTGCTCATTTTCTATTATTTTTTCCAGATAAACCTCTAATAGGTATAATTGAGGATCTTCAGGTGACCAAAGTTTGTGGTTTTCAACTTTGTGATTTAAATTAACATCAACAACTAGGTTGGAATTTTTAATAATAATGTCTTTGTGCTTTAAAGTATTTTTATTTTTATCATTCAAATTATTGATTGAATAACTATACCTATATTTTCCATCTCCTAGACCATTTACTATTTTATTTTTCAATTCTACATTTCCATTTTCATAATCCGCAATGATAAAAACATCTTCTAGATGCGTTTGTCCCGTGAATGATAGAAAAACATCTTGCCATATTCCTCCTGTGTAAGAACCTCTCCATTGTGGAGTTTCCATTTGTCCAATACCGTCAATAACTTTATCCTGTATGGTTATTGGACCCATAACTTTTACTATTAATATATTTGGATTATCAAAATCAACAACGTGCTCTATGTTGAATGAAAATGGGGAGAAACCACCTTCATGAAATCCAATTGAGTTATCATTAACATATATTTCAGTTATATAATTTGAAGCATTAAAGTTTAAGTGAATTTTTTTGTTTTCCCTAGATTTGGAAACATTAAATTTTGTTCTATAATAAACAACACCCTCGTAATCCTTCTTGTATCTCTCCCAAACACTTGGTACATAAATTTTTTCAATAGATCCCTTATTAAAACCATCATTTGAATGAAATTTATTTTTCTTTCCCTCATTATTTTCATCATATATTATTTCCCATTCACCATTGAGCATTTGATTATTAAATCTTTCCTGAGATT
>CABZTM010000002.1:0-125880 GCA_902528705.1 uncultured Bacteroidota bacterium | reverse complement strand
GATATGCATATCAAATGATTATTAAAAAGAAAATCAATAAATATGAAAGTCTTATTTATTTAAAAAAAGTAAATAAGTTTTTGGTTGTTGGTAAAGAAAACTTGAAATTAATTGATACATATTTAAAAAAATCTAAAAACGATTTTGATTTATACATCAGGAAGAGTTTTCCAAAAAAGTTTAGAGCAATAAAAAAAGATCTTCAAAAGCTTCTGAAAGTTGATAGGAAATCAATTGTGAATCAGAATTTGAAGTTTAAAAAGCCAAAAAAAACTCATTATTTTAATTTTAAAATAGAAAATAAATATTACAGTATTGAATACAACAATTCCAAAATCATCTCATCAGTACTGGGTTTATTAAACCACCTTAAATCAAATGCTAAAACGAATAGCGAGAAGATTCATATATACTCATCAAAAAATTATTGTCAACTTAAGATTAATAATAAAAATTTGGTTTTTAAAAAGAATGAAAGTCATATTCTTTCGGGAAGAATAATTTCATACCTGACCTCAAACCTACATCAAATCAAATACAAAAGTTGGTCAGGTTTTTTACATGGAACCACAGTTTCAAAAAACAATAATGGAGTAATAATTTTGGGTAAATCTGGAAGTGGAAAAACCTTATCCTCTTCTATATTAATTAAAAATGGTTTTGATCTAGTCTGCGATGATATGTCTCCACTTACAAGAGATGGTAAAATAGGTTTTTTTCCAAATGCTCTATCTGTAAAGCCAAGTGGATATAAAAAAATTGATCAATTAATAGAAAATGATTTTCACGTTTGTGAAACAATTGGTCCAAAAGGTCCTACCAAGTATATTTATCCAAAAAATAATCATTTAAAGGTAAAAAAAATAGAATGTCAAAAAATTGTTAAAATAAGTTTTAAGAAAAACTCAAATTTGAAAATTGCAAAAATTGAAAATAAAGAGCTTTTAGTTCATTTTTTAGATGATTCTTTTATTAATATGAATAGTATATCGGCCAAATCATTTATTAGTTGGTTTTTAAATTGTAAATGTTTTGAGATAACATATTCAAGAGATAGTGATCTTCTTAAAGCTTTGAAAAAAACGGAATAAATTGAGCCAATGCCGAGAGTTGAACTCGGGACCTTTTCCTTACCAAGGAAACGCTCTACCCCTGAGCTACATCGGCTGATTGAGCGGAAGACCGGGTTCGAACCGGCGACATTCAGCTTGGAAGGCTGACGCTCTACCAGCTGAGCTACTTCCGCTTGATAGAGTTTAGTGGGGAGAGCAGGATTCGAACCTGCGAAGGTATAAACCAACAGATTTACAGTCTGTCCTCGTTGGCCGCTTGAGTATCTCCCCTAAAGAGCCGATGGAGGGACTCGAACCCACGACCTGCTGATTACAAATCAGCTGCTCTAGCCAGCTGAGCTACATCGGCGATTTAGGACTGCAAATGTATATAATTTAATCGAAAAAAATTAACTTTATAGTTCAGTTAATTTTTATTTTAATTTCTATTATTTGCCTATTATGCCAAAAAAAAAATTTGAGAACAAAACTGTTTTCCTTGATGAAATTCCTGAATTTGAAAATAGCGAAAACACCAAACTAGAAAAGGATTATATAAAAGTAATATATGCAAACATATTTATAATATTTTCTTTATTAACGATTGGAGCATTAATAGCAACATTAAGTTTTGATCTCTACACGAAAGGAATATACTTTATCATTTGGCTCATATCTTACTTTGTATTTTGGATTATAATTTTAATTTACTACATAGCCAGTTTTAAAAAGAGAAGCTATAGCTTTAGAGATCATGATGTGGTCTACAATTATGGAGTTATTTACCAAACTAAGGTTCTAATACCTTTTAACAGAATTCAACATATTGCTCTTCACCAAGGACTTTTTTCAAGAATGTATGGACTTGCCTCACTTCAGTTTTATACAGCTGGAGGAGCTACAACTGACATTAACATAAAGGGATTAAAACTTGATACGGCCCAAAAATTCAAAACTTTTGTTTCAGAAAAAATTGAAAAAATTGACAAAAAGTGAATAAGGAAATAATTGAAAAATATTCAGTTTTTAGAAAACAGTCAAAAGTAGGAGCTTTGGTTTTTTTATTTGACTCTATAAGAAAAAATGCAGTAAACTTTTTATTAATACTTGTACCTACTGGATTTAATTTAGTAGTGTTCATTATTGTATCGATGATCTTTGTTTCGATTATGGCTATTTATGCTTATATCAAATACTATTATTTTGAATACAGTTTTGATTTTGAAAGGTCAGAGTTTTTGATAAAGAAAGGTTGGCTAAAAAAAACTAAATTATCCGTACCGTTTGAAAAAATTCAACAGGTTAATATAAATCAAAACATAATTCACAAAGTTTTTAGTTTGTACGAGATTCAAATGGATACAGCAGGGTCGAAAGATACTGAAGTTGATATCAAAGCGGTTTCAAGAAAAATTGCAGAAGATTTTAAAGAAATATCCGAGACAATCAAAAAAAGTATTTCAAAAAATATTGATAATAATATTAGCGATATAAAACAGGAAGAGTCATTGGAAATTGATCTACTTACCCTAGTTAAGACAGGATTGACATCGCAATACTTTGAGACACTCGGTGCAATGATTGCTCTATTTTTTGTTGGACTTGGTTTTTTGAATGATTTAGAGATTGACTACGCTCCTGCAATTGTTGATTTTTATTACGAAGCTGATTTTAATGTACTTGCAATTTCAATTGTAATCTTCATTGTGATATATATAGTGTTGATGGTTAACCTATGTCTTACTTTAATTAAATATTACGGATATAAAGCACTTAAAAAATTTCAAAATCTGGAGGTGAAATATGGCTTGATTCAAACAAAATCAATTCTTCTTTCCCCAATAAAAGTACAAGAATTTAGATCCACACAAAATTGGATTCAAAAAAAAATAAATCTTCGCAATGTTAGAATTAGTCAAGCTTCCAGTATGAATGTGGCCGCTCCAAACAGACGAAATATTGTAGATGTTCCTGGATGCTCAAATGAACAAAAGAATAAATTATTTGATTTTATATATGACAATAAAATTAGTGATGAGATTGTTGTGAGGCCTAGTATTCGAAAATTTTTGATTAATTTTTCATTATTTGCTTTACTACCCACAATTATTTTTATTCTACTGCACAATAACATTTCAATTTTAGATAATGCTTATTTCTTAAATTTCACATTTTTTTATTTCGTAGTCTCATCATTTGCAGCATGGAGATTTTATAGAAATAGTATTCTTTTCTATTCTGAAAATTTCATAAGAATTCAATCTGGCTTTTGGGATATTAAAACCAAAACAATTGAAAATTATAAAATTCAGTCTGTGATGCTTTATCAAGCATTTTGGCATAAGAGATTTAATTTAGGTAGTATAATTTTACTTACAGCAGGTGGTATGTCCTACATAACAACATGTAATTATGAGTTGCTAAAAAAAATCACCAATAATGTTATTTACAAAGTTGAAACATCGAAAAAAAGATGGATGTAATTAAATTTCTCTGGGATGACTCTTTTTGTAATCACTAATAATTTTTGGCATTTTAATTTTGGTATAAATCTGTGTTGATGATAAAGAACTATGACCTAAAATTTCTTTAATAGAATTTATATCTGCTCCATTATTCAATAGATGTGTTGCAAAAGTATGTCTTAAAACGTGTGGGCTTAATTTAACTTTTGTAGATACTTTTCTGAAATATTTCTTAATAATTCTATATACAGTTGATTTACTTATCATATCACCATCTTTTGATGAAAACAAGTATTTAGATTTATTTTTTAAAAGGTATTTTTCAATTGAAAGTTTAAGAGATGGAAGAATTGGAACCAATCTTTCTTTATTTCTTTTTCCTTTAATCTTAATCAACTTATTTTCAAAATTAATGTCTGAAACTTTTATATTAATTAGTTCTTCTCTTCTAATGCCTGTTGAATATAATAATTCGATAACCAATTTATCTCTGTCATTTGCACCATAATTAGAAAAATTTTTAAAAATTTCATCGAGTTCTTTCTCTGTAAACGGTTCTACTAACTTTCCATTAGTCTTTAAATTTTTGTGACCTTTTAAAGGTGATTTACTTATACTGCCTGTTCTTACTAAAAAATTAAAATAAGATTTCAGCGAGGATGTTTTTCTATTAATTGTTACTGGTGATATTTTTGTTTCGGATAACTCAACAATCCATTGTCTAATGAATGAGTAGTTCAAGTCATTATCAATTTTGGTGTTATTATTTTCTAGAAATTTTAGAAAACCTCTAATATCGTTATCGTACGAATTTATGGTATGAACTGAGTATTTCCTTTCAAAACTTAAGTAGTTTAAAAATTTATCGAGATACATATATAAATATAAGCATCAAACAAAAATAGTGATAATAAATTTTTTATTGGTTTTCGATATCTTTCAATCTTTGAACGTAGGTAGCTTTTATAAGTTTATTACGCTGCCTGACAGAGGGTTTGATATATGCTTTTCTTTCCCTCAAAGACTTTAATTTACCAGTGCGATCAAACTTTCTCTTGAACCTTTTAAGAGCTCTATCTATGCTTTCGCCTTCTTTAACGGGTATAATCAACATACTTTTCTTATTCGTGGGGCAAATATAACATTAATGAAGAAATATTAAATTTATTTGGACAAAATTTTTCTTGAGATAACGAGCTTTTGAATTTCACTAGTTCCCTCTCCAATAGTGCAAAGTTTGGAGTCTCTTAGAAACTTTTCCACGGGAAAATCTTTTATGTATCCATAGCCACCAAAAATTTGAACGGAATCATTTGCAACTTTAACACATAGCTCAGAGGAGTGGAGTTTACACATAGCGCTCAGGGTTGTTACAGGTTCTGAAGTCATTATAGCATCACAAGCTCTTTCAGTCAAAAGCTCTGAAGCTTGAATTTCGGTAGCCATTTCAGCTAATTTGAATGATATTGCTTGAAATGAACTAATTGGTTTCCCAAATTGCACCCTCTCCCTTGAATATTTTAAAGCAGCACTGTAGGCTCCATTTGCAATTCCTAAAGAAAGAGCCGCTATGGAAATTCTTCCTCCATCTAAAATCTTCATTGATTGTTTGAATCCATCTCCAACTTCACCAAGTCTATTTGAGTCATCAATAATACAATCTGAGAAAATCATTTCAGCAGTTTCAGATGCCCTCATCCCTAGTTTATTTTCTTTTCTTCCAGATGTTAGACCCATGTTTCCTCTCTCAATTATAAAAGCAGTAGAATTATTTTTTTCACCAACGGGTCCTGTTCTAAAAATTGCTACAGCCAAGTCTCCAGACTTACCGTGGGTGATAAAATTTTTAGTACCATTTAAAACCCATTTATTTCCTTTTTTTACTGCAGTTGATGCCATTTTCCCTGAATCTGATCCTGTGTTTGGCTCAGTAAGTGCCCATGCCCCAATCATTTTTCCAGTGGCAAGCAATTTGAGATATTTTTTGTGATGTTCGTTAGAACCAAACTTATAAATATGATTGGTACACAATGAGTTGTGTGCAGCGATTGAAAGCCCAATTGATGGGTCAACTCTGGAAATTTCATCAATTATAGCAACATATTCATGATATCCAAGTCCGGATCCCCCATATTCTTCTGGCACCAGAATACCCATGAAACCATACTCACCAGCTTTTTGTAAAACTTCTTTTGGAAAGTGTTGACTTTCGTCCCAATCCATCACATATGGTTTGATATATTGTAGTGCAAAATCTCTTGCACTTTCACGAATTAAATTGATTGAACTAGTGTTTCTTGTTTTTGTACTAATACTCATATCAAATTTTTTTACAAATTAAATGCCAAATTAAACTTTCGATTCTTTTATTACTTTTAAATATTTATTTAGTTGTTCTCTTACAACTGGAAATAAGAAATATAAACCAATCATGTTAGGAAAAACCATTGCAAAAATCATAGCATCAGAGAAAGCCCAAATTGAGTTCATGCTTGCTGCTGATCCAATAATTATGAAGGCTAAAAACATAAATTTGTAAACCATATCTGCAACTTTTCCTTTACCAAATAGATATTTCCATGACTGAATCCCATAGTAAGACCATGATATCATTGTGGAAACAGCAAATAATACAACTGCAGTTGTTAAAAAGTATTCCGATCCAGGTATGTATTGATCAAATGCTTTTTGAGTAATTCCAGCTCCTTCATACATCACACCATCAATCATTACTCCACCTTCACCACCATATAAAAATGTACCAGAAGAATTAAAAATTATAATAACTAGTGCTGTCATTGTACAAATAACAACAGTATCAATAAAAGGTTCCAATAATGCAACAAGACCCTCAGATGCAGCGTATTTTGTTTTTACTGCTGAATGAGCAATCGAAGCAGATCCTGCACCAGCCTCATTTGAAAATGCTGCCCTTTGAAAACCAATCATTAAAACGCCAATTATTCCCCCTACTCCAATAGCTGTTGGATTAAATGCTTCAGTAATAATTAGTTTGAAAGCATCATCAATAAAACTAAAGTTAGACCCTATTATATACAGACACGCTAAAATGTAAAGAAGAGCCATGAACGGAACAACTTTCTCAGTAACCGATGCAATTCTTTTAATACCACCTATTATAATAATTCCAACTAAAATTGCTAAGATTAATCCAATCATAGCACCAGCAAAAGTTGAATCATAACCAAGGAGATCTTTCAGTACAATAGCAGCTTGGTTTGATTGGGCGGCATTACCACCTCCAAATGATCCACCAATACAGCAAATGGCAAATATTACGGCAGCAACTTTCCCTAGTTTTTCAAATCCTTTCTCTTTCAATCCTTTGGTTAAATAATACATTGGACCACCATAAACTACTCCATCTTTATCAACATCTCGGTAGTGAACTCCAAGGGTACACTCAACAAATTTTGTAGACATCCCAATCAGACCACAAACTATCATCCAAAAAGTTGCACCTGGGCCTCCCACAGCAATAGCTAAAGCAACACCCGCAATATTACCATTACCAACTGTTCCTGAAACAGCGGTGGCAAGGGCTTGAAAATGGGATACCTCACCGTCTTTACTACTTGATTCAGTTTTTTCTAAATTATCATACTTGCCTCTCACTACGTTTATTGCGGTTATAAAATATCTAACGTTTGGAAAAAGAAAAACTAACGTAAAGAAAAGAGCACTACCAACCAGTAGATAAATGACAAAAGGGTAATCCCCAATGGGGTAAAAAACATATTTATTAAATATATCTGAGATGGGTTGAAATGCTTCGTCAATGCGTTGATCGAGTCCCTTTTCCTGTAAAAAATTAAAATAATTAATAATATTAAGCAGTTGTATAATTATATAATTCATAAAAAGTTATTTAGAGATCAAATACTGAAGTTCTCTTCGAATATAACATATCTTTTATTCTCATCCAAAAAGCAAGCACAAGATAAAAGAGAAACCCCAAACCTAGGCTAAAAAAACTGCTGTATATAAAAAAAAGCCTAACATCTTTTGATTTGATACCCAAAAAATCTGCAAGTCTTGAGCAAACCCTAAAGCCATACTTTTCTAAAAAGTACCTAAGTTTATTTAACCGTATCATTCCCTTTTTCTATCCAGTCCTCTATACCCCCTTCAAGATTAAACAGTTTATTAAATCCATATTGTTGCATAATTTCACAAGCCATCTGGCTTCTTTTTCCAGATTTACAATAAATAAAGTAAGATTTTGACAAATCAAATTCATTAATTTTTTTCAAAAACCCTTGAGGATTGTAAATATCTATGTTTATTGAATTTGATATATGATATTCATTGTATTCATTTGGCGTTCTAACATCAATACAAATTGCATCAGGGTTTTCTGACAACTTTTTTTTCCAGTTTTGAGTATCTATATTGATATTCATATCTCTGTTAATCTTGTAATTTTATAAAAATAATTTTTAATATGAAAATAAATGAAAAATAACTATATTCGATGTGTGAAAAATTTATTTAAAAATATATGGTGGCAAGTTAGTAAAAACTAGCGCAGCATTGATTTTTTTTAAATTTTAATTATAGACTTGTCAATGTGACAAGTCTTTTTTTTTATGTACAGATTAAATGCAAATATTAAAAAGTTAATTGTAGATACTGATACGCCAGTAAGCATCTACTTAAAACTTCGCGATTATTATCCGAACTCAATTCTATTAGAAAGCAGTGATTATGGTGCGAAAGACAATAGCTATGCGTATGTGTGCTGTAACCCTATTGCTGAATTCGATGTAAAAAACAATGAGATTAGAACCTCTTTTCCTGATAATAAATCAGAAAAAAAATCAATTGATGAAAATTGTGACTTACTAATTGAATTAAAATCATTCATGCAAAAGTTTGATTTAAAATGTGACATAAATTCTAATAATAATTTTATTACAAAGGCAATATTTGGATATCAAAGCTATAGCTCAGTTGAATATTTTGAGAAAATAGAACTTGAAAATTCCTACGGAGAAGATGAAATTCCAATAATGAAATATAGACTTTACGAAAATATTATAGTTATAAATACATTTAATAATGAAGCACATGTAATCTCATATAACACCAACAAAAAAATAATTAAGAAAATAATTGGTCTAATAAAATCTAAAAAAATAAATCAATTTAAGTTTAAAACTAATAGTAAACTGGAATCTAACATTGATGATGAAGAGTATAAAAAAATGGTTGAAATGGGTATTAAACATTGTATGAGAGGCGATGTTTTTCAGATCGTTTTGTCAAGAAAGTTTTATCAAGATTTTAGTGGAGATGAATTTACGGTTTACAGACATTTAAGGTCTATCAACCCCTCACCCTATTTGTTTTACTTTGATTATGGTGATTTTAAAATATTTGGAAGTTCACCTGAGGCTCAACTAATTATAAATAATAACAAGGCTGAAATTCATCCAATCGCAGGAACTTTCAAAAGAACTGGAAACGATAAAGACGATAAAAGAAAAGCGACAAAATTATTCAAGGATAACAAAGAAAATAGTGAGCACATGATGCTAGTTGATCTTGCAAGGAATGATCTTAGCAGATCGTGTTCTAATGTTAAAGTAGAAAAAGATAGGGAAATACAATTTTATTCTCATGTCATTCACCTAGTTTCTAAAGTTACTGGCAAACTCAAAGTTGATAGCAACAAAATAATAGGAGAAACATTTCCAGCTGGGACACTGACAGGTGCCCCTAAGCACATGGCAATGCAACTAATTGAAAAGTATGAGAGTTCAAAAAGATCATTTTATGGTGGAGCAATTGGTTTTATTAGTTTTGATTATAATTATAATCATGCCATAATAATTAGATCTTTTTTAAGTAAAAATAAAAAATTATATTTTCAAGCAGGTGCTGGAATTGTATCCAAATCTTCAAAAACAAATGAATTAAATGAAGTCTACAATAAAGTTAGGGCTTTGAAAAAATCAATAGAACAAGCAGAGAATTATGAATAAAAAAGTATTAGTTATTGATAATTACGACTCTTTTACCTACAACTTGGTGCACTACATGGAAGACCTTGATTATGAAGTTAGTGTTGTAAGAAATGATGAATTTTCAATGGATTTTGTAGAAAAATTTGATAAAATATTAATTTCTCCCGGCCCTGGTATTCCAGACGAAGCTGGTCAAACAAAAGAGTTAATAAAAAGATTCTACTCAACAAAAAGTATAATGGGAGTTTGCCTAGGCCACCAAGCTATTGGAGAGGTTTTTGGAGGAAAACTTAAAAATTTGGATAGTGTTTTTCACGGTGTTGCAACAGATATTAAAATAGTTTCAGAGGACAAAGTTTTTAAAAATATTCCAAAGAAAATTAAAGTAGGAAGATATCACTCATGGGTTGTTGAAAAACTAAATGATAATTTAGAAGTTTTAGCTTCTGATAATGATGGAAATATAATGGCATTGAGACATAAGGATTATAAAGTCTGGGGTGTGCAATTTCACCCTGAATCTATATTGACAGAATATGGTAAGGATATTTTAAAAAACTGGTTAGAGTTATAATGAAAAAAATTTTAGAAAGATTATTCAATCACAGCTACTTGAGCTATGAAGAATCAAAAAAGATTCTGAAAGAAATCTCATCAAATAAATATAATGATAGTCAAGTTGCATCGTTCTTAACAATATTTAAAATGAGAAATCCCTCTGTACAAGAAATTGAAGGTTTTAGAGATGCTCTTTTGGATTTGTGTATCAAAATAGATTTAGGTTCAGATTTTCAAACAATTGATTTGTGTGGTACTGGAGGAGATGGTAAAAACACATTTAATATATCAACGATTTCATCTTTCGTAGTGGCTGGTGCTGGATATAAGGTTACAAAGCATGGTAATTATGGGGTTTCATCAAATTGTGGCTCTAGTGATGTTTTGGAATATCTTGGTGTTAGATTATCAAACGATCAGGATTACCTAAAAAAATGTTTAGATGAAGGAGGTTTTTGCTATTTACATGCTCCACTTTTTCATCCTGCCATGAAAAATGTAGCTAGAGTTAGAAAAGATTTAAAATTTAAAACATTCTTTAATATATTGGGACCATTAGTTAACCCTTGTCAACCTAAAAATCAAATAAGTGGGGTTTACAACCTTGAAATCGCAAGGTTGTATGGTTACGTTTTTGAAAATACTAATAAAAATTATTCAATACTTCATTCTTTGGATGGATATGATGAGATTTCCTTGACCAATGATTTTAAATTATTATCAAGGAATAATTCGTCAATCAATTCACCTGATCACTTTGGTTTTGATAAAATAAATCCTAAAGAAATTGAAGGCGGAATAAAGATTAAAGATTCTGTAGATATTTTTATAAAAATACTTGAAAATAAAGCAACAAAAAGTCAAACCAATGTTGTTTTAGCAAATTCAGCAATTGCAATACAAACAATAACAGACAAGGAAATTGGTGAATGCTTATCGATTGCAAAAGAATCAATCGAATCAGGAAATGCACTAAATAGTCTAAAAAAAGTTCAGATTTTAAGTTTATGAATATACTCTCAAAAATAGTATTAAAAAGAAAAGAGGAAACCAATCTGCAAAAAAAGATTAGAGGTCTTGATGAAATTAAATCATCTGAAAGTTTTCACAGACAAACTTATTCACTTTCCAAAAAAATAAAAGAAAGTGAAATTTCAATTATTGCTGAACATAAAAGAAAATCACCGTCAAAAAAAGAAATAAATTTTCAAACCCCTAGCAGCAAAATAATAAAGGGATATGAGAAAAATGGAGCCTCTGGAATATCAGTTTTAACCGAAAAAAACTTTTTTTCAGGTTCTGAAAATGATCTTATTCTTGCTCGTAAACTTACTGATCTACCAATATTAAGAAAGGATTTTATAGTTGATGAATACCAAGTGTTTGAATCTAAGTATTTAGGTGCTGATGCAATCTTATTAATTGCAACATGCTTGACAGACAAAGAAATAATCAAACTTTCAGAATTAGCTAAAGAATTAGATTTAGATGTTCTGGTGGAAATTCATTCAAAAGACGAACTAAAAAAAGTTTGTATTGATAGCGTGGATATAATCGGAGTTAATAATAGAAATTTAAAAGATTTTTCTGTTAATGTGGAAAACAGTATCGAGATTGGAAAAGAAATACCTGAATCATTTGTTAAAATATCTGAAAGTGGTTTATATAAATTTGAGGAACTGAAAAGATTAATTGATTTTGGTTATGATGGGTTTTTAATTGGAGAATTATTTATGAGGGAGATTGATCCGGGATATAAATTGGGTAATCTAATAAATCAAATAAAAGGTGAAAGTTAAGGTTTGTGGATTAAATAATAAGTCCGACTTATCAAGTCTCAGTAAACTGAATATTGATTTTTTTGGTTTTATTTTTTATGAAAAATCCCCAAGATTTTTTTTTAATCATCCCGTTGATATGGATAAAGACTTAAATAGTGTTGGTATTTTTGTAAATGAATCAATAGAAAAAATTTTTGAGATTGTCGAATCGTTATCACTTAAATACGTACAACTACACGGAGATGAAGACGTGAAATATTGCAAACAGATTCAAAAAAAATGTAGAGTAATAAAAGTATTTAGAGTTGATGAGAAAATTAGTATTGATTTAATTAAGAAGTTTTATAATTGCTGTGATATTATACTTTTTGATACTTTCACAAAAAAGTATGGTGGAAGTGGTAAAAAGTTTGATTGGGATATTTTAATAAAAAATAAAATTGAAAAAAAATTTATCCTAAGTGGTGGTATTGATTTTGATGATGTTGAAAAAATAAAGTATTTGAGAGAAAAAAATAATTCTTTTTATGGCATTGATTTAAATAGCAAATTTGAAGTTGGTCCTGGAAAAAAGAATATTAAAAAAATTAAGGAATTTTTAAAAAAATTGATATGATAAATTACAATGTAGATAAAAAAGGTTTTTATGGGGATTTTGGTGGGGCATTCGTCCCTGAAATGCTTTATCCCAATTTAAATGAACTGACTTTAAATTATATCAAAGTTTCAAAATCAAAATCGTTTAAGAAAAAATTTGATCAATTATTAAAAGATTATGTTGGTAGACCAACTCCGCTATATTTTGCACAATCACTTTCAGAGAAATTTAAATGTAAAGTCTATTTGAAAAGAGAAGATTTGTGTCATACCGGAGCACATAAGATAAATAATACAATAGGTCAAATTCTTCTTGCCAAAGAATTAGGGAAAAAAAGAATTATTGCTGAAACTGGCGCAGGACAACATGGTGTTGCAACAGCAACTGTGTGTGCATTACTAGGTTTTAAATGCATTATTTATATGGGTGAAGTTGATATCAAGAGACAATCTCCAAATGTAGCTAGAATGAAAATGTTAGGTGCAGAAGTCAGACCAGCAAAATCTGGAAGCAGAACGTTAAAGGACGCAACAAACGAAGCAATAAGAGATTGGATTAGCAACCCAGTTGATACGCATTACATAATCGGGTCTGTTGTTGGTCCTCATCCTTTTCCCGATATGGTTGCAAGATTTCAGTCAGTTATTGGTTATGAAACTATTAATCAACTGCAAGAATTAGAAAATCAATCTAAACCTAATTATGTGATAGCCTGTGTTGGAGGTGGTAGTAATGCAGCAGGTATTTTTTATCCATTTTTAAATGATAAAAATGTTAAAATTATATGTGTTGAAGCTGCTGGTAAAGGTGTTAATACTGGAAAAAGTGCAGCAACATCAATTTTAGGAAAAGAGGGGATAATTCATGGATCAAAAACATTACTAATGCAAACAAATGATGGTCAAATTACTGAACCCTACTCAATTTCAGCAGGGCTTGACTATCCAGGAATTGGCCCAATGCACGCCAATCTTTATAAAAGCGGCAGAGGGGAATTTTTTTCAGTAACTGACAAAAAAGCAATGGAATGGGGATTGTTACTTTCTCAGATGGAAGGAATCATACCAGCGATTGAAACTGCACACGCATTTGCTGTTTTAGATCAAAAAAAATTCAAGAAGGATGATATAGTTGTATTTAATTGCTCAGGACGAGGTGATAAAGACTTAGATACATTTATTGAATATTTCAAATTATGAAACATCTAACATCTCTAATATTTTGTTTGACATTATTTTTTTTCTCATGTGATAATAATAAAGTAACCCACAACAACGAAGATTTAAATGTACTATTCATTATGACAGATGACCTAAACTGTGATTTGGGATCATATGGTCATCCACAAGTTATTAGTCCCAATATAGATGAACTAGCTGAGAATGGAGTGTTATTTTTAAACGCTCACAATCAATTTCCATTATGTGGTCCATCTAGAACCTCACTAATGACTGGAATGTATTCAAATCAAACTAAGCATACAAAGCTTGATGTAGATGTTCGTCAAACAATACCCGATGTCATTACTTTAGGTCAACGCTTTAAACAAAGAGGCTACACATCTGTAAGAATTGGAAAAATATATCATTATGGTAATCCAGGAACTATTGGTACATCTGGGGCACAAGATGATATTAGTACTTGGACATATACAATTAATCCCTACGGTCGAGATAAGGAAGAAGAATACAAAATAAAGACACTCAAACCTAGGCAATACGGTGGAACATTGAGTTGGCTGGCTGCTGATGGGGAAGACGAGGAACAAACTGATGGTATTGGTGCTTCTGAGGCCATTGAACAATTAGAAAAGTTTTCAAAAAATGGAAAAAAGTTTTTTTTAGCAGTTGGAATGTATAGACCTCATACTCCATTTGTTGCTCCAAAAAAATATTTTGATATGTATGATCAAAATAAAATGGAAATAACTTACTCTGGCAGTTCAGATGAGTATCTAAGCACACTTCCTGAACCAGCTCGAGCTTCTGTTAGATGGAAGAGAGACCAAATTAAACTAAACTACCCTGAACATAATCAACTTGCCAAAGAAATAAAGGAAGCTTATTACGCAACAACAACATTTGTTGATGCTCAAATTGGAAGAATATTAAAGAAACTAAAAAAAACTGGTCTTGATAAAAATACTATAGTTGTTTTTACATCAGACCATGGATATCATTTGGGTGAACATGGTCATTGGCAAAAACAAACCTTATTTGAAAATTCAACTAGAGTACCATTAATATTTTCTGGACCAAAGGTTCCAACTGGATTAGTCTCTAACTCACCTGTTGAACTTATTGATATATATCCAACATTGACAGACCTTAGTAAAATTGAAACCCCATCTCATGTTGTTGGTAAAAGTTTAGTACCCATATTTAAAGAAAGTGATTTTAAAGTTAGGGAGAGTGCACTTACAAGATGGAAGGCCTCTCAACATAAAAAAAAATTTGAAGGTTACAGTATAAAAACAGATAGATATAGACTTACAATGTGGGGCGAGAATGGCAGTGATGGTTTTGAGCTTTACGACCACCAAAATGACCCTGAAGAATTGATCAATCTTGCAAATACGATTGAAAATAAATTAATATTGGATTCATTGAAAGATCATATCAAATTTCGAATTAGTGATGCAATGAAAATACCACCTGGATTAGGCCGTCAATTTGAAGAAAGACCATTACACAAGGAGGTAAACTATACGCCAGGTGATATTCATAATATTCAGGGTAAAAGAATTTATATAAAACCATCTGATGAATAGAATTAATAAAGTATTTGAAAAAGATGGGGCTATTATGTCCATTTATTTTACTGCTGGTTTTCCAAAAAAAAATGATACCCTTTCAATCATTAAAGAATTGGATTCCGCTGGAGTTGAAATGATTGAAATAGGGCTCCCTTTTAGCGATCCTCTCGCAGATGGACCAACGATTCAAAAAAGTTCAACCGTTGCATTAAATAATGGCATGAACACGAGCTTATTATTTGAGCAATTAAAGGATTTGAGAAAAATCACAGATGTTCCGGTTGTTATTATGGGCTATTTCAATCCGATATTGCAATTCGGAATTAAAAAATTTTGTAAGTCATGTAAAGAAGTGGGAGTTGATGGTCTAATAATACCTGATCTACCAGTTGATATTTATAACGATAAGTACCAAAAAACATTTAAAAGTTACGGATTACTAAACATGTTTTTAATTACACCTCAGACTTCACAACGAAGAATAAAATATATAGATAAAATTTCCGAAGGTTTTATTTATATGGTTAGTAGCTACAATGTAACAGGTGCTATTGACTCATTTGATTCCTTCCAAAAAAAATATTTTAAAAGAATTAATTCGATGAAGTTAAAATCTCCTCTTTTAGTTGGATTTGGCATCAGTAATAAAGATACTTTTATTGATGCTGGTAAATATAGTCGTGGAGCAATTATCGGCTCTGCTTATATAAATTGGATTTCAGAGAATGGTATTTGCAAAACTTCAGATTTTATAAAAAGCCTGAAAGATTAACTACCTAGTAAAGACAGGTTGATTTCTAACTGTTGTCTCGTTTTCATTAAAAATATACCCTCCATAGTTAAAAGACAATAAATTGTCATAACTATCAATTTGATGGTCAGCAACATAACGTACCATCATTCCTCTAGCTTTTTTTGCATAGAATGATATTATTTTTAGTTTACCATTTTTGAAATCTTTAAAAATGGGTGAAATTATTTCTGAGTTAATTTTAGATTTATCAATTGCAGAAAAATATTCATTACTAGCTAAATTCAATAAAAATTCAGACGAAAGCAATTCATCAGATAAAAATTTTGTTATATCATTGGACCAATATTCATAGAGGTTTGAAGAACCATTAATACTGATTTTTGTACCCATTTCGAGCCTGTAAGGTTGAATCAAATCCAATGGTTTTAAAACTCCATAAAGACCAGAAATAATTCTGAGATTATTTTGTAAAAAATCAATTTTTTTGACATCTAGAGTTTTAACATCTAATCCCTCATAGACATCTCCATTGAAAGCGAAAATTGCAGGTCTTGAATTATCACCATTGTGATTTTTAGAAAATTTTAAATTTCTTTTCCAATTTAAGTCAGAAAGTTTTTCAGATATAGACTGTAAATTCATTAAATCGCTAGGAGATTTTTGCTTTAAAATTGAGTTTATAGCCAAGGCTTTTTCTAAAAATTTTGGCACTGAAACATTTTGGGAATTAAGTTCACTATCAAAGTCTAAAGACTTGGCTGGAGATATAATAATTTTCATTAGTCAAAATTAAATATTTTTTGAATAATTTTTCCACTTTTCATAGCATAATGAAAAATCGTCTGGAAGTTCAGACTCAAAAAATATTTTTTCTTTGCTTTCAGGGTGATTAAAACCCAAGGTCTTGGCATGCAAAGCTTGTCTGGGTAATAGTTTGAATGCATTTTCTACAAATTGCTTATACTTTGAAAAAATTGTGCCCTTCAAAATTCTATCACCTCCGTATCTGGCATCATTAAATATTGGATGACCGATATGCTTCATATGAGCTCTGATTTGGTGTGTACGCCCAGTTTCTAATTCACACTCCACCAAGGATACATAACCTAGATCATCAATCACTCTGTAGTGTGTTATTGATCTTTTACCTTTTGTAGAATCAGCAGGAACTGACATAATCATCCTGTTTTTTTTATCTCTTGCAAGTGATTCATCAATAGTTCCACTTTTATTTAATAAGCTTCCCCAAACCAAAGCAACGTATTTTCTTTTGATTGATTTTGAAAGAAACTGTTTTGCAAGATTGGTTAATGCCTTGTTAGTTTTTGCTATCACCAATAAACCACTTGTATCCTTATCAATCCTATGGACAAGACCAGGTCTACCGTCTACATTTTTAGGCAGGTTTTCGAAATGATGAATAAGTCCATTTAATAAAGTTCCGTTATAGTTTCCATGTCCAGGATGAACAACTAAATTTGGTGGTTTGTTTACAATAATAATATGGTCATCTTCATAGGCTAAATCTAGCTCAATGTCTTCTGCAATTATAAGATTTTCATGAGGTGGATGATGGAACATAACCTTAACATTATCTTTTGGTTTGACCTTATAACTTGGTTTTACAGGCTTGTTGTTGACAATTATAAACCCTTGTTTTGCAGCATGCTGAATCTTGTTACGTGTGGCATTTTCAATTCTATTCATCAAAAATTTATCTACCCTGAGTGGATTTTGACCGATATCAGCATCGAAAGAAAAATGCTCAAATAAATCATCAAAATAATCTTGAATATTTGGGCTATTTGTTTCCATTTCCAAGAACTAGGTCTATTTTAGATTTCTTTGGAATTAATTTTCCTGAGCTGATTATAGTGTCATTAAATTTTACCTCCAAAACTACATCTTTGCCAATATTATCCACATACTCAATATTTCCAAGCTCTAAATCAAGAGCATTAATTAATGATGTAGCAGCTCTCTTGGTCAATTGAATCAACTCTGGAAATATTACATTTGAAAAATCAGACGGGTTAATAGTCAAATATATTTTTCTATTTTTTTTAACTTCTTTGCCCATCAGGGGTGTTTGACTTACAACCGTGTTGGGACTAATTTCGGGATCATAAAAAATAGAATCAGAAACCTCAAAGTTTAGTTTTTTTTCACTGAGTATCTTTTCTACTTCATTAATGTTTAAGCCATATAAATCAGGTACTTTTATATAATTAGTTTGACCTGTGTAAAAAAATAGAAAAATTATTGAGATCAGTAAGATTAATGCAAAAATCACAACAGAGATAAAAAGTTGTTTTATAAAGATTCTGCTGTATAAAAACTTCATAGGTTATAAGAACAAATATATATAAATAAGTATCTTTAAAATATTCAGTAAAATAAAAAAATTGAAAAAAAATATAGCTGTTTTGATGGGGGGGTATTCTGAAGAGTTTGAAATTTCAATTAGAAGTGGAAATAATATTTTTCAAAATATTGATACAAAATTATTTAACCCATACAAAGTAATTATTGAAAAAAATAATTGGTATGTGAAATATAACGGAACCGAGTATTCTATTGATGAAACTGATTTTAGTTTTAAAATTGATAAAAACAAAATTGAATTTGATGTGGTTTTCAATATTATACATGGAACACCTGGTGAGGATGGTCTCATTCAGAAATATTTTGATGGGATTAATATGCCCTACACGGGTCCCAACGCAAATAATGCTAAAATAACTTTTAACAAAAATGAGTGTATTGATTTTGCAAAAAATTTAGGTCTAAGTTGTGCTAAATCAATTTTCATTAGCAATAATCAAATATTTGATTTTGAGTTTTTTAATAAAATGAAGTTTCCTTTGTTTGTAAAAACAAATAATTCAGGGAGTAGCTTTGGAGTAACCAAGGTTAATGACAAAGATGAATTAAAAAAAAATATTGAAAATCTGCTTGGTTCGGGTAATGGGATTTTAATTGAGGAAAGCCTGAACGGCACAGAAGTTTCCGTTGGATTAATGAAATACGAAGATGAAATCAAAGTCTTTGGGATTACTGAAATTATAACAGAAAATGATTTTTTTGATTATGAAGCGAAATATATGGGAAAAAGTAGTGAAATCACTCCTGCGCGAATACCTAATGAAATCAGTATTATTGTAAAAACTTCTGCCGAACTCATTTATGAAAACCTTAAACTATCCGGTTTTGCAAGAATAGACTTTATAATTGTTGATGACATTCCCTATTTTTTGGAATTAAATTCGATTCCGGGAATGAGTGATGAAAGTATTTTCCCAAAACAAGTAAGACTTTCTAACTTAAAGTTGAAAGATTTAGTATCATACATGATTAGCAATGCTTTAAATAATTAAATTTGTAATTGTGAAAAGAGCCATTTTTCCAGGTACGTTCGATCCATTTACATTAGGACACTTTGATATTTTAAAGAGAAGTAAACTATTATTTGATGAAATTATTGTTGGTATTGGTAAAAATAGTGAGAAGAAGACCATGTTTACTTTGGAGCAGAGAATGAAATTTATTAAAGGGGTTGTAAAAGACGATAAGAAAATCAAAGTATTAAGCTATGATGGATTAACAATTGATTTTTGTGAGAAGGTAGATGCAAAATTTATCGTGAGAGGAGTAAGAAATAATGGGGATTTTGAATTTGAAAAGGCAATTGCAAGAACAAATAGGTTTCTTTCAAAAATCGAAACAATTTTTATACTAACATCGGCAAAAACATCTTTCATTAGCAGCAGTATCGTTAGAGATTTGATTAATAATAATGGAGAGTTCATTAAATTGGTTCCTGATACTGTTTCTAATTTTGTTTTAAAAAATCTGTCAAAATAATAGAAATATTACCATAGGTTTTTTTCTTTATTTTTTTTGCATCATCAAAAGTTTTCCATTTTACAGATTTTATTCCTTCGTTGAGCTGAGGTTTTAATTTACCCTTAAAATTTGATGACATTAGAAACCATGACGTTTCCTTCAAAAAATACTTTTTATTATTTCTAACAATGTGAAAGGTATTTGAAAAATATTTATCAATTTTAAGCTTCTCTATTCCTGTTTCTTCAATAACTTCTCGAACTGCAGTTTCTCTGATTGATTCACCCTTTTCTGCTTTACCTTTAGGCAAATCCCATTTCCCTCGTCTGTATATAAATAAGATTTGATTGTTATCGTTCTTTACAATTCCACCTGATGCAAAAATTACTCTTATCTTGCATTTAAAGACTTTTAATAATTCAGATTTTTTGGGGTGATATAAAAAAATTTTTTTATGTTTTCTTACTTTTTTTAAAATCTCATTAAGTGTTATACTCGAGAGTAAAAACGAATTTTCCTGACTCAAAGACTTATTTTTAGAGGTTAAAATAATTGAGAGCTTATTAATAAAAACTTTATACATTTGCTAAGTGATTTTAGATGAAGACATTGCCAAAAAAACCTCTGAACTTCTACTACAAATTAATGCAATAAAATTTAATCACAAAAATCCTTTTACATGGGCTTCAGGCTGGAAATCTCCAATTTACTGCGATAATAGAATAATATTGTCATACCCTGAGATTCGTAAATACATCTCTAAAGAGCTTTCTGCTATAGTTTCAATTAAATACCCTGAAACTGAATTGATTGCTGGAGTTGCTACGGGCGCAATAGGAATTGGTATGTTGGTTGCTGAGGAGCTTAATAAACCCTTTGTATATGTTCGAGCAAACCCGAAGGTTCATGGTAGAAAAAATAGTATTGAAGGACATTTTAAAGATTGTGATAAAGTTGTTGTAATTGAAGATTTAATTAGTACAGGGGGGAGTAGTTTGAAAGCTTGCAACTCATTAAAAAATGAGGGCCTTAAACTTTTGGGAATGGTAAGTATTTTTAATTATGATTTTGATTTATCAAAAAAAAATTTTTTAGAAAATAATATTGATCATTTTTCGCTTTCATCATTCACTCACTTACTAAATTATGCTAAAGAAGAAAAGTTCTTTAATTCTGATGAAATGAAGCATATCCTTAGATGGAGAGATGATCCCGCAAATTGGATATAATAGATGGAAATTATAAGAGAAATAGAAGGTTTAGAAAATAATATTAGTTCTTTAATAAACTTCTTCAAGGAAATAAAAAATTTTGAAAAAATTTTTGCGGAGGATGTTGCTAGTTTTGAGGTTTTAAATGAAAATACATTCAGAATAAAGATTGGAAGTTTTCCTAATATATCCTTAATTCATAAAAGAACAACACGTGATTCATTTTCATTAAAATCTAGGTCAGATAATTTTGATTTTGAAATACTCATTAATTTATCTGAAATTAATATGACTACTACAAAATGTCAAATTATTTTTAATGGCAATTTTTCTACAATGATTGAAATGATGGCAAAAAAACCACTCGAAAATTTTCTTAACAACATTACAAGGAACATAGAAGGTTTAGAGTTGAGTAATTAATTTGATTTGACCATTATCAAAATATTTAGTTTGTTTATCTATCTGGACTTTTAATCTGTAATCATCACTAATTCCAAGAACCGAACCCTCAATAACTTTATTACCAATCTGAAATTTTTGTTTTTTTCTTAAGCCATATAAATGAAAAGTAAATTTTTTAACCAATTTATCTTTGGAAAGATTTTTTATTTGGTGCTCTAGTAAAGAAAACTTTTTAATGAATTCTTTGAATAGTTTATTTAGGTCAAAACTCTCATTTTTTAATATTTTCATCGACGTTGCACCTGTGATTAAATCAAAATCTATTTGATTCACATTTAAACCAATACCAATTATTGAGTCAACAATTTTATTTCTAAAAAAGCTATTTTCAATTAAAATACCTGCAATTTTTTTATTTCCTGACATAATGTCGTTAGGCCATTTAATTTTTAATTTGGGAATGTCATAATATTTTAAAATTTCTAAAACAGCTAATGATGTAAACAAATTTGTTTTAAATAACATTTCATCAGATGTTTTTTCAATTTTATTGTAGAATGAAATACAGATGTTTTTATAGGGTTGACTAGACCAAATATTACCTCTTTGCCCTTTACCGTTGGTCTGATTAAAAGAATAAACTACTAATGAATTTTGGCTAAACAAAGATTTGTTTAATTTTATGTATTCATTTGTTGAATCGATGGCATTAAGTTTGATTAATTTCAATCTGCAATATTTAAATGCAAATTAAAAATAAAACAGTTAAAAATATTATAAGAGGAATCGAAAATGTTAAAGGTGAGAATATTAATATTATAGATTTTACAAAACTTGAGAATGTTGATTTTAAGTATTTCGTAATATGTGATTGTCAATCAAATATTCAGGTAAATGCAATATCAAATTCAGTTAAAAAAACAGTGAGTAAAGAATTAAAAGAAAAACCATTGAATATTGAAGGTCTTGAAAATAAAAATTGGGTATTGATGGACTACATTGATGTTATTGTTCATATTTTTAAGAAAGAATTTAGAGAAACCTATCAACTAGAAAAACTTTGGGGTGATGCAGAGTTAATTAATATTAAGTAAATGGATAAGAAAAAAAATAAAATTAGCAATCAAAATAATTCAAACTATTGGATTTATGGACTTATAATTTCAATATTTATAATATTTTCATACTTCGGAAATTCGAATAATTTCAGCTCAGTTAAAAAAATTAACATTACAACTTTTGAAAAATATCTCAACTCCGGAGATATATCAAACGTAATAATCATTAATAAAACACTCGCTGAAATTACATTGTCTGAGGGTGCACTTGTAAGCGATGTTCACAGACAAGTTTCAAAGTCAAATTTCCTTGGTCAAAAAAATAGTTTAGGTCCTCATTACACCTGTGAGGTTGGGGATCTTGAACTTTTCCAACGTAAACTTGAAAATGCTCAAAATAGCGGATTGGTTATTGGTTACGAATTTAGAACTGTTGAAAACAAATGGCTAGATGTCTTGTTAGGATTATTACCACTTATAATTTTGATAGGCTTATGGATATATTTTATGAGAAGGATGGCAGGCGGTGGAGCTGGTGGAGCCGGTTCTCAAATTTTTAGCATAGGAAAATCCAAAGCAAAACTTTTTGATGAAAAAAGCGATGTTAAAGTTAGTTTTAAAGATGTAGCGGGTCTAGAGGGAGCAAAAGAAGAAGTCAAAGAAATAGTTGATTTTCTTAAAAACCCAACAAAATATACCAAGCTAGGTGGAAAAATACCCAAGGGGGCACTTCTAGTAGGCTTACCTGGTACCGGTAAAACTCTTTTAGCTAAAGCTGTTGCAGGAGAAGCTAAAGTTCCCTTCTTCTCACTTTCAGGTTCAGATTTTGTAGAGATGTTTGTTGGGGTTGGTGCCTCACGAGTTAGAGATCTTTTTAAACAAGCTAAAGACAAATCACCGGCAATAATTTTCATTGATGAAATAGATGCAATCGGACGTGCCAGAGGTAAAAATAATATAACTGGCTCTAATGACGAACGAGAAAATACACTGAATCAACTCTTAACAGAAATGGATGGATTTGGTACAAATACAAATGTAATTGTGATGGCAGCTACTAATAGGGCTGATGTTTTAGACAAGGCATTGATGAGGGCTGGAAGATTTGACAGACAAATTTATGTTGACCTTCCTGATGTTAGAGAAAGAAAAGAAATATTTGATGTTCATCTAAAGCCTTTAAAAATGGCTCGTGATTTAGATGTTGATTTTTTAGCGAAACAAACCCCTGGTTTTTCTGGAGCGGACATTGCAAATGTTTGTAATGAGGCTGCACTAATAGCTGCTAGAAAGTCTAAAAAATCTGTTGGTAGACAAGACTTTCTGGATGCAGTTGATAGAATTGTAGGTGGATTAGAAAAGAAAAATAAAATTATATCCCCCAAAGAGAAAGAAACAATTGCCTACCACGAAGCAGGTCATGCAACAGTCAGCTGGATGCTTGAACACGCTGCTCCATTAGTAAAAGTAACCATTGTACCAAGAGGAAGATCATTGGGTGCTGCATGGTACCTGCCTGAAGAAAGACAAATTGTTAGAACTGAGCAAATTCTTGACGAAATGTGTGCTGCTCTTGGAGGTAGAGCAGCTGAGAAAATTATATTCAATAAGATTTCAACAGGCGCACTAAGTGACCTTGAAAAAGTAACAAAGCAAGCCAGATCAATGGTTACTGTATATGGATTGAATGATAAAATCGGCAACCTTACATATTATGACTCAAGTGGTCAAAATGAATATGGATTTACAAAGCCTTACAGTGATACAACAGCACAGGTTATTGATAAAGAAATTTCTAATATTATTGAGGCTCAATTTAAAAGAGCTCTTGCTCTATTAAAAAAGCATAAAAAGAAACTAATTCATCTTGCCGATTACTTGCTTGAGAAAGAAGTAATTTTTAAGGAAGATTTAATTAGGATATTTGGTGAAAGACCTTTTAAAGAAATTCCGGTCAAAAAATAAACTCATATCTTTTTATTGATTTTTTGATTCTATAAATTTATCTTTATGGTAAATCATTTTTTTGAAAAATTTCTTTTCATCTCTTTTCAATAAAAAACCATCAAAAAATGATGACAACAAAGAGGAAGAATATAAGTATCTCCCAAAAAAAGATGAAATTGTTGAAAATAAGTTTACAGTAAATTTTAGTAATAATGGGGGTAAATTCCTTTATGCCTCTACTGTATATGAGTCGACCGAATTCTTTTCAAAGATAATTGAAGAGAATAATTGGTCAAGCTCGAGCATATTGTGCTTTAATGAAAATATTATTAATCAGTATGTTTTAGATTTCAAATATGAAACGAACAAAGCAAACCTAAATTCAGTAATATTCATTACTGATTGTGAATTTCTTGTTGCAAAGGACGGTAGTATTTTAGTTAGTGCAAATCAAGTAGAATCACATAAAATCAAAGATTTACCTAATAATATAATTGTACTTGCTAAAACAAGTCAACTGTCTCAAACTGTAAGTAAAGGTTTAGAGGGGATAAGGCATAAATATTCTAATAACTTACCATCCAATATTACTTCAATCAAAAACTTCAAAAGAGGGGAGGATAATGATTTAAACTTTCTTACGTACGGAAGCAGTGCAAAAAATCTATATCTAATTCTTTTAGAGAATTTATAATGAAAGACTTAAAATTAAGATCTATATCATCCATTTTTTATGTTATTATTATGTTATCTGCCTTAATTCATCCGGTCAGTTTTATGATTGTTATGTATATATCTGCAATAATAGTTTTAGTTGAATACGGAAAAGTATTGAGAAAAGATCCTGAACACTTAGATTTTCTAAAAAGATGGAATCAAGATTACAGTTTATTTGTGAGTACTGAATTTTTTCCAATATTCATGGTTACTGTGTTTGGTTTACTACCACTAATTGGTCCGGCATTGAATTTCCCTAATATTGAGGAAGCTGATGGAATTTATTACATGTTGATAATCCTTTATTTAATTTTATATCCCGTTCTTTTATTCTTTCTTATTTCCAAAAGAAAATTTTACGGCTATTTTACCAGTAAGGCTTGGCCAATATTTTTGTTAACATTACCTCTTATTTTATTAGTTTCTTCCCCTTTTCTTAATATTGATTTCAAAAAATTTCAGATGTATATGATTGCCTACTTAGTATTAATATGGGGAGTAGATTCCGCAGGATATTTTATTGGGCTAAAATTTGGGAAAAAGAAATTGTATGAGTCTGTTTCACCAAAAAAAACAATTGAGGGTGTTTATGGATCAATTATTTTTACAATTATTTTTGGATTTTATTTGGGTCAATTCTTCCAAATTGATGGTTTGTTAGCAATAGCCTCATCTTTAATAATGTGTTTTTTTGCAATTATGGGAGATTTAATTCAATCAAAAATAAAAAGACAATTAAAAATAAAGGATTTTGGAAATTGGATTAAAGGTCATGGTGGTTTATTCGATCGATTAGATAGCATAATATTTTCTTTTCCATTTTTTTTATTGATCATAATAATTTTTGAAAATGTTTCATAAAGAAGGTCATACAATAATTGTAATTTTTTTAACTGCTGTAATTGGAGATATATTATTGTTAGAATATTTTTTAGATGACGGTTTTTTAAAAATGTTTTTACAACTACTATCTCTATCCATCTTAATACTTATTTTACAGTTTTTTAGAAACCCGAAGAGAAAAACAAAACTGAATCAAAATCATATAATCTCACCTGTTGATGGTAAAGTGGTAAATATTCAAAAGGTATACGAAAAGGAATATTTCAAAGATGAAAGAATCATAATTTCTATTTTTATGTCTCCACTTGATGTTCATGTTACAAGATATCCAATTGGTGGAGTGATTAACTACAGTAAATATCACCCCGGTGAATACCTTGTTGCGTGGCATCCAAAATCATCTGAAAAAAATGAAAGAACAACAATAGTTGTTGAAAATAAAAATTTTGGTGAAATTTTATACAGACAAATTGCTGGTGCGCTTGCAAGAAGGATAGTAAACTATGCTGAGGTTGGTCAAAAGGTAGTTCAAGGGGCCGACGCAGGATTTATTAAGTTTGGGTCAAGGGTAGATGTTTTTATTCCAGTTGATAAGAAAATTAACGTAAAATTAAACCAATACTTAAAAGGTGGTGAGGATGTTATCGTAGAGTCTTAATTATTTTGTTTTTTAATTCCTTCCTCCAAAATTTTAATTTTCGATCTTACGTCCTCTAGTTTTTTTCTTTCTTTTTGAATAACTTCCTTTGGAGCATTTGAAACGAAATTTTTATTTGATAACTTTTTTTCCAAAATATTTTTAAAGCCTAAATTATAATTTAATTCTTCTTTCAATTTATCAAAATCTATTTCATTAAAAATTTTATCCATTTGATCAACGATATAACCAAACTTACCAACTATAAAGGAAGTATCTGAATCCTTACCTTTTAGTTGCTTTTTAATTAAATCACAATTAGTCAGTTTCTTAACAATCCTAATCTGATTATCTATCAAATCATTCTCAAAATAAATTTTTAAAACATCTTTGAAAGACAGTGAATTTTCTTTTTTAAAGTGTCTTATTCTTGAAACAATTTCGATTGAATAATTAACATTTTCTATGATTTCTGAATCGAATTTTATTGATTCTGGCCAATTTGATTTTTTAATATTGAAATTTTTGTTAGAGACTATTTGGTCCGTAATTTCCGAACTTATGAAAGGCATAAATGGGTGTAATAAAGTCAATAATTTTTCAAGAAAAGCAAGGGTTGAGTGTTTAAGTTTTTTTGAAACTGCTTTTCCAAATTCTGGCTTTATAATTTCTAGATAAATTGAACAAAAGTCATCCCAAAAAAGTTTATAAAGAATCATTAATGCCTCTGATATTTTAAAATTTTTAAATGATTCATTAATTGAAAGGACTTTCTTATTCAAATTTTCATTAAACCATTTGATGGCAAATTCATTGTGAGATTTACTTTGCTGACTGTCATCAATTTTCAGACCTTCAATTAGCCTGAAAGCATTCCAAATTTTATTGGAAAAATTTTTTCCTTGATTACATAAAGTTTCGTCAAATAGTAAATCGTTTCCTGCAGGAGCACAAAACAACAAACCAACTCGAACTCCATCAGCACCATATTTTTTTATAAGAATTTCTGGATCAGGTGAATTGCCTAATTGTTTTGACATTTTTCTGCCTTTTTTATCTCTAACTAAGCCAGTAAAGTAAACGTTCCTGAAAGGGATTTCTTGACGTAAATAATTTCCAGAAATAATCATTCTGGCTACCCAAAAAAATATAATATCTGGTCCTGTGACGAGGTCAGTAGTTGGGTAATAATAATTAATTTCAGAGTTGTTGGGGCTTCTTATGCCGTCAAAAACACTAATTGGCCATAACCAAGAGGAAAACCATGTATCTAAAACATCTTCATCTTGGACAATTTCAGCAGGAACTAAATCCTTAATATTATATTTTTCCTCAAAAAGCTTTATGGCTTCAGATTCTGACAAGCAAACAACATATTTTGATTTGTCTTCTTTTAAATAGAATACTGGGATTCGGTGCCCCCAATATAATTGACGAGAAATATTCCAATCTCTAATATTTTCAAGCCAATTTTTATAAGTTTTTACATATTTCTTGGGGTAAAATTGAATATCTCCATTTAAAACCAGCTCTAAAGCTGGCTTGGATAATTTTTTCATCTTTACAAACCATTGAGTAGAAAGTTTTGGTTCAACTACACAACTAGTCCTCTCAGATAAAGCAATATTGTGAGAATAATCCTCTGACCTATCTAATAATCCTTTTTCATCAAGCTCATTGATTATTTTTTTTCTTACAGAAAATCTATCTAATGATTTATAATGCATTCCGTATTCATTTAGAGAAGCATCATCATTAAAAATATCTATTATGTCTAAATTATTCCTTAAACCTATTTCAAAATCTTTCTCACTGTGAGCAGGAGTTACTTTAAGACAACCTGTTCCAAATTCTAAATCAACACTGTTGTCACCCACAATCGGAACAGCCCTATTAACTAACGGAACGATTAATTTTTTACCAATGAGTTTACTGTATCTCTTGTCATTTGGATTTACTGCAACAGCAGTGTCACCAAAAATTGTTTCAGGCCTAGTTGTAGCAACCAATAAAAATTCTTCTGAGCTTTCTAGTTTGTATTTTAAGTAAAAAAGTTTTGCTGTTTTTTCTTTATAAACAACCTCTTCATTAGATAGGGTAGTTTTTGCCTCAGGATCCCAATTAACAATTTTTTTATCTCTGTATAAATAACCATCGTGATAAAGTTTAATAAACATCTTCTGTACAGATTCATACATATCTGGATCCAGGGTAAACTTTGTTTTTGACCAATCACAGGAACAACCTATTTTTTTGAGCTGGTTTAAAATGATTCCTCCATGTTTATTCGTCCAATCCCAAGCATGCTGTATAAACTCATCCCTACTTAATTCATGTTTTTTTATACCTATCTCTTTGAGCTTATTAACTACTTTAGCCTCTGTCGCTATAGAAGCATGGTCTGTTCCAGGAACCCAGCATGCATTATATCCGCTTAATCTTGCTTTTCTAATTAAAATGTCTTGAATTGAATTATTCAACATGTGACCCATATGCAAAATACCAGTAACATTAGGTGGAGGAATGAGAATTGTATAGGGTGTCTCATCGTTTGGGTCAGATTTAAAAAAATCTTCTTTTTCCCATTTTACTAACCATTTATTTTCAATTAATAATGGATTGTAAATTTTTTCAATTCCCATTTAAATATTTTAAGCAAAAGTAACTAACTACAGAGAATTATTAAAAGTATAGTTATTTTTTTGTAAAAGAGTTAAATTTGTATAAATTCAAATGATATGAAAATCACACTTAAATTAACAACATTAATTTTTTGCTTCTTTTCAGCTTTAAATTTAGCACAGGAAAAACAAGCTGAAATTAAATTTGAAACCAATTCTATTGATTATGGACAAATTGATTTTAAATCTGATGGAACAAAAGTCTTCAAATTTAAAAATATTGGTGATGCACCGCTGATTTTTACAAGGATTTCATCATCATGTGGATGTACGATTCCGAAAAAGCCTGAAAAACCAATAGAACCAGGTGCTGAAGGTCAAATTGAAGTTAATTACGATACCAAGAGAGTTGGAATTTTTCGAAAAGCTGTGACTGTAAATTCAAATGCAAAAACTCCCACCGTGATTTTAAGAATTATGGGTGAAGTTTTAGAAGAAGAGGAAGAGGAAGATGATGGACAAATGAATTAGTAAATCTCCAATTTTAATCATAATTTTTGAAAAAAAATATTTCTCTAAAATCATATAATTCCTTCGGAGTTGATGTGATTTCCAAAGAATTATATGAAGTCTATTCTGAAGATGAGTTATTAAAAACACTGAACTCATTGAAAGATAGAAAGGTTTTTATTCTTGGTGGAGGTTCGAATATTTTGTTTACTAATAATGTCCAAACCCCTATAATTAATGTAAAAATTAAGGGAATAACAATTATTTCAGAAAACAATAATCATGTTAGCGTTTCAATTGGAGCTGGGGAAATATGGGACGATTTTGTGAAATGGGCAATATCAAAAAACCTTGGTGGAGTAGAAAATTTGATATCAATTCCTGGATATGTAGGCGGTGCTCCAATTCAAAACATTGGTGCTTATGGAGTAGAAATTAAAAATATTTTTCTCTCATGTTCAGGTTATTTTATTGACACATTAGAAAAAAAGGAGTTCAAAATAAATGATTGTCAATTTTCTTATCGGTCGTCAATTTTTAAAAAATCGTTAAAAAATAAGTTCATTATAACAGAAGTTGTTCTCCAATTATCAAAAAATAATCATAAGATTAATAAATCTTATAAAAGCTTAAACGATGTCATAAAAAGTAAAAAAGTAAAGGATCCTACAATTAAAGATATTGCAGAAATAGTTAGTGATATTAGGAAAGATAAATTACCGGACCCATCAGTAATAGGTAATTCAGGTAGTTTTTTCAAAAACCCTATTGTATCTCAGGATACATTGACAAAACTTAAGGAAAGGTTTAAAGAACTAGTTTTTTATAAAGAAAATGAGGTAAAATATAAATTATCAGCAGCATGGCTCATTGAAAATTGTGGTTTTAAAAATATCAAAGAAAAAAATGTTAGTGTGTATAAGAATCAAGCATTGGTAATCACAAATCTTGGTAATGCAACTGGCAAAGAAATATATTCATTTTCACAAAAAATAAAATCTAAGGTTTTAGAAAAATTTGATATCTTGCTTGAGGAAGAGGTTAACATCATTTAATTCATGGAACTATTTTTTATATCAATTATTCTATTAACTATTGCTTTCGCAGGAATTTCAATCAAAATAATTTTTAAAAAAGATGGTAAGTTTTCAGGAACATGTGCGTCAAATAATCCATTTTTAAATAAAGAGGGCAAGCCCTGTAGTTTGTGTGGAAAGCTTCCAGATGAAAATGATTGCAAGAAATCCGATTTTAATTTGAATTGATATAAATGAGTTCAAATTTTGATGAAAAAAAGACTCCTTTTAATAAGTTGTTGAATGAAAACTGGGATTATGTTTACAACTACATACTGAAAAAAACCTCAAATGAGTACGTGTCTGAGGAAATTACGATTCAAACATTTTCAAAGGCATTTCAAAAAATAAAACTTTATGACAAAAAGTTTTTATTTAAAACATGGTTGATTTCAATTGCAAAAAATACTTATTCAGACCAATTAAGAAAAAAGAAAACAATAATTGATGATTATGAAAATATTGAAAAACATAATTTGTCAAGAAGTCCAGAAGAAGATTTTATTGAGAAAGAGAGCTTTGACGAGCTAAAGGAAAAAATAAATCAATTAAAACCTAATTATAAAGAAGTTTTAAAATATAGGTATTTTGATGACCTATCAATTAAGGAAATTTCTGATAAGCTCAACCAACCTGTCAATACAATTAAGATTAAAATTTTTAGAGCAAAAAAACTTTTGATAGAAAAAATTAAAAATAATGATTGATAAAGTTAAGAAACTGGGGCCTGGTTTATTATTTGCAGGGGCTGCCATAGGAGTTTCCCATCTTGTTCAATCAACCAAGGCTGGTGCAGAATTTGGTTTTGGGTTAATTTGGGCATTATTGTTATGTAATTTTTTTAAATATCCATTTTTTTTATTTGGGACTAAATACGCTATTTCAACAGGTGAAACCTTATTACAAGGTTATAAAAAAATTGGTAACTACGTACTATTCATCTATTTAATACTATCAATTGTTACAATTTTTACAATCCAAGCAGCTGTAACAATAGTAACTGCAGGATTGGCAATTGAACTTTTTGGTTTTACAAAAAATATAACCGTAATGTCATTGTTCATTTTAGTTCTTTGTATTGTAATTCTTACAGTTGGAAAATATAAATTACTTGATAATTTTATAAAATTAGTTATTCTAATTTTAGTCCTATCAACATTACTTGCAGTAGGTTTTGCAATTAATAATAATCCTGGAGAAATAACAACCAATCAAATATTTCCAATCGAAGTTTCAGGAATAATTTTTTTGGCTGCTTTTATGGGCTGGATGCCTGCTCCTTTAGATATTTCAATTTGGCAATCCATCTGGACCAAAGAAAAAGTAAAATTGAACAATAGAATGGACCACAAATCAGCATTATTTGATTTCAATGTAGGTTATACTACAACTGTATTAATCGGTTTATGCTTTATTTTACTTGGTGCTTTTGTTATGTTTGGGTCAGGAGAAACATTTTCAAATAATGGATCTGAGTTTGCTAATCAACTGATACAACTATATACAATCAACTTAGGAGATAATGTTAAAATTTTGATTTCTGTTGCCGCATTCACAACAATGCTTAGCACCACTATAACTTGTTTAGATGCCTCCCCAAGAGCTATGAGTCAAACATTAAGATTACTGAACTTTAAGAAATTTAGTGGATATAATAGATGGATTTTAATTATAGCAATAATAACAATGATAATTTTTGTGTTTTTCGAATCAGAAATGGGCAACTTGATCCAAATAGCAACTATTCTGTCATTCGTCACTGCACCTATTTATGCAATTATGAATTATTCTCTTGTGAATAGTAAATTTATGCCAGAGAAGTATAAACTTTCGAAATCAATGAAGCTATATTCGTTTTCAGGAATAGTTTTTTTAACAATCTTTTCAATTTGGTATATAACTTTAGTATAAATTTTGATTATATAGTTATATATTTGTAAACTCTTAAATAAAGGTAGATTGAGCACAAAAATTTTAGATAATAAAGTAGAAGAAAGTTGGAGTCGTATCGATTTAAAGAAAACTAATAGAATCATTTCAAAGCAGAGATCGGATTTTAAAAAAAAACCTGAGTGGATAAGAGTAAAATTACCCACAGGTAAAAAATATTCTGAAATCAGAGGATTAGTTGATAAGTATAAATTAAATACCATATGCTCATCAGGTAGTTGTCCAAATATGGGTGAGTGCTGGGGAGAGGGTACAGCTACATTTATGATTTTAGGTAACATTTGCACGAGATCTTGTGGGTTTTGTGGAGTTAAAACTGGAAAACCAGAAACAGTTGACTGGGAGGAGCCTGAAAAAGTTGCAAAATCGATTTCTGTTATGAAAATTAAACATGCTGTAATAACATCTGTTGATCGTGATGATTTACATGATCAGGGTTCAATAATTTGGGCTGAGACAGTGAGAAGCGTTAGGAGACTCAACCCAGATACAACTATGGAGACCTTAATTCCAGACTTCCAAGGTGTTGAGAGACATATAGATAGAATTATTGAAGCAAATCCTGAAGTTATTTCTCACAATATTGAAACAGTTAGAAGACTAACTCGTGAAGTTAGAATTCAAGCTAAATACGATAGAAGTATGGCCGTTCTTAAATACCTAAAAGATAATGGTGCGAAAAGAACTAAATCTGGAATTATGCTTGGATTGGGGGAGAAAGAATTTGAAGTTATAGAAACGCTGCGTGACCTGCGAAGAGCTAATGTCGATGTGGTTACTATTGGACAATATTTACAGCCCAGTAAAAAGCATTTGCCCGTCAAGGAGTTTATTGAACCAACAAAATTTAATTTTTACAAGGATTTTGCAAAAGATCTAGGCTTTATACATGTAGAAAGTGGGCCACTTGTAAGATCATCTTATAAAGCAAAAAAACACGTTAATTGAAAATTAATTTATTAGAGATTAGATTTACTAAATCATTTGATTTTCCAAGGAAATCTATCTTAATTTCTATATAAAACAAATTTTTAAAATCATGAATCGACATAATTTTAAAGTAGTCCTTCTCAGTTGTTAATATTAATTTATCTCCGCTGCACTTTAAAATTTCTTTAATATCATTTTGATTATAATTGTGATGATCGTTATATGTTAAATGTTTAAATTTTAATTTTTTCGATTTTAAATGTCTTGTTAATGGTTTACTATCTGCAATTCCTGTTATTAATAGGAAATCAGAATTTAAGTCTGAAATATGAATATTTTTTTTCCCTTTTAAAATATCTTCATAAATAATTTTACTAAACAAAATTCTTTGATTACTTAAGGGTTTAATTTTTTTTACAATATTTTCTTTCTTTAATGATGTTAAATTATTGGGGCATTTAGTAATTATAATGATATTTGCTCTTTTATAACCATTTCTTGGTTCCCTTAAATTACCGAAAGGGAAAATATAATCATTGTAAAATGGTTCTTCAAACTTTGTTAAAAGTATATTAAACTTACACTTAATTCTTCTGTGCTGCATCGCATCATCAAGTATCAAAATATCATCAGCACTAAAATTTTTTGAAATTTTATTAATTGCAAATAACCGATCCTCGCAAGCATAAACATTTACATTTTTATATGCTTGTTTTATCATAAAATTTTCATCTCCAACATCATTTACATCAGAGCCTGCCAAAACCTCCACTAGACCATTTGTCTTTCTTTTGTACCCTCTGCTCAATACTGAGATATTTATTTTTTTTGGAAATCTCTCAATTAAAAATTTTACTAATGGTGTTTTACCTGTTCCACCCATTGATAAATTTCCAATACAAATTGTATTTATTTTAGTTTCATGGACCTTAAGGAAATTAGCAGAATATAAAAAACTTCTAATTAGTTGTAATAGAAAATTTAATATTGCAACTGGAAAGAGTATTTTTCTAAGTAACATCTAAAGGCGAAAATATAAATTTTATATTTGATAAAAAATTTGATGTTACTTTCAAAAATTATAGAAATATTAGATGATTGGTGCCCACCTTATGATGCCGAGGAGTTTGATAATGTTGGGCTTTTGATTGGTGAATTAAAATCTGAAATTACCAAAGCTGTAATAACACTCGATATAACTGATGACATCATTGATGAATGTATTTCAAATGGAGCAAACTTAATTATATGTTTTCATCCTTTATTCATAGCAGATCCAAAAACCAACGAAACTGATGAAAGGATAAATAAGTATATAATTAGGTGTTTAAAAAATAACATTAATGTTTACTGCATACATACTAATTTGGATAATAATCCATTTGGTACTAGTTATCAACTTGGTAAAATTCTAAGCTTAAAAAATCAAGAAATACTGGTTAATAATGAAAATAATAATTTAAAAGGAATGGGGAGTATTGGTTCAATGAGTCATTCAATAAATGACTACAGTTTTCTAGAACTTTTAAAAGATAAATTAAATTTGAAATATTTAAGACACTCCAAATTATTAGATAAAAAAATTAAAAAAGTAGCTATACTTGCAGGCTCTGGGAGTTTTGCAATTGACAATGCAATTTTTAAAAAAGCTGATTGTTTTATTTCTGCTGACTTTAAATACCACGATTTTTTTAAACCTAATAAAAAAATATTAATAATCGACATTGGTCACTATGAGAGTGAAAGACACATAAAAGAGACTATTTTAAATTATCTTAACAAAAAAATTCCTAAGTTTGCGTGCATTATTGCAAAAAGTAAAACAAATCCCGTAAATTATTTTTAATATGGCAAAAAAAGTTGAGTATTCAGTCGAAGAGAAATTAAGAGCAATGTATGATTTGCAATTAATTGATTCACGCATAGATAAAATCAAAAGTGTAAGAGGTGAACTTCCACTTGAAGTTGAAGATTTAGAAGATGAAGTTGCAGGTTTAGATTTCAGAATGAATAAGATAAATGAAGAATTAACGGAGATTGAAAATGTTATTAAAGAAAAATTAAATAAAATCGAAGAAGCGAGAGCAATGATAAGTAAATACAATGATCAACAAAAAAATGTTAGAAATAATAGGGCTTTTGAGTCTCTTAGTAAAGAAATAGAATATCAAGAATTAGAAATTCAATACTGTGAAAAGCAGATCAATGCGTCAAAGTCTGAAATTGAAGAGAAAAAAGAAAAATTGAATGAAACATCAAACCTCAAGGATGAGAGAAAAACTCATTTAGATCACAAAAAAGATGAATTAAATAGCATTATGAAAGAAACTGAAAAAGAGGAAAGTGCATTAATTAAAAAATCTGAAGAATTTGAGAAAAAAATCGATGATGCCCTACTTGTCTCATATAAAAAAATTCGCTCAAGTGTGAAAAATGGTCTTGCAATTGTCCCTGTCGAAAGGGGGGCGTCTGCTGGTTCATTCTTTGTGATTCCTCCTCAAGTTCAGTTAGATATAGCATCAAGGAAAAAATTAATAACTGATGAGTATAGCGGAAGAATACTAGTCGATAAAGATTTGGCTGATGATGAAGAGAAAAAAATGGAGAAGATTTTTAGTTCTATCTGACAACAAACGCTTTGCTTAGGGTAGGTCCACCTACCAAATTTATTCTGTAAAAATATTGTCCTGCTGATAGTTTACCATTTTTATCATGACTTATAGAAAATTCATGTTCACCCCTAATTAAGTCTCCACTGAAAATGGTATTTACATGCCTACCTAAAATATCAAAAGTTTTAATATTTACTTTGTGAGTTTGTTGAATTCGTAAGTTTAGGCTAACTCTTTGATCATAGTTTGCATATATTGGAGCATGATAATTCAATAAATTATCGTAATCAACAACATCTGTGTCCTGACATCCAAATCCAAGGCCTAATAAATCATATTCATTTCCAAGCATAGCTGCATTGATGAAATTTGAATCACCACACAACCAATCAGTTAATACAGTTTGGTAAATTGATCTAAAATCAACAGTATTATACATATTTCCTCTTCTGTTCAGATTTGACAAGCTTGGGTGGCTACCAATAAAACCACTTCCTTTTAATGGAGAGCCAAAAAGCATTACTGGAGCAGCAGATCCGTGATCTGTTCCTTCGGAACCATTTTCACCAACTCTTCTTCCAAATTCTGAGAAGGTCATTGATAATACTTTTGAGTCAAAACCATCTTCTGCCAAATCATCATAAAATGATTTTACAGCAGATGATAAACTAGATAATAGGTATTGATGAGTTAAAGCTTGATTTCCATGAGTGTCAAAACCACCAATTGAAACCATATATATTTTTGAACCTAAACCACCTTTAATCAGTTTAGCAACAAGCCTAAGTTGTTTATCTAAGCCTTCTTGAGTCTCATACCCATTATAATCAGTTGAAGATTTGAATGCATCATTGATAACCTTTGCATAATCGTAAGTTGTATTACTAACTCTTCTTAAAAATTCCAATTGATCACCATGTGTACAATCAGGAAGATTTTGAGTTGAATAAAATTCACCTCTCTCAGCGACTCTTTCTAACCTAGACTCATTAGCAACAGCAAAAGCATAATTTCTAGAAGCTCCATTAAAAATCAGGTTTGCATTACTTCCAATTTGAACAGCAACTGGTTTTTCAGGTGGATTTGTTGTATAATCAAAGTATTTTTCATCATAATATCTACCAAGCCAGCCGGAGGATACCATGTCGCTTTTGTTAGTTGATCCAGTTGCCCAATAATCAGAAGAAGTAAAATGCGATAAATTTTGCCCCTCGTAACCTACACCATTAACCACTCTCATTTTTCCATTTTCCCAGAAACTAGATAAATTGCCCATATGATCAGGCATTGAAAAATCATCACTTAACCTAATTAAATTATTTTTAGGAATATGAAGTGATGGTCTTTTGGAAACATATGTGTCATAATCATAAACTGGGATAATCGTGTTTAACCCATCATTACCTCCTTTAAGCCTAATTAAAACCAAAACTCTGTCTGATAAAGAGTCAGACAAAGCGTTAGTCAAAAAATTGGAGTTAAGAACAGAAATATTAGTATTTGCTAGTGAAATAGAACCTGCACCGGCAATCCCTAAGACTTTGAGAAACCCTCTTCTATCCCATCTGGAATGCTCTTCCCTATGCTTTTTTGAATCTAAATAGTTCTTTTTACTCATTTTAGTTGATATTCAGGAAGTTTGACAAAAAATAATATCAATGCATAAACTTGATTGGGTGCATAAGTTTCATTTAACGTCCATCCTCCACCATTAAAATAATCATCGGGGACATCACCTTTAAAAGCAGCTAAAGCATCATTCAACTCGTCATCCATCATTTCATAGCTGCAAAACATATATTTATTGATTTTTTTAACTATTTCAATCGGATTAGTTTCATCAATTCCAACTATACTTATCGCATAATCTCTGAACTGTTCTTTATTTTTAATCCAGTATCTTGATAGCAAATAATCCGAAAATTCCCATCTCATAGGAAGTGTCCCTGTAGAGATCCAATCATGGTTTTCTTGCCAACCCGCAACATCAACTGGGTTAAGAATTTCTTGACCCATATCACTACATCTGGCTCTTAAATAATTAAATAAATTATCATTGAAGTTATCAGGCTTTTCAAAATTAAACTCCTTTTCAATTTGAACCATTAAATCAACAGGGCTTTTAATTAGTACATTACTTGCAAAAGAATTAAAAAAGTGCTCACTTTTAAATAATTTTCTGTAAAGTGGTTCTAATTCAAAATTATTGTCTTTGAAATAATTTGAAAGCTCCTTGATGATATCATTATTAACATCAGGACTAACAAAATGTTTATATATTTTTCTAACAATAAATTCTGAAATTAAATCACTTTTTTCTTCAAACAAAATATTAATTACGTCGTCATAATTCCAATTACCAGTTCTGCCAAAAATGGTTTTTTCTCCACCGTCAAACCTATTCGGATTAAAATATATTGGCCCACCGTCCTGTCTGTTATTGTAACCAGTTAAAGCTCTAGCAGTCTCCGTGATATCATCTTGGGTATAACCATTGCCTTCACCTAATGTAAACAATTCATAAAGCTCTCTTGCATAATTTTCATTGGGAGCATTATTTCTATTTTCATATCCATTCAAATACATAAGCATCGCATCATCAAGGCCAATTATCGAAACAAAATTTTTAAAATTACCAAAAACATTAGCTTGTAAATTGTTATAATATCTGAAAGTATATGCGGGATTGTTATACATGTAGTACTCAGTCACAAAATGATTACTCCAAAATAATGTAAGTCGATCACGCATACCATTTTTTAAAAAATCATCAAACATAATTCTTTGGTGATTTCTAAAAAAAGGGCCTCTGTTTCCACCTGCATTTCTGAAATCCGTATTGGTCCAATTTGCCCAACCGGGATCAGGCGTTAAAGGTAAATTTTTAGCATCATCAATTAACTGATCTATTAGTTCTTCAGGACTTAAAGATAATTTAGATTGTGTATCTGAGTGTTTTATTCCAAATCCTAGTCGTCTATTGACAAGCAAAATTTTTGATATATCCCAAGGATTTTCATCACTGGGAACAAAAGTAGATAAGGTCCCATTATTACAGCTCACAACCATGATTCAAATATCCGAATTTTTTTTTAATTACTTATTAATCAGAAACTTGTTTAATTATAAAATTTACAATATCGTTAACCTCTTCACTTTTAATTCCTAACTGTGGAGCGAAAACATAGTTTGTTATCGATAAGGAGTCAGCCCTTTGCTTCAAATACTTTGCATGCATCGGATGATGATTAAAACTGGAAATTGTTTTGGGTGCTATGTCACCATAATTACCAATAAATAGTGCGGGGTCAGATGAATCCATAAAATTAAAATAATCAATCGACTGTTGATATTTTTCTAGTTTATAGTTAACTAACCACTTTTCTACATCCATTCCAGGGTATTTTAAAAATCTTTTGATCATAATGTCAAAGATTTTATCTGGCATATTTATCATTTTTTTCCAGTTTTCACTGTTAAATGAATGGGCACCATTTATGGCAATTATTCCTTTCACACTGGTTGATTCTCTTAAAACTCTATTTTCACTTTCGACTTCAGCCATATCATCGGATAAACCCAACCAGAGAACAGAATTTGCGCCTGATGAAACTCCCCAAATAATGACTTTATCTCTGTCAATATTATAATTTAAATGATTGTACTTTAAGAACTGCAAAGCCAACTTTGCATCATTTAAGGATGATAATAGGCCATCATTGTTATTTAAAAAACTATAATTAATTGTAGCAAATGCAATTTTATTTCTCAAAATACGTCTAACTCTAATTATATTATTTTTTTTATAAGAGCTTTCTTTGTTTCCACCCTTATAACCCCCACCATGCAAAAAAACAACAAGTGGTGTTTTTATTTTTGATTTTGGAATTAAAAGATCTAGTTTATTTCTTTTACGATCTCCATATTCTAAATTTTTAAAAAATCTAACGTCTTCATTTTTAATTAATGAATCAATAAAAATATCATCAACTTGAGCTGATGCATAATAGAATGATAATACAAAAAGATAATATTTACACAGCTTTAAAATCATTATTTTAATATAAGGATTTTATAATGAAAGACTAACAAAATATAGAATCGTTGGTATAAAAGTAATACCACAAAAAATATCAAAATATTTATATTCTTTTGAAATTGAGTGCCAAAAGGCAATCAATATAAGAGGGGTTTGAAAAAACATCCTAATAAGTGCTTTATTTTGAGTTATTTCGTAAGCATATTGGGCCTCTGTTGATTGAAAAAGAAATATGTTAGCCGGGAAAACTAAAATCAAAAGAAAAATCAATCCTATTCCTGCAATTTTTCTTGTTTTTTTGAAGATTAGTAATAGACCAAAAATGATTTCAAACAATCCAGAAATATATACTAATGCTAAATGATAGGGCAAATAGTCTGGAACAATTACCAAAAAAAAATCTGGATTTACAAAATGGTTAATACCAATATTAATATAAAGGACAGACATTATGTAAATACTAATAAACTTAAATTTCTGAGGAAAATTAATTTTATTTTCGAAAAACATTATTCTTATATTTAAGTGAATGATTTTTAAAATTAACTCATATATTTTAATTACATTACTTTTTTTAAGTAACATCCTATATACTCAAAATATTGTTGTTAAGGGATCGGTTGTTGATGAGTTTGATTATGAAGTTCCTTTTGCTGCAGTTGGTATTCTAAAAAAAAATATTGGGACCACCTCAACTATGGAAGGTTCATTTTCATTTTTAGTAACTGTAAACGAACTAGAAGATGAACTTGAGATTTCATCCATTGGATTCGAAACACTAAAAATTAATGTTAGAGAATTTATTAATCGAAAAGACAAAAAAATAATTTTAAAAGAGAAACTTACTGCTCTTGACGAAGTGGTTGTTAAAGCCCCAATAAATTATGTGAATCAAGCTATTAAACTTTTGAAAGTAAATACAATCAGTAAATCTCATCAATTGAATATTTTATATAGAAGGTGGGATGTGGAAGAAAATAAATGTCGTTTTTTTTTAGAGCATTTTATTAAAGCAATTGATCAAGGACCTAATTCAAATATTGTAAGAGCAAGTGTTGAAAATATTAGAAAATCATCAGATTATAGATTTGTAAAAAATCAATCTCAGTTTCATCCACTTAGGTATACGGAGTGGAGTAATCCGCTAAGAAAAGGAATAAGAACTAAAAGTTATAATTGGAAAAAAATTGGTAATTCATCATATGACGGAGAGGATGTTTTAATCTTTGAAGGTATTGACAAGGAAGAAGCAAAAATAACTTTGTACGTTGGATATGAATCATATAAAATTTATAGACTTGAATATGAAAGAGATCCTAATGTAGGTAGGTATGCTAAGAGTATGTGGATTTATAAAAAAAATATTTCTGGTAAATTATATTTAAGTTATATGACAAGAGAATGGGTTGGGGCACGGAGGCTTCCAGAAAATGTAAAGAGGACAATGATTAGTTCGGGTAAAAAAGTAAAAGAATTTTATCCAGTGTCGTTCAGACATGAGCTGTTTGTAACAAAACTTATTGAGGAGAAATCAAAATTTGACAGTTTTTTTGATATGGAACAAAAAGATATGTCGTTATACAGAGTACCTTACAACAAATTTTTTTGGCAAAATTTCAGTGTTCCTCCAGAAACGAAAGTTTACAGAGATAACATAAAGGAACTTGAATCACTATACGGCGTTCCCATTGAAACACAATTTCTTTACTCTAACTAGAATTTTCTAATAAAAAATCCTTTGATTACTATTTACTTATAAATAAGCTTTTTGCTTCACCAAAGGATTATTCGCTGTTGTGGGCGCTGAGGGATTCGAACCCCCGACCCCTTGGGTGTAAACCAAGTGCTCTGAACCAACTGAGCTAAGCGCCCTGAAGAAGGCCAAATATAGTATAATTATGTATACTAATATAAGTCAGAAAAAAGAAAAGTAGACCCTGTGACAAGTATAGTATCATTTTCATCAGAATCTTCAATTGCAGTATTTAAAGCATCATTGATATTTTTAAACAAGGAATACTTTAGACCTATTTTCTTTGCCTCATTATCAATTTTACATATTGACATTGATCTATCAGATTTAACCGGGCAGAAATAATATTTAAAATTTATCGGCAAAATCTTTATAATATCAATTTGATCTTTTTTTTCTAATGTTCCAAATACTACTTTAGAAGAATTTTTTAATTCTGACAATGATATTTTTAGTGCTGAAATATTATGTCCCGCATCAAATATAATTTTAGGTTTTTTGCTAATAAACTCCCATCTACTATAAATCTTTGTATTTTTCTTAATGTTCAATATTCCATTAAGAATATCATTTTCTTTAATTCCAAGATTTAGTATGTCTAGAGTTTTTAGTGCAAGTGAAATATTCTTTTGAATGAAGGGTCCACTCATATCACTTTTGTATTCTTTATTTGGTCTTGAGAAGTATATTGAGGCAGATTTTTTATTTGCTTCAATCTTTATTAAATCTTGTAATTTTTCTTTTTTCTCCCCAACAACAACAGGTACGTTATATTTGATAATTCCTGCTTTTTCTATAGCAATTTCTTCAAGGCTATTCCCTAGAAATTCTTTGTGGTCATAACCTATATTGGTTATAACAGAAATGACCGGGTCAACAACATTTGTTGCATCTAATCTGCCACCTAAACCAACCTCAAGTATTGTATAATCAACTTTTTTTGTTGCAAAATAAGCAACTGCCATTGCAAATGAAATTTCAAAATATGTAAGACCTAGTGCTTCAATTTTTGATCGGTTATCTTTAATAAATTGAAGTATGAAATATTTTTCAATAAAGTTTTTTCCGATTCTGATTCTTTCACGATAGTCTTTAATATGTGGTGATGTAAAAGCACCTATTTTATATCCAGATTCTTGTAGTATGGATGAAATAATACTACAAGTAGAACCTTTACCGTTAGTTCCGCCAACATGAATAATTTTTAATTTTAAATGAGGATTATCTAAGTGCGAAAGGAAAGCTCTTATTCCATCTAATTTAAAATCGTAATTTTTATTTTTTTTATCAAATGATAATGGGATAGTATTGAGCCATTCCATGGACTCTTCATAATTCATTAAAGGACGAAATCTCTAAGAAAAATAAAAGTTAAGAAACCAGCTATGTAACCAATAAAGGCTAAAAAAGCGATTTTTTTAAGGTACCATATAAAGTCAATTTTTTCCATTCCCATTGCAACGACACCTGCAGCTGATCCAATAATAATCATACTTCCACCGGTACCTGCAGCATATGCTATTCCATGCCACAAAGGATCGTCAACTGCCTCTCCAAACATCCCCATTGAAGCTGCTACGAGAGGAACATTATCAATGGCTGCTGATAAAAAACCTAGGACAAAAACTACTATATCAAGTCCTTTAAAAAGAAACCAATCAACATTTTCAAAGGTTAAAACCATAGTCTGACCAACTTCAAAAACGATCCCAAGTGCTTCTAAACCACCAACAGCCATTAGAATTCCTAAGAAAAATAAAATACTTGGCATTTCAATTTTAGTCAAAGCATGGTGTACAGGACTGTGATTTACAGAGTTTGCAGGTTTTAATAGCATATAATTGTATATTTCACCAATTGTTGCTACGAAGGCTAACGATAACATCATACCTACATAAGGAGGTAAACCAGTAGCTACTTTAAAAAAAGGTACAAATAGTATTGACAAAAGACCTATAATTAAAATTTTTGAACCAAATTTATTTTCGGATTCTTTTGACACGATTGGTTTAATTTCACCTTGAAATATTTTATATCTGGACGCTACATAAGTCGGTATAAGCATACAAACCAAAGAAGGAATGATCAAATATTTTAGCAGAGCAATGGGTGTAACCTTTTTACCTATCCAAAGCATCGTTGTTGTTATATCACCTATTGGAGACCAGGCGCCACCTGCATTTGCAGCAACAATAATCATTCCGGCATACCACAATTTTAAATTTCTGTCTTTTAGAATCTTTTGTAAAATAGTTATAAGTACTATGGTTGCTGTAAGGTTATCAATTATTGCAGATAAAAAGAAAGCAAGAAAACATATAATCCACAATATTTTTATCTTACTTTTTGTTTTGATGAGGTTTTTAATCGTTGAAAAACCATTGAAGAAATCTATAATTTCCACAATAGTCATTGCACCAATTAAAAAAATTAGAATTTCAGCCGTGTGGCCCAAGAAATAGTTTATAACCTTTTCAAGTTTATTTGGAACCAAGCTTTTTGTTGCTGGGTCTATATCATAAACCGTTAATCCAAAAAATGAAATAATAGCCCATATGAGAGCCATCATTACAAGAGCAGGAACTAATTTGTCTATTTTGAGTGAGTGCTCAAAGGCAATCGCCAAATAACCCAGAATAAATATGATTATAATCGCTGTTTCCATTTAATTTTTTGTTTTAGAATTCTCAATAATTGAACCAAAATATGTAAAAAAAATAAAAATTGATAGTATATTTTAAAAAGTTAATATTTATTGGACATTGGATTGATTATTGATTGAAAATAATTCCTACAGGATTAATTAATGCATAAATTAGTAAGTCCTTATAAAATTTGAGTTTTGAAAGAACAAGGTCTTTATAATCCATCGTTTGAGCATGAAAATTGTGGTGCCGGCTTCATATGTAGCCTGGAAGGAAAGAAGACAAATGATATCATTTCTAAGGCTCTCAATATCTTAACTTGTCTTGAGCACAGAGGGGCGGTTAGTTCTGATGGAAGGACTGGAGATGGAGCTGGAATATTGATAGAAATACCCAATAATTTTTTTAAAAAAGAATGTAAGTTTGAACTTCCGGAATTCAAAGAATATGCTGTAGGAATGGTTTTTCTTCCTCCTAAAAAAAACCAGCTCAACTATTGTGTTGACATTTTTGAACAAGAAATTAAAAGACAAGGCTTAAATATTTTAGGATGGAGAGATGTTCCTGTTAATTCAAAAGTTGTTGGAGCAATTGCATCACAATCTCAACCTAATATAAAACAAGTCTTTATTGGGAAAATAGATTCTATTCAGACTGAAAAAGATTTTTTATTAAAACTATATATTGCGAGAAAAATTGCAGAAAATAAAATTTATCAATCCAAATTATCTCAAAAAAGTTTTTTCTATTTTTCTAGCTTACACAACAAGACAATAATTTATAAAGGACTCTTAGTTCCAGAGGACATTGAAAGATTTTACATTGATTTAAAAAACCCAATGCTGGTAACTCGACTTGCTTTGGTTCATCAAAGATTCTCAACCAATACTTTTCCAACTTGGGATCTTGCTCAACCATTTAGATATATGTGTCACAATGGTGAAATTAATACGTTAAAGGGTAATATTAACAGAATGGTTTCTAGGCAAGAGTTAATGGATTCTGATTTAATTGATAAAAGTGATTTAAAAAAAGTTTTTCCAATAATTTTAGAAGGAAAATCAGATTCAGCATCAATGGATATGGTTTTAGAGCTGTTGTTAATGACAGGTAGAAGTTTGCCTGAAGTCATGATGATACTTGTACCTGAAGCTTGGGAAAAACACAAGACGATGTCATCATCCAAAAAAGCATTTTATCAATTTAATAGTTGTTTAATGGAGCCTTGGGATGGACCAGCATCAATTCCGTTTACAGATGGTGATTACATTGGAGCATTATTGGATAGAAATGGATTGAGGCCATCAAGATACTCTGTCACTCACGATGGATATGTAATTATGTCATCTGAAACAGGTGTTGTAGAAATTGAACCTGAAAATATTAAAATGCATGGAAGACTAGAGCCAGGAAAAATGTTTTTGGTTAATATGAATGAGGGAAGAATTGTTGAAGATGATGAAATTAAAAACTCAATTGTAAAAAAATACCCCTACAGTAAATGGGTAAAGTCAAATGTTTTGCCACTTAGTAAAGTTCCCTATAGAATAAAAAAAACAGTCAAAGAAAAATTAAATTTTGAAACTAGATTAAAAGTCTTTGGTTACACAAAAGAAGATTTTAAAACCATTATTTTGCCCATGTGTAATAATGGTAAAGAAGCTATTGGTTCAATGGGAACTGATACACCACTTGCAGTTTTATCAAAAAAACCACAACTTATTTACAATTATTTCAAGCAACTTTTTGCTCAGGTTACAAACCCACCCCTTGATGGCATAAGAGAAGAAATAATTACTGACACCAGCTTATCATTAGGAAGTGACTATAATATATTTGATTTAATTCCTGACCACGCTAAAAAACTCAAAATTAATAATCCAATAATTTCTAATGGTGACCTTGAAAAAATCAAACACATTGATCATGAAGATTTCAAGGCATGTTCAATAAATGTCAATTATGAAATTAGTAAAGGTCACAATGGTCTTGAGAAAGCACTAGACAATATTGTTGATAAAGTTGAAAAGAAAGTCGATACATGTCACAATATCATTATACTGAGTGACAGAAAAACATCTAAAAAATACGCTCCTATACCAATTTTACTTGTTTGTTCATATGTACACCACAGCTTGATTAAAAGAAAAAAACGATCAAAATTTGGAATTGTTATTGAATCAGCTGAGCCAAGAGAACCACATCATTTTTCTATGCTGTTTGGTTATGGAGCCAGTGCAATAAACCCATACATGGTCAATGAAATAATTGAATACCACCACAAACTTGGTTTTTTAAACAACCAAAAACTTGATGAATCGATAACTAATTTCAATAAAGCTATTGCAAAGGGTATACTTAAAGTCATGAACAAAATCGGGATATCAACACTACATTCCTACCGGGGAGCACAAATTTTTGAAGCTTTGGGATTGAGGAAAAAGTTTGTATCCAAGTACTTTAATAATACACCTTCAAGAATTGAAGGTGCAGGTTTATATGTTTTAGAAAAAGAAGTCTCAGCCAGAATGGAATATGCTCTTAACAGTGAAAAAGATATTTCAAGTATGAAAACAGGTGGTGATTACAGATGGAGAAGAGATGGAGAAGCACACATGTTAAATCCTTTTACAATATCAAAACTTCAACAAGCGGTACGAGAAGAAAAATATGATACATATAAAGCTTATGCTGAAAAAATCAATAAACAAAGTGAGCAATTCATGACAATCAGAGGGCTTTTAAAGTTTGAAGAATTTGACCCCATTTCAATTGAAGAGGTCGAACCATGGACTGAAATCGTTAAAAGATTCAAAACTGGAGCCATGTCATACGGTTCAATTAGTAAAGAAGCCCATGAAAACTTAGCAATTGCCATGAATAGAATTGGAGGAAAAAGTAATTCAGGTGAGGGTGGAGAAGATTCAAATCGATTTAAAAAACTAAATAACGGAGACTCAAAAAATAGCTCAATAAAACAAGTTGCGTCTGGAAGATTTGGTGTTAGTTCTAATTATCTAACAAATGCTTCTGAGATTCAAATTAAAATGGCTCAAGGCGCTAAGCCTGGTGAGGGTGGACAACTTCCTGGACCTAAAGTCAATCCACTCATAGCAAAAGTTAGAAATTCTACACCCTATGTAGGTTTAATTTCACCCCCTCCTCATCATGATATATATTCAATTGAGGATTTAGCTCAGCTCATATATGATCTGAAAAATGCAAATAGGAAGGCTAGAATCAACGTAAAATTAGTATCTGAGGTTGGCGTTGGAACAATTGCTGCTGGTGTTGCAAAGGCAAAAGCAGATGTAATATTAATTTCAGGTTATGATGGTGGAACAGGGGCATCGCCACTAACATCACTAAAGCACGCAGGTTTACCATGGGAGTTAGGAATTGCTGAAGCTCAACAAACACTCGTATTAAATGACTTGAGAGGAAGAGTTGTTGTTGAATGTGACGGTCAAATGAAAACTGGTAGAGATGTTGCTATCGCATGTCTTCTTGGTGCTGAAGAATTTGGATTCTCAACAGCTCCACTTGTTGCATCAGGATGTATTATGATGAGAGCTTGCCACTTAAATACGTGTCCGGTAGGAATTGCAACTCAAGATCCTGAATTAAGAAAAAATTTCAAAGGTAAGCCTGAGCATGTTATAAATTTCATGTATTTCGTTGCTCAAGAATTAAGAGAAATAATGGCCAACTTAGGTTTTAGGACAATTAATGAAATGGTTGGTCAAAGTCAAAAACTTGTTATGACTGACGCTGTTGAATACTATAAAGCTAGAGGCATAGATTTGTCTATGGTATTGTACAAGCCAAATGTTAGCGAAAATATTCCTGTTAGAAATGTGACTAACCAAGATCACAATTTAACATCTGTAATTGATTTTAAGATTTTAAAAAATTCTAGGTTGGCCATTGAGAAAAAAATTAAGATGAGTCTTGATTACAAGATAAGAAATACTGACAGGACTGTAGGCGCGATCATAAGTAACGAGATTTCAAAAAAATATGGCGAAAAAGGGCTTCCCAAGGGCACATTAAAATTAAACTTTATGGGTGCTGCTGGTCAAAGTTTTGGAGCATTTGCCACCAAAGGTCTTGAAATGAAAATTGAGGGTAATACGAATGATTATTTTGGAAAAGGTCTTTCAGGTGCTACGCTTATTGTTAAAGTACCAAATAAATCTACTTTTAAATCCAATGAAAATGTTATAACTGGAAATGTTGCCCTTTACGGAGCTACATCTGGAGAAGCATACATAAATGGAATAGCAGGTGAAAGATTCTGTGTAAGAAACTCGGGAGCAACAGCTGTTGTTGAAGGTGTTGGTGATCATGGGTGTGAATACATGACAGGCGGAATAGCACTAATTTTAGGAAAAATTGGAAGAAACTTTGCTGCTGGAATGAGTGGAGGAATTGCATACATTTATAAATCAGATAAAAATTATAGTATTGACAATTTCAATATGGAAATGGTAGAGTTTGAAAAGCTAGATAGTCAAGACTTTGATATAATTAAAGAATTATTAGAAAAACACTACTCTTACACACACAGTGGCATTGCTGAAGAAATAATTTTAAATTGGAACAAATCAAAAAATATGTTTGTTAAAATAATGCCAACGGAATATAAAATGGCTTTGGAAAAAATGGCCCAATCCAAAATAAATGAAATAATAAACTAATCATGGGTAAACTTAGAGGCTTTGTTGAGTATGAAAGGATGGTTGAAGGTTACGTCCCAGTTGAAAAAAGGATAAAAAATTTCAAAGAATTTACAATCAAACCAAAAGATGATGATCTAATAAAGCAAGGTGGACGGTGTATGGATTGTGGAGTACCATTCTGTCACAGTGGTTGCCCACTAGGTAATTTAATTCCTGACTTTAATGATGCGGTTTACAATAGAAACTGGAAAGAAGCACTTAAGATCTTACATTCAACTAATAATTTCCCTGAATTTACAGGTAGACTGTGTCCCGCACCGTGTGAATCAGCTTGTGTTCTTGGTCTTATAAATCCCCCCGTATCCATTGAACTGATTGAAAAATATATTGTTGAGAGAGGTTTTAAAGAGGGATGGATTCAACCTATTAAACCAAAGAGACGAACTGGGAAAAAAATAGCTATTGTTGGTTCAGGTCCAGCAGGTCTTGCTGCTGCACAGCAACTAAACAAAGCAGGGCATTTAGTTACTGTTTATGAAAGAGATTCAAAAATAGGTGGACTTTTAAGATATGGTATTCCAGATTTTAAGCTCGAGAAATCAATTATAGATAGAAGAATTGAAGTTTTAATTCTCGAAGGAATTAAATTCAAAACCAATACAGAAATTGGAATTGATGTTCCAATCAAGAAATTAAAAAAGGACAACGATATTGTTTTGTTATGTGGCGGTGCTACTTTAATGAGAAATTTACCAATACCTGGCCATGAGTTAAATGGAATAGTCCAAGCCATGAGGTTTTTGAAAAGACAAAATCAAGTTATTGGTGAAAATTTCAGTAAAGTTGAAGAGCTAAATGCAAAAAATAAAAATGTCATAGTTATAGGTGGTGGTGATACAGGATCTGATTGTATTGGTACATCAAATAGACAAGGTGCAAAATCAGTATTAAATTTTGAGATTTTGCCAAAACCAAGTAAACAACGTACTGTTGAAAATCCATGGCCATATTGGCCTTTTACCCTCAAAACTAGCTCCTCTCATGAAGAGGGAAGTAAAAGACAATGGTCAATTTTAACCAAAGAGTTCATTGATGATGGTAATGGAAATGTCAAAGCATTAAAAACAGTTGAGGTTGAGTGGATAAAAAAATTAGATGAAAGTCCAAAATTAGTTGAAATTGAGGGATCTGAAAAAACATGGCCTTGTGATTTAGTATTATTAGCTCTTGGATTTACAGGTCCTGACAAGGAAATAATTAATGACTTAAAATTAAATTCGGATAATAGCTCAAAACCATTTACAAATAAATATCAAACATCAGATAAAAAAGTTTTTGCTGCTGGTGATTTAAGAAGAGGTCAATCTCTCATAGTGTGGGCGATCTCAGAGGGCAGAGAGGCAGCGTATGAAATAGATAAATTTTTGATGGGCTCGACAGAACTTGCTTCTAAAGTTCATGGAGACTTACCATCAGTTAAATAAATTCCACTTAAATCCAAATCTTACCCCAAAATCTCTGTATACACTTTCTGGTGTTGAATAAAAGCTATTACCGCTTATGGATGAATTTATATGTTCAGCAATTATAAAGATTTTTGTTTGTCTAATTTTTGCATTGAAGAAAAAATCAAACAAGGGAAACCTTCCTATTTTCTTTTGACTCTGTATATGAAAAGCTGATATTAAGGGGTTGTACTCATTTGCATAGAATTTTGAAAATATTTTAAAATTAATTCCTGTTTGTATTGATAAAGTATTTTTAAAAATCCTTTCTTTAAAATACAAGGTATTCCTGGAAATAAACTGAGGAAGATTTAAAATATTATCATTTTGATTTACAACTTGGTACATTATTGAGTTATCAATTGTCCATTTCCCGAAATTTAGGGATCTTTTGATACGTAAACTTGAATACTGAATTTTTCTATCGTAATGATTTAAAATAGGTGCCATGATTTCTTGTGAATTTGAATCTACTGAAACATAGAAAAAATCATCAATGATAGAGTGATTTAAATCAATATCGCCTAAAGTTGAATTTGATATTTTTAAATCAACAGACTTATTTTCAACAAGTTTCAATGATTGTATCCAATTAATATTTTCATAGTTACTAGTAAAGTTTTCATAAATTAAACCAGGATGTTTCTGTTTTACAGAAATTGATAGGCTAAATGAATTATTTTCAGAAAATTTTCTTTTAATCTTAGCAATAAAATTATTACCTAATTGATCACCGTTTATTTTTTGCTCCAAATCAATAGATAAATCGTAATTAAATATTTTTTTAAATGCCTTAACAGAGAATGAGGTAAAGTTTTTTGAAAGAACTTTGTTATCTATATTATTATCAACTTTAAAATAATTTAAATTATAATTATTTAACTGTAAAAGTAATCTTTCAAAAAATAAATTATCCTTCGATAAACCAAAGCTGTTTGATAGAGTCCTCAGCTTGTAATGATCGACAATCTGATTAACACCCGAGGCTGAACTCCCATAGTAGAATGAGGGGTTATCTTGTGTATATCTATTATTGCTCGTTTCAAAGTCAAAAACATGATAAAGGTCAAAAGAGTTATTTTTTTTGTTACTGAGCATAAAGTTATTTTTCAAGTAGAATATTCTCTGTTGGTAATTATTTTTTGCATCTTCAAATTTCACATTGAGTTTAGATCTTTCATCGAATATTGGATCCTCTGATTCATAATTTTCAATAGACGCTGATGTCAAACCACCATTCTCATTTCTTTCAAAACTTTGACTCAAATAAAAAAACTTTGTAACAATTTTTTCGCCATTATAATTCAATGTTGTCCTAAACTGCTTGGACCCAAACAAACTATTCTGAAAAATTCCGAGTGATCTTAATGCTTTAAAAGCAAGGGAGAAATTAAGGTTCTCATTTAAATTACTTGTAAAGTAAGCATCTGTTAACTGTCCTTGAGAATAAACAGATTTAAAAAAAAGCTCAGTTAAAGGATAGGCTACCTTACTAAATAAAACATCCTCTCTTTGAATTAACATAACATCATTGGCTGAATATCCAAGTTTGGGAAGGTTGTCTTTTTGAATTTCATATGTTAATGTATTATAGAATCTTCCAACATTATTTGATTTGAGTAAATGAAAATTATCTTTCTTAAGGAAATTAAAAGAATAATAATTTTTAATTGTTAAAGATGTATCTAAGACTATTGTATCATTCTTTTCATTAAAAAATTGAAGTTTAGAAATATCAAATTTGAAATATTTGGACTTAACAGAATCAACGGGATTATCAATTAAATTTTCAAGGTTGCTAATTACTGTATTTTCTTGTGAAAAAGAAAAAATTGAAAATATAAAAAGTGATATTGTTAATAGTTTCTTCATTTATTTATTTAAAGTTATTGATTTAATAGCATTTATGATTTAATTTAATAATATGTTGAGTCTTTTTGATAACAAAAAACTAGTATGTGGAGTTGATGAAGCTGGAAGAGGATCACTTGCCGGTCCTGTTACAGCAGCGGCAGTAATTTTACCAAAAAATTATAAAAACCCATTTATTAAAGATTCAAAAAAACTAAATCAAGATCAAAGAACTCGACTGTATAATGAAATAATTAAAGATTGTATTTCATATTCGGTTATGAGTGTGGACTCAAAAAAAATTGATAAAATCAATATTTTAAATTCCACTTATTTAGCTATGAATTTTGCTATTGAAAATCTTGAGATAAAGCCACACAAAATAATTATTGATGGAAATAGATTTAAAACAGATAAAAAAATAAACTTTGAATGTATTGTTGGCGGGGATAACAAATATTTAAGTATAGCAGCAGCATCAATTCTTGCAAAAGTCAAAAGAGATGAAATTATGTGTGAATTAAATACTTTATTCCCAATATATGGTTGGAAAAATAATAAAGGGTATGGAACAATAAGGCACATAGAAATGATTTCTAAATATGGCCTATGCAGATTTCATCGAAAAACATTTAAAATTAAAAATAAACAGTTGAAACTGACAATCTAACTTTCTAATTTTACTAAATAAATGAAGAGGCTTTATATTATTTTAATTGTATTACTTATTTCTTGCTCAGAAAATGAACAAACGAAATTAATTGTTGAAGATATCCCCGACGATCCAGTCTTTACAATACTAATTAAAGAATATGAAAATATTAATTATCAAACACTTGAATTTATCTCAGAGTCTACAGGTTTTGATTTATCATTAATTGAAAATTACAAACCAAAAGGTGAAATGTTAATAAGCTTTCATAATACATCAAAAAATATCTTAGATCTTTTTTTAATACATGAATTTTCTGATACACTATCAAACAAATTACTTGACTCAGTAAGTTATGGTGGCAAAAATATTTACATTGATAAAAATTCTAATTTTCTGACACAGCAAAATAATTTTTTGTATTTATCAAAAAACAAACTTTTAATTGAAAATGTAATTCGCAATTCAACTTACAGTTCAAATATTGAATTTGAAAAATTTCAAAAACTTTATGAAAATAAATCAAAAAATATTTCTCTAATAGTAAAGGAAAACTACGACGGATTAAAATTCAAAGATATCCCCCAAAATGTAGAAAAGTTTTCTGAATTTATGTCGTACGAATTTGATATTTTAAACGATGAAATTAATGTATTGGGATTTGCTGAAAGTGACCAAAAAAGAAATATTCAACTTTTAAATAATTTAATAAAAACTAAAACAGATTTTTTAGATATAGTCCCAACAAACTTTTCTAAACTTGAAAGGATTTCATTTGAATTTACTGAGATAAAAAAAAACTTAAACTCACTGATACAAGATGAATCAATAATTACTTATGAAATTGATTCAGTGTATCAGAATGTTTCTGAAATTGGTGAATTAATAATTGAGAATGATACTCTATTTCTTTTGAATTTTAGGGATGCTGATCAAATCAACTTAAGTGAGTCAATAATAAGGAATCAATTTTACCGAGGACAAGAAATTATTGAGTTATCAAAAAATAATTTTAAGATTGATCTTTTTGGTTTTAATAAACTTGACAACTTCAAATATTTTACAAAATTTGGAAAACTAGTATTGTTTTCAAAGAGTGAAAACGAATTAGAAAATATTATTTTGAATTTTAGAAATAATTTAACCCTTTCGAGGGAAGATGAATTTAAGGAGTTTAGAAAAAAAATTCCATCTAAATCTGTAAAATTTGCTTTGTATAATGATACTAATGGTGAAGATTTTAGTAATAAGTACATATACACTAGTGAGGAAATCAGCAACAATCTCTCTTATTTTTCACTATTTACAAGTCCAAATGAAAATACACAGTCAATTAGGAAGTTAGAATTAGTTTTTAAAACAAAACACTCTAAAGAAATTGTGATTACACCCTCACTAATTAAGAATCATAGAACAAACGATTTGAATATTTTTTTTCAAGACTCAGATAATAAAATAATTCTATCAGATTTAAGTGGCAATAAAATATGGTCAAAAAATTTTGAATCAAAGATTATTAGTGATGTACATCAAATTGATATGTATAAAAACAATAGATTACAATTTGTTTTTCTTACCCTTGAATATCTTTATATCCTTGATATAAAAGGAAATGTTGTTAAAAAAGTTAGGAATAAGGTAAGTGGTAATCAAAAATATTTATCTGTTTTTGATTATGACAAAAATAAAAATTACAGATTGGTTGTTCAGGAAGGACGAACTGTTTCGATGTATGACTCAAAACTCAATATTGTCAAAGGCTTTAAAGGCACAAAGACTAAGAAAAATATAACTAATAGTATGGATCATGTAAGAATACTCAATAAAGATTTTCTTATTCAATATTATGATGATAAAACTTTTGAAATATTTGATAGAAGAGGGAGGGTAAGAATTAAATTACCTAAAGATTTAAATTATGAGTCAACTGTCTTGAAAAATCAAAATAAATTATTATTCCTAAGTGAAGGAAATGAAATTGTTAAGATTGATATTTCTGGAGAAGTTTCATATCAGCCTTTTACTGACAAAATAAATAACGTGGCTTCAAATCAAGATTTATTGGTTATGCTTACTGAAAATAAACTTTTAATAAATGAAAATGAATTTAAGATTCCTTATGGCAACTATGTTGATCCAAAGATTTACAAAGATTATATCTCTTTACTAAACCTTGATACTAAAGAACTTTACCTTTTTACTAAAACCAAAAAGGTTGATCGTTTTCCTATTTTTTCATCAAAGTTTTTTAATTTTTCATCCAAGGAAAAACAAACATTTTTGGTACTGGTAGGTGACGAGGATGAGCTACTATGCTACAGTGTTGACTAATTAATGATTTTTAAAAAAAAATTCAAATTGATGACAAAGCTCTTCAATCACTTCATCAATATTTACTTCCTTGCCAATTTCTTTACTCATTGAAGTCACAGCTTTTCCCTTAAGTCCACAAGGAATAATTCCATCAAAATAAGACAAATCAGTATTAACGTTTAGCGCCAATCCGTGCTTAGTAACCCATCTGCTTGCTTTAATTCCCAGAGCACAGATTTTTCTTTCATTTGCGGTACCCTTATCTATCCATACACCTGTGTGATCCTCACTTCCCATTGAATCAATTTCAAACTTTTTTAATGTTTTTACAACTATGGATTCTAGAGTTCTTAAATATTTATGGATATCAGTAAAAAAGTTTTCGAGGTCAAATATTGGATAGCATACTACCTGACCAGGTCCGTGATATGTGATGTCTCCTCCCCTTCCAATTTTTATTAATTCGATACCCTTTTCTTTTAGTAAATTTTGATTGAATAACAAGTTATTTAAATCTCCACTTTTTCCAATGGTATAAACATGATTATGCTCAACAAACAAGAGATAATTTGGTGTCGGTGTAGAGTTATTATTTTTCCTATTGCTTAATTTGATATTACAAATCTCATCATGATAATAGTTTTGAATTTCCAAAGCCTTACTGTATTCTTTGAAACCTAGTTTTTTTATTTCTATTTGTTTATTGGTATTCAACACTATTTAATTGGTAGTATAAAAATAAAAAACATAAGCATTAAGTACATGTTATATTATTATATTTGAATGACATGTCAAATTTTTCTGAACAAGAGCTGGTTAGGAGAGAAAAACTAAAAAAAATTATTGAATTAGGTATAAATCCCTACCCTGCAGAAACTTTTCAAGTAAGTCACCTAGCTGTAAAAATTAAAGAAAATTTTAAAGAAGGTGAAGTTGTTAAAGTTGCTGGTAGAATTATGTCAAGAAGAATACAGGGAAAGGCCAGTTTTGCAGAGATTCAAGACAGCACTGGAAAGATTCAAGTTTATTTTAATAGGGACGAAATATGTGCTTCAGAAGATAAATCAAAATATAATGATCTTTATAAAAAATTACTTGATATTGGAGATTTTTTAGGAATTGATGGCGTTCTTTTCAAGACTCAAGTAGGTGAAATGACCATCATGGTAAAAGATTTCAAATTATTATCTAAATCTCTTAAACCTCTACCACTCCCAAAAGAGGATAGTGAAGGTAATAAGTATGATGAATTTAGTGATCCAGAACAAAGATATAGACAAAGATATGTTGATTTAGTGGTTAATAGTGAAGTTAAAGAAACCTTTTTAAAGAGGTCAAAAATCATAAGTTCTATTAGAAAGTTTTTAGAAAAACTGAACTTCACTGAAGTCGAGACTCCAATTTTACAACCTATTCCTGGTGGAGCAACGGCAAAGCCATTTGTAACACATCATAATTCTCTTAACATCCCATTATATATGAGAATAGCCAATGAGCTTTATCTAAAAAGACTTATAGTTGGTGGTTTTGATGGAGTTTTTGAATTTGCTAAAGATTTTAGAAATGAGGGAATGGATAGAACTCATAACCCTGAATTTACAAATCTTGAATTTTATGTTGCATACAAAGATTACAATTGGATGATGGATTTAACTGAAAAATTATTAGAGGATACAGTTACTCAGCTCTATGGAAAAACTGAAGTTATCTATGGGGATAAGAAAATAGATTTTAAAGGACCTTACAAAAAAGTTCCAATTTTAGATGCAATTAAAAATGAAACAGGATTGGATATTGAAAAATTAGATGACCAAGAATTATCTGAAAAAGCAAAAAGTATTGGAATAGAGATTGATTCAACAATGGGTAGAGGAAAAATAATTGATTCAATATTTGGAGATAAGTGCGAATCTAAGTTTATTCAACCAACTTTTATCATTGACTATCCAAAGGAAATGAGTCCCTTAACAAAACAACACCGAACAAAAGAAAATCTGACTGAAAGATTTGAGCTTTTAATTAATGGTAGTGAGATAGCTAACGCGTATTCTGAACTAAATGATCCTATTGATCAGCTTGAAAGATTTGAAGACCAATTAAGACTTTCTGAGAAGGGGGATGATGAAGCAATGTTTATTGACCATGACTTTATTCGTTCACTAGAGTACGGCATGCCCCCTACATCTGGAATAGGCTTTGGAATTGATCGGTTGGTTATGCTTCTAACAAATCATAAATCGATACAGGAAGTTATATTTTTTCCTCAAATGCGACCTGAAAAAAATGAAGTAAAATTAAGTGAGGAAGAAAGTAAAGTATTTGAGTTTATGAAAAAAAATAAAAAAGTTGAAATTGGAGAATTAAAAGATTTTGCAGAATTAAGTAATAAAAAATGGGATAAAATAATAAAATCCTTGACAAAAAATAAACTATTAAAAGTATTCAAAAATGACACTGGCATTTTTGTTGAATTAAGTTAAAAATTAAAGCCATGAAAAAAATAATCAAACTATTAATATTAATATTAATACTCATACCCAATAAAGATATTTATTCACAAGATGATAAAAAATCAACCAAAACAGATGAAAAGAATAAAACAAAAAGTTTTGCATCAATTGTTTCAAAGGCAATAAAAGATGAAGGCCTGTTTAATATTTACGTAAAAGATGATAAATATTATTATGAAATCCCAGACTCACTATTGGGGAGAGACATGTTGATGGTGACAAGAATATCTAAAATGGCCGCATCACTATCCTTTTATGGACATAAATTAAATGAGCAGGTTTTAAGGTGGGAAAAAAAGAATAAATCTATATTACTTAGAGAAGCATCATTCGTAAATTTTGCATCAGATAGTCTTCCAATTAAAACAGCTGTTGTAAACTCAAATTTTGAACCAATACTATCTAAATTCAAAATTGAAGCTCGCAATGATTCATTGAGTTCATCACTTATTGATGTAACAAGTTTATTTAGTACAGATGTTAAAAGTCTTGGTTACCCACAGAGAAGTAGAAAATCAAATAAGTTAACAAGCATGGATACTAAACTTTCATACATTGAATCTTTAAAGTCCTTTCCTAAAAATATTGAAGCTAGACATGTCAAAACATATAGATCATCTGATACAGAGAGTGGTTTTGTCTCAATGGAGTTGAATAATTCTATGATTTTACTGCCAAAAGAACCCATGAAAAGAAGGTATTTTGACGAAAGAGTTGGTTGGTTTACAACCAGCCAAACTGATTACGGAATTGATAATCAAGAGGCTGAAACAGTCAAATATCTAGATAGATGGAGATTGGAGGTTAAGGATGAGGATATAGAAAAATTTAAAGCAGGTGAATTGGTAGAACCAAAAAAACCTATCGTTTACTATCTAGATCCTGGAACACCAAAAAAATGGAGAAAATATTTGAAACTTGGGATTGAAGATTGGCAAGTGGCTTTTGAAGCTGCTGGGTTTAAAAATGCTATAATTGCTATGGATCCACCTTCAAAAGAAGAAGATCCAGACTGGAATCCAGAAGATGTAAGATACTCAGTTGTAAGATACCTTGCATCACCAACACTAAATGCAAATGGGCCTCATACAAGTGATCCTAGATCTGGTGAGATTATAGAATCAGATATTAATTGGTATCACAATGTTATGAAACTTCTAAGAAACTGGCTATTTGTTCAAACTGCAGCAGTTAATCCTGAGGCAAGAAAGACTGAATTCAAAAATGAAGTGATGGGTGAATTGATAAGGTTTGTTAGCTCTCATGAAGTAGGTCATACACTTGGCTTGCCACATAATTTTGGAAGCAGTAGTGCATATCCAGTAGATTCATTAAGGTCCCCCACCTTCACTAAAAAGTATGGTACTGCTCCATCAATAATGGATTATGCAAGATTTAATTATGTTGCACAACCAGAAGATGAAGGTGTTGCTTTAATCCCCTCTGAATGGGAGACCCCTAATGTTGGTATTTATGATATCTACTCAATAATGTGGGGTTACAAACCAATTTTAGATACCGATGCATTTGATGAAAAAAAGGTATTAAACAAATGGATCACTGATAAGGCTGATGATCTGATGTATAGGTTTGGAAGCTCAAGTATTGATCCTAGTTCACAAACAGAAGACTTAGGCGATGATGCAATTAAGGCCAGCAACTATGGGATAGCAAATTTAAAAAGAATAGTACCTAATCTCATGGAATGGACAACACAGGATGGTGAAAATTATGACGAGCTCCAATATCTCTATGGTCAAGTTTTATCACAATTTCGAAGATACCTTGGTCATGTATCTACTAATGTTGGTGGTGTTTATCAATATTATAAAACATCTGATCAAGAAGGAGCTGTTTACAGTCACGTTGAAAAAAGTCATCAAAAAAATTGTATTAAATTCCTAAACAAAAACTTATTTGAAACACCCGAGTGGATGATAGATAAAAATATCTTAGATAAAATTCAATTCGCTGGTGCAATTGACCAAGTTAGAGGACTTCAATCAAGCTATTTAAACAGAATCCTAGATTTTGGAAGACTGGCCAGGGTTATTGAAAATGAAGCTTTAAATGGGTCAAAAGCTTACTCATTAAATGAATTAATGACGGATTTAAAAAATGGTATTTTTAGTGAATTAAAAAACAACTCAAACATTGATATTTATAGACGTAATATTCAAAGAGCCTTAATTCAAAGGTTGGGTTATTTAATGAAAGAAAATCAAAATATTCCATCATTTTTTAGATCATCATCTAGCATAACTAGAGTTAAAGTTGATGAATCTGATATAAGATCAACAACATTAGGTGTATTAATTGATTTGAGGAAGGAGTTAAATAAAGCTCAGAAAAAATATTCTTCAAATAAATCGGTTAAAAATCATTTGATGTATTGTACTGGATTAATAAACAATATTCTTAAAGGTTAGATTTTAGTTTACGTATTTAATTTCTTGTCCAATACTAATCTGATTGTTTTTTAGATTATTTATTTTCATAATGTCTTCTATTGAAATATTATATTTTTTAGATATAGAATACAATGTATCACCCCTTTGAACTGTATGAATGTTTTTTAATTCTTTAGTTTTCTTTTGTTTCAAAGGTTTTTTTGAGCCATCAAATTTCCAAAGTTTATTTTCCTCAATAGTTCTAATCAATTTTTTTGGATAATTAGGATCTGTAGCGTAGCCTGCTTTTTTTAAACCATTTGCCCACTTTACATAATGGTCTTTCGGGAGTCTAAAAAGAAATGAGTAACGCCCCCTTGTAGTTAAAAATTCAGAATGATCCTTATAGCTATCTACAGGTGAATTATATTTTCTAAAACATTCATTTTTTTCATCATCATCATGATAGACTTTTTTACCCCTCCACTCTTGGTGGCATTTTATACCAAAATGGTTGTTAGATTTTAATGCTAAATTACTTGACCCCGAAGCTGACTCAACCATTCCTTGAGCTAAGATAATACTTGCTGGAATTTTATATTTTTTCATCTGTTGAATAGCTAATCCTGAATATGTTTTTATATACCATTTTTTTCTCTCCTCGGAGCTTAAATTTCTTATAAATTTTTCAAATTGATTAGATCTAGAGTCAAGTTTTTTTGTAATTGATCTCTTTATATTTAGTGGTGCCTTGATAATTTTTCCAGGTAGTTTCAAAAGACTACAAGATGACATCAAAATGGAAAATATTAAAATTAAGTAGATTTTACTACCAACTCTCATACATTAAAATTATTAATAACTTTTTAAATGAAATTTTTTAGGCATAATTATTGTATTTTTATTATCAATGAGATTAATACTTTTCATCTTGTCTTTTTTTATCCTTTCTTGCGGATCAGTAAGAGTCGCGTATGATTACGATAGTAGTTCGGATTTCTCAGAATATAATACGTATGCTTTTTCTAAAGAGCAGATTGAAAATTTAGAAATTTCAGATATTGATAAAAAAAGAATTCTTAGCTCTGTTGAGTCATATCTAAATTCAAAGGGCTATTCATTTTCTAAAAATCCAGACCTAATAGTTTCTATAGATACCAAATCAAAGGAAAATGTTTACATAAATAGGTACAACGATTATAATTATTATGGGTGGTACTTCCCTTACTATGGTTATGGCTCTGGAACCTACAAACCTTTCACCAAAGTTGTTGGATTACTTTATATCGACATTGTTGATTCAAAGACGGGTAAATTAATATGGCAAGGAAATGGTTCAGGATCACTCACCTCAAATAAACTCTCTAGAGACCAATTGATTTCTAATTTTGTATCTCAAGTGATGGAATCCTATCCACCATCTTTAAACTAAAGGTTCTCCTTAATCTTTGTTATAACACTAACTATATCAGCTTTGTTTGGGCCAGACCCAGATGCAAAAGTACTTTGACCACCTCCGCCACCATCAATAGAGTCACATATACTTTTTATAATTACAGAGGCTGATAAACCTTCAGACTCAACTAGTAAATTAGAAACCGATACAAAAATATTATACTTATTATTTGAGTCTGTCACTAATATTATAATATGTTCGTTTATAATTTTACTGAGATTTAAACACAGTGATTTAACAAAACTTGGTTCTAAATTCAATTTTTTAAATAAAAAATTAAATGATTTTATTTTTTCAACTTGACCCAACCATTTATCTGAATAAAAATCAATTAATTTGATTTGGGTTGATTTTAAATCTTTTGATATCTGAGTGTTTTGATCCTTTATATTTTTGACAGAGTCAATCAGGTTTGTATTGCTTGACAAAATATCTGAAATATTGCTTACTTCTGTTCTTTTATCCCTCAAAAACTTTGAAGCTCCAGGACCAGAAATTGCCTCAATTCTTCTGATTCCTGATGCAATTGAACTTTCAGATAATATAACAAAATTTCTCAATTGAATGGTGTTTTGAACATGTGTTCCACCACATAGCTCATAGGAATTTCCAAATTTTATTGATCGAACAACTTTTCCATATTTTTCTCCAAATAGCGCTACAACTCCTTCTTTTATAGCTTCATCATATTTCTGATTTCTATTCTCAATAAGTTCAATTGATTCGTCAATTTTATTATTCACAAACTCTTCTATTTCATTTAATATGTTTTGCTCAATTTTTTTAAAATGGGAAAAATCGAATCTTAAATATTTATCAGAAACCATTGAACCTTTTTGCTCAATATGACTACCAAGAATTTCTCTCAGAGCTTGATGAAGAAGGTGAGTGGCAGTATGGTTTGAGGAACATTTTTTTCTCATTTGAATGTCAACTAGTGCCATAATTTCGTTGTTGTCAATAAAATCTTTTGCATCAATAAAATGTATGATTTCATCATTTTCCTTTTTTGTATTAAATACTCTGATTTTTACACCATTATGAGATTCTAAATATCCTCTATCCCCTATTTGTCCACCACCTTCTGGATAAAAGGGGGTTTTGTTTAGTACAACTTGAATAAACTTTTTATTCTTTGTTGAAACCAATCTATACTTATTTATCTTAGTTTTTAATGATAGTTTATCATAGCCTAAAAAAATACTAGAATTAGAATTATCTAAAATATTCCAGTCTTCAATTTGCAAATCAGTAACTGATCTGGATCTTGATTTTTGTTTTTCCAGCTCAAGAGTATATTCGTTATGATCATAAGTAATATTTTTTTCCCTTAATATAAGTGATGTTAAATCAGAGGGAAAACCATATGTATCATACAATTCAAATACTACCTTTCCAGAAACCTTTGTTGATTTTGAATCTTTGGTAATAGTATCCAATCTTAAAATTCCATCTGAAAGGGTTTTCAAAAAAGAACTCTCTTCCTCAATAATGATAGATTTAATGAAATCTTTATTTTTTGATAACTCAGGGAAAAAATCTTCAAATTGATCTGATATTACATTGACTAAATTATGAATAAATGGTGTTTTTATTTTTAAAAAAGTGTACCCATAACGAACAGCTCTTCTTAATATTCTTCTGACGACGTAGCCAGCTCCTGTATTTCCTGGTATTTGTCCGTCACAAATACAAAAAGAAACAGCTCTTACATGGTCAGCTATAACTCTCATAGCCACATCAACTTCTTCATTAGATCCATATTTTTTATCACTCATACCCTCAATAGCGATAATCAAAGGCATAAAAATATCCGTATCATAATTTGAATCTTTTTTCTGGATTACTCGGACAAGTCTTTCAAACCCCATTCCAGTATCGATGTGTTTTTCTGGAAGTTCAACCAAAGTTCCATTTGATAATCTATTGTATTGAATAAAAACTAAGTTCCACAACTCAATAACATTTGGGTGATCCATGTTTACCAGATTTTTACCTGGAATTTTCGATTTTTCAGAATCAGATCTTAAGTCAATGTGTATTTCTGAACATGGTCCACACGGTCCACTGTCACCCATCTCCCAAAAATTATCTTTTTTATTTCCCAAAATGATTTTTTCATGTCCAACAATTTCAGACCATATTTTAAAAGCTTCATCATCTTTTGATGTTTTATCAATTTTATCTCCCTGAAAAATTGAGACATACAAATCATCAGAACTTAAACCATAGGTCTTTGTGAGTAATTCATAACTCCATTTGATAATTTCTTCTTTAAAATAGTCTCCAAAACTCCAGTTACCTAACATTTCGAACATGGTATGATGATAGTGATCAACACCAACTTCTTCGAGATCATTGTGTTTTCCCGAAACCCTTAAGCACTTTTGTGAATTCACCACTCTTTTTAAAGTGTTATTTGATTTATCACCGAGAAAAATACTTTTGAATTGATTCATACCAGCATTTGTAAACATTAGACTTGGATCGTTTTTTGCTACAATTGTTGATGATGGAACAACTGAGTGATCCTTATCTTTAAAAAACTTGATGAATTTCTCTCTTATTTCAGATGCTTTCATTTAGGTGTTCTTAATAAATAGAATTTTTATATTTACAAAGTAAAAAAATAAATACCTAGTACTCAACCAAAAGTAAATTTTTTATGAGTAAGTCAAAATATTATTACGACAAAGAATCATTGTCCTATAAGAAGATTACTACATCCAAGAAGGATAGGTTTTTGAGTGTACTATCTTTTTCTCTTGCATCATTTTTTTTTGGTACTATTACTCTTCTTATAATTATTAATACACCTGCAATCAATACACCTACTGAACTTTCACAATCTAGAGAGCTAAAAAATTATGAAATTCAAATTGGAATTTTAAATAAAAAATTAGAACAACTCGAGATAGTGCTTAATAATATAGAGGAAAGAGATAATAACATATACAGGGTTTTATTTGAAGTAAACCCAATTGATGAAGATATTAGAAAAGCAGGTTTTGGTGGTGTGAATCGATATTCTGAACTGGAGGGTTATGAAAACTCTGATATTATAATTGAAACAACCAAAAAACTTGAAGTTTTAACAAAACAATTAGTAATTCAATCCAAATCTCTTGATGAGATTGAAAAACTTGTAAAAGATAAACAAGAAATGCTTGCTGCAATACCTTCAATTCAACCCATAAGAAACGATGATTTGACTAGAATTGCGTCAGGTTTCGGAATGAGAACTGACCCATTTGATAAGTCCCGTAAAATGCATCAAGGTCTTGATTTTTCCGCACCAAGAAATACACCTGTCTATGCAGCATCTAACGGCACAATTACTCGAGCAGACAGTAGATCGTCAGGCTATGGTAAACACATTAGAATAAATCACGGTTATGGATATTCTACAATTTATGCACACTTAAATTCATATAATGTAAAAAGAGGTCAAAAAGTGAATAAGGGTGATGTGATAGGATATGTTGGAAATACTGGAAGATCAAAGGGATTTCATTTACACTATGAAGTATTAAAAGATGGTAGAAGAGTTGACCCAGTTAATTATTTTTATGGTAATCTGACAGCTGACGAGTTTGATGAAATTTTGAAAATAGCGAGCCAGGAGAATCAATCTTTAGACTAATATGAATCTAGATTTACCTGAAAAGTTGTATTACAGTATAGGTGAAATAGCAAAAGCTTTTAATGTAAGAACATCGTTACTGAGGTTTTGGGAAAAAGAATTCGAATTATTAAAACCAAAAAAAAATCTCAAAGGAACACGAAGGTATAGTAAAGTAGATATAGAAAATATAAGTTTAATTTACAGTTTAATAAAAAAAAGAGGATTTACTATTGATGGTGCAAAAGAAAAAATCAAATATGATTCTGATAAAATTAACGTTTTAAAAAAGCTTGAAAAATTAAAAAATACCTTAGAGGGTATAAGAAAAGAACTGTAATTATTTCTTTCTAAAATATATTGTGATTGGGACACCCTCAAAATTATATATACTCCTAATTTTATTTTCTATAAATCTTTTATAAGGTTCTTTGACATACTTTGGTAAGTTACAATAGAATACAAATTGAGGGTAATAACCAGGTAATTGATTACAAAACTTAATTTTAACATATTTACCTTTTATAGAGGGTGGTGGATTTTTAGAAACAATATCTAATAAATCATCATTTAGTTTACTAGTTTTTATCTTTCGTCTTCTGTTCTCATAGACTTTGATTGCAAGTTCAAGTGCCTTAAAAATTCTTTGTTTTTTTAAAGTTGAAATAAAGATTATTGGAACATCTACAAATGGTTCAATTTCTTCTTTTATTTTCTTTTCAAAATCTTTTGCCGATAAATTATTTTTGTCAACTAAATCCCACTTATTTACTAAAATTACAACTCCCTTATTTCTGCGATGGGCCAACCAAAAAATATTTTTAATTTGACTATCAAAACTTCTTGTTGCATCAATCATTAGAAGACTTACATCGCTTTTTTCAATTGACTTAATTGATCTCACAACTGAGTAAAACTCAAGATCATTATTAATCTTAGATTTTTTTCTTATTCCTGCTGTATCAACAAGATTAAAGTCAAATCCAAATTTATTATATCTAGTATCGATACTATCTCTTGTTGTTCCTGGCTCATCTTTTACAATATTTCTTTCCTCTCCAATTAATGAGTTGATAAAAGATGATTTACCTGCATTTGGTCTGCCAACAACAGCAAATGATGGTATTTCAAGATTGGGTTGTTCAGAGTCAGAATTAAAGTTTTTAACCAGTTCGTCTAAAAAGTCACCAGTCCCAAGTCCATTTATAGCAGAAACTGAATAAATTTTTTCAAAACCTAGTGAATAAAATTCTAAGGAATCCTTAATCATAATATTTTTATCAACTTTATTGACCACCAAAAAAACACTTTTACTTGTTCTGTGTAAAATTTTTGCAATATCCCTGTCTGAAGAGTTAACCCCGTCCAAAACATCAACAACAAAAATTACTGAATCACACTCCTCAATAGCAATCATTACTTGATTGTCGATCTCTTTTTCATAACTGTCACTTCCACCCTTAACATACCCACCAGTATCTATAATCGTAAATGTTTTTCCATTCCAATCAGATATTGAGTAATGGCGATCCCTTGTTACCCCACTACGAGAATCAACAATCGCTTGATTTTTTTTTGCTAGACGATTGAATAATGTTGATTTTCCAACGTTGGGTCTTCCTACTATTGCAACAATTTTATTCATCTTTAATTATAGCCAAAATTTTTAAGCTGTTGTGATTTCTTTCTCCAATCTTTGACAACTTTCACATTTATCTCTAAAAAAACTTTTTGATTGAAGAATTTTTCAAGATCAGTTCTAGATTGTGATGCTACTTTTTTTAAAGAAGAACCTTTATTTCCAATAATTATTGCTTTCTGGGAATTTCTTTCAACAATTATTGAACTACTTATCCTAAAAACTTTGTTTCTATACTTGAACTTTTCTGTTACAACTTCAGATGAATAGGGAATCTCTTCCTTGTAATACTTGAATATTTTTTCTCTAATGATCTCATTTACAAAAAATCGCTCAGATTTATCAGTCCATTGATCATCAGGGAAATATTTTGGACCCTCTGGAAGTAATTCTATAATTCTTTCTTTCAGATTTTCTACATTAAATTTATTTAACGCTGAAGTTGTCCAGATCTCCGCATTATTAAATTCTATTTTCCATTTTGATGAAATATTTTCCAAAATTTTTTGGTCCACTTTATCAATTTTATTTAAAACTATGATCAAAGGAACCTTGATTTTTTTCAATTTTTCATTTAAATCAACATATTCAATGGACTTTGAACTCAAATCGACGACGTATAATATAATATCGCCATCTATTATCGATTCTTTTACCTTTTTATTCATGTATTCATGGATAATATTAGAAGGTTTTGTAAAACCTGGATTATCAGTGAATATTAATTGATAATTATTAGTATTTTCAATCCCAATTATCTTATGTCTAGTTGTTTGAGCTTTCTCTGTTATAATTGACAATTTATCATTCAAAAGTGAATTTATCAATGTTGACTTACCAGCATTTGGATACCCAATAATATTTACGAAACCTGATTTAAACACGTGGCAAATTTAACTTCTTAAGGGTAATACTCAAGATTTTTTGTTATAAAATCAAAAAATTGTAAATTCGTCCTCCATTTCGCGGGATAGAGCAGTAGGTAGCTCGTCGGGCTCATAACCCGAAGGTCGCAGGTTCGAGTCCTGCTCCCGCTACTAAAACAATAAAACGGTTGTACTATTATATAGTTAACCGTTTTTTTATTTTTACATAATAAAGTTTATAAACTATGAAACATACATTATCGTTTATATTTATTTTTTTTCTAATCTTCACATACAGTCAAGATAAAATAAAACTGTCACTTGAACATTACAAAAATTATGAATGGACATCAAACCCATCTCTATCACCCAATGGTGAACAGATTATCTACTCAAGGTCTTGGATCAACTTAGTTGATGACAAAAGAGAGACTGATTTATGGATTATGGATAAAAATGGTACAACCAACAGGTTTTTCCTAAATGGATCTAATGGCAAATGGTCACCAGATGGAAAGAGGGTAGCATTCACTAAAGATGGTGAACCAAAAGGAACACAAATCTTTGTAAAATACTTAGGAGTTGAAGGGGAGCCTACTCAAATAACAAAACTAGACAAATCACCTTCAAGTATAGAATGGTCTCCTGATGGGAAATACATTGCCTTCATAATGCACGTACCCAGTGACCCCGCATTAAAACCTTTAGATGTTCCAAAAAGACCTGATGGAGCAACTTGGACTAAGGGGCCTCAAGTAATTGACCAAGTAGATTACAGCCAAGATCGTGTTGGTTTTCTTGACAGAGGTTTTCGTCAGCTATTCATTGTTCCATCTGATGGTGGAACATCAAGACAAATTACATTTGGTGAGTTTGATGATGTTTCTGGTGGAATTTCATGGTTAAGGGATAGCGAAACAATTGTATTTAGTAGCTATCAAAAGAAAGATGCTGAATATGCAAGAGGACATTCAAATTTATACTCTGTTAATATAAATAACCTAAACATAAGCGAACTAACATCCAGAGATGGAACAGAGTCTTCACCAAGTGTCTCCCCTGATGGATCTAAGATCGCTTTTATAGGTTCTACATGGACCAAGAATTTCTATCAAGATCGTAAAATGTATGTTATGGATATTGATGGCAAAAATCTTAAGTGCATTAGTAATGACTTAGATCAAACACCAAGTGGAGCTATGTGGGGAAAAAATAGTTCTGCTGTTTACTTCAATGTAAGAGAATTTGGACAGAGTAACGTATATAAAGCAGACATGAAGGGAAGGGTAAAAAAAATTACAAATGGCAATCACATGTTAACAATGAATGATTTAGCTGGGAGTAATGCAGTAGCAACATGGACTGATCCATCAAACCCAAGTGATATTGTCAGCTTTTCACTAGATAAACCAAATCAAATGAATCGCCTAACTGATGTGAACAAGGATATATTTTACAACGTAGAGTTAGGAGAAGTGGAAGAGTTGACCTACAAGTCAATAGATGGTGAAAATGTACAAGGGTGGATTGTAAAACCCCCAAACTTTGATTCAAATAAAAAATATCCTTTAGTGTTGCGAATTCACGGAGGTCCTCACAGCATGTATCATGTCGGATTCAACTATAATTTCCAACTACATGCAGCTCAAGAACAAGTTGTATTATACACAAACCCAAGAGGATCTACTGGATATGGTTATGACTTTGCTAATGCAATCCAAAATGCCTATCCAGGAAATGATTATGATGATATTATGTATGGTGTAGATGAAGTTATTTCAAGAGGATATATTGATGAGGACAGAATGTATGTATACGGTGGAAGTGGTGGTGGAGTTTTAACGAGTTGGATAGTTGGAAAGACTGATCGTTTTGCTGCAGCTTCGGTTAATTATCCAGTTACAAATTGGTTTTCTTTTGTGGGAACCACTGACGGTGCAGTGTGGTATTATAATTTTGAAAAATATCCTTGGGAAGACCCTAGTGAGCACATAAAAAGATCACCTTTGATGTATGTTGGTAATGTTAAAACTCCGACAATGTTAATGTGTGGAGAGGAAGATTTAAGAACTCCAATCTCTCAAACTGAGGAATATTATCAAGCATTAAAAATGAATAAAGTGCCCACAGTAATGATAAGGTTCAATGATGAATATCACGGAACAAGTAGTAAGCCCTCAAACTTTTTAAGAACTCATGGCTACATCAATGCTTGGTTTGACAAACATTCAGTAAGGAAATAGAGTTCAGGCTCTGGATATTAAAATTGGGAATTCTTATTTGGTATCAAATGTTTAATATTATTATGCAGAGAGCCTAGTCTTTAGTAATTTTGTAATAAATAAATTTTTATGGTGTTTGATTTAGAAATGATTAAAAAAATATATTCCTCCATCAGAGAAAAAGTTGATCACGCTCAATCAGTATGTAAGCATCCATTTACCCTTTCGGAAAAAATTCTTTATTCTCATTTGTGGTCGAAAATTGAAAAACCATTTAAAAGAGGTGTTGATTATGTAGATTTCGCACCTGACCGAATTGCTTGCCAAGATGCTACTGCCCAGATGGCTTTGTTACAGTTCATGCAAGCAGGAAAAAAGAAGGTTGCAGTACCAACTACAGTACATTGTGACCACTTAATTCAAGCAAAAATTGGGGCTAGTACTGATTTACAACAAGCGATCAATACAAGTAATGAGGTTTTTAATTTTTTAGAATCCGTTTCTAATAAGTATGGTATTGGTTTTTGGAAACCAGGTGCTGGAATAATTCATCAGGTTGTACTTGAAAATTATGCGTTTCCCGGGGGTATGATGATTGGTACAGATTCCCACACTGTAAATGCTGGTGGACTTGGTATGGTTGCAATAGGAGTAGGAGGTGCTGATGCAGTTGATGTTATGGCTGGAATGGCTTGGGAATTAAAATTTCCGAAGCTAATTGGAGTTAAACTTACTGGAAAACTCTCTGGATGGACCTCGGCAAAAGATGTTATTTTGAAAGTTGCTGGAATACTTACAGTCAAAGGCGGAACAGGTGCAATAATTGAATATTTTGGACCAGGTGCAGAAAATTTATCATGCACAGGCAAGGGTACTATTTGTAATATGGGTGCTGAAGTTGGGGCTACTACATCAACCTTTGGGTATGATAACTCAATGGAAAAGTATTTGAGAGCTACGGGGCGAAGTGAAATTGCTGATGAGGCAAATAGTATAAAAGATTATTTAACAGGAGATCCAGAAGTTTATGAAAATCCTGAGAAATATTTTGATCAAGTTATAGAAATAAATTTATCTGAACTGGAACCACATATAAATGGTCCTTTCTCACCTGATATCGCTACACCAATCAGTAAAATGAAGGATGCTTTGAAAGAAAATGATTGGCCTCGAAAAATAGATTGGGGATTAATTGGATCATGTACAAATTCATCATATGAGGACTTATCAAGGGCATCATCCATTGCAAATCAAGCCGTAAATAAAAACCTATCCACAAAAGCTTTTTTTGGAATTAACCCAGGATCAGAACAAGTAAGATTCACCGCTGAAAGGGACGGTTTTTTAGAAATCTTCGAGAAACTAGATGCTAAAATTTTTACCAATGCATGTGGTCCTTGTATTGGCCAATGGGCAAGGAAGGGAGCAGAGAAAGAGGAAAAAAACTCAATAATTCACTCTTTCAACAGAAATTTTGCAAAAAGAGCAGATGGTAATCCTAATACTCATGCCTTTGTAGCATCACCCGAAGTTGTTGCTGCGATTGCTATTTCAGGAGATTTAGCTTTCAACCCACAAAGTGATGTTTTGACCAATGATAAAGGTGAGGAAGTAATGCTTGATGAACCAAAGGGGTGGGAGCTGCCTCCTGATGGGTTTGATGTTGATGATAATGGATATATAGAACCTATGGAGGATGGATCAAATGTTGAAGTTGTTATAAATCCCGATTCTAAGAGACTCGAAAAATTAACGCCGTTTCAACCCTGGGATGGAAAAAATATTTTAGGAGCTAAACTATTGATTAAAGCCTTTGGTAAATGCACAACAGATCATATTTCAATGGCAGGTCCATGGTTGAGATACAGAGGGCATTTGGATAATATATCGAACAATTGTCTTATTGGTGCAGTAAATGCTTTCAATAAAAAAACCAACTTAATTAAGAATCAAATAGATTCTGAATATGGAAGTGTTCCAGACATTCAAAGAGAATACAAAAAAAACAAAATTGATACTGTAGTAGTTGGTGATCATAACTATGGTGAGGGATCATCAAGAGAACATGCTGCAATGGAACCTCGTCACTTAGGTGTAAAAGTTGTAATTGTGAAATCCTTTGCTAGAATTCATGAAACGAACCTAAAAAAACAAGGTATGCTAGCTCTTACTTTTGACAATGAAAATGATTATGACTTAGTTCAGGAGGACGATACTTTTAATTTTATAGATTTAGAAGATTTCTCACCAAATAAACAAATTACAGTTGAACTTGTGCACAGAAATGGAAAAGTAGATATTATAAAAACCAATCATACTTATAACGAACAGCAAATAGAATGGTATAAAGAAGGATCAGCTCTCAACCTAATAAAAAAAGGGGCATAAAGCCCCTTTCAAATCTATATTTTTGTTATTTATTGAAGTTTTAGGAAAATATCTCCTCTGTCAAAAAATTCATATATAGTAGTTTGTAGTCCAGATTCATCAAACTCACTCACAGAGTAATATTTAGTCGAAAATTCTGTACCACTAGCCTTGTGATTGTACTTCCAAACACCATATGCTCTTACAGAACCGTTTGGTAAATAAAGTGAATCATCAACACCTGGGAAGTATTGCCTTTCAGTAAATTGGAAATTTTCAAATTCTGAATGCCATCCTCTCATACCCGAGACATAATCGTCTTTTGAAAGAGAATCAACGTGAGGTGGGTTCCATATTAAATCATCACTTACTAAAGCGAATAAGCCATCTAAATCACCAGATTCAAAAGTATCAAATCCTTTGTCAGCAAATTCTTTATTTTTTTCAAATTTTTCAATACCACTCACAAATTGATTAGCACCATCAATTTTTGCTTTATCATCATCAGATGCACAAGCAATAAATAAGAATATTGAGAATATAAAAAGTATTTTTTTCATAATTTATTATTTAAATTTTTAAAGATTATTCTGCAGCAGCCAAAGAAGCCTCAATAGCAGCAGCAATATTAGTTGGGTCATAAAACTGATATTCAGTCTCAATTTTACCCTCAGAATTCCATACATAAACGACATGAACTGGAACTGAAATTACTTCTCCAGATAATTTTGAAGTTCCATTCCATGTAAACCATGCTTGAGTAACACTAACTGCCTCGTTAGCTGGTCCCTCAGGATAATTTGTTGACTCAATCCATGCTCCAATATCCTCTCCACCATCATCTTGTGACCAAGAGGTTGTAATTGGACCAAATGTAGCATGTTGAACTTCTACAATAGATAAAACATCCTCAAGTGATGTTGGTTCACTGCTATTGATGTATACTTCAACATTATCAGCAGCGAGAGCTAAAACAGCTTCAACATCATTGTTACAATAATTTTGAATGTGAGCTCTAATTGCGTTTGATTTTTCATCATCAAATGTTACTTGAACACCAGATGATGCACAGCCTACAAACAAAGCTGCCACAAATAATAATATAAAATTTCTCATAATTTAATTTTGACTTGATTTAAGATAGTTTTCAATTTGAACTTGCATGCCATGGTAATCCATATAATCACTAAATCCATATATTTTCCCTTCTTCATTAAAATTGATTAATCCATACCATTTATTTCCACCTTCTGCACCAGATTCTGTGTGCTTCCATTTCCAAACACCATAAACTCTTAACCCACTTGGGTCATCAGTTGGGGTTGCACTTGAATATAAAGACCCAGACCAAAAGGCAGTATTTGCATCTGCACTAAGAGCTGGACCAAGGTTAGGGCCCTCACCCTCAAAAAACTGTACATTGTCGAAGGTTTCAAAATAACCTTTCAAAGCCTCAACGAAGCCATCATATCCAATAGTTTCTCCGCCATTATATACTGGGGGACTCCACTGTATATCATCAGCAATGACACTCATTGTCAATTCTACGTCCTCTTTGCTAAAACCTTCAGTGAATGTTCTAAAAGACTCTATTTGTTGTTCAAATTTTGCCTGATTTTCTTCGGATACTCCATTATTTACAGGTGATTCACATGAAATGATAAGCACTAAAGAAAATATAAATAATATTCTTTTCATTTTTTTAAGTTAATTAACTAAAATATAAAATTAATCTGGAATACCTCGAGAAATTATCTTATTAATGTAAATGCACCATTTTTTTCAATCAAATTTCCTGTGTATGTAGTAGCAGAAACTTGATAAAAGAAGTTTCCGTTCTCAGCTTTTTTACCATTGATTGTTCCGTCCCATCCTATCATTTCATTTTCTGTTGAATCTTCGTAATATATAAGTGTTCCCCAGGTATCATATACAGTTAGTCTAATACTAGTAATTCCATAATAGACTGGTCTAAATGTTTCATTTATATTGTCAAGATTTGGAGTAAACGCATTTGGTATAACCATTTCATAATCATCTCCTATATATAGAGTTTTAGTAATTGAGTATGAGCAACCTAAAATAAATTCAACAGTAAGTGTTACATCATACCATCCCCTAGCTGAATATGTATGTGTTGGGTTTTCGTCTGTTGATGTATTTCCATCTCCAAAATTCCAAAGCACAGAAAAATACTCCTCAGTTGATTGGTTTGTGAATGTGATTGGATCATTGATTGATAATCCACCATAAGTTGTAGAATAAAATGATGTATAATCAAATTCCGGATAACCAATCTCAGGTAAACTCACATTAAAAATCAATGACTCGCTGCAACCAAGAAAGTCAGTGACAGTAACTTCGTATGAACCTTCAACATTTGTATCCATTATTTCACCATTTGTTCCTGTAACAATACCATTGGACCATGCTATTGTGTATGGTGCAACCCCACCAGAAACTGAAACACTACTTTTCTGGAAGACTTCTCTTGTATCACAAATTGCAAATAATTCTGTATCCAAAATAATCTGTAAATCGTCCTGTCTTGTTATTTCAAATTCCTTTTCAGAAATACAACCATTAGAATCTGTAACAGAAACTAAATAGTTGTTTGCAGGGACATTTGTAAGATCTTCAGTTGTTGAGCCGTTGGACCATGAGAAAGTGTATGGGGCTGTCCCACCAGCAACTTGCAAATCAATTGAGCCGCTATTCGGTTCAATACAATCAATTGCATTTGTGATTATTCCAGTAATTTCTATTTCTTGAGGTTCAATAATTGTGAAGTCTCTTTCAATAGTACATGACGATTCGTCCGTAATTAAAACTGAGTAAACTCCAGGAGATAAATTGTTTCTATTTACACCAGCAGTCGAGTCATCAGTCCACTGAACATTTACATTTCCAACACCACCAACAAAATTTAATTCAATACTTCCGTCATTTGCTCCAAAGCAGCTGATTTGAGTTATCACTGGATCTACATCAAATAATTCAGCATTTGCAATAACAATATCAACTGTTTCCTCACATTCGTTTGCATCTTTAACTATGACTGAATATGTTCCTGCAGCAAGATTATCTCTTGAACTTCCATTTCCTAAATCGCTCCAGTTATATGTGTAAGGTGATACTCCACCTGATGCAGTTACAGTTATTGTACCATCATTGGAGTTGTAGCAACTCAGGTCTGTTTTATCAAATGACAATAATAAATCTGCAGGCTCAGTAATCTCTACTGATGGCAATGTTGCACTACATTGATTAGAATCTGTTACAGTTAAGGTATATGTTCCAGCAGGGATATTTGATAAGTTTCCTGAGTTAAAGACATTCCCAATATCTCTGTTATAAGTGTTTCCAAAGTTATCTACCCATACGTAATTGTAAGGTTGTGTTCCGCCAGATACTGTAACAGATATTTTTCCAGTACTATCTCCGAAACATAAAACATTTTGAACTTCATCAAGTGAAATTTCTAGTTCTCCAGGCGATCTGATCGTATAATTATACTCAAGAGTTGTACATGAGTCAGATAAAATCAATTTATAATCACCAGGACTTAGTCCAGATTGGTCTTGCTGGCCTTGAACCAGTCCGCTCCCGTTAGTGGTTGACCAATCGTATGTGTAAACACCTGTACCGTCAGTCACTGAAATTTCAATTGCTCCATCATCATCTCCAAAACACGTAATATCTTGTTTTCTATCCAATACATAATTCAATGGTTGTGCCTGAGTTAAAGTAAAGGATTGGGTTGCTGTACAATTATTCTCGTCTGTTACAGAAACCGTATATGTTCCTGGGCCCAATCCAGATTGGTCTTCCTCACCTTGAATTAAACCACTTCCATCTGTGGTTGACCACACGTAAGTGTAATTTACATTTCCTGCAACATTACCACCTGAAACTGTAATATCAATTGAACCATCGTTGTCAGTCTGACACCCAACATTAAAATTACCATATGTTGACAAAACAGCTGTAACAATTAGAGGGGTTTCAGGCTGAGTAATTTCTTTAATACCTGTTGTAGTAGAATTTCCGTTACCATCAGTAACTGTTATCTGATACTTACCAGCTACCAGGCCAGTAAAGGTGTAAGTTAGCAGATCAATATTATCAACTCTGTTTAGGTACGGATCACCAGTGTAAGTAGTACCAAAGATTTCATAAGTATATGGTCCAACAGAGGCTTGATCGATATCAATTTTAATTTTTCCTGTGTTTCCTTCAAAACATGCAATATTTGAGACAACACTATTGTCAATCGAAATCAGCAATGCAGTCGGTTCTTCTAAAGTGTAAGTTTTTGTAACAGAACATCCGTTTGAATCAGTAACAACAACTGTATATGTGCCAGCAGAGAGACCACTCTGATCTTTTTGATTTACAGACAGGCCACTGCCGTCATTAGTCGACCATTGGTAAGTAAAACTATTTGTGCCACCAACTACATTCAATACTATGGTACCATCACTACCACCTGAGGTGCTAATTTGATAACCACTGTAGTCAGATATATTTTCAGTAATTGTAATTTCTGTTGGCTCATCTAATACAATCTCTTGCTGAATACTACACCCGTTATCATCACTCACAATTAAATTATAAGTTCCTGCAGTAAGACCATTTTGATTCAATGAACTTAGATCAAGACCTGAACCATCACTTGTTGACCATGAGAATGTATAGTCAGCATTATTTGTTGTTCCTCCAGCAACTGAAATATTTATTGAACCATCGCTAGAATCCAGACAACTTACACTAAAGCCATTATAATCAGAGACTTGGTAATTAATTGTAATTGCATCAGGCTGAGTGATTGTTAGTGGGAGTTCTTTAAAACAATTATTTCTATCTGTAACTCTTATTGTGTAAACCCCAGCTTTAACAGTATTAAATACAGCATCAAAATCCGACACAACTAATGAACTTGAACTCAAAGAAACAGGCTGATTGTTGTAATCGTTTCCAGCTAACGTAAACACATAAGGTCCAACAGATGCCTGAGTAACATCGACTTGGATGTTTGCATTTCCATCATAACAACCAATGGCTGATAAAATTGATGAAGAAATTAATAATTCATCCGGTTCAGTAATAGTAAATGTCTGAGCAGAACTACAGCCATTTGTATCAGTTACATTTACTTGGTATGTTCCAGGTGATAGGTCTGATATATCTGCAGAAGAACTGGTATATGAATCATCTCCTGTTTTAGTCCAAGAATAAACATAAGGACTAGTTCCTCCAGAAACTGTAAGGTCAATTGATCCATCATCTGCACCATTACAAGTAATTTCAAAACCGTTATGCGAGGATTTAGTCCCAGAAGCAACCAATAGTGCTGGTTCAGTAACAGTATATTGTTTTGAGGTTGAGCACTGATTAGCATCTGTTATCGTAACGGTATATGTCCCAGGTGCTAAGTTGGATAAATCCTCAGAAGATGCTCCATTAGACCACTGATATGTGTAAGCTCCTGTACCACCTGAAACTACTAGATCAATAGAGCCATCATCAGCCCCAAAACACGAAATATTTTGAATGGTAGAACTATCAATTATAAGTGGAGCATCAGGCTGTGTAAGGGTAATGTTTTCCTCAGCCAATTGACAACCATTAGCATCAGTTACAGAAACTGTGTAAGTTCCTGCCTTTACTACAAATGTTGTACTTAGATTATTTACATCTGACAGTGTTACACCTACTGGTGTAATTGTATTGTTGTTAAAGTCGGTACCACTTATTCTAAATACATATGGACCATCAGATTGTTTTGTAATCTCAGCTTTTATTGACCCGTCATCACCATAACATAATATTTCTGTTAAAATAGAGGCCTGCATCTCCAAGGTATCGGGTTCTTCAATTGTAAATGATCTAGAAATCGAACAATCATTGGCATCTGTGATCGTAACATTATATGTTCCGGGCGATAAGTCACTCAAATCCTCAGTTGATGCAGAATATGAAGCATCACCTGATTTGGTCCAAGAATAAGTAAATGGGGACGTTCCGCCAGCAACAACTAAATTAATAGCACCATCATCATCACCCTTACATGTAATACCTTTTATCGTTGATTGAGCAGTTGTTATTGGATCAGGTTCAGTAATTTCAAACTCCTGAAAACTTCTCTCACACAAAATCGTTTTAGAGCTGTCATAAGGATCATTCGCAACAGTTTCTCCAACTGTCAATCGATATTTACCGGCAGGAAGATTATTAAAACATGTTTGATAACCATCTTGATTTCCACTGTTATCAAAATGATTGGTTACACTGCCTGAACTATATCCCTGTCCAGTTGTTAAATTTAAAAGTGTAAAAGAGTATGGAGCTCCCCAGGCATCTGTATTAATTGAATTACCATCCCAAGGCTCAGTCCAACCACCAGAAGCTTTAAAACATAATTTACCATTTGTATCACCGTGACATGCTAATTGATCGACTGCACCATCCAAAAGACTTGCAGTAATCGGGACTGACTTTTCAATAGTGATTTGTTTCTCCTCAGTACAACCGTTGGCATCTTCAAAATAAAATGTATACGTACCCTCAGGCAGACCAAGAATTTCAATTGCTAAATCTACAACACCATAATCAAAAGGAGGTCCTCCACCCTGATTAGATGAATAATTCGACTGTCCAGCATTTGTACCATTACTTCTAATTATATCGCCATTAGCATTTGTTAGACTCCATTTAATTTGTCCATCCAAATCACCACCTTGAAATACTTGAGCACCTTTAATTTGCACCACTACTCGACCACTGTTATCGTCAAAACATTGGAATCCTTCAAAAAGAATATCTACAGAAAATGTATATGCATCACGAATATCTATTAGGTAATTTTCAATAACCTGACCACAACTGTCTGTAATATCTGCCTGATACTGTCCAATATCAAGATCTAAATTCCAAGTGTTGCTATCTTGTGTATTTTCATAAATTGGTCCAGCGTCTTTTTCATTTAATCTGTATACTTTAATCGTGTAAGGTGAACAAGCAGATTGATTATTTCCATCAATTGTTTCACTTACAGAGAGAATAAATCGACTCACACAGGCGTTCCAAATACCATTACCGATTTTAAATTTATCTCTTATGTATAGAGTAAGATTTACATTACCAAGGTTTGAGATCTCTGTTCCAGTATTTTTATCAAAAATTTTTATTGTTATGGTGAAAGTATTATTTGGGTTCTCGGATCCAGTACAATATTTAAAGGTTTTACCGTCAGAAGATAATTCACTTCCAGGGGATGGTAAATTGGTAATTTCAAAATCCCAATTATCCGGTATTGGTTGATAGTTATTTCCATCACCCAAATCAAACCCATAATAATTTCCGTTTTGATCTTGGAATGACATCATGTTTAGATCAATAGTTATATTGATACACTCATTATTGCCAATAAAATAAACAACGTTTTTCGTAGCATCAGCATCATATGTTCTGTTTTGGCTAATATTATTAACTTGAGATTGAATATTGACAGAGAAGATAAAACTCCAAAGAGTAAAAATTATTAGCGATATGTTTTTAAAATTCTTCATTTTATTTACATACATTCACACGGATTGGGCCCATTATTTCCAAAGAATGAATCAAACTTATACGAAATTGAAATTTCAAAAACCCCTTTTGTATTCCTTAGCTCACTTACATTTAAGTCATACGAGTACCCAAATCTGAATCGATCAAAATCAATATTTCCAACAATATTAAATGATGTCAACTTGTGGGACCTGCCAGTGACATCCGTTGGTGCTACAACGCCAAAAACTCCCAAGCTAAAATCGTTGTACTTTACTCTTGTTCCTACATCAAATCGATCATAATTGCCCTGTCTCATATAATTTAAATCAATATTTAAATCCAAATCTTCTCTTAAACTTCTGTTACTTAAATCCCACTTATAACCTCCATGAATTGAGAGAAAGTGATCCAATTTAATTGTTCCATCGCCAGTGAATGATATTTTTGGATTTGTAAGGTGTTTTAAGCTAGCACCAAACCAAATATTTTCTGTGTAAAATAATAGTCCAGCTGACATATCAAAAAAGGATAAACTATCATTTAATAAAATAGGATCATTTGAGTTTGCATTAATAATTCCTTGGAAAATTAGAATTTGATCTTCAAGTAAATAATCGAAAGTGTAATCCTTTACACCCAAACCAACTGTCAAACTTGGGTTAAAATACCATTCCTTTGATAATTTTAAATGATGAGCATAATTTAGATTGACCTGAGTAAAATTATATCTTGTCACACTTTCATGATGATTCATTATGTTTAGTCCCAAACCTAGTCCAGTTTCAGCGTCATCTCCAAAATAATTATCAATAAAGAAAAATTGTGAGTTTAAACCATAATTCAGACCAAACCACTGGGTTCTGTTTATAATACCAACCTTAGTTCCTTTAGAAAAGCCTGTAAAAGATGGATTTAAATAATCAGGAATATTGTAAAACTGTGTAAAGACTGGATCTTGTGAATAAGACTTAAAGCATAGACATGCGACTAGGAACAACAGAGAAAAAACTTTGACAATATTGGGTTTCATGAGTTATCATTCTTAGTAACCCCACATGTCAATTTCAAAGTCTAGAATTTCTTTCTTGATTCTTTCAGATTCCATCACGATTCTAGTTTGCCATTGAGCATATGATTCATTATCTCTCTGTCTGATATAATCTCTAATTTCTCTATCTCCATATACATTATCATACTTGTATATGTAGGAGCTAAATCTTCTATTAATTAGGAGTTCATCAAATGAGACTCTGTTATTGTTGTTTTTATCATTAAAAACTAAATGATCATCTAAAATCTCTCTTATGGATGGGTACCATATCCAAAAATATCCTGTCTCGGTTTCTTCACCGTCAACAGATGTCTTAAGATCAGTTCCGTATGGCTGTATTGCCAATAACCTATATCTTAGTTCAGCATGAATTTTATCAAAATACCATACACCCTTTATGACATATCCAAAAATATCTGCAGAGGAAGCAATTTCTCTTGGTACAAAAGATTCTGGAACATATTTGGACTTGTAAATGTCACTAATATTATAGTTTTTATAAATATTGGCTTCTAAATCAGTACTATCTTTTCCTATTATTCTTGAAGCCTCTGTGAAGTTATCGTTGTTGGAGTCATAAACCTCACTAATTTTTCCATTTTCAATGTTTTCTCTAATTATTCTCCATAATGATTTTCTTGTATCATCATATTTTGTATCATTAACAGGGAAAAGAAGTGGAAAATTTAACCTTTCGTTAAGATCAATAAATTCATAAACCACTTTGGACCATAAAATATCTTTATCATCTACATATTCATAATCCATAAACTCAACGATTGCTTTACTTGATGAAGAATCACCAACTTCTAGAGGATTTTTTGCATTCAATAAGTTAGCTTGACCAAACATATCATTAGCAGAGAATACCAATAAAGTAAGTAAGAATATTTTTTTCATTTTATTTTAAAGTTAAAACAAATGGTTCAACTACAGTTGGCGATTTAAAATCACCATCGATTTTTTCGGCATCTAATATAGTAATTACAACACTTGTGCCAGAGCTTGCTGCATCAATATCTGCCAAAGCCGATGCATTAGCATTAACCCTATCTCCAACGATATCTCTTGTGTTAAAGTTTCCAACTTTTATTTGAAATCTTTTTACATTAATTGCATAATCATATAAAAAAGATGGTGGTTTTTCTCCTCTGATCTGACCAAATTTTAAATTGTTCTTGGATACACCATCTGTATTTACAAAACTTTCTACGCCTGTAAATACCGAACCTCTTCCAGGTGGAGCCTCCGCAACATCAAAAGGCACTACGCTTGTAACTATTTCATCATTAGTTTTTCCTGAAACTATTACATCCATACTGGTAACACCTGCATCAGGAGCAGCGTAATATTTTCCGTTTTGTCTTATTACTTGACCATTTTTCGCTGAAACATTTATAGAAGTCAAGTCTGCAACACCTGGAAATGCAACTTTAATTTCATTTCTTAAACCAATGTAAAACACTTGCATATTAATTGGGGATACAACAGCCTCATTTGGTTTTGGAATAACATAAAATTGAGTGTCAACAAGAAGACTGTCAGTATTTCCATTATTATCAAAAAATAGATATCCGAATATTTTTTTAATTCCAGGTGATGAGAATCTTTTGTTAAGCTTGATCTTACCATCAACAACCTCAAATTCGGAATCTCTTAATGAAACATTATCAACTTTTAAATCAACTCTGTCAGGTTTGAAACTAGAATCAGTGTTTCCAACAACAACCTTAGCGTCAACAACACTGTTTGTGTAATAAGCTTGTCGATCAGTCTCTAATAATGTACTTTTCGAGTCAAAACTAAGCTGACGGTCTTTGGTCTTACTAACCAAAGAATTTAAAATTTCATATTCAACAGACCTAATATCTGCTTGAATCTTAGTTATTTTGGCAAGTGAAGCAACTAATGGAAACTTTTCATAATTATAATATATCCAGTCTTCCTTGATTCCGTCTCTGTTCACAACTTGGTCATTTTCTGGATATTCAAACCTTAAAGATAAATTGGAAAATGCTGCAGAAAAACCATAATTAGACTGAACAGTTCTCGCATCTCTTTGTACAATTGAGTCTAGAACAGCTTCAACTTTTCCTGAAAATCCTTTAAAATAATCGATGAACTTTTGTCCTTTATCAGTGACTCCATCACTAATAAAAAACATTTCATCAAGATAATTACTTTTGTCCATCACTTGATAATCTCTTCTTTGACTAACTTTTTCTTCACCATTCTCATCCGTGTACTCAACATCAATCATATAATTATTTTCATCCATTCCTATTAAAGAATCCTTCAAGTTTTGTAGAAATAAAAAATATTCATCAGTTGCTTCTTTTAATTTTGGCAACTCCTCAGATGGAATTTTGTAATAATCCTGATTACTATTTTGATCAATAATGGTGTAAGCATTATCAATGGAGATTTTAAGCTCAGCAGTAGATTTTTCCATATCCTCGCTTAAAATTCCTAAGGTAGCCAATACCTCTTTGCTAATCTGTAATGCAAGCATAGCAATAAACACGAGGTACATCATGTTTATCATTTTCTGACGAGACTGTTGACTTCTCGTTTGTTTTCCTGAAGATCCCGCCATTCCTACTTGTTCATTGCGCCAAGCATTGCTTCATACTTAGCATTTAACTCTTTGATTGTATTCTTCATTTTCTCTAACTCTTCACCAACTCCTTCCGGAATATCCAAAGCATCGGTAGCAGAGTTTACTTGAGATAATGATTTTCCTAAGTTTTGATACAATTTATTAATCTCCTCAATACTTGCAATTGCAGATGAGAGCCCATCGCTTACTGATTGAGCATTTGATGATAAATCAGAGGGTACAGAAATTGATTGTGCAGCTTTGGATGCGGTGGATAGGTTTGAATTCAAACTATTTAGACCTTTAACAGTTCCATCAACTGCTTTTTGTAATGCAGCAGTTTCAACGGCAATAGTACTAACAGCATCTTCCTCCTCCCCTGGTGACGAAAGAAAATAACCTTGAATACCTGATAGAGTAAAAATGATTGCTTCAGTTGATAGTCCGGCAATAAGCCAAGTGTTAGCTGAAAATATAAGAGATGCATTAATAATTTTTAAGAGTGCACCAATAATTACAACTGCAGCTCCAACTCCGAAGAATAATTCCATGTAATTGTCGGGTATAAATTGTTTTTTCATAATTGTTAATTTTTAGTTTGTAGTTTTAATTAAAATATTTTATTTGGGTTTTCTTGAAAGCCTACATCCTCTCCAAGATAACTTTGAACTGTTCTAAAGCCTATGTAGGATCTTTTTGTATTTTGATATTCATAATCTCTTGTAGACACCTTTAAAAAATGTGCCACGTCTTTCCAAGATCCACCTCGAACAACCTTTTGATTATTTGTTTTAGATCCTTCAACATTTGGATTTAATCCAGCTACTAAATCAACTGCATCCTTTTCATAATTAGAGTCAGTCCACTCTGAAACATTTCCTGACATATTATATAGTCCAAAATCATTTGGCCAATAAGACTCCACCTCAGCAGTATATAAAATCTGGTCAGCGGCATAATCTCCTCTTTCTGGTTTAAAATTAGCGAGGAAACAACCTTTTTCATCATATGTATATGGCCCTCCCCATGGAAACTCAGCTCTTTCAATACCTCCTCTTGCTGCATACTCCCACTCAGCTTCAGTAGGTAACCTAAATTCACTAACTAATTGAATGTTTTTTCTTGCTTTTCTTTGATTTTGGTTTTTATAAAAGGTCCTCCAATGAGCAAAAGCCTTGGCTTGCTCCCATGAGACACCTACAACGGGGTAGTCATTGTAAGCATCGTGCCAGAAATAATCATTGTGCATTGGTTCATTGTAACTAAATGCAAAATCCTTGTACCAAACAGTAGTATCTGGATAAACTTCAATCTGCTTGAATTCAGACCATTTATTCTGATCAATATTAAATTCCCTGTAACTATATACAATTCTTTTTGTTTTGAACGCCCTTAAGCCATTTGGTGTTTTATCAGCTGGAATCATAAATCCTTCAAAACCTATGAGTGAATCGTTAGTTTTAATATATTCTTTTGCCTCACCTTTTTCATTAATGGGATTGGGAAGATTTTCATAAAGCCCTGATGAATCTGCTCCAGAGCCACCCTCTAATACAGCTGCGTAATTAGAGTCCACATAATCTTCAACATTCCAATATAGTTCAGTGTCCCAATTAAGTTTATAGGTAAATTTATTATCAATATCTAGAAACCCTAAACCATTTTGCTCTAAATATTCTTGATAAGCAGATTTTTCCTCATCATCAGATTCAGATATCTTTGCAATGGGCATATAATCCCAAAGGAGATCTTCTTCATTAATCTCATCTCCAATTTTTTCATATGCTGCTCGAGCAAGTTCATCTCTAACAATCGAATCTCTGACCCAATTAACAAATTGTCTATACTCACTGTTAGAGATCTCCGTTTCGTCCATGTAAAACGCTTTGAGAGAAACAGTTTTTAGCGTAGGATTTTGATCCATATATGCATTTGGATTGGAGGGTCCCATAACGTATGAACCAGACGGAATTAGAACCATTCCTTGTGGTTTGTTGGGAAAAAATTTTGAGGCTTTAACTCCAACGAGATCTCCTCTATCGTCCTTTGAACAGGAAAATAGTAAAAATAAAAATGTAACTAATAATAAGTTTTTTTTCATACTATATACATATACAATATCAAAAATTGGACCCTAAAATAATACTTTTGATTTAATTTTAGGTTATTTTATTTTTTATTCTTGTCAATATCCTGTCAGACAAAACAGAATTTTTAGATAATAAATAATCATCTTCAACACATGGAATATAGGTCTTTTCCATCTGAACTAGATTTATATTTTCAAGACATACCCACCACCTGTTGCTAAGCAAACTCTTTACAAATTTTAGATCAAAATTATCTACTGAAACATTATAAAAAATATAATTGTCTGAATTAACATCTATATTTTCTTCCACTACACTGTCCATACCATCAATAGCATACCATATTCCCTCAGAAACTAATGATGATATAGCAGATGATTGATAATCTGATTTAAAAGAAATTAAATTTAAGTTGGTTGATAAACCTGCAAATCTGCAAAGACTGCAAAATTCATAAGATGATAATCCATTTGTAAATTCATGTGAATTGTTAATATCGCCTGATTTAACTGCACGTATACTGATATTAACTAAATCGGAATTTCTAAAAATTGGTTCTGTATTAATTATTTTGTTTTTTACTTTACCCAGACTATGCGTTTCAAACATCATATTTTCAAAAAGTTTAATTTCATCTACATTATTGATATGTTTTTGAAAACCTACGTTTGAGTATTCTCCAAGTTTACAATTTTCATCATCTAAAATTTTTCTTAATGATGAATCTCTAGAATTAGTTGGAATTTTATTGTCGACTGAAACAATATTAACAATATTATTATTTTGTTTTAATGCGTAATAAAAATCAAAAATCAAATTATTGTTCAAATTTAAAACCACGACTTTTATTTGCATAGAGGCTAATATTTCTACAATTTCTCTTAAAGCAAACTGAGTATCCGATTTTTGATTTCCAATTTTAAAAAATCCCAAGTCTAAAATCTTTATATTCCAACCTCCCCATGATAAACGATATAGTTTTTTTCTAATTTTTTTTGAATAATTTAAACTATTTTTTGAGGCTAATTTTATATCCTCAACAGAAAACATTACAATACTAAATGATTGATCTATTTCGAACTCATCAATACCATTAATTATAATATTTCTACCAATTGATTTCTTATTTAGTTTATCGTGGAATTCTTTAAAATCAATTAGTGAACTGAAATAATCTTTTAACACTATCTGAATTATTTTTTTCTAAAATAACCTTTTGCGGTCTTCAAATCTATAGAATTGATATCGATATCTTTGGAAAGCGGAATTCTTGATTTTCCTTTAATGATAAAAATTTTGCCCCATCTACCCTTTTCTATTGAGATTTTTTCTGAGTCCCAGACTTTTAATATTTTTTCTGCATCCTTGGCTTTTTTATCTGTAATTAGCTTAATGCAATCTTCATCCGAGAGATTTTCAAAATCATAGTTTTTATTAACATTAATAAAAGTTCCATTCCATTTGATATATGGGCCAAACCTTCCTTTACCCTTTGTGACGTCAAAACCCTCGTAGTTGATTAAAGGTTTATTTTCTTTTTGCTTATTTAAAATTAGCTCAACAGATTTTTCAATTGAAATTGTAAATGGAGTTAATCCTTGCGGAATTGAGATAAAGGTCTTTTCATATTTGATGTATGGACCATATCTTCCTATGTTAGAAATGACTTCTTTACCCTCATATTCACCAACTTTAAAAGGCAGTTCAAATAATCTTAAAGCATCTTCAATGGTTACATTACTTATTTTTTGATCTGGAAGAAGACTAGCAAACAGTGGTTTTTCTTCATCGTCAACCTTACCGATTTGTACCATCGGACCAAACTTACCTAGTTTTACACTCACTTGTCTTCCACTCTTTGGATCTGGGCCTAAAATTCTTTCACCGGTTTCTCTTTTGGCATTCTTTTCAACTTCAGACACTTTATCGTTAAATGGGTTATAAAACTCATTAATAATTTCTTTCCATTGTTTTTTTCCTGATGCAATTAAATCAAAATTATTTTCAACATCAGCTGTAAAATTATAATCAATTATGTTTTGAAAATTATTACATAAAAAATCATTAACTAACTTTCCAACTTCGGAGGGCACAAGTTTACCTTTGTTTGAACCATACGATTCTTCCACCTTTTGCCTTTTAATTTTATCATTGACGATAATTTGTAATATCTCTCTCTTTTTTGAGTCATCTGTACCCTTAAAAACATATTTTCTATTCATTACAGTTGTTATTGTTGGGGCGTATGTAGATGGTCTACCAATGCCTAATTCCTCCATTTTTCTTACAAGAGATGCCTCAGTGTATCTAAATGGTGGTTTTGAAAAATTTTCTGTAATTAAAATTACTTTTTTGTTTAAATCGTCACCTACATTTAGTTTAGGAAGATCTATAGTAATATCTTTTTCTGAGTCGTTATCTTTTAATGAACTGTAAACTTTTAAAAAACCATCAAAGTTAATCACTTCGCCTTCTGCTGTAAATGTTAAATCAATTGTTCTACTTTGAACAGAAACAACTGTTTTATCAATTTTTGCCAGAGACATTTGACTTGCAATTGTTCGTTTCCAAATCAAATCATAGAGCTTGATCTGATCTAAATCAACAGAAATATCCTTGTTTTCAAAATCCGTTGGCCTAACTGCTTCATGTGCTTGTTGAGCATTTTTGGATTTATTAGTGTAAGACCTTTCCGTAAAATATTTTTCACCAAAATCATTTAAAATTTTATTTTTTACAGCATTTTTTGCTACATCTGACAGAGTAACACTGTCTGTTCTCATGTATGTTATATGTCCTTGTTCATAAAGTCTTTGAGCTGTACGCATAGTTTTGGATACAGGAAAACCTAGCCTTCTTGATGCCTCTTGCTGAAGTGTTGATGTGGTGAAAGGTGGCAAAGGTTTTCTCGATAAAGGAGTTTTTTTGATATCGGATACATTAAATTTTGAATTTTTTAGGGAATCTATGAGTCTATCTAAATCAATATTTTCATCAATCTTAGATTTGTGTCTTGCTTTAAATACTTCCCCATTAACTGTCAAAAACTCAGCTGAGACTTTGAAAGATTTCACTGGCTGAAAACTTTCAATTTCCTTCTCCTTGTCAGCAATTAATCTCAACGCGACTGATTGAACTCTTCCTGCTGATAATCCTCCCTTTACCTTTCTCCATAGAACAGGTGAAATTTTATATCCAACCAACCTATCTAAGACTCTTCTTGCTTGTTGAGCGTTTACGAGGCTTTCATTTATTTCTCTTGGATTTTCTATTGACTTTAATACAGCATTTTTCGTTATCTCACGAAATACTATTCTTTTAGTATTGTCTTTATTTAAACCCAAAAGCTCATATAAATGCCAGGCAATAGCCTCACCTTCTCTGTCCTCATCACTAGCCAGCCAAATCGTCTCCGCGGTTTTTGATTCCTTTTTGAGTTTTTTTACAATATCTTTTTTATCAGAATTAACAATATATTTTGGTTCATAATTATTGTCAACATTGATACCTAATTCTTTAGAGGGTAAGTCTGCAATATGACCATTACTTGATACAACTTTGAAATCATTACCTAAGAACTTTTCTATAGTTTTTGCTTTTGCAGGTGACTCAACTATGACTAAATTTTTTGGCATTTCTGAAAATTAGGTTGACAAATGTATACGTTTTTTTTTAATGCTTACGAATCACAATTAATCAAGTCTTGTGCCAATTGAAAAAATAAATTGAAATCAAAAATTTAAAAAACACGACAATTTGTCAGGTTTTTTTATATTTGCCATCATATTAAAATTATGCTAGCAACTGTTGATAAGAAAAAAAAATATTCAATCATTACATATGGTTGTCAGATGAATTTTTCTGATTCTGAAGTTGTATCATCCATATTAAACAGTAATGGATACCAATCATCTGATAATTACATGAATTCAGACCTTATACTAATAAATACATGTTCAATAAGGGAAAAAGCTGAAATTACTATTAGAAAAAAACTTGAATCATTTAAAAAATTGAAGAAGAAAAATACCAATCTAAAAATTGGTGTTTTAGGTTGTATGGCTGAAAGACTAAAAGAAAAATTTTTAATTGAGGAGAAAATTGTTGATTTAGTTGTAGGTCCTGACGCCTACAGAGACATTCCCAATCTTTTGGAAAAGGTTGAGATTGGCAATAGTGCTGTGAACGTAGTTCTATCTAAAGATGAAACGTATGACAATATAGATCCATCAAGATTAGATAGCAATGGAATTTCAGCATTTGTGTCTGTTACAAGAGGCTGTGACAACATGTGTACATTTTGTGTAGTGCCATTTACTAGAGGAAGAGAAAGAAGCAGAGATCCTAAAAGTATAATAAAAGAAATTTTAAAATTAAATAATGATGGTTATAAAGAAATAACATTACTTGGGCAAAATGTTGATAGTTATTTGTGGTATGGTGGTGGCCTAAAGAAAGATTTTAAAAATGCTAGCGAGTTGCAAAAAAAATCCTCGTTATCATTTTCTAAACTACTAAATTTGATAGCTCATAATTTCAAAAATATGAGAATCAGATTTACAACATCTAACCCTCAAGACATGTCTGAAGATGTTTTAAATGTTATGGCCAAACATAAAAATATTTGTAAGCATATTCACCTTCCAGTTCAATCGGGAAGTGATAAAATTTTAAGATTAATGAACAGGAAACATACAGTAAGTGATTACAAAAAACTAATTGGTAACATAAAAAAAATTATACCCGATTGTGGGATTTCACATGATATGATTACGGGATTTCCAAATGAAAATGATGATGATCACAAAATGACTTTAGAGTTAATGGATTATGTAAAATACGATTTTGGATTTATGTTTAAATACTCTCAAAGACCAGGAACATCAGCTTATAAAAAATTTGATGATAATGTCCCCGAGAAAATTAAGCAAAAAAGACTTGAAGAAATTATTGATTTACAGCAAAAACACAGCTTTATGAATTTAAAAAATTATGTTGGCAAAAGTTGTGAGGTATTAATAGAAAAAGAATCCAAAAAATCCAACAAATACTGGTCTGGAAGGAATGATCAAAATATAATGGTTGTTTTCCCTAAAAAAAATCACAAGCCTGGTGATTTTGTTAATATTAAAATCAATGATAATACATCGACAACCTTGATTGGAACTAGTTAAAATTATGAATTCTGAAATACAAAATATTAAGCAAAGATTTGAAATCATAGGAAACGATCATTCACTGATGATGGCAATTGAAAAATCCATAAAAGTTTCACCCACCGACATAACAGTTTTAATTATGGGTGAAAGTGGGGTTGGTAAAGAAGTATTTCCTAAAATTATTCATCAATTTTCTCACAGAAAACACAACAAGTACATAGCTGTAAATTGTGGGGCAATTCCAGAGGGGACGATTGACTCAGAACTTTTCGGTCATGAAAAAGGTGCTTTCACAGGTGCAACAACAAACAGAGCTGGTTATTTTGAAGTTGCTGATGGAGGAACAATATTTCTTGATGAGGTCGGTGAACTTCCGTTGAGTACTCAGGTAAGATTACTAAGAATTCTTGAAAGTGGTGAGTTTATAAGGGTTGGATCATCAAAAGCCCAAAAAACAAATGTCAGAATTGTCGCAGCAACTAATGTCAATATGAACGAAGCAATTTCGAAGGGAAAATTTAGAGAAGATTTATATTACAGGCTCAGCACTGTGGAAATTAATATTCCTCCACTTAGGAGGAGGAAAGATGATATAATATTGCTCTTTAGAAAATTTGCATCAGACTTTGCAAAAAAATATAATATGCCAACAATACGTCTTGATGAAAAGGCACAAAATCTTCTCAAAAACTATGTTTGGAATGGTAATATTAGGCAATTGAAAAATATCACTGAACAACTTTCGGTACTGGAAAAAAATAGATCAATTGATTTTAATTTATTAAGCACTTATTTACCTGAACCAAGATCTAATCTTCCAGCATTAATTCAAGACAAGGAAAGTGGTAAGAGTGATTTTAGCTCAGAAAGAGAAATTCTTTATAAAATTCTTTTTGATATGAAGAAAGATTTAAATGATCTGAAGAGAATTACTAAATATTTAAATATTGATGAAACAAATTCAGATAAATTGAATGATTTTAATGATTTAATCTCAAAAAAAGAAGATTTTTATGATAAAAGTGAAAAGCCTTATCAATCTGAAAATATTTCTAATAATACTGATAAATTTTCATATGCTGAGGAAGTTTTAGAGGAAGAGACATTATCGATTCAGCACAATGAAATTGAACTAATAATTAAAGCCCTTGAAAAAAGTAATGGAAAAAGAAAAATTGCCGCAAAAGAATTGGGGATAAGTGAAAGAACACTTTACAGAAAAATTAAACAGTATGATATTGAAATGTAAATTATTTATATCGTCTTTTTTAATCATTTTCATTATTAGTTGTGGTAATTACTCTTTTACAGGTGCTTCAATTCCAGAGGGTACTGAGTCTTTCCAGGTAAATCTATTTGAAAATAATTCAGGGAACAATGTAGGGTCAATATTTGAACCAGGTCTTGACAGAGACTTTACTATCGCATTACAAAATATACTTGAAAACCAAACTAATTTGGAAATGGTTCAAAGTAACGGAGATTTGATTTATGAGGGAGAGATTATTGAATACAGGGTTAGTCCTATGACTGCTACTGCAAACCTTGATGCCGCTCAAAATCGGTTGACAATATCCATAAATTTAATATTTTCAAATTTTAAAAAGGAAGAAGATAATTTTGAAAGGAGATTCTCATTTTATTTCGACTTTCCTGCTGAACAACAATTAATAAGTGTAAAAAGTGAAGCTCATGAAATTATTTTTGAAAGAATCACTCAAGATATATTTAACGCCTCATTAGCAAAATGGTAGATAATTCAAGGACTGAAATTTTAAAAAAACTTGACAACATTAAAAGTTTAGAAAAAAAGGATTTACAACTTTTTAAAAAACTATCAAAAAAATATCCTGTTTTTATTCCTTTTAAAATAATTAATTTGATATTATCGAAAAAGTATAACACTTTAGACTATGCAAAAAATCTAGAAATTTGTGCAAGACAAATCTCTGACAGGAATTATCTATACGAAATAGTTCAAAATAGAATTTTAAATGAAAATCAAAAATTTGAAATTTTAAAAGATTTGAAAGAAAAGTCTCATGATAACCAAAAATCTTTTATTGAGTGGATTAAGTCAACTAAACCACTAATTAAAAATGAGGGTTTAAATTCTAAACCAGACATACCTTTTGATTTATTTAAAGACTTTAGTAAGAGAAAAACAAAAGTTAAAAAAATTAAAAAAGAAGATTACATGACTGAAACTCTGGCTGAGCTGTATATAGAACAGAAAAAATTTAAAGAAGCTTTGAAAGCTTATGAAATTTTGAGTTTGAAATATCCAGAAAAAATCAGTTTATTTGCAAACCAAATAATTTTTTTAAAAAAAAAGTTGAATAATGTTTAATATAATTCTTGTTCTGATTCTAATTTTATCTTTTTTGTTGATTTTAATCATCATGGTTCAAAATCCAAAAGGAGGTGGATTATCTTCTTCTTTTGGAGGTGATACTCAACAAATAGGTGGGGTTAAAAAAACAACAGATTTTCTTGATAAAACTACATGGATACTTTCATCCTTCATACTAATCCTTATACTATTTTCCAACATAACATTAAATTCGGAAAATGATAATTTTGAATCTGATTTGATTCAGAACCAAGAACAATTAGATATTGAAGAAATTTTAGAAAATTCGGAAGAGAATTCTACATTAGAAGAATGATGTCAAGCTGTCATAATTGTCAACAATTTTTGTTGATTTGACACGTTTTATAAATTGGCATGATTGATGAAAAAAATAAATAAATTTAAAAAATGAGTAAATTAAATATTAAACCCTTAGCTGATCGAGTTCTTGTAGAACCGCTTGAGGCTGAAACTAAAACTGCGTCAGGAATAATAATTCCTGATACTGCAAAAGAAAAACCACAGAAAGGTAATATTGTTTCTGTTGGGCCTGGTACAAAAGAAAATCCTGTGACACTAAAACAGGGTATGACAGTTTTGTATGGTAAGTATTCTGGTACAGAATTAAAACTAGATGGTAAAGATTATTTAATAATGAGAGAAAGTGATATTCTCGCTATCGTTTAACATTTAAAATATAAAAAATGGCAAAAAAAATACAATTTGATATTGAGGCAAGAGAAGGTTTAAAAAAGGGAGTTGATGCATTGGCTAATGCTGTTAAGGTCACATTAGGTCCGAAGGGTAGGAATGTAATTATAGGTAAATCATTTGGGGGGCCTCAAGTTACAAAAGATGGTGTAACTGTTGCAAAAGAAATCGAACTCGAAGATGCTTTACAAAATATGGGTGCACAGATGGTAAAAGAAGTTGCATCAAAAACAAATGATCTAGCTGGTGACGGTACAACCACTGCAACAATATTAGCGCAAGCAATTGTAACTGAAGGTTTAAAAAATGTTACTGCTGGAGCAAACCCTATGGATTTGAAAAGAGGAGTAGATATGGCTGTTAAAACAGTTGTTGACTATCTTAATAAAACTGCTCAAACTGTTGGAAACTCATCTGAAAAAATCAAACAAATTGCTTCAATCTCAGCAAATAATGATAATGCTATTGGAGAATTAATTACTCAAGCTTTTGAGAAAGTTGGTAAGGAAGGTGTAATTACAGTTGAAGAAGCTAAAGGGACCGATACCTACGTTGATGTAGTGGAAGGAATGCAATTTGATAGAGGATATTTATCTCCATATTTTGTAACAAACTCTGAAAAAATGGAATCTGACCTTGAAAATCCGCATATTCTTTTGTATGATAAGAAAATTTCTGCAATGAAGGATCTTCTACCTATTTTAGAACCGGTTGCACAGTCTGGAAAACCCTTACTCATAATTGCTGAGGATGTTGATGGAGAAGCATTGGCTACTTTAGTTGTGAACAAATTGAGGGGTGCCCTAAAAATTGCTGCGGTAAAAGCTCCAGGATTTGGAGATAGAAGAAAAGCTATGCTTGAAGACATTGCTATACTCACAGGAGGAACTGTAATTTCTGAAGAAAGAGGATTTAATCTTGAAAATACAACACTTGAAATGCTAGGTAGCTCTGAAAGGGTGACAATAGATAAGGATAACACAACTATTGTAAACGGTTCAGGGAAAAAGGATGATATAAAGGCAAGAGTAAGTCAAATAAAAGCCCAGATTGAAACTACAACATCTGATTATGACAAAGAAAAGTTGCAAGAAAGACTTGCAAAATTAGCCGGTGGTGTTGCAGTATTATATGTTGGTGCTGCATCTGAAGTTGAAATGAAAGAAAAGAAAGACAGAGTTGATGATGCATTACACGCAACAAGAGCAGCTGTAGAAGAAGGTATTGTTTCTGGTGGTGGTGTTGCACTACTTAGATCAATTTCCAAACTTGATAGTGTAAAGGCTAATAATGACGATCAATCAACAGGTATTCAAATTATTTCACGCGCTCTAGAATCTCCATTAAGAACAATTGTAGAAAATGCTGGTGGTGAAGGTTCGGTGGTAGTTTCTAAGGTTTTAGATGGTAAAGATTCCTTTGGTTATGATGCAAAATCTGACAAGTATGTTGACCTGTTCAAATCAGGAATTATAGATCCCAAAAAGGTGACTAGAATTGCTTTAGAAAATGCAGCATCAGTTGCGGGGATGATCCTTACCACTGAATGTGCATTGGTTGATATCAAGGAAGATACTCCAGCTACCCCGCCAATGGGTGGAGGTGGAATGCCTGGCATGATGTAATTACAAATTATGCACTAAAAAAAGCTACAAATTTTGTAGCTTTTTTTTTTTTAAAATATATTACATTTACAGACTTACGTCAAATGTCAAATCGAATTCAAAAGTCAGCATTAATTTCAGTATTTAACAAAGATGGAATTGATAAGATAGCTAGTAAACTCGCTAGTTTGAAAGTAAAAATACTTTCAACTGGTGGCACAGAAAAATACTTAAACAACCTAGGTATAAAAACAGAAAAAGTAGAAGATTTAACAAATTACCCATCTATTTTAGGTGGTAGAGTTAAAACCTTACATCCAAAAATATTTGGTGGGATTTTATATCGAAGACACTTTGATAACGATATTGCTGAACGTGATAATTTAGATATTCCTAACATTGACTATGTTATAGTAGATTTATATCCATTTGAAGAAACTGTTAATAGTTCAAAATCACATCAAGAAATAATTGAAAAAATTGACATTGGTGGAATTTCACTAATCAGAGCTGCTGCAAAAAATTATAAAGATGTAGTTTGTGTTTCCTCAATTGAACAATATGAGCAATTTTTGATTGATCTTGATCAAAATAAGGGTAATTTTTCATTGAGTAAAAAGAAGGAATACGCAACAAATTCATTTAAATTGTCATCAAATTATGATAATCAGATTAATAACTATCTGCAAAATGGAAAGCTTGAGAAAAAAACTAAGCTGAGGTATGGAGAAAACCCTCACCAAGAGGGCTATTTTAATGGTAATCTAGATGAAATCTTTGAAAAAATCTCAGGGAAAAATCTATCATATAATAATCTTTTAGATATTGATGCAGGCTACAATTTAATGTTAGAATTTTGGGATGACATACCAACTTTTGCAATATTGAAACACAATAATGCGTGTGGTGTTGCATCAAGAAAGAATATAAAAGATGCTTATATAGATGCACTTTCTGGTGACCCAGTTTCTGCATTTGGAGGTGTTTTAATTTCTAATTCTGAGATAAATAAAGAAACTGCCATTGAAATAAAAAACTTATTTTATGAAGTTGTAATGGCTCCAAAATTTGATAATGATGCAATTAAAATTTTGCGTGAGAAAAAAAATAGAATTATTCTCAAAATAAAAAGAAAAAAATTTAATGATAAAACTTTCAGGACATGCCTTAATGGTACTCTGATTCAAGATAGAGATTACATTACTGACAAAGTTGATGACTTAAAGTATGTTACAGAAACCAGACCCAACAAAGTTGAATTAACAGATCTCATTTTTGCTTCTAAAATTTGTAAACATACAAAATCAAACACAATTGTTCTTGCAAAGAATTTACAATTACTATCATCTGGTACAGGACAAACATCCAGAGTAGATGCACTAAATCAGGCGATTGAAAAAGCTAAAAAGTTTAATTTTAATTTAGATGGTTCAGTTATGGCTAGTGATGCATTCTTCCCATTTCCAGATTGTGTAGAGATTGCAAACAAAAGTGGTATTAAATCTGTTATTCAGCCTGGAGGTTCAATTAAAGATAACCTGACAGTAGAATTTTGCAATAACAACGATATGTCAATGGTAATGACAGGAAATAGACACTTTAAACATTAATTTTGTTAACTTTAATTAAATTACAAAATAATGAGTTTTTTTGATTTTTGGACTGAAGCAATAGCAATAGATTTAGGCACTGCAAATACTTTAATCATTCACAATGATAAAGTTGTTGTTGATAGTCCATCTATTGTTGCTATAGATCAAAAAAGTGGTAAAATAATAGCTGTTGGTAAAGAAGCCAATATGATGCATGGTAAAACTCATAAAAATATTGAAACTGTTAGACCTCTTAAGGATGGGGTAATTGCCGATTTTAATGCATCAGAACAGATGATTGGTCAATTAATTAAGAGTATACCTACACTGAATAAAAAATTTTATTCGCCAGCGCTAAAAATGGTTATATGTATTCCCTCCGGAATAACTGAAGTCGAGATGAGGGCTGTTAGAGAGTCTGCTGAAAGAGTTAACGGAAAAGAAGTTTATCTAATTCACGAACCCATGGCTGCTGCAATTGGAATTGGTGTTGATATAATGCAACCAAAAGGAAATATGATTATTGATATTGGAGGTGGAACAACAGAAATAGCTGTTATTGCATTAGCTGGGATCGTTTGTGATAAATCAGTTAAGATTGCAGGCGACGTCTTTACTGAAGACATAGTTTATTACATGAGAACACAACACAACCTATCTATTGGTGACAGAACTGCAGAGAAAATTAAAATTAATATTGGCTCTGCATTAGATGAATTAGATAATCCGCCCGAGGATATGCTAGTTCAAGGAAGAGATCTACTTTCCGGAAAACCAAAAGAGATTTCCATTGGATACAGAGAAATTGCAAAGGCACTTGATAAATCAATTATTAGAATAGAAGAGTCTGTCATGGAAACATTATCACAAACACCTCCTGAGCTTGCAGCTGATATTTACAATACAGGTATTTATTTAGCTGGCGGTGGATCAATGTTAAGAGGACTTGATAAAAGAATTTCAAAAAAAACAGATCTTCCAGTATTTATTGCCGAAGATCCTTTAAGAGCTGTAGTCAGAGGAACTGGAATCACTCTTAAAAATATAGAGCGCTATAAAAGCGTGTTAGTCAAGTAAATTTAATGCGTAATTTTATAAATTTTTTTATTGAAAAATTTGATAAAATTGTATTTCTAATCTTTTTAATAATTTCATTTTCTCTAATATTAAATCGTAATTTCTTTCAAAATTCAAAAATCAATTTTTTTTCAAACGGTATTATTTCATCAGTTAATAATCAAACAAAACAAATAAATAACTACCTAAACTTAAAGTTCGAAAATACAAATTTGAAAAGGGAAAACTTAGATCTAAAAATCAAACTTAACTCAATATTTAAAGACTCTAGCATTAATTATTACAGCGGAGAATATAAAATTAAAATTGCTGATATTGTTTCTAACAGTATTAAATATTCAAAAAATTTTTTGATAATAAATAAAGGACATAATGATTCGGTAAAATTAGATAATGGGTTAATTACAAATGAAGGTATAGTTGGAATTATAAATCAGGTTTCTCCAAAATACTCAACAGCCATTTCAATTTTAAATAGCGATTTAAAAATTAATGCAAAAATCAAAAGGACCAATCACTTTGGAAGCCTTCAATGGAACGGTAAAAATCATAAAATAATGACTTTATACGATATTCCAAAAAGTGCCAACTTAAAGATAAATGATTCTGTGGTTAGTGGAGGAATGTCATTTATTTTTCAAGAAAATATTCCAATTGGTCAAATCAAAAATATTAATCTAAAAGAAAACAGCAATTATTTTATTATTGATGTTGAATTATTTGAGGACTTTTCAACGTTAAGATCAGTATATATAATATCAAATTCCAATAAGAACGAATTAGATAATTTAAATATTAATAATGAGATCTACTAGTTCAATTATTTTTTTTCGTTTTATTATTATTTTTCTTTCTCAGATAATTGTATTTAATAACATAACTATTTATGGTACATCAGCAGATATATACATTATATTTTTATTAGTATTCCCACAGAATATTAATAAATCATTATACTATTCTATAATTTTTTTATTTGGTATTTTTTTAGACTCATTTTCAAACTCCTTTGGAATAATAACTTTTAGCTTATTAATTTCAAGCCATTTAAGACCTTACCTACTTGATTTTTCATTTGGAAACTTTGACATGAGAAAAGTTGGAAAGGTGAGAGACTACTTGATTAATACTACAATCTATCAAAAACTAACTTATATATCACTAGTTGTTTTTAGTCATAATTTCATTTTATATTCTGTTGAAATATTTTCAATTTATAAAATACAACTCATACTCAGAAATGCGACAATTAGTAGTTTAATTTCTATAACTTTGATATTAATCCTTATGTCATTTTTCTATTATAAAAATGAGAGATAAATTATTGCAATTATTAATAATATCTGTTGGTTTATTAGTAGTAGTTAAACTATTTTCTTTACAGGTTTTAAATAGTTCTTTCAGCTTAATTAATAATAACGCATCTGTACAAAAAATATATGAATTTCCAGAAAGAGGATACATATATGATAGAAATAACAAGCTCGTTGTTTCAAACGATTTCTCTTATGATTTACTTGTTGTTCCAAAGGATGTTAACTTAGCAGATAGTATAATAATTTCTAAAGATTTTAACATTGACTTAGAAGTTTTTCTTAAAAAGTTTTTAGAAGCCAAAACCTTTTCTAATGTAAAAGCATCAATTTTACTAAATAATATATCAAAAGACGAATATGCTCCCATCCAAGAGAAGCTTTGGAAACATGGTGGTTTTTTTACACAAAAAAAGTCCAAAAGGACTTACAATGCCTCAACAGCAGCTAATCTACTAGGATACATTAGCGAGGTAAATAAATTTGAAATTGAAAAAAATAGCTATTATGAAATAGGAGAAATGATCGGAAGACAAGGATTGGAAAAGACATATGAGAATGAATTAAGAGGAATAAAAGGTGTTAAATTTTTTCAAAAAGATAAATTTAACAGAGTCATTGGTTCATTTAAAAACGGGATTTATGACAGTTTACCCATTGCATCTAAAGACTTGACTCTAACAATTGACCTAGATTTACAACAATATGGTGATTCATTAATGCTAAATAAAAGAGGAAGTATAGTTGCGATAGAACCAAAATCTGGTGAAATATTGGCTTTAGTAAATTCTCCCTCATATAATTTAAATAGCCTAGTAGATAAAAACAGATCTATTAATTATAAGAAACTTGAAAGTGATTCTATAGGTAAACCATTATTTGAAAGAGGGCTACAAGGTCAATATGCACCAGGGTCAACTTTTAAAATTATTAATGCCTTAATTGGTTTGCAAGAAAATATTATTAATCAAGGAACTTTACATAAATGTGATGGAGGTCATTTTTATGCTAAAAATGCTTTTATGAGATGTCACACCAATGAGGCTACTTTCAGTAATTTAAATAATGCAATTTATACATCATGCAATACTTATTTTGCAAAAACCTATAGGGGGATTATTGAAAGTTATGAAAGTTCATCTGTCGGGTTGGATAAATGGAATGATTATGTAAAATCATTTGGGTTTGGAAATTATTTAGGATATGATCATCCAACCGGCAAGCCCGGTTTTATTCCAAGTTCAAAATATTATAATCGTTGGTACAATAATTCATGGAGGGCAGTTACAACAATTTCTAATTCCATAGGACAAGGAGAAATATTAACAACACCAATACAACTAGCAAATTTTGCTGCTACTATTGCAAATCGTGGTTGGTATATTACACCACACTTTGTTAAAAAAATTGAAAATGATTCAATAAATAATGATTTTAAGAAGAAAAATATAACCTTAATTGAATCACAACATTTTGAACCAATTATAAAAGGTATGGTTGATGTTATTGATATTGGAACTGCAAAAAATTCAAGAATTAATGACATAAAAATTGCTGGAAAAACTGGAACTGCTGAAAATTTCGTAAGAATTAATGGAATCAGGAAACAACTAACTGATCATTCAATTTTTATTGGTTTTGCACCTGCAGACGATCCAAAAATTGCTATTTGTGTATTTATTGAAAATGGATATTGGGGATCGAGATGGGCAGCGCCTATATCAAGCTTAATTATTGAAAAATATATCAAAAAAGAAATAAATAGAAAGTGGTTAGAAAAATATATTTTAGATGGTGATTTGTCCGCTGAATATCTAAAACCTTATTTAACTAATAATTTTAAGATTAATGAGTAATATTAAAGCAAAAAACTTTGATCTTATTTCCTTAATTCTCGTGATATCTTTAATTTTTATTGGGTTGATAAATATTTATTCTGTTTCCTACAGTGACTCTAGTTCGATTGAAAATTTTTTTTCTAAACAACTAATCTTTGTAATATTTTCATTTTCAATTTGTTTGATTCTAATATTACTAGATATAAATTTTTATTTTAAATATGCAAGTATCATTTATATAATAATATTGTTTTCATTAATTCTCGTACTTATTTTTGGTAAAGAAATTAATGGAGCAAAATCATGGTTCAACTTTATTGGTTTTAGTTTACAACCATCTGAAATTATGAAACCAGTGACTGCTTTAGCTATAGCAAAATATTTAAGTAATATACACTCTGATATTAAAAATCTAAAAATTCAGTTCTACAGTTTTATTATAATTTTGGCACCTACATCTTTAATTCTATTACAACCAGATCCAGGAACAGCATTGATTTTTTTAAGTTTTTATTTGGTTTTACACATTGTTGGATTACCATCATTATATCTAAATATTTTCATTTTTATTTCAGTTTTATTCATATCAACAATAATAATTGGAATGAATATAATGTTGATAATAATAGGGTGTATATTTTCAGTTTTATTTCTGTACATGATTTATAAAAAAATAAAAAAAAATAAACTTGTCTATCTTTCAATTTTTAGTGTAGCAAGTGTTTTAATCTCTACTTTAATTTTTGAAAATATTTTTGAGCAAAGACATCGAGACAGAATCAATGTTGTACTTGGTATAGAAAAAGATCTTTCTGGGATCGGTTACAATTCGAATCAATCAAAATTAGCTTTCAACTCTGGGGGATTTTTCGGTCAAGGGTTTTTAAAAGGAACTCAAACAAAGGGTGATTTTATTCCAGAACAACATAGTGATTATATATTTTCTACAATTGGTGAAGAGTGGGGGTTTTTTGGTTCATTAGTTGTGATTTTATTATTTGTCATTTTATTATTGAGAATGTCTGAGAGAACAGCAAAACAAACAAATTTGTTTCATAAAATTTTTTCATACTCAGCAATAGCAATAATATTTTTTCATTTTACAATAAACATTTCTATGGTTATAGGAATATTTCCAACGGTTGGCATACCATTACCATTTATAAGTTACGGAGGATCATCCCTGCTTTCATTTATGATTTTATTTGCAGGTTACCTTAAAATAGATAGTCAAAAAAAGAGTAAATGGTAAGCTATAATTTTTTTGATGCAAGGTGATTAGATAAATAATAAAAACTTAAAACCATTGATATTAAGAAAATTGATGGTATAATAATTAAGTAGGAATTACCAAAAATAATATACTGATAATTTTCTTTAATCATATAACCCCAACTAGGAATAGGAGGTTGAGAACCAATACCTAAAAATGACAATCCACTTTCAAGAAGAATAGAAGAAGCAAAATTTGCCGCCGAGAATATAAGAATAGGTGAAATTATGTTTGGCAGAATATTGTTGATCAGGATTTTAATATCATTATATCCTAATACCTTAGATGCAAAAATATAGTCTTTATTCTTTTCTGAAATAACTTTACCTCTAACTAACCTTGCAACATCAACCCAGATGGATAAGCCTATAGCAATATAAACTTGCCAAAAACCTTTACCAAGAGCAAGTGATAAAGCGATAACCAGTAAAAGTGTAGGAATTGACCAAAAAATATTAATTACAAAGACAATGACCTTATCAATATAACCACCATAGTAGCCTGAAATTAATCCTAAAATAATTCCAATAAAGTTAGAAATAAATACAGCCATTAAACCAATAGATAGTGAAACTCTAGTACCTAAAATTATTCTACTAAATAAATCTCTACCGTAAATATCAGTTCCAAAAATAAATTTCTTTTCACTAATAAATTTTTCTATTTTATGTACATTATTATGTATATTACTATTTTTTGTAATTATGATAATTTTTTCATCTAGTAATGATTTTTTACTTTCATCGTAGTTAATGATTTTTATAATACTGTCGTTTATAATTTCATAATCATCTAAAGGATAAGACTCACCTATTTTTTCGGATCCAAAAAATAAATTTTTTATACTATAATTAACAGATACATTTTCAAAGAACATTTTTTTGTAACCAGGTTTTTGAGATTTAATTGTCAAATTAATGGAGTTAGCATTTATTGTTTTATCAGGAATTATGAAATAACAAAAAAGTGAAATAAAAAAAAATAGAAAAATAATTAATACTGAAATGTATAATGGTGTTTTCTTTATTGTCAGGGAAGCCAAAATTTTTTATTCAGTTTTATTTTCAGCCAAAATATAATTTGTTTTGATGGAACTATCTAGTAAATCAAGGGTATTGACAGCTTGATCAATGAATATATCTTTTGATAAATTTTTATGCCATTTAATTCTTTCCTCTAATAATTCCTTATTTTCTTGTATAAAAGTTTTTTCAGTTTTCAACAGCTCAAAGCTCAACTGATTTTCATATTTCGAGATTTTATCAAATTGACTAGCTTTAAGCTTCTGATCTTTTTGATATTTTTTGTATTCGACAAGATTCAAAGGAATATTATTAATATTTTGCTGGCTTTTGATCCAATTTGCTCTTTCATAGATATCATTAATAATATTATTTTGATTTAATTTTCTATTCATTTGGTCAGTAACATACTTGAATTTTTCATCGTAACTCTGCCACTTTGTATACGTTGCAGGACCTATTTTATCCCATTTTATGGGGTTTTTTTCGTCTCTCTCGCCATCAAAGACATACATGTAGCTATCAGGGATTACAATATCACTTTCCACTCCCTCTAATTGCACAGATTCACCATTTATTCTGTAAAAAATATCTGTTGTTACTTTAATTGCACCCATGTCATAATCAGAATTACTGATAAACCTATTTAAATCAACAATGTTCTGAACAGTTCCTTTACCAAATGATTTTTCACTACCAATAATTATAGCTCTATTATAATCTTGTAATGCTGCTGAGATAATTTCAGATGCAGATGCACTCATTTCATTAATCAACAAAACTAAAGGACCATTCCAATAGACCTGGGCATCTCTGTCATAAAGAATTTTTTTTCTGTTTCCAATTGACTTGACTTGTACAACAGGTCCTTTCTCAATGAAAAGACCGGTCATTTCAACTACAGTTTGTAAAGAACCTCCCCCATTGTTTCTGAGATCAAGAATCAACCCTTTTATACCATTATTTTTTAATTTGATAATTTCATTTTTTACATCATTAGCAGAATTTCTATTTTTATAATTATCAAAATCAGCATAAAACTTGGGTAAGCTTATATAGCCGTAATTCTTACTATTTTTTGAGATTAGAGTTGATTTAGCGAAAGTTTCTTCGAGCTCAACCACATCTCTTTTTATTTTGACATCTTTAATTTGACCATCAAGTTTTTTAATCCTCAATGTTACTGTAGTTCCTGCAGGCCCTTTAATTAGTTTGATAGAGTCATCTAACTTCATTCCGAAGATACTGATAGGTTCTTGATCTGCCTGTCCAACAGCTAAAATTATATCACCAACATCTAATAACTTATCTTTCCAAACAGGACCACCAATAATAACATCTACAATTTTTACATTACCATCAGCTTTTGACAATCGGGCTCCAATACCATCAAAATTTCCAGAAATACTTACATCAAATTTTTCTTTATCATCAGGTTTGAAGTAAAAAGTATGTGGATCAAATTGACCCACAAATGAGTTTAAAAAAACTGAAAACCAATCATCTCTTTCTATTTCATTAGCATAATTAAAAAAATCATTAGTATTTTTTTTTACAGTTGAGATTGCATTCATCATTACTTCATTATCATCAGTGGAGTCAGAGCTATTTTTTTGAGAAATTATGTCAAGAATAGAATATTTGATTTGCTTTCTCCACCTTTCATAGAGTTGATTTTTATCTGAGGAAAATGGTATGGAGTCAATATCTAAGTCTATATATTCTTTGTCATTGAAATCAAAATTATTTTCAAAGGCTTTTTCTACAAACATTTTTGCTTCAGCTATTCTAGATCTATACCTATTATGAATTTCCTCAAAAAACTCCAAATCATAAGCTTTTATTTGATCATCAATTTTATACTTAAATCTATCTAACTCTTTAATATCACTAAGAGTAAAAAATCTTTTCTGGGGATCAAGTTTGTTTATAAAATCATCAAAAATTTTCAATGATAAATCATCATCTATTTGGATTGAGCTATAGTGTCCCCTTTCAACAACATACTTGACAATTTCAAGCAAAACCTTCTCCTTTTCAGGATCACTAAGTTTTTCGTTATTTAGTTTGAAACCAAAAATTGCTATGGTTATGAACGTAATTATTATTGAAATTCTCAATTTCATATCAGATTTAAATATAAGTATTTGATGTTTATATACACAAACTCAATGTGAATATATCTTCTTTTATTTACTTTTGTCAAAAATTGGACCATTGGATAAAAAAAGACCATTAATCTTAGTAACTAATGATGATGGAATAACAGCACCAGGAATCAGATCTCTAATTGAGGTAATGAATGAAATTGGGGACGTTGTTGTTATAGCACCTGATAGTCCTCAATCTGCAATGGGGCACGCCATAACAATCAACTCAACATTACATTGTCAAAAGGTGAATATAGACTCAGGTCCTCAAAAAGAATACTCATGTTCAGGCACTCCAGCTGACTGTATAAAACTTGGTATTAATGAAATTTTGAAAAAAAAGCCAGACTTATGTGTTTCAGGAATAAATCATGGATCTAATGCCTCAATTAATGTTATTTATTCGGGAACAATGAGTGCTGCTATAGAAGCATCAATTGAGGGTGTTCCTGCAATTGGGTTTTCATTACTTGATTATAGCTGGAAAGCAGATTTTAATCATATAAAAAATTATATTAAAGAAATTACACTAAAATCTCTAAAAAATGGTATTCCAAATGGTACTGCACTAAATGTTAATTTCCCAAAATTGAATGAAAAAGAAATTAAAGGAATTAAAGTTTGTAATCAAGCAAAAGCTCATTGGGTTGAAAAATTTGATAAAAGGACTAACCCTCAAGGTAGAGAATATTATTGGCTGACAGGTGAATTTATAAATAAAGATAATTCAAAAGAGTCCGATGAATGGGCATTAAAAAACGGATATATTTCAATTGTACCTATCACTTTTGATTTAACTAATTATTCAGTTTTAAAAAATTTACAAACCTGGAATTTTTAAATGAAATATTACATTATCGCTGGTGAAGCATCTGGTGATCTTCATGGCTCTAAACTAATAGAAGAAATTAAAAGAAATGATCCAAATTCAGAATTTAGATTATGGGGTGGTGAACTTATGTCAAAAGCTGGAGGTCTAGTTGTCAAGAGTTTAGATGAATTGGCGTTTATGGGTTTTTATGAGGTTCTAATTAATTTTTTTACTGTTATTAAAAATCTATCTTTTTGTAAAAAAGATATTAGATCTTACAATCCGGATAAAATAATTTTTATCGATTATCCAGGTCATAATTTGAGAATTGCTAAGTGGGCAAAACAACAAGGATTTAAAACTTATTACTACATAAGTCCACAGGTTTGGGCATGGAAAGAAAATAGAGTCGAAATATTAAAAAAATATGTTGATGAACTTTATGTAATACTTCCTTTTGAAAAGGAATTTTTTAAAACGAAACACAACTACAAAGTCAATTACTTTGGTAACCCTGTGCTAAATAATATTGATGAATTTTTAAATAATAAGAAATTAAAATTTAAATCAAAAAAACCTATAATATCAATATTACCTGGAAGCAGGAAGCAAGAGGTAAAAAAAATTCTAAAAGATATAATTAATGCAACCAACAAGTTTCCTGAGTATAAATTTATTGTAGCAGGCGTTTCTCATATTGAAAAAAAATTTTATGAAAGACTAATGAAAGGAAACAAAAATACCGAAGTTGTATTTAATAAAACCTATCAACTATTAAATTCATCTGTTTGTTCAATTGTAGCAAGTGGAACTGCTACATTAGAAACCGCTCTTTTTAATGTTCCACAAATTGTATGTTATAGAACAAGCTTTTTCAATTATTTTATAGCGAAGTTTTTTATAAAAATCAAATTCATTTCATTAGTGAATATTATTATGGGAAAGGAAATTGTAAAAGAACTTGTACAAAACAATGTAGATACCATAAAAATTGAAAAAGAATTGGATATACTATTAAATAATTCTGAAAAAATCAAAGATGATTATAAAGAGTTGAGAAAGATTATGGGAAATGATAACGCAACAAAAAAAATTATTTCTCACATTCAAAAAAATTAAAAAACAATATTGATTATTTTATTTTTGACAAAAATTATTTTCTTGATTTTTTTTCCATTCAAATAGCTATTCACTTTTTCATTTTGAGAGAGTTCTTTTTCTATATCTTGGTATTCACAATCCAATTTAAAAATCATTTTTAACCTCAACTTCCCATTGAAAGAAATTGGATACTCAAACTCATCCTCAACAAGAATTAGTTCGTTATGTGTGGGGAAATTTTGATTTGATATTGAATTTGACTCTCCAAATTTAGACCAAATTTCCTCACAAACGTGAGGAGCAAATGGTGACATTAATATACATAAGTCTCTAAGAACCTCAAAAGATTTTTCATTTATTGAAGACAGCTCATTAACACAAATCATAAAAGCACTGACACATGTATTAAATGAAAATTTTTCTATATCTAAATTCACTTTTTTGATTGTTTTATGTAAAATTTTTAATGAATTTTGATTTGGTTTGGAATATGAAATACAAAATCCACTTTGATCATGATATAGGCTCCAAAACTTTTTGAGAAAATTATGAACACCTGAAATACCTGCTGTATTCCATGGTTTAGATTGCTCAATTGGGCCTAAAAACATCTCATACATTCTCAATGTGTCTGCACCATATTTTTCACAAATTTGATCTGGACTTACTACGTTAAATTTTGATTTGGACATTTTTTCAATCTCTCTGCTAACAGTAAACTTTTCATTGAATTTATAATCGGCATTTTTAAATTTAATATCAGAATTTTTAAGTTTTTCTAAATTGAGTTCATTATTATTAATCAATAAATCAATATCTACATTAATTTTTTGAACATCATGTTTTTTAATTAAATCGTATGAAATATAGGTGTTTGTATTCTTTATTCTATAAATGAAAGCACTGTTTCCAAGAATCATTCCTTGATTCACAAGTTTTTTAAATGGTTCAGGCCCAGAGACAAATCCTAAATCATATAGAACTTTATGCCAAAATCTCGAATATAATAAATGCAACACAGCGTGTTCTGCTCCTCCAATATATACATCCACAGGCATCCAATAATCAATTTTATTTTTATCTGCAAATGAATTACCATTAGTTGGATCTAAAAATCTTAGAAAATACCAACAGGATCCAGCCCATTGAGGCATTGTATTGGTTTCTCTTTCAAATTTTTTTCCATTTAATCGAATATTTTTCCATGATTTATTTCTAGCTAAAGGGGATGAGCCATCACCTGTGGGTTTAAAAGATTCAACATCGGGTAGTATGAGTGGTAGATCTGTATCGCTTAAAGGAACTTTTATATTACCATCATACATGATCGGAATTGGCTCTCCCCAGTATCTTTGTCTCGTAAAAATCCAATCCCTCAATTTATAGTTAATACTTTTTTTACCCAACTCCAAATCCTCTAAAAGTTCGCAAACAACCTTTTTAAATTTATGATTATCCAATCCATTATATTTTTCTGAGTTTATAATTTTTCCGTTTCCTGTATAACATTCACCCTCTTTTCCGCCACTTACTACAGATAGAATTTTTAAATTGAACTTTTCAGCAAATTCATAATCTCTTTCGTCATGACCAGGAACAGCCATAACTGCCCCAGTTCCATAGCCAGATAAAACATAATCAGCAATCCAAATTGGAATTTTCTCTTTTGATATAGGGTTAATTGCATATGAACCTGTAAATACACCTGTTTTATCTTTTATATTTTCTTGCCTCTCTAAATCACTTTTTTGAGAAGATTTTACTATATAATTTTCAACAATATTTCTATTTTCTGTTGTTGCTAACTTAATTGATAATTCATTTTCGGGAGCTAAAACAAGATATGTAGCTCCATAGATTGTATCAGGTCGAGTAGTAAAAACATCAACATATGAATTCTTATTTATTGTAAATCTGATCTTTGCTCCTTCAGATTTACCTATCCAATTTTTTTGGGATAATTTTATGGATTCTGGCCAATCTAACAATTCTAAATCATCTAAAAGTCGAGAAGCATATGCAGTTATTCTCATTATCCATTGTCGCATTGGTTTTCTTATAACAGGATGGCCACCTCTCTCACTCAAACCTCCAATTACTTCCTCATTTGAAAGCACAGTGCCTAACTCTTCACACCAATTTACATCTACATTGTCCAAATATGCAAGCCTTTTCGAATCTATATATTGAATTTTTTCACGATCATTCAGTTCTTCTGGAATTTTTAATTCAGAGATATTTTTGGCTTTATTAACTGATTCGTCAAAAAAAGAATTATAAAGTTTTAAAAAAATCCATTGAGTCCATTTATAATAATTTGAATCACTTGTCTTTATCTCACGATCCCAATCATAAGAAAGCCCTAATTTATTTAGTTGGTTTTTAAATCTCTTAATATTTTTATCCGTTGTTAAGTTGGGGTGCTTTCCCGTTTTAATGGCATATTGCTCAGCAGGAAGACCAAATGAATCAAAACCCATCGGATGCAAAACATTGAAGCCTTTTTTTCTTTTAAATCTAGATATTATATCTGAGGCAATATAACCTAGTGGGTGGCCAACATGAAGACCAGATCCACTCGGATAAGGAAACATATCCAAAACATAATATTTGGGCATATTTTCGTCAATGACAGTTTTGAAAGTCTTATTTTTCGACCAGTAATTTTGCCATTTACGTTCTATGGATTTGAAATCGTATTTCATTCGATAATAATATGATAAAAATAATACTATTGTTTGATAACAAAAAAGTTATAATTGAACTTAAATGACAAACCTTTATTAATTTTATAAAAAAATCAATTGAAAAAAAACTCAAATAGCAAAATCTTCTCTAACTATCTATTAGTTATACTTAGTACCACTGTTGTGATATTTTTTTTATCATCATTCCTTGTTATAATCCTAAATTCTGAAAAAATTATCAATGATTTAAAGGAAAGAATTCCAATAGTAGTTTTTTTAAAAGAAAATATCACAACAATAGAGTTTACTCAATTTGAAAAAAAATTAAAAATTAATGAGAAAGTAAAGTCATTTGATTTTATTACAAATGATGTAGCTGCAGAAAATTTAAGTAAAGACATAGGAGAGGATTTTTTGGAATTTTTAGGTTATAATCCACTACTGGACTCATTTGATATTTTTTTCTATTCAGAGCACATCAACTCATTCAATATAGATGAAATAGTTAAGCAACTAAAGAGTGAAGATTTTATAAGTGAGGTAACTTATGATGCACCATTAATTTTTTTAATCAACTCTAATTTTGAAAAGCTTAAAAGAATTACAATTATTCTTGGTTGCTTATTTATGGTAATATCACTTATATTAATAAATAATACCATACGACTCTCACTCTACTCAAACAGACTCAATATCAAAACAATGCAATTAGTTGGGGCAAAAAAAAGTTTTATTATGTGGCCTGTAATCAAAAATCAAATAGTTTTTGTAATTGTAGCGTCTATAATATCAAGTTTAATCATTCTCTTGATTTTATACTACTTTTCAAATAATATTTTTGAAATTAATATCTATCAAATCGGAAATTCATTAATTATTTCATTTTCTGCATCTTTATTATTTAGCTTATTAATATCTTTCATTTCGACAACATTAATAACTAATAGGTTTTTAAATTCAAAAATTGACAAACTATATTGATGAAAAAGGAAAAAAGAAAAATGGTTTTTGGAAAAAAAAATTACCAATTAATGCTTTTAGGCTTAATATTTATAACCCTTGGATTTTTTTTAATGTCTGGTGGAGGATCTGATGATCCAAATATTTTTAGTGACGAAATTTATAATTTTAGAAGAATTAGAGTTGCGCCAATTCTAGTTGTATTTGGGTTTATAATTGAAGTATATGCAATTATGAAAAACCCTAAGTAAGTGGAGATTTTAAAGTCAATTTTATTAGGTTTAGTTCAGGGTCTGACTGAGTTCCTCCCAATTTCATCAAGTGGACATCTTGAAATATTTAAAGTCCTTTTAGATTATGAAACTGGTTTGAGTAATAATATCCTTTTCACTTTAGTAGTTCATTTAGCTACAAGCTTCAGTGTTATTGTAGTATTTTGGAAAGACTTAAAAAAAATCCTGATAAGTACAATTAATTTAAAAAAAGATGAAGATTCACATTTTTTAAAACTCATTATAATTTCAATAATACCAGCTGGGATTGTTGGTTTCCTTTTTGAGGAAAAAATATCAAACTTTTTTGATGGTAACTTAGTTTTTGTAGGATCAATGTTGATATTTACATCAATAATTTTATTTATATCCGATTTCAAAACAAACACAACAAATAAATTTAATTATCCAAAATCTTTCCTTGTAGGCCTATCTCAAGCATTAGCAATACTACCTGGAATTTCCAGAAGTGGATTAACCATATGCTCCTCTGTTATATTGGGAATCAATAGAGAATTAGCAGCTAAATTTTCATTTATAATGGTTTTACCTTTGATATTTGGTTCATTTTTAAAAATCATGATTTTTGATGAAATAATTTTTAATCAAGAAATTCTTAGTTCTTATTTTTTTGGATTTATAAGTGCGTTCATCTCTGGAATTTTTGCTTGTAAATGGATGATTGTTATAGTGAAAAAAAGTAAGTTAAAATATTTTTCTATTTATTGTCTAACAGTAGGTCTAATTTGTATTTTTTTTAATTTATAAATGTTAATAGATAAAAAAAAAATTGAAGAAGGATTAATTCTTCCCGTTTACAAGCCTTTATTTTGGTCATCATTTGATGTTGTAAAAACCATAAGATTTTTTATGAAAAAAAAATATAGATTAAAAAAAATTAAGGTCGGTCACGCAGGTACACTAGATCCTTTAGCAACAGGGCTACTACTGATTTGTACAGGAAAAAAAACAAAAGAGATTGAGAAACTTCAAGCATTAAAAAAAACTTACTACACCACATTTTATTTTGGTGCCACAACACCTTCTTTTGATCTTGAAACAGATATTGACCAAGTTTATGGAACTGAGCATATAAATAATGATCACATTTTACAGACAATCAATATGTTTAAGGGTGAGTTGGTTCAGGAGCCTCCTATTTACTCAGCAATCAAACAAAAAGGAAACAAATTGTATCATCTTGCAAGAAAAGGAGTGAAAATTAGTGCCATAAAAAAAAGAAAAATTAATGTTTTTGAATTCTGCATATTGAAAAATAATTTTCCTGAAATTGATTTCAAAATTACTTGTTCAAAAGGGACCTATATAAGAACAATTGCCAACGACTTTGGAAAAAATCTTAACACAGGGGCATTTGTAAAACACCTAGAAAGGTTTTCAATTGGAGATTACAACATTAATAAATCAATTAGTATTAATGAATTTAAATGCTCTAATTAACTAATTTTTCTAGAAAACTATTTCTTGAAATTTCCTCAGCACCGAGACTCCTTAAATGCTCTGATGGAACTTGGCAGTCAATAAACTTATAATAATTTGACTTAAGTTCTTTGCACAAAAAATACAAAGCAACTTTACTTGCATTTGGTTTTGTGGAAAACATACTTTCACCACAAAAAATATTACCTAAATCTAAGCCATACAGCCCACCAATAATTACGTTTTGATGCCATACTTCGACCGAATGGGCATGTCCCATTTCATGAAGTTTGATAAAAGATTTTTTTAGTCCACTTGTAATCCAAGTACCTTTTTGACCAACTCTTTTAATATTTGAACACGATTCAATAACACTTTCAAAATTTTCATTGAAACTAACACGGTACTCTTTTTTTTTTAAAAAGGATCTAAAGCTTTTTGAAAGCTTGATTTTTTCAGGATAAAGTACCATTCTTGGATCTGGACTCCACCAAATTAAATTTTCATCATCATTAAACCATGGGAAAATACCATTTTTATAGGCTTCTAATATTCTTAGAGGGTTTAGGTCTCCACCGAGTGCAACAATACCTTCATTTGTTGCCAATTTTGGGGAAGGGAATTTATAATCATTTCCTAGCTCATACATAGTTAAAATGGCAAGTCATCAGAATCCGATGAATCGTCAGATTTAATGTCAATATCCTCAGGAATTGGGGGAAGATTACTATCTATTTGATTTTGAGTCTTTTCAATTCTCCAACCTTGAATTGAATTAAAATATTTTGTTTCACCATCCTTATTTACCCACTCTCTTCCTCTCAAATTAATATCGATTTTAACAAAATCTCCAACTGAGAATGAATCGAGAATTTCACATCGATCTTGGATAAATTCAACCATAATATTTTGAGGATATTGTTCTTGTGTGGTTATAACAAGTTCTCTTTTTTTAAAACCGTTGGAACCATACTCCTTTGTTTCACTTATTAGCTTTATTATTCCTGAAATATTCATTTTAAATTTGATTTAATTTTTTTTACTATTGATTTGAACTCATTATCACTTAAATTTATTTTCTTACTGAAATTCATGTCACTCATTGATTCTATTGGGATTAAGTGAACGTGTACGTGAGGAACTTCAAGACCAATGATGGAGAGTGCAATTCTTTTACAATTAATTGATTTTTTTAATGCTAAAGCAATTTTTCTGGAAAAATTCATAAGTTTTTGATAATCATCAGATTCTAAATCAAATATATAATCAATTTCTTTTTTTAAAACACATAAGGTATGGCCTTTTTGATTTGGGTTAATATCCAAAAATGCAAAACAATCATCTGTCTCATCAATTCTGTAACTTGGTAGTTCCCCACTTATTATTTTTGTAAAAATAGACGACAAATTATGATCTCGTTATTGACAAAATTTCAAAGTTAATTGTTCCATTTGGGACTTTTATCTTGGCAACATCTCCTACTGACTTCCCCAAAAGACCTTGACCTATAGGTGAGTTTACAGATATTTTACCATCCCTTAAGTTTGCTTCACTCTCAGCAACTAAAGTATATTCTAATGTAGCCTGATTAGCCTGATTTTTAATTTTTACTTTAGACAAAACAAGAACTTTTGAGGAATCAAGTTGAGATTCATCAATGAGTCTAGCATTTGAAAGTGTTTCTTCCAATTTTGAAATTTTAAGCTCCAATAATCCTTGCGCTTCTTTTGCGGCATCATACTCAGCATTTTCACTTAAATCTCCTTTATCTCTAGCTTCTGCAATTGCTTTCGAAGCTTTTGGTCGTTCTACATCTTTCAACTGATTAAGCTCTAGTCTTAACTTGTTTAATCCGCCTTTCGTATAATAATTAATCTTCATACACTAAAAAAAAACCTCTTTTACAGAGGACTAACTAATATACAAATTTTAATCTTCTTTTATTTAAATTTGAATATTGATAATGAGACTTGCCTTACTTTTAATTGTTTTATTGTGTGCTTGCGAAAGCTCTAACGTCAATTACAACCCTTATATTCCAAATTTAAAATTTGATAAGACAATTAATTTAGATTTACCATTGTATGATAATATTAAATTTTCCAGTGGCTCAGTTGAACTTATTGGGGTTGGTGTGTGTGGAATAGTACTTTTTAATTTTAATGGTGATATTTTAGCATGGGAACAATGTCCCCCAAATCACGCTGTAAATTCATCCTGCCCAAAATTAAATATCTCTGGTGTTCAGCTTTATTGCGAATGTACCCAAAACCTCTATAGTTTGGCTACAGGACAACTGTTGAATAATATTAATCAGAATAATAAATATCCTCTTGTCAGGTACAGAACAGAGAGAGTTGGATCTTCACTAAGAGTTTATAATTAAAAATTAAAATCAAGACCAATCAGGAAGTTAATCTCAGCCATTGGATAAAAATATGCCCCTGAGTATGTCTTATTATCTATATCATAAAAATAATGCCCTCCATAGCTTTCATATTTTTGATTAAATAAATTATTGATCAAAAGTTTTAATTCAGAATCATCCGAAAATCCTGGCATAGAAAAACTATGATTTATACCAAAATCATTAACCAAATATGAAGCAAGAACTGATGACTCAACATTTGTATTTGACATATATTGTTTTCCAACATACTTTGTATTAAAAAATAAAAGTGTTTTATCGTTCATTTTAAATTCAATAGAATTACCAAAAATTAAGTTTGGTGAAAAAGATATGTCTGTTTTTCCAAAATTTTGTAAACTACCATCAAATTGAGTTAGATAGTCATTGTTTTTGTTCGAACTGAATGTAATATTTGGTTTAATTGTAAAATAATCATCGACATAGAAAACACCATCGAACTCAATCCCTGCTCTATAGCTTTCTCCAACATTTGCTCTGATATAGTATCCAACATCATCTCTCTCACCCGTTAAAACTAATTGATCATTATAATCCATAAAATATAAATTGATATTATATATAGATTTTTTGCCTTTGTATTTCCATCCTAACTCAAAATCATCCAGCATTTCAGGATAGGGGTTTCCATTTTCATAGTCTGTTCTGGTCGGTTCTCGATGTGCTCTGGCAAATGAGAAATAAAATTCATTACTAGTATTAAGCTTATAATAAATACCAGCTTTAGGATTAAAAAAATTAAAACTTTTATTGACGTTATCTCCTCCAATTAATATAGCGTCATAATTTATATTTCTGTTCTGAAGATCAAGAAAAGTGTAAAGTTTATCATTGAAAGTGTATTCAAGTTTTGAAAATAAGTTAAACTCCTCCTTGTTTCCATAATTATCATAGTATCGATGTCTAATTTCTGAGTTACCTGCATTTCTTGCCCATATAACTTCACCATAGTGATCACCGTAGTATTTATTTAGGGTTCCTCCTAAAATTAATTTTATTGAGTTTATATCATAAATAAAATTAAAGAGTGAGCCGTAAAAATCATTATCCAACCACTTTCTTCTAATTAGATCTGAAATGGCTTGACCACCATTATCATTAATTAGATAATCTGATAAATTTTGGTCCTCAGAATATTCCTCATAATAACCTCTCCCGTGAGTGTAATGAAACGTTAAATTCGCTCTCCAATAAGAATTCATTTGATGATTAAAAATTAGCTGATAATGGTCTTGTTTATAATTATCTTCTTGTTTATCATAGAATATTTCTTCACCATCAGCATTATAATACATTCCTGCATAATTGAATTTTCTATTGGTATTTAGAGTTTCTGGGTCAAGTCCATACCATGCTTGATACGTTCTTTCATGACCACCAAATGCAATCAGTTTGATATTAGTTTTATCATAATCATATGAACCTTGTAAGAAATATCCTTTTAAGTTTGAGGATGCCCTGTCGATATATCCATCGGAATATATTTTTGATAAATTACCACTCAGTTCAAAATAATTACCCACAGTTCCAGTTGTAAAACTTAATGAATTTTTTAGTGTTCCATAACTACCAAAAGAATTTGATAATTTAAATTTAGGAGCCTGTGATTGTTTTTGAGTAGAAATATTAATACTACCACCAAAGGCCCCAGCCCCATTGGTTGATGTGCCTACCCCTCGCTGAATTTGAATACTAGAAATACTACTAGCAAAATCTGGCAGATCAACCCAATATGTCCCATGAGATTCGGAATCATTTAGGGGGACTCCGTTTATTGTAACATTAATTCTTGATCCATCCGAACCACGTATACTCATGCCAGTATATCCTATCCCGTTTCCTGCATCTGATGTAATATTTACTGAGGGCGTCATACTTAAAATCACAGGAATATCTTGACCTAAATTGACACGTGAAATATCATTTGCGTCCAATAACTTAAATGGCACAGGGGTATTTGAAGATGCCCGAATCGCAGTAACAACTACCTCATCTAAATTCTGTTTATTTACAAAAATGGTATCGGTTGTATTTTCTTGTGAAAAAATAGCATTTGAAAATACAAATACCGTTAAAATTAAATTCTTCATAATTATATATTTTAACGGGATTCTAAAGTGAGTCACATTTCCTTACAAAAATTACTTTGTCAGGTTCAATGGGTATAATCTCAGCCGTAGCACCCCAATAATCTTAGTAAAGTTATAAAAAAAAGCGGCCCGTGAGCCGCTTTTATTAAATTCTAATAAGAAATTTTAAGTCCAATAGAAACATTTCTACCCATGTCAAAAAAACCGTAGTTTTTAAATCTGGATAAATGATCGTAATAGTACTTGTCAAAAACATTCTCTACCTTCCAAAACAACTGAGCTTTCGCACCAGGGTATGAAGTATTTAATTCATACTGTCCAGAAATATCAACTAGGAAGTTTGAATGAGTTGAATTCTCAAAAGTTGCAACTTTATCTTGTCTAGCTTTATGTAAAATATCTATTCCATAGTTAATTTTTTCACTAAAATCTAAATCAAGATTGAGTTTGAATGTTACTGGTGGAATGTCTGGTAACCATCCATCATTTTTCTTTTTACCTCTTAAGTATTCCATTGAAGCATAGTACGATAACCAATCAATTCCAGTTTCAGAAGAATATGCAATTTCACCACCTAGAATAGTTGCATCTGATTGTGCATACTCATAAATAGGCATGAATTCATCAGTCTGAGCACCTGTTGGATTTAAGAATATATAATCATTTATATTATTATAAAATAAATCTACAAGTAAACTTGATTTTTCATTAGATGTCTCAAAAGAAATATCAGTTTGAAAATTTTTCTCTACTGACAATTGATCAGATCCTATTTCATATCGGCCAGTTCCATGATGCTCACCATCAGAAAACAATTCAGATAAATTAGGAGCTCTATATCCAGAAGCCATATTCAATCTAAAAATAGAAGATCCCCCAAGATCCAATTTGTAACCAGCTGAAGCAGTCATACTTGAATATGTTTTTTCAATACCAATTGCATCAATTTTTCTTATGTCAGCTCTTGCTCCAATCATTAGATCTGAGGAATCAAAATGAAAATGCGAAAGCATAAATAGTCCCATATCATTTTTTGTAGCGTTAGGTACTAAGACCTCTTCTCCATGATTTTCATTTGTTTGGTGAATAAAGTTTCCTCCAACAGCAATCTCAATATTGTCATTTTTTTCATTAACATATTTCCAGTCAAGTGAAGTTACTCTCAATGTCATGTCCAGTGCAGCCTCTTCACCATGCTCGTCATGATCATCATGATCTTCATCATGATCATCATCATGGTCATCATCATGGTCATCATCACCATGTTCTTCACCATGCTCGTCGTGATGGCCAAACTCTTTTCTCAAATTCTGAGAAAAACCCACAGTTACTGATAATGCCGAATTGTCAAACTTTACATCATTTTTCCAACTAACGATAAAGTTCTCAATATCTTGGTAACTTTCCTCTTCCTCATGCTCTTCGTGATCATCATGGTCCTCATCATGATCATCGTCATGATCATCATCGTCATGATCATCATCGTCATGGTCGCCATCATCATGATCATCATGACCCTCCTCATCTCCGTGAGGAACGTAAAGTATTGATTCATTGAAATTAAGTCTCAAATCAGAACTATAATTGCCCTTAGAATACCCCAAAGCAAGTTGAAAATCTTTAGATTCCATCCCGGTACTTTCGTATGGACCATCATTGTCGTCAGGTCTTTGAGATCCTGAATAATCACCGTTTTCAACAACACTTGCCCTAGCTATTAAACTGAATTCATCGATTGTTGTACTGACTCCAATCGTGGAATTAAAACCAGAATAATTCGTATTGTAGAATGTACTAAAATCACCTTTGGTTCCGTTGTATTTTAGATATTTTTGAGGATTAAAGTATAAGACACCCCCAATGGCATCACTTCCATATAAAATGGAAGCAGGCCCTTTTATCAATTCAACAGAGCTCACTCCGCCAGTTGCAATATCAATTCCGTGTTCATCACCCCATTGTTGATTCTCATAGCGAATGTTTTGATTAAAAACAACCACACGATTGGATGATAAACCTCTAATGTTTGGTTTATATATGCCAGGTCCTGTCGATATGAAAGAAAGTCCTGGTGTTTCTCCGAGAACATCTTTCATTGTTTGAGTGTTTACAGCACTCATTTTAGCCAAATCAACTTTTGTAACTTTTATTACATTATCATCAGCTGTCTCTCCAAAAGGGGTTGAAACAATCACCTCATCAAGGTATACAGGTAATATTGAATCAATCTCAACTTCTTGAGAAAAATTTTTATTTGTTATAAGTAGGGCCAATATCAAGGTAGCCCTTATTAAGTTTTTCATATTTATTTTGTTTAATTTAATTTGATTATAAGTCTTTTTACAATCTAGTAGGTGGTGCTCTTGAGTTATTATTGGTTATATCAATTTGTTTAAAGAATGATTTTGAAAAAATCAATCCATAAGTCAACATAATTATAGTAAAACCGAGAAATATTATTGGGTAGTAATCCACATCAGATGTGAAGATATAAATCAAGCAAATGGAACAAATAATAACAGGTGACTGTAGAGTTTGATCCGAGCTTGAAAGGTGTATTTCATGATGATGATCATGATGGTGATGATGATCATGTAAAAAAATGTGGCCAAATTGCAAAATTTGGGGTAGAAATAATAAAATTGTGAAAAGGGAAAGTAAACTTTTTTTCAAATTTATTTGACTATAATTTCGTTAACAAAATTAATAGATTTTTTCAATCTTTCCCCATAATTGCCTGAAATTAATTTGAACGGTTTGTGATGTTTGATCAAGGCTTGTTTAAAATTTTCAAAAAATAATTCTCTGTCATTGGGTCGATCTCTTAAATCATCGTGAACCCAAGGAACATCTACATCCAGTAATAAGTACAAATCGTATTTATTTTTTTTTGAGTACTCATCGATTATTGGATCACAAAAATTATCAAAGTATAATCTTGAATAGGTTGCAGTCGTTAGAAGATCTGTGTCGCAAAAAAGTACATCATTTGCTTTTTTAGTTAATTCATTTTCTGACTTCATTTGACCAATCGCAATTGGGATAAGATCGTGAACCTCACATATCTTGTTTTGTTTGGCCAATTTATTTTCCAAGAATTCTCTTGCAAATTCCTTTACATAAACGGTTTTAAAGTGTTTTGCAAGCTGAATAGCTAAACTTGTTTTTCCAGTCGATTCTGGACCAAATAGGACAACCTTTATGAGATCTGTTTTTTGTTGTTGTAAATACTTTTCCATTTATAATAACCAGCAATTGCAATAAATGTAAAGATAAGATATTGAAAACTAGAGAATGCCAAGCCCTTAACAAAATAGAGGGGAACTGAAATTATATCACCCAAAATCCAAAAAAACCAGCTTTCAATTTTTCTACGAGCCATCAACCACATACCTGCAAAAAAAATTGCTGTTGTTATGATGTCCACATATGAAACAAAACCACTCCACTTTTCAAAAAAGGAATACAAATAGGATACGAAAAGAACTGACAAAATAATAATGATCAAAATTATCTTAATATCAGTTGAATACATTCTTGTGATTGGGGTATATCCTGTAATATTAGATTTTCTAGTCCAATAATACCAGCCATAAATACTCATCAAAAAATAATAAACATTTATTATCATATCTCCCAACAGTTCCCATTTCACAAGTAAATAAACGAAAATTGATGTATTAATGATACCGGTGGGATATACTAATACATTATTATTTTTTGAAAACCAAACCGAAAGTAATCCAAAAAAAACAGCAATAAGTTCTAGGCTGATGTCAATGTTTGAATATTGACTGTACTGCTCAAAAATTTTATTTATTAACTCACTCATTAATATACTATGCTACAAATATAATTTGATGTAATTATGCTTTTGGATTTTAAATTCAAAACTTGGTTAGAAACATTGATTTTTAATTGGGATTCGTCCCCCAGTTCACTAACTAAAATATCAGATTTAAAACTTAACTTACCTACTGAAAAATATTTGTATGCAGCTTCTTTTATTGTCCAAAGCTGAGTTAATTTTTCCAAATTATTTTCATCCACTAATTTTTTTTCAATTTGATTAGTAAATTTATCAACCACCTTTAAAATTTTTTCATTTACAATTTGCAAATCAATACCCATTTTTTCTTTTGATAAACAAACTGCTACAAAAAACCCTGAATGACTAATTGAAATCTTTAAACCATTTTTCAGGAAGGGTGCTCCATTTTTGTTATAAATAAGATCATCAGAACAATAGCCTTTGAATTTTAAAATTTGATGCACCGCCAGAATTTGATTTTTCTTTAATATTGATTTGGTTGAATCTATTTTTTTTGCAATACTATTTGCAATGTTATTTATCTCCAATTTTTCTGAATTTTTGATTTTCCAAATCAATAATTCAAATCGATTTAAAAAATGGGTATGATCAAATAAAGCCATAAAGGCTTAAATATAAATAAATGAGATTTATTTTTCTATTGGAAGAACTGAAACAAAAGACTTATTGTCTTTTTTCTTTGTGAATTTCACAACTCCATCAATCTTTGCATGAAGTGTATGGTCTTTACCTAAATAAACGTTATCTCCTGCTTTGTGTTTTGTTCCTCTTTGTCTTACCAGGATATTGCCTGCATGTGCCATCTGACCACCGAAAATTTTAACACCAAGTCGTTTGGATTCTGATTCTCTACCGTTTTTGGAACTACCAACACCTTTTTTGTGAGCCATTTTAAATTATTTTTTTGATTTATTGGTTGTTTTTTTTGCCTTAGTCTTTGGTTTTTCTTCATTTGGCTTACTCGCTCCTTTAGGCTTCGAAGGAGATTTTTCATTAACCTTTTCAATGATAATCTCAGTCATCTGTTGCCTATGGCCATTTTTGACTTTATATCCTTTTCTTCTTTTTTTCTTGAAAACGATAACTTTTTTATCTTTAAAATGCTTAACAATTTTTGCCTCAACAGATGCACCAGCAACAACAGGATTACCAACTTTAGTGTTAGATCCGTTGTCTACCATCAGCACATTGTCGAATGTAATTTTGGAACCTTCTTTTTCTTGTAATTTATCAACAAAAAGCTTGGTGTTTTTTCCAACATTATACTGTTTACCAGAAATTTCAACTATTGCATTCATGTTATAGCGGGGCAAATATAATTAAATCTCAATAAATTGAACAAAAAACATTTAATATTTGAAAAGATAACTTTTGCCCTAAAAATTGGTTAAATTGCTCATATGAAAAATATATTATCACTTTTTGCATTACTATTATTTATCAATTCATACAGCCAAGACGGTATTTCGCCTAAAGAAGTTATTTCTCAATATATTGAGGCTATTGGAGGAAAGGATAAATTAGAATCAATCGAATCAATCAAAATGTCAGGAAATTTTGAAATTCCACAGGCACCATTCAAACCATCTGTAGTTATTAAACAACAAAATCCTAATTTAACCTCACTTGAAATGAGTGCCCCTGAGATTGGAACCATAATGAAACAAAAATTTGATGGTAATAATGGATATATGGAGCAAATGGGTCAAAATGTTCCATTTAGTGAAGATCAGATAAATAGTTCAAAATCAAAAAAAGGGATTTTCGAAGAATTATACTATGATTCAACTGTTTTGAAAATTGATGGATATGTCACCATTGGAGCTAGTGATTTAGTCAAAGTTAAAATTGATGATAAAACACTTAAGTATTATGATGTGCATACAGGGCTTTTAGAAAGGAGTGAAGAAACCATGGAAGTAGAGGGAAGCTCAATAACAACTACTAGAAAATTTTCAGATTATAAAGATGTGGATGGAATTTTATACCCTTTCAAAACAGAGATTATTAATGGTATGCAAACCATTACAATTGAATTTGATGAAATTAAATTCAATGAAGTATTTGATGAAAATGATTTTAATTAGTCTTTGCTTTATTATTCACAAGATATACGCCAGAAAGAATTATTACAGTTGCAACATACTGTTTTGGTGTTAAAACCTCACCATCAATCACGCCCCAAAATATTGCGACTATTGGCATCAAGTATGTAACTGCTGAAGCGAACAAAGGAGAAGCCAACTTAACAAACTTGTTAAAAAGTGTTTGAGCTATCGCACTACTAAACAATGCCAATAGAAAAACAAAAATTAGTGATTCGTATGTGGTGCTTTTACTAAAACTTAAAGTAAAAAAATCAGAGTAAAATAATGTAATAACAGCAGGCGGCAATATTGAAAGAAAAATCCCAGCTGTAACGGCTGATGGTGGAATTTGTGTTAAGTAAGTTTTTATTAAATTGACGGATGCTCCATAACCAACCGTTGTAAAAAAAATAAAAATTGAAAAGTAAATATTATAATCCGGCGACACCCCACCGTTATATAATAGAAGAATCCCACCAAAAAAAGCAACTACCAAACCCACCACCTGCTTTATTGTAAAAGTTAGGCTGAAAAAAATAATTCCAATTATCAAGGTGTTGATTGGTGTCAAAGTTGTGATGATTGACGCTAAACCACTTTCAATTTCTGTCTGTCCGAAACTCACCAAGTATACAGGGAAAAATGTGCCTACATAAGCAGTCAAAACGATCCACTTCCAGCTTTTTTTTGGTATTTCTTTGAGTGAGGAATATGAATAGATAGAAATTACAATCGCTGTAAAGATGATTCTCAAGCTTCCAACTTGAAGTGGTGTTAAACCAACTAAACTTTTTTTTATCAATATGAACGAGCTCCCCCATATTATGGACAAAATCAATAAAAGAATCCACTTTTTATTATAGTTGGTCATTTATTCCATTCAAAACTTTCAATGAGTTTCTTTAAATCAACATTAATATAATTTATGTAAGGAAGTAAAGAATCATAGTTAGGTTCAGTTTTGAAAAACAAACTTCCTGCCAGAAAATTTGATACAGAGTCTGTCAAATAAAACTGAACATTGCTGGGAGTATTCCCAACATAATTAAACATTCTGGAATAAACTGAAATTTTACTATCTACATATTCACTTACTTTAATTTCTATTGCATTTGAGGAGTTCTCAAATATTTTTTCTTCAAATATTTGATTCACTTCTCCTAAGTTATTATTCAAATTAATTGTAGTAAGAAAAACTTCAGCTTTCAAGTTGTCGTAAATAATGTTAAAATTACAATTATCAACTGCTTCAATTTTTGCAATATTATTTTTTAAAAAAGTAAAATTACAAGGCGATTCAAATAAACTGTAGGTCAAATTTTTAAATTCTGGTGCAAAAAATGCATTCTGCCTAACGAGCTGATCTGAATCACAAGCAACTAAGACAAAAAAAAATATTACACAAAAGATTCTCATTTAACTCACTGGTTAACTAATAAATTCAAAATTTATAAATCTATTTTAAAAAGGCAGATCATCTGAATTTTCAGGTGAACTCGTTGATTGTTGAGTAGGTATCGGAGTAGTTGTCGATTCATTAACGATTGAACCTGACATATCGTTTTTATTGGATAAAAAGTTGAACTCAGAGACGTGAACTTCAGTTGAATATCTTTGGATGCCGTCATCTCCCTTCCATTTTCTTGTTTTTAATTTACCTTCAACATAAACCTTATCACCTTTCTTTAAATATTTTGCACATATTTCTGCAGCTTTATTTTTTACAACTACATTGTGCCATTCAGTGTTTACTACTTTTTCCCCGGTTTGTTTGTTATTATAGCTTTCGTTTGTTGCAATGGGAAATCTTCCCAAACAACCTCCATCATCAAAATTTACCATTTTAACATCATCACCAAGATTTCCAATTAACATTACTTTATTTAAAGATCCACTCATTTCTCAAATATAATAAAACATCATTAGAGTATATCATCTAAAACAACTTTTAAAGGTCT
>CABZTM010000001.1:0-143870 GCA_902528705.1 uncultured Bacteroidota bacterium | reverse complement strand
TGTTAGGTAGATTTTCATCAAAAGTAGCTAAGATATTAAGAGGAAAACATAAACCTTCATTTACCCCACACGTTGATTGTGGTGATTACGTTGTTGTAATTAATGCAGAAAAAATTAAGCTCAGTGGAAAAAAGTTTGAAGCTAAAGAGTATGTTTCTCACTCTGGTTATCCTGGTGGCCAAAAAATAAAGACTGCTAAGCAAATATTTGATAAAAATCCTTCGATACTAATTGAAAAAGCAGTTAAGGGAATGTTACCAAAAAATAAGCTTGGTTCATCTATATTCTCCAACCTCAAAGTTTATACAGGGGATATACACAAGCATGCAGCTCAAAATCCAAAATTAATCAATCTAAAAGAATTTTAAATATTGGAAACAATTCACACAATAGGAAGAAGAAAAACATCAGTGGCTAGAATTTATCTCTCTAGTGGTAAAGACATTTTTACTGTAAACAATAAAGATTACAAAGAATACTTTCCAACAAAATCTCAACAATATAAAATTTTACAACCATTTAAATTAACCGAAAATTTAGGGAAATTTAATCTCTCTGTAAGTGTTTATGGTGGAGGTACAACTGGTCAAGTTGAAGCGATAAGGCTTGGTATTTGCAGAGCCTTATGTAAAATATCTGATGATAACAAAGGTGTTTTAAAAGCTGAAGGATTGCTAACGCGTGATCCTAGAATGGTTGAAAGAAAAAAGTTTGGTCAGAAAAAAGCAAGAAAAAAGTTCCAATTCTCTAAGAGGTAATATGTTATTAGTTCTAAAAGAGGTTTTGAATTTTTTCACAGTCAAATTTCGCTTTGCGAAATTTAGTTTAGCATCTAAACAGTTTTTAAACTGTTGCTAATTTAGAAAGTAAACTAAATATATTATGACAATATGGAAATAAAAGAATTAGTAAAAGCAGGGGTTCACTTTGGACATCTTACTAGAAAATGGAACCCTAATATGTCACCTTATATATATTCCGAAAAAAACGGTATACATATAATCAATCTTTACAAAACAATTCAAAAACTTGAAGAATCATGTTCAGCGTTGGAAAAAATTGCTTCATCAGGTCGCAAAATATTATTTGTTGCTACTAAAAAACAAGCAAAAGACATCGTTTCCAAATACGCAGAAGAAGTTAAAATGCCTTATATCACTGAGCGCTGGCCAGGCGGTATGTTAACAAATTTTGTTACAATTCGAAAGGCTGTTAAAAAAATGTCAGCAATTGACAGATCTAAGCAAGACGGTACTTTTGAATCTTTATCAAAAAAAGAAAAATTAAGTGTTAATAGAACAAGAGCTAAACTTGAAAAAAACCTTGGCTCAATTAATTCTATGACTAGACTTCCTGGAGCAATATTTGTTGTAGATATAAGAAGAGAACACATAGCTGTAAGAGAAGCGATTAAGTTGAATATTCCCATATTTGCTATGGTAGATACTAACACCGATCCTAGATTAGTTGATTTTGGAATCCCCGCAAATGATGATGCTTCTAAATCAATTGAAATTATTCTCAACAAAGTGACTGGCTCAATAAAGTTAGGACTTGACCAAAGAAACAAAGAAAAAGAAGAAGAGCAAGCTAAAATTGAGAAAGAGAATAACGAGGAAAAAAATTAAATTATGGGGAATATTTCTGCTAGTGAAGTTAATAAATTGAGAAAAGCAACTGGCGCTGGCATAATGGATTGTAAAAATGCTTTGGTTGAGTCCAATGGTAATTTTGATCTTGCTATTGAAAATCTTAGAAAAAAAGGCCAAAAAGTTGCAGCAAAAAGAGCTGACAGAGAATCCAGTGAAGGTGCAGTTATAGCTACCGTCAACAATGAAAAGAATTCTGGTGTTATTATTTCATTAAATTGCGAGACTGATTTTGTAGCTAAAAATGAATCTTTTATAAATCTTGCCAAACAAATTTCTGAGATTGCACTAAGTTGTGATACTATTGATGATCTTTTTAACTCAAGCTTTGATAGTGAAATGTCTGTAAAAGAAAAGCTCACAGAACAAACTGGAGTTATTGGCGAAAAAATTGAAATTGGTAGTTTTAAAAAACTTAACTCAAAATTTGTAGGTTATTATATACATGCTGGAAATAAAATAGCCACACTTGTAGGTTTGACAGAAAATTTTGGAGGATGCGATGAAGTTGCCAAAAATATTGCGATGCAAGCTGCGGCGATGAGTCCAATTGCTCTGGATGAAAGCGGTGTTTCAAAAGAAGTTATTGAAAAGGAGATTGAAATAGCTAAGGAACAACTAAGGACAGAAGGTAAACCTGAAAATATGCTTGAAAATATTGCTAAGGGAAAACTGAAAAAGTTTTTTAAAGAAAATACACTAGTCAATCAAGCCTATATCAAGGATACTAAAATTAGTGTTGTTAATTACCTCCAATCTGTAAATCAAAACTGCTCTATATCTGATTTTAAAAGGGTATCACTAGTCTGACTCATTTCATATAAATTCAAATTTATTTATTTATTATCTATGCCTATATTTACATAGACATAGATGATTTACAACAGAATTTTGCTAAAACTAAGTGGAGAAGCTCTTTTAGGAAACAGGAATCATGGCATTGATCCAAACACTATTAATAAATACAGTAGAGAGATTAAATCAATAGTAGATTTAGGTGTTGAGGTTTCTATTGTAATTGGAGGCGGTAATATTTTTAGAGGTTTATCTGGTGCAAATAATGGAATTGATCGTGTTCAAGGTGACTACATGGGTATGTTAGCCACTGTAATAAATGGTCTTGCCCTACAAAGTAGTCTGGAAAAAATTGGATTACAAACTAGATTACAAACGGCAATTAATATGGAAGCTATTGCTGAACCATATATTAAAAGAAAAGCAGTTCGTCATCTTGAAAAGAAAAGAATAGTGATTTTTGGTGCTGGTACGGGAAATCCTTTTTTTACTACCGACTCGGCTGCTGTTCTGAGAGCTATTGAAATTGAAGCTGATGTGATTTTAAAGGGTACTCGTGTTGATGGTATTTATAATGATGATCCTGAAATAAATAAGAATGCCATAAAATTTAATGAACTTGAATATGATGAGGCAATTTCTAAAAACCTGAAGATAATGGACTCTACTGCATTCACCCTTAGTAAAGAAAATAAATTACCCATAATTGTTTTTGATATTAACAAAACTGGTAACTTAAAGAAAATAATTGAAGGTAAAATTATAGGAACAAAAGTTAAATAAAAATGGAAGAGTTGGATTTTATAATTGAGACTACAAAAGAGCTAATGGATGAATCAATAAAATATTTAGAAAAAGAGTTGCTGAATATTAGAGCTGGTAAAGCTAATCCCAACATGATTTCAAGCCTAAAGGTTGAATACTATGGTTCACTAACCCCTTTGAACCAAATTTCGAATATAGGCACTCCAGATTCTCAAACAATTTCGATTCAACCATGGGAAAAAGATAAATTACAAGACATTGAAAAAGCTATAATAGATAGTAATTTAGGTTTTAATCCGATGAATAATGGGGAATCAATTTTAATTAATATTCCACCATTAACTCAAGAAAGAAGAATGGAGTTAGTTAAACTTGCAAAAAGTGGATCTGAAAATGCAAAGGTAAGTATAAGAAATTCTAGAAAAGATGCAAATAATGAAATTCGTAAGTCAGAATTTTCTGAAGACGTTAAAGGAAATTATGAAATAGATGTTCAGGAGATTACAGATAATTATATTAAAAAAATTGATAGTATTTTTTCATCAAAAGAAGCAGAAATTTTAAAAGTATAGGATGTTAAGATCTATTCCGATTAAAGATTTAGATAACAATAAACTACTAAATCAGTCTGTTAAAGTAAATGGTTGGGTAAAAACATTTAGATCAAATAGATTTATAGCATTAAATGATGGGTCAACAATTAATGACATTCAATGTGTTGTTGATTTGGATAAGAATAAAAATAATATAAATCTAATTACAACGGGCTCATCAATTGAGGTATTTGGAAAGCTAGTTAAAAGCTTAGGAAAGGGACAAAAATTTGAAATCTTAGTTGACAAATTGAGTGTATTAGGACAATCCGATTCCGAAAATTATCCAATTCAACCAAAAAAACACTCATTTGAATTTCTTCGTGAGAATGCTCATTTAAGAGTTAGAACAAAAACAATCAGCTCTGTCATTCGAATCAGATCTGAGATTTCTTATGCGATACATAAATTTTTTAATGATAATGGGTTTTTTTACATTCATACACCAATAATAACTGGATCTGATGCTGAGGGTGCTGGAGAAATGTTTAGCGTAAGTACACTAGATAAAAGTCATATTCCTCACAGCCCTGATGGATCTATAGATTTTTCAAAAGATTTTTTTGGTAAAGAAACACATTTGACTGTTTCAGGTCAGCTTGAGGCTGAAGCCATGGCATCAGGACTCAGTAAAGTGTATACTTTTGGTCCAACCTTTAGGGCTGAAAATTCAAATACATCGAGACATCTTGCAGAATTTTGGATGATTGAGCCTGAAATGGCTTTTTTTGATTTAGAGGATAATATTAATCTTGCCGAACAGTTCATAAAATATATCCTAAAACATACTTATGAAAAATGTAAAGATGATATTGAATTTTTAAATGAGAGATTAGCCAAAGAGGAAATGTCTCTACCAAAAGATAAAAGGAGTGAATTATCACTCAAAGAAAAAATAGAATTTGTTATAAATAATGATTTTGTCAAGCTACCATATTCAGGTGCATTTGAAATTCTCAAAAATTGTAAGCCAAATAAAAAAAATAAGTTTAGATATAAAATTGAAAATTGGGGTTGTGATCTACAAAGCGAACACGAAAGGTTTTTAGTTGAAAAGCATTTCAAATGTCCAGTGGTGGTATTTGACTATCCAGCAAAAATCAAAGCATTTTATATGAGAATGAATGAAGACGCCAAGACTGTCAGAGCAATGGATATTCTATTCCCTGGGATTGGGGAAATTGTTGGTGGGTCGCAAAGAGAAGAAAGATTAGATGTTCTTGAGAAAAGAATTAAAGAGTTAAATATTGATAGTAAAGAATTATGGTGGTATTTAGACTTGAGAAAATATGGGTCGGTTAAACATAGTGGTTTTGGACTAGGTTTGGAGAGATTAATTCTTTTTATTACGGGAATGAATAATATTAGGGATGTGATACCATTTCCACGAACACCAAAGAATGCTGATTTCTAAATTTAAATCGATATTTTGTAATTTTGATTATAATGCTTAATCAAAAACTACAATTAAAACTTTCTCAAAAACTATCTCCTCAGCAAATTCAGTTGATGAAGTTAATTCAGTTATCAACTCAAGAGTTTGAACAAAGACTTTCTAGAGAGGTTGAAGAAAACCCAGCATTAGACACATCCAAAGATGAAATTGAAGGAAATACTGAATTTGAGAATGATTCACCAAACTCCGATGAATCTGATTACGACGAAATTGATGTAAATGACTATCTATCCGATGATGATATACCTGATTATAGGCTTAAAACAAATAATTACAGCGAAGACAATGAAAAGGATATACCGTTCACATCTGGTGAATCTTTCAACCAATATCTCAAAACACAATTACACTCATTTTCATTGCGAGGTGAAGATTTACTTGTTGCAGAATTTATAATTGGAAGTTTGGACCCTTTTGGATATTTGAGGAGAGATATTATTGATATTTCTGATGACTTAATTTTTACACTTGGGATAAATTTTTCGGAGGAGCAAATACAAAAAATACTTGATAAAATTTATTTGTTAGATCCAGCGGGTGTTGGTGCAAAAAATTTGCAACAATGTTTGGAATTGCAATTAATTAGAAAACCAAAAAATCAAGTAGTTGATTTAGCATTAAATATTATTACAAATCATTTTGATCAATTTTCAAAAAAACACTTTGAGAAAATTAAGACGAAATTGAACATTGATGAAGATCTTTTAAAAAGATCCATAAAAGAAATTGAGAAACTAAACCCCAGGCCTGGTGGTTCACACAATGAAAATAATAAATTGAATTCTTCAATTGTACCTGATTTTACAATTAAAATTATTGATGGAGAACTAAAATTAGAGTTAAATTCAAGAAATGCACCTGAATTATTTGTTTCAAGTGAATATAAAAATATGCTCAAAGGATATAGTGAAAGTAAAACAAAAAATAAAAATCAAAAAGATGCAGTGATTTTTATAAAACAAAAGCTTGACTCTGCAAAGTGGTTTATAGATGCTATTAAACAAAGAAATCAAACTTTAATTTATACAATGACAGCAATACTTAATTTTCAAAAAAAATATTTTTTGAGTGGTGACGAAAGTAAAATCAAACCAATGATTTTAAAAGATATTGCTGAAACAATAAATATGGATATATCAACAATATCTCGTGTAGCAAATTCAAAATATGTTGACACTCCATACGGTATTAAACTGATTAAATCATTTTTTTCAGAGGGAATAAAAAACTCTAAAGGTGAAGAAATTTCCACAATTGAAGTCAAAAAATCCCTTGAGGAAATTATTTTAAATGAAGATAAAAAATCTCCTTACACTGATGATCAATTAACTAAACTACTAAATGGCAAAGGTTATCCGATTGCAAGAAGAACAGTTGCAAAATACAGAGAGATGATAGGGGCACCTGTAGCTCGGTTAAGAAAAAAGCTTTAATGCCTGAACTATCCATTATCATTGTTAATTACAAATCGTGGTCAGTACTTGAAAAATGTATTGAGAGTATCTCGTCAAAAAATAAAAGTAACAATGAAATTATAATTGTTGATAATCACTCTGATGACAATCTTGTAAAAGAATACAAAATAAAATATAATAAATGTAAATGGATTATAAATGATAAAAACTTAGGTTTTTCTAAAGCATGTAACATTGGAGCTAAAGCCGCAAAATATGAACATTTTGTTTTTTTAAACCCTGATACTGAACTTGGAACAAACTGTTTAATTCAACTCAAGTCAAACATTATTAATTATCCAAACTCCATTATTTCAATTAGTCAATTAGATTCACATGGTAATAAAACTTTCCCTTATGGAAAATTTTTAAGTATTAAAACATTTAATGGGATTATAAGGTTATTATTTAGATTTTTAAAATTTGAAAGCAGGTTAGAGGATCATGAAAAACCTTTGCTTAAACCTGATTGGGTTTCAGGCTCATTTTTATCCATCGATAAAAAAAATTTTAATAAACTGGGGGGGGTGGGATGAAGATTATTGGATGTACTATGAGGATATGGATTTATGTAAAAGAGCTAAAAATATTGGAATGGAAATTGTCTTAATTAATTCAATTTCATGTACTCATCATCATGGTAAATCATCACGGATAGACCTAAAAACAACTCTTAAAACTAAGACTCAACTGTTAAAATCTGGAATTATTTTTATTGATAAACACTATGATGGTTTTTCCAAAAAAATATTAAAATTTTTATTTATAAGCTCAAGAATTATTGAATATGTATTATTGAGTCCTTTTTCAAAACTAAAAAGACTTTTACTATATAATTTAATTTTTAATTTCAGAGTAAAAGAGTTCTAGCTTTAATCTTTTCTCATAATTAGATTGATCTGGCTCTGGGCCATGTAATACCACACCGAGCGGGTTTACAACTGAAGATTGTGGAACAGATTCTAATCCAGAACCTTCTTTAAGTTCAGTAGAAAAAATATTTGTAATGTCCGAGGATAAAACAAGGCCAAGTCTTTTATTTATGGAATCCTTCCTAACAATATTTTTAACGTGTTCTGATATTCTGATTTTATATTTAATTCCACGTTGGTCAGAGTCAACCTCAATTATTCCACCATGATTAATTTTCTTCTCTGAGTTTCTAGGCCCTTGAGTATCGTCAATATAATAGTCAACTAATGGTAAATTTGAGTCTAAATCGTATAGATATATTCTAAAAGGCTCAATTAAACCACCATTTAAATCAATAGTTTCACGATCTACATAAAACGTTAAATTAGCCTCATTAATTAACCATGGTCTTGATTTAATCTCTTCTAACAGGTCATTGCCTTCGCTATCTTTAAACAAATCTATTTCTGCCATTAAACCTTCACCACCCTTTAAATAAATTTTAGAGAGATTATTTATTGAATTTATATTGGTAATGATTTCAGATGAAAATAGATCTTTTTTAATCAGATTAATTTTATTACCAAAGAAAGTAATTATAAAATCCTCTGACTCTCTATCAATAGTATCATCAGTCAAATCTTCCTCGGTATTGTTTTTATTATATTTATCATATTCATAATTAATTACAATCTCTGATGAATCAAAATCTAAAATCATCATTAGAGGATCGGAAAAATCATAGGCATTTATAAATATTCCTTTGAAATACAAGTTAAAATTATCACTATTAGTTAAATCAACTGAGCCCTCTTTATCAATAAGTTTTGACTGAAAAAAATCAGAATTTAGTGGAACTCTAATTCTTGGAGATAATCTTTCTTTAACTTCTTCTGATTCATCAATATCAGTGGTTTCTGGGTCATCTTCTCTATAAATTACCAATTCATTTTTATCTATTTGGACCTCACCGTCAAAAAGAACTTGTCCAGCAAAGTTTTCCAGTATGTTGTTATCATTGTAATATCTTTGTCGAGTTTCAAAATTATTTGTTGGATCATATTCACGTAAATAATAATCCATCTCTTGAATTTTAAGTTTGAATGCATCATCAAAATTTCCTAATAATGAATCCACATCATAAATTATGGCTCCAGGATTTGGATTAATGGTATCATCATCTTGTCCATCAGGAATTCCATCGCCATCTGTATCAGGATTTAAAGGATCTGTTCCATTAGCTCTTTCAACAGCATCGGATACACCATCACCATCACTATCACTGTTAACATCGTTGTCATCAACATCATAAGCGTCAATTACACCATCACCATCTCTATCATTTCTGTTCGTAAAGAAAGGTATGTCAAGATAAACACTATTTATCGACTCATTTTCTTGAATAACAGTAATATTTGCTGGATCTCCAGAATTTTCTTTTTCTTGAGAAGCAATACCAAAAGCAGGATTGTATTGCGACAGCTGTAATTGAGTAATAAAGGAAGATGTTGTACCTCCAAAAATATTATCTCTAATTTCACCAATTTGATATATAGGCAGGTTTGTAGTGTTGAAGGGGCTTATGGTTTTTTGAGATGCATAAACACCAATATTTTCTACTTTTGTTTCAAAGGAATCATCTTTCAGAATTTCTGTTCCAATAGAATTAAATTCTTTAGTACACGAAAACAAAAAAAACAATAAAGAAACTATTAAGAGTTTTTTATTCATCTAACATGGAATTATAAAATTCTAAATATTTGTTTTCATAGTCATCGTCACTACTACTACACTCCAAAGTTGGTATATCCTTTTTAATAAGTCCCTTAAATTCTTCTTTTACAGAATTAGATGTAAACACAACACCATCTGATTGAGTTAAGGATAATTTAAATAATTCCTCATAAGTTGGTGTTTTAAGTAAACTCAAGTTTTCATCTATAATCTCATCAAACTGAATTTTTTTGATAAAATTTTTATCAAATTTTCCTGAAAGTCTATCCTCATAGATTGAAACAATCATCTTTGTATTACTAAAAATAGGGTCATCTTTATAATAATGTTTAATATATAGAGGTACTAATGAAGAAATCCATCCATGAACATGAACTAAATTTGGAGCCCAATTTAATTTCTTAATAGTTTCAATGATACCCTTGGCATAGAAAATAGCTCTTTCATCATTATCTTTATAAAGATTCCCTTTATCATTAAAAAAAACATTTCTCCCTTTGAAATAGTCCTCGCTATCAATAAAATATACTTGCATTCTTTCCTTAGGTATTGAAGCTACTTTAATTATCAAAGGCATATCCATATCATTGATAATTAAATTGATTCCTGAAAGTCTTATTACTTCATGTAACTGATGTCTCCTTTCGTTAATTACACCATATTTTGGAATAAATATTCTTGTCTGACCTTGATTATCATTTACAAGTTTAGGGAGTTTATATGTCATTGAGGAAAGCTCGGTTTGAGGCATATAGGGAATAACCTCTGAAGAAATAAATAAAATTTTCTTTCCTTTCATAAATCCTAACATTAATAGGTTGTCAAAATTACAAAATTTATATAAGATTGACACCAAAGTATTAAGTTTGCATTCGAATTTGTATTTGATGACTACAATCAGAAAACTTAAAGATTTAGAGGTTATATTAAATAAATCAAGTGAGAAAAAAGTTTTAGGCTTGGTTCCAACGATGGGCTCTTTGCACGAGGGACATATTTCACTTGTTAAAAGCGCAGTTAAATTATGTGACGAGGTTTGGGTTTCTATATTTGTAAATCCGACCCAATTCAATGATATTAATGATTATAAAAGATACCCCACTGACTTAAAAAAAGATATTGATAAAATTAAATCTACAGACCAAAATGTAAATATATTTATACCAAATATTGATGATATTTATGGATTAAAAATTTTTAAAGATAAATTTGATTTTCAAGAAATTGGTAAGGTTTTAGAGGGTATTAAAAGACCTGGACACTTTGATGGAGTCGGCACAATTGTGAAAAAACTCTTTGAAATTTTTAAGCCTAGTCTTGTTTTTTTTGGAGAAAAAGATTTTCAACAAACTGTTATAGTACAAAAAATAATAGATAATTATTTTGAAAATATTAAAATGATTGTTTGTCCCACAGTTAGGTCTAAGGATGGTTTAGCATTAAGTTCCAGAAACTCTTTATTATCAAAACATGCAAAAAAAAATGTTTCAGTTATTTATGATTCATTGTTGTTTGCAAAACAAAATTTTAATAAATTTTCAAGCGGAGAATTAAAGAACATAATCAAAAATAAAATTGAAAAAAATGAGGGATTTGTGCTCGAATATTTTGAATTAAGATGTTCCAAAACCTTAAAGGTTTGTAGTAGAGAAAACATTAAAAATTGCTGTTGTAGAGCATTTATTTGTGTTGTGGTAGAAGATGTACGATTAATAGATAATTTAGTAATAATAAATGAAGATTGAAGTTTTAAAATCAAAAATTCACAGAGTTAAAATTACTGGTTCTGAAATTAATTATATTGGTAGTATTTCAATTGATGAGGCTTTAATGGATGCTTCAAACATTGTTGCTGGGGAAAAAGTTCAGGTGTTAAGTTTAACTAACGGTGAAAGGTTGGAAACCTATGTAATAAAAGGTAAAAAAGGTTCTGGTGATATTTTTATTAATGGTCCAGCAGCAAAGAAAATTAATAAAGATGATGAGGTGATTATAGTGAGCTATGCATTAATAGATTTTAATAATGCTAAAAGCTTTAATCCAACTATTATTTTTCCAAAAAAAGGAAATTCGATTTAAATGATACCAACACAAAAAATTTATAGTTGTAAAATTTGTGGTGCAAAATATCCAAAATGGTTGGGTCAATGCATTAAGTGCGGATCGTGGAACTCAATCGAGGAAGAATTTGTTAAGAAAAATCCTAAAAAGGATTTGATCAAATCTGATGGGGTTGTAAAAAAAATAACTGAAATTGAGAGTTTAGAAAATAAGAGGATAAGATTTAATGACAATGAATTTAACAGAGTTTTAGGGAACGGATTAGTTCGTGGCTCTGTGGTATTAATTTCTGGTGAACCAGGAATAGGTAAATCAACTATCTTATTGCAGAATTCCATTAATTCACCAGAGAAAGTCCTTTATGTTTCTGGTGAAGAAAGTGCTGAACAATTAAAACTTCGAGCAGAAAGAATTTCAGAAAACCCAAAAAATTGCTACGTATTAACAGAAACTAATCTTGAAATAATATTAAAAAACATTAATAAAATTAACCCTAGTATTGTTGTATTGGACTCAATACAAACAGTTCAAACTGATTTATTTGATAACAGCCCAGGAAGTACAACCCAAATAAAAGAATGCGCAAGTATTTTAATTAAACTTGCTAAAAGTACTGGTATTCCTGTTTTAATTGTAGGTCATATAACTAAAGATGGAAACATAGCTGGACCAAAAATGTTAGAGCACATGGTGGATACTGTTTTACATTTTGAAGGAGATAAACAACATCAATTTAGGATTTTGCGTTCTAAAAAAAATAGGTTTGGATCAACTAATGAAATTGGAATTTATCAAATGAATGAAAAAGGTTTACAAATAGTAGCAAATCCTAGTGAATTATTTGTTTCAAAAAAAGAAAACTCTGAGTCTGGTTCTGCGATTGCTGTTACTCTTGATGGTGATAGATCAATTATGATCGAGGTACAAGCATTGGTTAGTAGTGCTGTTTATGGAACTCCGCAAAGAATTTCAAATGGATTTAATTCCAAAAGATTGAATATGCTTTTAGCAATACTTGAAAAAAAAGCAGGATTTAAAATTGGAGTAAAAGATGTTTTCATTAATATCACAGGTGGAATAAAAATAGAAGACACAGCCATTGATTTAGCAGTTGTGGCGGCAATACTGTCTTCAAACATTAATATTGCTATTAACAACGATACTTGTTTTTGTGCAGAAGTAGATCTTTCTGGAGAATTAAGAAGTGTAAGTAATATTGATAAACGTATTTCTGAAGCTGAAAGATTGGGTTATAAAAAAATTATTATATCCAATAATTCTAAAATTGGATATATTACTGACTCGATACAAACCCATAGATTGAAGAATCTTTCTCAAGTTGCTAAAGAAGTTTTTAGGGAGAAGGATTAGGGATTTTATTATTTACTTGATTAATTTCGGAAATAATATCATCTGAAAGTTTAACATCAGTACTATCAATATTTTCCTTTAATTGATCAATGGTTGTTGCACCAATAATATTACTTGTTACAAATGGACGATCATTAACAAAAGCTAGTGATAGTTGAGTCAATGATAGATTGTTTTTTTGAGCAATTTCATTGTATAGTTTTGCAGCTTTAAAGGAATTTTCACTATTGTATCTTTTTAATCTAGGGAAAAGTTCCATTCTACTATTCTTTGGAATGTTTCCATCAAAATACTTTCCTGTTAGAACTCCAAAAGCTAAAGGTGAATAAGCCAAAAGACCAATAGATTCTCTTTTACATATCTCAGAGCTTCCAATTTCGAATAATCTATTTAATAAAGAATAGGGATTTTGAACGGTAATCATTTTTGGGAGATCTCTTTTTGAATATTCTAAAAACTTCATAATTCCCCAAGGGTTTTCATTAGATAAGCCTATGTATCTAATTTTTCCAAAATCAATTAGACTCTTAAATTTTTCTAATATAATTTCAAAATTATCTTCCCATGAGTCATTAAAGTATTGGAAATTTCTATTTCCAAATGTATTTGTAATTCTCTCAGGCCAATGCAATTGATACAAGTCAATATAATCTGTTTTTAGGCGTTTTAAACTACCGTTTACAGCATCCTCAATTGAGGATCCTTTAAAGCCAGATTTTCTTATGTGTGCTGTGTAGTCACCTGGCCCTGCAATTTTCGTAGCTAAAATTACCTTGTCTCTTTTTTTAGACTTGTGAAACCAATTTCCAATTATTTCTTCAGTTAGTGCGTATTTATCTGGACTTGCTGGAACTGGATATAACTCTGCAGTATCAAAAAAATTAACTCCCCTGTCAATAGAATAATTCATCTGATCAAAAGCCTCATCTTGATTATTTTGTCTTCCCCAAGTCATTGTACCCAAACAAATTTTACTAACCTTAATTTTAGTATTTGGTAAATAATTATAATCCATTATATTTTAATTTTTAATCCAACAGGACAATGATCGGAGTGATATACATCAGACAATATAAATGATTCCATTAAATTATTTTGCAATTCAAGTGAAGCTAATAAATAATCGATTCTCCAACCCTTATTATTCGATCTTGAGTTTGCTCTATAACTCCACCACGAATATTTGTGGGGAGAGGGATTAAAATATCTAAACGTGTCAATAAAACCATTATTAATAAACTTATCTAACCACTCTCTTTCCTCAGGTAAAAATCCTGATACTTTGGCGTTTCTAACGGGGTCATGAATGTCAATGGCATTATGGCAAATATTGTAGTCTCCTCCAATTATTAGATTTGGTATCGATGCTTTTAAAGAGTTAATGTAGGAGGCAAAATCATCCATATATTTAAATTTGAATCCTAACCTGTCTATATTAGTTCCTGAGGGCAGATATAAACTCATAACAGAAAATTTATCAAAATCAACCCTCAAATTCCTTCCCTCACAATCCATGTAATCAATTCCTACACCATAGGATATATTTTTTGGTTTGATCTTGGATATTATTCCAACTCCACTATAACCTTTTTTCTTTGCTGGGTACCAATAGCTATAATATCCTAATTCTTCGAAAATTGACGAATCGAATTGATCTTCATTTGCCTTAATCTCTTGAAAACAAACTATATCTGGATTATAGTTTTTAAGCCAAGAAAATAGATCTTTTCTGATAGCTGCCCGAATTCCGTTAATGTTGTATGAAATAATATTAATCACCTCTTAGTAACCAATTGTTGATGTCAAGTGAATTATTTAAAAATTGCTCCAAGGTTTCCATATTGATTCTTTCCTGTTTCATACTATCACGATGCCTTACCGTAATAGTATTGTCCTCCAAAGTTTGATGATCAATTGTTATACAATAAGGAGTTCCTATTGCGTCTTGCCTTCTGTATCTTCTTCCGATGGCATCTTTATCATCATAAGTTGTACTGAACTTAAGTTTTAATTTTTCTTTAATTTCTTTTGTTATTTCAGGCAAGCCATCTTTTTTTAGTAATGGGAGAAAAGCACATTTATAGGGCGCTATAATTTTAGGTATTTTTAAAACTACTCTTTCCGAGTCAGAATCAATTTTTTCAGAAACTAATGACGAGGAAAATACAGCTAAAAACATTCTATCAACACCTATTGAGGTCTCTAAAACATATGGCGTATATTTTTTATTATCTATATGATCAAAATATTTTATTTGCTTATTTGAAAATTTTTCATGATTAGACAAATCAAAGTCAGTTCTAGAATGAATACCCTCCAATTCTTTAAATCCAAAAGGGAAATTAAATTCAATATCACAGGCTGCATCAGCATAATGTGCAAGTTTTTTGTGATCATGAAATCTAAAAAGACTCTTATCAATTCCTAATGAAAGGTGCCAATCTAACCTTGTTTGTTTCCAGTACTCGTACCAATCTTTTTGTGAACCTGGTTTAATAAAGAATTGCATTTCCATTTGTTCAAATTCTCTCATTCTAAAAATAAATTGCCTAGCTACAATTTCATTTCTAAAAGCTTTACCAATTTGAGCAATGCCAAAAGGTATTTTCAATCTGCCAGTTTTTTGGATGTTTAAATAATTTAAAAATATTCCCTGAGCTGTTTCTGGTCTTAAAAAAAGATCACTTGAGTTAGAGTCTGTGGCACCAATCTGAGTTTTAAACATTAGGTTAAATTGTTTTACATCAGTCCAATTTTTTGTACCTGATACAGGACAGACTATCTCACAATCCACTATGATTTTCTTGAGTTCTTCTAAATCATCATTTTTTAGAGCATCACCTAATCTTAATAATATTTGATTTATATTATCTCTGATTTTTAAAACCTTTGGATTGGTTTTTAAAAATGTTTCTTTATTGAAGGTGTCACCAAATCTTTTCTCTTGCTTTTTTTGTTCTTTTAAAATTTTAGATTCACATTTAGTAATGTAATCTTCAATTAAAATATCTGCTCTATACCTTTTTTTTGAATCTTTATTGTCAATAAGTGGGTCATTAAAAGCATCAATATGGCCACTCGCTTTCCAAGTTGTAGGATGTGAGAAAATTGAAGAGTCAACACCAACAATATTGTCATTTAATTGAACCATTGATTTCCACCAATAATCTTTAATATTATTTTTAAGTAGTACACCGTTTTGGGCATAATCGTATACGGCACTTAAGCCATCATAAATTTCACTTGACTGAAAAATAAATCCATATTCTTTTGAATGAGAAATTATTTTTTTAAAATGATCAGATGACATAAAGCAAAAATACTATATCTAAATAAAAGATAAGATAGTATTTTTCAAAATAAACTTTTTAATTTGTAGAGTATATGATTAAGAAAGTTTTTCTGATTTCAATCATTTTTTTTGTCATTGGGTGTGCGAAACGAGGAACACCAGATGGTGGACCAAAAGATGAGGACCCACCTGTTTTACTAAGAGCCCAACCTGCCAATAATTCTTCAAATTTTGATTCAGAAAAAATCAGGATTTATTTTGATGAATATGTAAAGCTTGAAAAAATAAATTCTCAATTAATTGTGTCTCCACCAATTGAAAAATCTGGATACTCCATCTTCCCACAGGGTGGTGCTTCAAAATTTATTGATATTGAGCTAAAAGATAGCCTAATGAAAAACTCTACTTACTCATTTAATTTTGGTCAAGCATTAGTTGACAATAATGAGGGCAACCCATTACCATTTTTCAAATATGTTTTTTCAACAGGCAGTTATGTGGACTCACTCGAAATTTCGGGCAATGTAAATGATAGCTATAATATAGATACTGATGAATTTATTACCACGATGTTATATCCAATTGACAGTCTGTACAATGATTCAATAATTTATAACGGTAAGCCACTTTATGTCTCAAATACATTAGACAGCACCAACTTTAAATTTACTAACCTAAAAATGGGCACTTATAATTTGATAGCAATTAAAGACTACAATAATAATTACAGATATGATCCACTAACAGAAAAAATAGCATTTAATGAAACTTTTATTTCCATTCCAAATGATTCTCTCTTCAACTTAAATGTCTTTAAGGAGACCCCAGAGTTTAAAATTTTTAAACCATTTCAAGAAAATGAGAATAGAATAAACTTTGGTTTTCAGGGTGAAGTTGAGAACTTAGATATACAAATTAAATCTTTGAATAATTTAAATAATGTCGTGACGTTTGATAAGGAAAAGGATACATTATATTTTTGGCTTGAGAATTCCAATTATGATTCTTTGAATTTTGAAATTAAAAATAAAACCTATAAAAAAGATTTTGTTTTTAAATTTCAAAAAAAGGAACTAGGTAAAGATTCTTTACAGTTAAAACAACAATCACAAATTCTAGAACTATCCGATAAATTAATATTAGAGTCCACTACACCAGTGACTAAGATTGATAACAACAAAATACAGGTTTTTAATAGAGATTCATTGCCGGTATTATTCAAAACTAAAGTAGATAATTATACAAAAATTATTATAGATTTTGAGGTTCTACCAAACGACAGCTACTACATTAATATAACACCTAATGCTATTGTTGATCTGTTTCAAAAAACAACCGATAGCCTAAAATTTACTTTTAAAACAAAAAAAATTTCTGAATATGGAAAAATTTTTTTCAATCCAATTCAGAAAAATTATCCTTTAATAATTGATTTAATTAATATGAAGGGAGAAGTAAGTGATACGCAATATCTAGCATTTGCATCTGAAAATTGTGTTTTTGAAAATATAGTTCCTGGAGAATACAATATTAGGGTAGTTGAAGATAAGAATGAGAACAAAAAAAGGGATACTGGAAATTTCCTAGAAAAAATTCAACCTGAAAAAGTTTACTTCAATAATGAAATTATAAAGGTTAGAGCAAATTGGATAATTAGAGAAAGTTTTTAATTATTTCTTCAAACTTGCTTTAGCATATTCGTTATTTAATTTTGCTATATAATCAAGAGAGATTCCCTTGGGACATTCAACATGACATGCACCAGTATTTGTACAATTACCAAAACCCTCTAAATCCATTTGTTTAACCATATTTAAAACCCTGTCAGTTGCTTCAACTTTTCCTTGTGGAAGTAAAGAAAACTGAGAAACTTTAGCTGAAACAAATAGCATGGCTGATGAATTTTTACAGGTTGCAACACAAGCACCACATCCTATACATGTTGCTGCATCAAATGCTTTATCAGCATTTTCTTTTTCAATAGGAATTGTATTTGCATCGAGGGTATTTCCAGATGTATTAATTGAAATATATCCACCCGCTTGTTGAATTCTGTCAAATGCTGTTCTGTCAACAACAAGATCCTTAATGATTGGAAAAGCTCTAGACCTGAAAGGTTCTATATATATTGTATCACCGTCTTTAAATTTACGCATGTGCAATTGACATGTGGTTACACCGCGATCTGGCCCATGTGGTTCACCGTTTATAAACATTGAGCATGACCCACAAATTCCTTCCCTACAATCATGATCAAAAGCAACAGGATCTCCTCCCTCAAGCACTATTTTTTCATTAAGTACATCCATCATTTCTAGAAATGACATGTCCTCGCTTATTTTGTCAATTTCATAATTAACGATTTTTCCCTTTTCTTTAGAGTCTTTCTGTCTCCATATTTTCAAAAATAATTTCATTCTACTTATAAGATCTATTTTTTAATTCAACACTATCAAATAGTAATTTTTCCTTGTGAAGTGTCGAGTTTTCAATTACTTTATTATACTCCCAAGCAGAAACAAAAGTAAATTCTTCGTCATTTCTCATTGCCTCACCTTCTTTGGTTTGGAATTCTTCTCTAAAATGACCTCCACAAGATTCATTTCTTTTTAAAGCATCTAATGCGAATAATTCACCAAGCTCCATAAAATCAGCAACCCTTAAAGCTTTTGCAAGCGGTTCATTAAATGAAAATTGATCGCCAGGAATTAACAAATCAGAATAGAATTGTTTTTTTAACTTTTGAATTTCTTTTATGGCTGATTTTAAATCAACTGAATTTCTAGACATCCCACAATTGTTCCAAATTATTTTACCTAATTTTTTATGAAAATAATCAACTGTTTTAGTTCCGTTTATATTCATTAATTTTTCTATACTATCTTCTACAGATTTTTTTGCTTGAACAAATTCTGGTAATTCATTATCAATTGGACCTGTTTTTATATCATCTGCAAGAAAATCATTAATTGTATTTGGTAACACAAAATACCCATCAGCTAATCCTTGCATTAAAGCTGAAGCCCCTAGCCTGTTCGCTCCATGATCTGAAAAATTAGCTTCACCAATAGCATAGCAACCAGGGATTGTAGTCATTAAATTATAATCAACCCACAAACCTCCCATTGTATAATGAACAGCAGGGTAAATCATCATTGGAGTTTTGTAGGGATCTTGATCAACAATCTTCTCATACATTTGGAATAAGTTACCATACTTAGCCTTTATTACATCTTCACCCAATGACTTAATCAAATTTAAATCATTAACATCAAGACCTTTAACTAAGGCTTTTTCTTTTCCATATCTAATTATTGAGGAAGAGAAATCCAAGAAAACTGCTTCACCAGTTTTATTCACCCCATAACCTGAATCACATCTTTCTTTGGCTGCTCTAGAAGCCACATCACGAGGAACTAAGTTGCCAAAAGCTGGATATCTTCTTTCCAAATAATAATCTCTGTCATCTTCGGGTACATCAGTTGGTTTCAATATGTTATTTCTAATTTTTTTAGCATCTTCCAATTTTTTTGGAACCCAAATTCTACCATCATTTCTTAATGACTCTGACATCAGAGTTAATTTTGACTGGTAATCACCAGAAACAGGAATGCAAGTAGGGTGAATTTGAGTAAAAGATGGGTTAGCAAAAAAAGCTCCTTTTTTATGAACTTTCCAGGCAGCTGAAACATTACTTCCCATAGCATTTGTTGATAAATAAAATAGATTTCCATAACCTCCAGATGCAAGTACAACAGCATGTGCAGAATGACTCTCAATTTCTCCAGTTACTAAATTTCTAGTTATAATTCCTTTTGCCTTTCCATTAATAATTACGATGTCCATCATCTCATGTCTGCTGTACATTTTTATTTTACCTCTAGCTATTTGCCTATTCATTGCAGAATAAGCGCCTAAAAGTAATTGTTGTCCAGTTTGTCCCTTTGCATAAAATGTTCTAGAAACCAAAACCCCACCAAATGATCTATTATCTAATAATCCACCATATTCTCTAGCAAAGGGGACGCCTTGAGCTACACATTGGTCAATAATACTTGTAGAAACCTCTGCTAGCCTATAAACATTAGCTTCTCGAGACCGGTAATCACCGCCCTTTATTGTATCATAAAAAAGTCTGTAAACAGAATCTCCATCACCTTGGTAATTTTTTGCCGCGTTTATTCCACCCTGAGCTGCAATTGAGTGGGCTCTTCGAGACGAGTCTTGAAAGCAGAATGCTTTAACATTATAGCCCTGTTCAGCAAGAGTAGCAGATGCTGAGCCCCCAGCCAAACCTGTACCCACAACAATAACATCAATATTTCTCTTGTTAGCAGGACTAACTAAGCGAACATTATTTTTATGATTTGTCCATTTCATATCCAAAGAACCTTCAGGTATTTTTGAGTTCAAAACACCATTGGAAACTTTAATCTTCTTAGCATGGGAATGTAATTCGACTGACAAATTTTTAAGAAGCGTATTCTTTTCTAGATAATCTGGGTCGGAGGATTTTATAGGGTGGCGATTATTGGATTTGTGCCAATCTGTATCCCAATCTTCAAGTTTACATTTAATGCCGGTACTTTTTTTAGTGACTTTATACTTACCGTTTCCTATTGAATGATAGTATCTTAGACAAACAACCAACTCATCATGATTAGAGTATTGATTTTTAGGTTTTCGATAATTAAGGGAATAAGTAATTTTTTTCATTCAAGCTGATAATATTATAACACACCATTTTACCTGTCAAAGATAGATAAATTATAACACATTAAAAATAATTTTATTTTTTTTTAATGAGATAAAAAATGATAGATGGCGATGAAGCAAAAACCGAGTGGAATAAAAATCCCAAATGAATAACTAATCTTTTTGATTAGCGATGAGTATCGATTACTTGTCCCTAAAGATTGTGTGGAAGAAGCTAGTCCGTGGACTAAATGCAAAGCCAAAAAAACAAACGAAATACAATAGAAAACTACTTTTATGGGGTCTTGAAATTTTTCAACTAACTCATGATGATATCTATTTGGATCGTCGGGTTTGAATTCTACATACTTGTATTCCATTTCAGGAATCCAAAAGTCATAGAAATGTAAACCCAAAAATGATAAAATAACTATACCCGAGAGAATCATATATCTTGAAACCATCAATGAATTTTTAGAGCCACTAAAAACAGCATAATTCACTGGTCTAGCTTTTCTATTTTGATAATCTAGAATAAACCCCATGACAAAATGAAAAAGTACACCAGCAATCAATATTGGCTGAAGAACAAACTGGACTAGGGGGTTTGTACCCATAAAATGAGAAAGCCAATTAAACAAGCTGTCGCTAAAAACTGAAGTTATATTAATTAAAAAGTGTTGTGTTAAAAAAACAATTAAAAAAATACCAGACAAAGCCATTGCAATTTTACGGCCTATGGAAGAATTAAATAACTTTTTTAACATGATTTGACAAAATTACTTTACACAAGCATTACAAACAAATAATATGCCCTATTTAACTGAGAACTTTAGCTCTTGATTATCCACTTTTAAAATATACTCCCCTTTACTTAAATATCTATTTCCGTCATCTGAAATTTTAGCGTTAAATCCTATTTTTTTTAGGTATTTGCCACTTAGTTTCTTATCTATTTTTATAGGAATTTTAATTTTATTAAATCCATAATCAGTATTAAAGTTACCTTGATTTAACGTTTTATTGTTTTCATTTAAAATTTCAAACTCAAAATTCTTATTTTTTGAGCTGAACAGATCAATTGTAAAATTTATATCATAGGTTTCAGAGGAATACATTATTTTATTTCCCCATGAATTAGAAAACTTTATTTCATTAAAATTTAAAAAAGAAATAGTATTTTGATTACCTGAGGCCTCCAAATATTTATAGAATAAATCTAATTCTATTTTATAAATTGATCTACCGTGGGTTCCAATAACTAACTCATTTGTCCCCTCATGTATAACTAAATCGTGAATTGCTACCCTTGGTAAATTTGATGAAAAAGGATGCCAATTTGAACCTAAATCAAATGAAACAAAAAGTCCGTTATCCGTACCAACATATAGTATTTTTTCATCTTTAATGTCTTCTCTTATTACATTTATAGGTGAAAGTGGAAGGTTAGTAGAAATTTCTTTCCAAGAGACTCCATTATCATCGCTTAAATATAAATAAGGTTTGAAATCATTTTTTCTGTATCCGTTAAGCGATAAGTAAATTCTACTTTGATTGTGTTTAGAGAAAATTACCCTGCTAACCCACAAGTTTGGAGGCAGATTATTAGAAATATTTTTCCAAAATTCACCAGAGTTTTGTGTTAAATATACATTTCCATCATCACTGCCGACAACGATTTTACCAAAGTTAAAAACAGATTCATCAATACAAGTTAGTGTCCCGTATGGCACGTTTCCTTTTTTACCACCCTTAGTTAAGTCGTTAGAGATATCATTCCAACTGTCACCTTTATCAAAGGATCTGTGTAGCTTGTTGCTACCAAAATAAATTATATCCTGATTGTGCGGCGATATCAATATTGGGGTTTGCCAATTAAATCTTAAAGGAGATTGACCAAGTTGATGTCTTGGTTTTATCACCTTTCTTGTTCCTTGGCTAATGTTTAATCTATAATAATTACCAAATTGTAAACCTGTATACACAATATTATTATCACGATTATCAATTTGTATTTGCATACCATCACCTCCCATAATTTTTGTCCAATTATTATGTCCGGACTCATGCCAATAAGGAGACTCAAAAGAGTTATTCTTTGCCATCCAAACACCATTGTCTTGCAAACCTCCATAAACATTGTATGGATCTGCATTGTCAACATTAATGGAGTAAAACTGTCCAACTGACGGTTGATTTAGCTTCGTCCAATTTGCACCTTGATCATACGAAATATTGACACCCCCATCATTACCTAAAACTAAATGATCTGTATTTTTTGGATTAATCCATAGGTCATGGTGATCAACATGCACATTACTTGCTCCAATTCTTGAATAGGTTTTACCAGAATCATTTGACTTTAAAATAGGTACACCATATATGTATATTTGTTCAGAATCAATGGATGATACATGTATCCTTCCAAAATAATATCCATAACTATTATAAACAGCATCCAGATATTCTTCATTTTGCTTATTCCATGTTGTACCTCCATCGACTGATTTGTAAACCTCTGCTCCTATAACTGGAGTATCAAATAACTCAGCATTTGCATCAGTTAAAAATTTATAAATATCGTTTGGTTTTAACTCACCAGAGTTTATCTTGGACTTTAATAGCTCAGAGTTTAATTCATTTTCAAATCCATTTCTCTTTATGAATAAATTTAATTCTTCATTATCTAAACTCATAAAACCTTGCTTGGTCATATCCTTAAAATCTAACCTCTGAATTCCTTGTGATTTTTTCTCTTTTTTTCTTCTGAATTGATTGTCTAATACAGCATATATAATATTTGAATCATAAATTGCAAGACCAATCCTACCAACACCATTTCCAGTTGGAAATCCAGAGTTTTGTGTTGTAATTTTTTTCCAAATTTTTCCACCATCAACTGTTTTGTAAATAGCAGAGCTTTCTCCACTTCCAATAAAGTTCCATTCAGTTCGACTTCTTTCCCAGAACGCAGCATACTGAATTTCAAAATTATCTGGATCATAAACTATATCAATAGCACCAGTATTGTCATTTATATATAGTGATTGTGACCACGTTTTTCCTCCATCGTAAGAGTTAAATACACCTCTTTGCAAATTATTTGAATATAGGTGGCCAATTGCAGCAACAACAATATGTTGATTATCATCTGGGTTAATGATTATTCGGCTAATATGATGAGAATCTCTCAAACCAATATTTTCCCAAGTTTTTCCATTATCATGAGATTTTAAAATACCAATGCCTGGATATGAGGATCTTGATGAATTGCTTTCACCTGTTCCAACATAAATTGCTCCAGATACCCAATCAACTGCAAAATCACCAATATTCTGTGTCATGCTATTATCCATAATGGGGTTAAAGGTTGTGCCATTATTAGTGGTGTGCCATAACCCACCTGATGCATAAGCAACAAAGAATTCAGTTGGATTCTCAGGGTTAACTTCTAAGTCTGTTACCCTTCCGCTCATTACACTTGGACCAATATTAGTAATCTCTATATTTTTTACAATTGAGTTATTTATACTGGTTTTGTATTCAATTTCAGATTTTTCAATTAGTTCAGCGGAGGTATAATTAACTTGAGAAAAAGAGAAAAAAGAAAAAAATATTATTAAAAAGGTAAAATTTTTCATCATTTTAATTTTTAAATTTGAGAGATATCAAAATAAATGAAATACAAAAAGATTGATACTAAATTATTTGTTAAAAATCGCAAAAATTTTGTTAATAAACTAGAACAAAAAAGTATCGCGTTTTTCAACTCAAATGACATCTATCCAATTAGTGCAGATTCAACTCTTCCATTTGACCAACACAGGGATATTTTTTATTTAAGTGGTATTGATCAAGAGGAGAGCATATTAGTCTTATTTCCTGATTCAAAAAATATGAGTTATAAAGAAATGTTGTTTATAAGAGAAACAAATGAGCATATTACACACTGGGAAGGAGAAAAGCTAACAAAGGAACAGGCTAAAAAAATCTCAGGAATTAATAATGTTTATTGGCTAGGTGAATTTGATGATATTTTAAGAGATGTATTAAAAAAAGTTGATTTTGTTTATATAAACACAAATGAACATTACAGGCAAAATGTTCAGACCCAAACGAGAGAAGACAGGTTTATTAAAAAATTAAAAAAAATCGGTGGACTTAATTTTAAGAAAAGTAATCCTATACTTCAAAAACAAAGATCTGTTAAAGATAATATTGAGATACAACTAATTAAAACTGCATGTGAAATAACCAAAATGGGGTTTGAAAGGGTCTTAAACTTTATCAAACCCGGTGTATGGGAATATGAAATTGAAGCTGAATTCTCACATGAATTTTTAAAAAATCGATCTAGAAAATTTGCATACACACCCATTATTGCATCTGGAAGAAATTCAAATTTTTTGCATTATATATACAATAACAAGCAATGTTTAGATGGCGAAATAGTATTAATGGATGTAGCAGCTGAATATGCAAACTACTCCTCCGACATGACAAGAACTGTCCCTGTTAATGGTAAGTTTAGTAAGAGGCAAAAAACTATTTATAATGCTGTTCTGAATGTAAAAAATGAAGCAACAAAATTACTCAGACCTGGAATTCTATGGCACGACTATCATATTGAAGTTGGTAAAATTATGACTTCTGAACTGTTAAAAATTAAATTGTTAGACAAGTCTGATGTTCAACGCGAAACAAAAAAAACACCTGCGTACAAAAAATACTTTAGCCATGGAACATCCCATCATTTGGGCTTAGATACTCACGACTATTGTGATCTGAAAATACCTATGGAAAAAAATATGGTTTTAACAGTTGAACCTGGAATATACATAAAAGAAGAGGGTTTTGGTATTAGATTAGAGGATGATGTCGTAATAAATGATAATGGTGGCCCAACTAATCTAATGAGCAATATCCCGATAGAAATTGATCATATCGAGGAAATAATGAACTCAAAATGATTTCCATCCCAAAGACTTGATTTCGGATTTAGAACCGTTACCTAAATCTAAATATGTTTTTTTATCATTTGTGATGTGACCAATGACATGTAAATCAAAATCACTATTTTCAATTTTTTCATAATCACTTGAATTTATAGTAAACAAAATTTCATAATCCTCTCCTCCTGACATGATAACTGAAATTGGATCTAAATTAAATTCATCACAAACTTTTAGTAAGGACTGATCTTTATAAATTTTATCAGAATATAACACACAACCTTTTTCTGAACTATTACACAAATGAATAATCTCAGATGATAAACCATCACTTATATCAATCATTGACGTTGGAGTGATTGAATTTTTATCTAGAAAACTAATCAAGTCTGTTCTTGCTTCGGGTTTAAGTTGGCGCTCAACCAATTCTTTGTAAGGTTCTAAATCTGGCTTACTGTTTGGATTAACAAGAAATACTTGTTTTTCTCTTTCTAAAATTTGTAACCCAAGATAAGCCAATCCTAACTTACCAGAACAAACAACTAAATCATTATTGTTAGCTCCTGATCTTTTACAGATCTTTTTTTGATCTACAACACCAATTGATGTAACGGATATAATTAACCCTTTTTGAGACGAAGTAGTATCTCCCCCGACCAAATCAACTTGATACCTTTTACATGCTAAATTAATCCCCTCATAAAGCTCATCTAAAGATTCCAGTTTGAATCTATTTGACACTGCAACTGAAACCGTAATTTGCTTACATGCTCCATTCATAGCGCATATATCAGAAATATTACAAACAACTGATTTATAGCCCAAATGTTTCAAGGGGAAATATGTTAAATCAAAATGTACACCTTCAACTAACATATCAGTAGAAATTAAGGAATAAGAGTTTGGAACTTTTAATACTGCAGCATCATCTCCAATACCAACAATAGTTGAATTATTATAATTCTTGACATTCTTTTTTACATGTTCAATAAAACCAAATTCACCCAATGAAGAGAGATCAGTTAGATTCTGATTTTTATTATTTGATTTTTCTTTGCTATGGTCCATGTTTTGTATAAATAATACTTCAAATTTAGATTAATAAATATTTTTTAAAGGATTATATTTGCAAAATATGATTGAGGTAGACCAGACAGCAAAAGAAGAAGTTAGTAAACTAATGGAATCAGACGGTTATAATCCATCAAAAGATTTCATTCGCGTTGGTGTTAAGAGTGGTGGTTGCTCTGGCTTATCATATGAACTGAAATTTGATAAATCTACCAACGATAATGATAAGGTTTTTGAAAATAATGGTATAAAAATTGCCGTAGATAAAAAAAGTTTTTTGTATTTGATTGGAACAACATTAGAGTATCAAGGAGGATTAAATGGGAAAGGTTTTGTTTTTAGAAATCCAAATGCAAATAGAACCTGTGGTTGTGGAGAAAGCTTTTCTTTATAAATTATTATTATTATGGCCTATACTGAGGAAGAATTAAAAAAAGAATTAGAAAATCAAGAATATCAATATGGTTTTACAACTGATATTGAGTCAGAAACATTTCCTGTTGGATTAAATGAAGATATAGTAAGATCAATTTCTGAAAAGAAAAATGAACCTGAATGGATGACTGAATGGCGGCTAGAAGCTTATTCAGCATGGAAAAATATGGAAGAGCCAAATTGGCATAATGTAAATTATGAAAAACCTGATTTTCAAACTATTTCATATTACTCAGCTCCTAAAACAAAAAATAATCTTAAAAGTCTTGACGAGGTTGATCCTGAACTAATTAAGACTTTCAATAAATTAGGGATTTCAACTGAAGAACAAAAAAAGCTCTCTGGTGTAGCCGTTGATATTGTAATGGATTCAGTGTCTGTAGCTACAACTTTCAGAGAAACATTGGCAGAAAAAGGAATAATATTTTGTTCTATATCTGAAGCTATAAAAGATTATCCAGAGCTTGTAAAAAAATATATTGGTAAGGTTATTCCAAGAAAAGATAATTATTATGCAGCACTAAATTCTGCTGTTTTTTCCGATGGATCTTTTTGTTATATACCCAAAGGGGTCAGGTGTCCAATGGAATTATCAACTTATTTTAGAATTAACCAGGCAGGCACTGGTCAATTTGAAAGAACTCTAGTGATTGCAGATGAAGGAAGTTATGTCAGTTACTTGGAAGGCTGCACTGCACCTAGCAGAGATGAAAATCAATTGCATGCAGCTGTAGTAGAATTAATTGCAATGGATAATGCTGAAATAAAATATTCCACAGTTCAAAACTGGTATCCAGGGAATAAACAAGGGAAAGGCGGCGTTTTTAATTTTGTAACAAAAAGAGGTTTATGTAATAAAAACGCAAAAATATCTTGGACTCAAGTAGAAACTGGTTCAGCTGTTACATGGAAATACCCATCATGCATTTTAAGAGGTGATAATAGTGTTGGAGAATTTTATTCAATTGCTGTAACTAACAATTATCAACAAGCAGATACAGGTACTAAAATGATCCACATAGGAAAAAACACAAAAAGCACTATAATTTCTAAAGGAATTTCTGCTGGAAAATCCCAAAATAGCTATCGTGGTCTAGTGCAAGTTGGGAAAAGAGCATCAAATGCTAGAAATTTTTCACAATGTGATTCTTTATTAATGGGTAACAAATGTGGTGCACATACATTTCCATATATAGAAGTCAAGAATAAATCAGCTCAAATTGAACATGAAGCAACTACTAGTAAAATTGGGGAGGATCAACTTTTTTATTGCAATCAAAGAGGAATTGACACTGAAAAAGCTATTGCATTAATTGTAAATGGCTTTAGTAAAGAAGTCTTAAACAAACTTCCTATGGAATTTGCAGTTGAGGCCCAAAAATTACTTGAAATTTCATTGGAGGGATCAGTCGGTTAAAAGTTTATTATGTTAAAAATTGAAAATTTACATGTTAGTATTGAAGGCAAAGAAATTTTAAAAGGCTTATCATTGGATGTCAAGCCTGGTGAAATTCATGCTATTATGGGTCCAAATGGTTCAGGTAAGAGTACTCTATCATCTGTTATTGCAGGTAATGAAGACTATGAAGTTGTAAAAGGAAACATTTTTTTTAATAGTGAAAATATTGAGGATCTTTCAGCAGACGAAAGAGCAAATAGAGGTATTTTTATGTCATTCCAGTATCCAGTTGCAATTCCAGGAATTACCGTTACCAATTTCATTAAGACAGCCATAAATTCCAATCTAAAAGCACGAGGTGAAAAGGAAATGCCTGCTGGAGAGATGCTCAAAAAGATAAGAGAAAAATCAAAATTATTGGAGATTGATTCAAAATTTCTATCTAGATCCCTCAACGAAGGATTCTCAGGTGGAGAAAAGAAAAGAAATGAGATTTTTCAGATGGCAATGTTAGAACCCAATCTTGCAATACTCGATGAAACAGACTCAGGACTGGATATAGACGCATTAAAGGTTGTTGCAAATGGTGTAAATAAATTGAAAAATGATGATAATGCTATTGTCATAATCACGCATTATCAAAGACTGCTGGACTATATAACACCAGACTTTGTTCATGTTCTTCAGGAAGGAAAGATTTCCAAATCAGGAGACAAATCTTTGGCCCTTGAATTAGAGGAAAAAGGATATGATTGGATTTAATTTTTAAATATGTCACTCAAAGAAAAACTAGTTTCTTCATTTCTGGCATTTGAACTTGATACAGATACCAACTCAAAAGTTCATGAAATTAGATCAAAATCGATCAAAGATTTTGAAAAAATTGGATTTCCACATTCAAAAGATGAATACTGGAAATACACTCCTATAAGAAAAGTTTTGAATGAGGAACTAACAATATTTAAGAAGAAAAGACATCTTCTTGAATTTGATAAAGTAAAAGACTTTTTTTTAGGTGGAATTGAATCCTATAAAATTGTTTTCATCGACGGAATGTACGATCCGCTATGGTCAAGCACAACTCACGAGGGTGCTGACATTTGTATATTATCTTCCGTTTTGGAGAATAAGAAATATGGTAATGTTATATCTAAGTACTACAACAAATTGATTAATGAGAAGGAGTCATTTAGTTTGCTAAACAGTTCATTTACAAAAGAAGGAGCTTTTATTCATGTCCCAAAAAATGTAGAACTTGAAAAGCCCGTTGAAATTGTTCATATCAACTCTGGCGGTGAATCATCATTAATGCTTCAACCAAGAAGTTTGATTATTCTTGAAAAAAACTCAAAAGCTCAAATTATTGAGAGTCACTACTCTTTAAATGTTAATGAAAAAATTCACTCTCACAAAAATTCAACATATGTTGATCCCTTAACGAATACTGTAAGTGAAATTCATGTTAATGAAAATGCAAAATTGGACTACTATAAAATCCAAAATGATCTTGAAACGACATCAATAATTGACAGCACATATATTGATCAAAAAAGTAATAGTGAAGCAAGTTGTCATACGTTTTCTTTTGGGGGAAATCTTGTTCGTAACAATTTAAATTTCTTTCAAAATGGAAAGAATATTAATTCCATTTTAAAAGGAATTACAATAATTGGATCTGATCAGCATATAGATCACCATACTTTGGTTCATCACGCAAACCCCAACTGTGAAAGCCATCAAGATTATAAAGGTATTTATAATGACAAATCTACTGGCGTGTTCAATGGCCGAGTTCTTGTTGAAAAGGTTGCACAAAAGATAAACGCATTTCAACAGAACAATAATTTGATAATTGGGGATAATGCAACTGTAAATTCCAAGCCGCAACTTGAAATATTTGCCGATGATGTAAAGTGTTCTCATGGCTGTACTATCGGACAAATTGATGAAAATGCACTTTTTTATCTAAAAACCAGAGGAATTAATGATAATGACGCAAAAGGACTCCTAACATATGCTTTCGCAAATAATGTGTTGGAGAATGTTGGGATGCAAGTTTTAAAAACCAAAATCAAAAAGATTATTGCAAGAAAAATTGGTATTAATATTGGCCTAGAATTATGAATTTAAATTTTGACGTTGATAGTATTAGACAAGATTTTCCAATTTTATCTAAAAAGATTCATAATAAACCATTAGTGTATTTTGATAATGCCGCAACATCTCAAACTCCAGTATGTGTAATTGATTGTATAAAGGATTATTATGAAAAATATAATTCAAATATTCACAGAGGGGTACATTCTCTGAGTGATGAAGCAACCAATGCGTATGAAAATGCTAGAAATAAGATAAAAGATCATTTTAATATAAATGAGAGTAAGGAAGTTATTTTTACCTCAGGTACAACTCACTCAATTAATATAGTATCAAATGGTTTTAGTAAAATATTAAAAAAAGGAGATGAAATCATTGTATCGGGACTTGAACATCATTCAAATATTGTCCCTTGGCAAATGATGATAAAAAATAACGATGCTAAATTAAGAGTAATTCCTTTGAAAGATAATGGAGAGTTGGATATGGATGAGTTCAAAAACATTTTATCTAATAAAACAAAAATTGTTTTCTTAAATCATGTTTCAAATGCTTTAGGAATAATCAATCCCATCGAGAAAATTATTGATATTTCACATAAAAAAGGTGCTATGGTTTTAATTGATGGTGCTCAAAGTGCCGCTCATTTTAAAATCGATTTACAAAAACTAAATGTTGATTTTTTTACAGCTTCTGCTCACAAACTATGTGGACCAACTGGTGTTGGTTTTCTGTATGGAAAAGAAAAACTGTTATCCAAGCTTGATCCTCTAATGGGGGGTGGTGAAATGATTTCTGACGTAACTTTTTCAAAGACAACTTATGCAGATCTTCCACACAAATTTGAGGCAGGGACACCTAATATAGCTGGTGTAATTGCTTTTGGTAAAGCAATAGATTATTTGAACGAAATAGGTTTAGATAACATAGAGCAATATGAAAAAAGTCTGCTTGATTATGCAAATTCAAAATTAAAAGAAATTGATGGCTTGAAGATTTACGGTGACTCAAAAAATAAAACATCCGTAATTTCATTTAATATCGATGGGATTCATTCCTATGATATAGGATCTATTTTGGATAAATTTGGTATTGCAGTAAGAACAGGTCAACACTGTGCCCAACCTATAATGGATCATTTTGGGATTGATGGGACCGTGAGAGCATCTTTTTCGTTTATAAATACAATTGAAGAAATAGATCATTTCTACGATTCTTTGATTAAAGCTAAATCCATGTTGAGTTAATTTATAACTTTATAAAATGACGATTGAAAATGCACAAAAAGATATAATTGATAACTTTTTATTTTTTGATGATTGGACTCAAAAATATGAGTACATTATTGAGCTTTCAAAAGATCTTGAATCTATGAGCAAAGAGTTAAAGAGTGAGGATAATTTGATAAAGGGTTGTCAGAGTAAAGTATGGCTTCATGCTGAATTAAGTGATGGTAAAATTAATTTTTTAGCTGATAGTGAAGCAATTATTACAAAAGGTATAATTTCTATACTTTTGAATGTTTTTAACAACAGAACACCTGACGAAATACTTAGCTCTAATATGGACTTTATTGAAAAAATTGGATTAAAAGAGCACCTATCACCAAATAGAGCCAATGGCCTTTCTTCAATGTACAAGCAAATAAAATTTTATGCGATTGCTTTTAGTAAAACCTAAGTTATGACTAAAAAAATTGATCCAAAAAAATTAGGTGACCTAGTTGTTAAAGTTTTAAAAACTGTTTATGATCCTGAAATCCCTGTTGATATATATGAACTAGGATTGATATACGATGTGTTTCTTAATGAAAGTAATGATGTTAAAGTTTTAATGACATTAACAACACCAAACTGCCCAGTTGCTGACTCCCTACCTGAGGAAGTAAAAAATAAAATAAAAGAAATCCCTGAAGTTAATGAAGTTGAAATAGAAATGACTTTTGACCCACCTTGGTCAAAAGACTTGATGAGTGAAGAAGCTAAACTAGAGCTTGGATTTTTGTAAATGAAATATGAAATAAAAAATAGAGTTTCAGAAAGTAAGCTTGTTACTATTGATTTTAATGATTTCTTAACAGATCTTTACATTGAAGAGTTTGATATTAAACCTTGGCTAAAGGATGATTTAATTCTAATTGAAAAGGAATTCAGAAAAAATGTAAGAAATTTTAATTGGTCTTTACTTAAAGGAAAAAACATTTCAATTATCTGTTCAAATTCTGCAATAATTCCTGATTGGGCATTTATGTTGGTTAGTTCTGAATTAACTAAATGTGGAATAGAAAATTTTATAGGAAATATAAAATCTTATAAAGAGTATTTAATAAATCATAAGATTAATGACTTTGACTTAAGTTCAATTAAAAACAGGCCTGTTATAATCAAAGGATGCTCAGATGATGAGTTCAGTAAGTTCATTTATTCTCAATTAATTCAAAAGGTACAGGGTGTTGTTTCAAGCATAATGTTTGGAGAGGCGTGCTCAGCAGTTCCAATTTTTAAAAAACAATGAGAAACATTTTTTTAGTATTAATAATCATTTTAATATCTAAATCCTACTCTCAAGATAAACTTACTGACTCTATTAATTCTAATTGGGAAAAGACTGGAAAATTTACATTTCTTGGTAATCAATCAAGCTACAGTTATTGGACCGCTGGAGGCCAATCAAGTGTTTCAGGCACTATAAAAATTGATTATGATTTGAATTATGAAAAAACTGGATGGAATTGGGATACAAAGATTATTGCTGCATACGGCCTTAACAGTAGTGCTGGTAGTAAGTTTTTAAAAAAAACTGATGATAAATTAGAGATCAATTCATTAATTGGTAAAAAATTTTCGTCTTCAAATATTGGTGATTTAAGCTACTCTAGTTTTATAAGTTTTAAAACACAGTGGACAAAAGGATATAGATTTAAAAAAGACTCTGATGGAGAAGAAGAAAGAACTGAAAGAACAAGGTTTCTCTCACCTGGATATCTCCAAATTGGAGTCGGACTTTACTGGGAAAAAAATAAAGATTTTTGGATCAACTTTGCACCTATTACGGGTAGACTAATTCTAGTCAATAAATTTTTTACGGCTGGATTGAATGATAATCAAGAATACTTTGGTGTAAAAAAGGGTGCAACTAGTAGGTTCGAACTGGGGGCATCTGTTAGATCTTTTTATAAATTCGAATTTGTTGAAAATGTATTTGTAACCAATCGTATCAGCTTATATTCCGATTACCTTGAAAATCCTGAAAATATAGATTTAGATTATACAATAAATACATCTCTTAAAGTGAATAGATATTTGACCACCGACCTAATTTTCCAGTTTATTTATGATAATAATGCAGTCAAAAGACTCCAAGTTAGAGAGGTGATGGGAATTGGTTTGAGTTTAGACTTTTAGACTTTGGGTTTTGGATATAAGTAATTGTTATATGGAAATCTGTTTTCATGTATTTTACTTATATTTTTATATAATGTATCTTTTAAAAATTTGAAATTCAACTTTTCCAAAGCAGAAATATAAATTTTATGATTAGTATTTTTTAACCTTCCACCTTTTAATTTATCAACCTTATTAAAAATAATTATGGTTTTTTTATCACCACAATTTATTTCATTTAGAATTAGTTCAACTGAGTCAATATGATCCTGATAATTTGGGTGTGAAACATCAACTATGTGTAATAAGATATCAGACTCTTGGATCTCCAACAATGTACTTTTGAATGATTCAATCAATTGAGTAGGAAGCTTTCGTATAAAACCAACAGTATCAGAAAGTAAAAAAGGTAAGTTTTCAATAACTACTTTTCTAACTGTAGTGTCTAAGGTTGCAAATAATTTATCTTCAGCAAAAACCTTTGATTTAGAAATTTGATTCATAATTGTGGATTTACCAACATTAGTATATCCAACCAAGGCAACTCTTACGAGCTTTCCTCTATTTCCTCTTTGAACTGACATTTGTTTATCAATACTGAAAAGTTTCTTTTTAAGTAATGATACCTTGTCGCGAACAATTCGTCTGTCTGTTTCAATTTCTGTTTCACCAGGGCCTCTCATACCAATACCTCCTTTTTGTCTTTCCAAGTGTGTCCAAAGTCCTTTGAGTCTTGGCATTAAGTATTCATATTGAGCCAACTGAACTTGAGTTTTAGCATAACTAGTTTTAGCCCTTTGAGCAAATATGTCTAGAATTAATCCTGTCCTGTCTATTATTTTTGTTCTTAGCGTCTTTTCTAGATTTAACTGCTGACTAGGTGTCAATTCATCATCAAATATCACTGAGCTTATATCATTATTTTTAATAAAAAACTGTATTTCTTGAATCTTTCCAGATCCTATAAAGGTTTTGGGGTTTGGTTTATCAATCTTTTGGATAAACCTTTTTAAAACTTTTCCTCCAGCTGTTTCTGCTAAGAAACACAACTCATCTAAAAACTCTTGAACCATGGCTTCTGAGTTGTTGCTAATTATAGCACCAACTACTACTGAGTTTTCATAAAAAATGTTTTTATTTTGAATCAAATTTCAGGCTTGAAAAACTTTAAAGTTAATTCTGAGTTACTAAAGTCCAAATATGAATAATGGTTGAACCAATCACCACAATTGTAATATAATGAATTGTTCCCAAGCTTAATTTTTAATGGAATATGTCTATGGCCAAAAACAAAATAATGATAATAATCAGACTTTAATATTTTTTTACAGAAATTATAAAGTAATTCTTTTTCGTTACTTTCAAACTTAATCTCTTTTCCTGATATAACACTATTTTTTCTGGATAAAAACTCTCCTATTCTTATTGAAATGTCTGGATGAATACAAGAATATAAAAATTTAAAAAAGGGGTTTCTAAAAATAAGCTTTAAAAACTTATACCCATAGTCACCTGGTCCTAAACCGTCACCATGACCAATAAAAAATTTTTTAGAATTAATTTGAAACTTTTTTGGCTTAAAAAATATATCAATACCTAGCTCATCTTTAAAATAACTCATCATCCATGAATCATGATTACCAACAAAAAAATAAATTTTAATTCCAGAGTCTGTTAACTCAGCTAATTTTCCAAATAATCTGGTATAACCTTTGGGTACAACTTTTGTAAATTCAAACCAGAAATCAAATAAGTCTCCCAATAAAAAAATTACCTGTGCATCATCTTTTATGGAATCAAGCCATTTTATAAATATTTTTTCTCTTTTTAGAGAATTAACTTTGCCCGGTAGTCCCAAATGATTATCAGATGAGAAGTAAGCTTTTTTATTTTCTTCTAAATTAATTATCTCCATTTATAAAGTACAAAAGTAAACAATCAATTATAACAGTTTTTCATAACAATTAAAAGGCATATCACTTTGATCTCTAAAATAAATTTTCCCTAATTTTTTATAACCAAGTTTTGAGTATAGATGATTGTTTTTTTTATTCTGGCTAAAGGTGTCAAGTCTAACCGAAAGACAACCAGATTCTTTGGCAAAATTTTCAATAAATTTCATAATATATTTTGCAAAACCTTGACCTTGATGATCTGGATGAATTGCAAGTCTGTGTAAATAAATATTTTTTTTTGATGAAGTATTCCAAGTAATTTGTTTATAAAAATCATCCATTTCAAATGATGCACAAACACAACCTATGATTTTATCCTCATGTTTTAAAACAAATAGATCTTCATTATTTATGTCATCAATGAATGATTGTTTGGCTGGATATTTATCATTCCACTGAAAAATGCCATTTTTGATCATATGATTTGTACAGGCCTTAATAATTTTCATAATTAAGCCAATTTGATCAATTGAAGCAAGTTCAATGTTTTTCATGATGTTAATATACTTATTTGATTGCAGAAATTATTGGACTCCCTGTCGATAGTGCGGTAAAACTGATTCCTAAAATTGTTGACAAGGTTGGGGATATATCTTTAACGTAAATTTTTTTTGAAGTAGATCCATTTTTAATTCCTTTTCCAAAAAAAAGTAATGGAACATGTGTATCATAGGTCCTTCCAGTACCATGATTGGAAGCACTAGAAGACCTTTTATGCCAAAGAGGTTTTAAAAAGAATGCTAAATCACCTCTTAAATCTGGATGGCTATTATAATATACCATATTGATCCCGTAATCCTCAGAGTAAGAAATGGCTTTATCTAGCTTTTCAAAATCAAATACGTCATAAACCCATGGTTCTTTTTTTAATTCAGATGAAATTAAGGTCTTCATATCGTCAAGAGAGTACTCTGATTGTATAATTTCATCTTTATTTAAGTATATATTATAATTTGATACATCTTTAACATATTTTTTTAATTTTTCATTAAAAACATTCATAGAATACAATTGGTTGAAGGGTACTTTATTTTCTGATAAATAAGATGGTACGTGAGTAATGCCGTGATCAGATGTTAAGTAAACTAGGTAGTTGTTTTCTCCAATTTCTTTATCCAAATAACTCAGAATCTCTTCAATATTCTTATCAAGTCTGATGTACATATCCAATACTTCAACAGAATTAGACCCAAACCTATGCCCAAGATGATCTGTTGATGAGAATCCTATGTGTAAAAAGTCTGTTATTTCATCGCTACCTAAGTTTTCAAACTTGATTGCATTTAATGCAAAATCCTTGACGATGTCATTACCAAATGGAGAATACTTAATAACATCATAATCAATTTTACCATTCTTTTTTTTTGATATTTTTTCTAAATCGTGTGGAAAGGTTGAATTCTCTTTACCTAAATACTTTATTTCATGTTTATTTAAATCAGGTCCGCTTTCTGTATATAATTTAATATTGTAATAAGTATCCCATTTTGAGATGTATTTGGATATATTAGATCTGTCATTGAAACTTTCAACCCAATCCGGAAGTTCATCCATGTAGTATGAACTTGTAATAAATCTACCCTCATTTTTTGCATTAAACCAGTACGTCATGTCTGATGTATGTCCAGCTGATAATACTGCGGATCTGTCTTTCAATGCAACGCTAAAGGTTTTAGCCTTAAAGTTTGTTGATATTCTATTTTCATCAGAGATTGTGGTTGTTTGTAAATTTTTTGGTGATTTTTTACCCTCATTAGTGGATGTACCAACTGACTTTTTAAAAAAATCATCTACGCAGTACACTTCTTTACCCAAAGATGGGTTAAACCAATCGTTACCAATAATTCCATGATAATTTGGTGTTGTTCCTGTAACTACAGTTGCATGACCTGGAGCAGTTGATGTAACAGCATAGCTGTAATGTGCATTTTTTGCATTAAAACCATCCTTTACAAGTCTTTTGAATCCTTTAGATCCATATTTATTCCAAAACTTTGGTATATATTCATATTTCATTTGATCTACAACAATACCAACAACAAGTTTTGGCTTTTGATTAAATTCATCGTTCGATTGTGCGATGATAGAGAGAGAAAAAATAATAACTACAAATTTTAGGTAAAACTTCAAAATTGTTTTTTTGCATATATAGGAAAAAAATGCAAGGGAAAGTACTTTTTTGGGTTATAAAAATTTAAAATTAATCTCTGGAGTTGATCTTTGCTAAAAGTCTCAGGATCTCTAAATACAACCAAACTAGTGTCACCATAAGACCAAAGGCTGCATACCATTCCATATACTTTGGCGCTCCATTTTCAGAAGCTTCTTCAATAAAATCAAAATCGAGAACTAAATTAAGACTAGCAATTAAGATAACGACTAAAGAAAAAATTATACTAAACATAGAACCATTAGTTGGATTTAAAATTGATAAATCCATTCCAAAGAAACTTCCTATAAAGGATACTAAGTATACTAAAAATATTCCACCTGTTGCGGCGACAACACCTAGTTTAAAATTCTCAGAAGGTTTAATTAGACCTGAACGATAGGCCATAAGTAATGATAGCAATATCAACGCTGTTAAACTAACGGCATTTAGTACAATTCCCTCATACTGTTGAGCATACATAAATGAAATGCCACCCAGAGCTAAACCTTCAAAAATTGCATATAGAGGAGCTGTTATCGGAGCAACTTTTTTATTAAAAATTGTAATAATAGCAGTTATAAAGCCTGATAAAGCCCCACCAATCAAAAGTATTGGTGAATTTATACTGTATGAGTAATATCCAGCAACTATTAATAAAAGTAGAGAAATAGCTGTTTTATCAACTGTTCCTTTAATTGTCATGGATTGGTCAGAAACTAATGGGTTAGAGCTTGTTCTACTTAAGTTCTTAAATGTATTTTTGTTTAGTGCTGGGTTTCCTGATCTGTATGATAATCGTGTACGCATTTTGAAATTTTAATAGTTACTTTGTATCTTATAATTTTGCAAGCAATGAAAAAGTTTATATTTATATTTTTCCTAGTAATAATCAACAACTATGCCCAAAATTCTAATGAATTAATCGAAACCTACCCTGTATTTCCTGTTTGTGAATTGCTCCCATATAAATTTCAAAAAAATTGCTTTAATGAAACAATTGACGATCATATTCAAAAAAACTTTATTTATCCCAAACAGGCTTGGGAGAATGACCTTGAGGCAATTGTTAAAGTAAAATTTGATATTGATCAAAATGGAAGTGTTTCAAATGTAATATCAAATTCAAGTGTAGTTGGTGTTAGCTTCTTTGAAAGGGAATCTTTAAATCTAGCTAAAAAACTGTTTAATGATGCTGCGTCTAAACTAATTCAAACTCTTCCAGATGCAATTCCTGCAAAGAAAAATAATATTGCATTTAAAAAGACTTTTTTAGTTTCAGTGAAATACCAAATTCCGAGAAAACTAGACTTTGATGAAATTGAAACACCCCCGTTATTTGATGATTGTACTGGGTCAGCAAATGAAAAACTTTGCTTTATAAAATTTATTGACGATCACATTTCAAAAAATTTCAAATATCCAAAGCGCGCAATAAAAAAAGGGGAAGAAGGAAATGTATTTATACAATTTGATATGACTTCTGATGGATTATATACAAACTTTACTACAATTGGTGAAAGTAGGATTTTGGAAGATGAAGCCTACAGAATTATGATTAAACTACCTTCCTTTGAGCCTGCCAAGTACCAAGGAAAGTATGTTACAACAACATATGGTACAACCATTTCATTTAAACTAGATCAATGAAAAAAATAACTAAAAATGAAGTTGATGATAAGTTTAGACTATTGTCAAAAAACTGGAGCATTAATAATAATATACTTTTTGCAAAATTTACTTTTAAATCTTTTGACGAAGCTTTCGAATTTATGAAAATTGTTTCAGAAAAATGTAAAGACTTAAATCATCACCCCAAATGGACCAATGTTTATAACCAAATCGATGTTGAATTATTTACACACGATATTGGAGGTTTATCTCCTCTTGATTTTGAGTTAGCAAACTTTATGGATTTAAGTTTTTTACCTTATTCTCAATAATTGTCTATTTTTGTTTACCAAATGGACGATATAGGTTTTCTAAATATTGAATTTTTCGGAAATACAGTACAGAACTATCTTATATCAATTTCTATTGTTGTATTGGGTCTCATTTTTAAAGGACTCATAAGCTCTATTCTTAGGAAATTTTTATTCAAAATTGTTGGTGACAGAAATAATAAAGAGGGTAAATCTGAATTTGATAACCTTCTAAAAAAACCAATCACCTATTTTCTTTTCTTGCTAATAATTTACTTGGCATCTAACATGCTAAGCATTCCTGATTCGTTAAATCTAGTAGGCTCTGATGAACTTGGATTGAGAATGTTTTTTGAAAAAGGGTTTTTACTTCTACTTGTTTCAAGTATAATTTATATCGTATTACAATCAGTAGAATATGTCGGATTAAGGCTGGCTCAGAAAGCAGCTAAAACTGAAAGCAAAGTTGATGATCAGTTGATCCCATTCGCAATAGAGATCGCTAAAGTTTTAGTTGTAATTTTTGGTGTTTTAATTATTCTGGGAAATATTTTTGGAATTGATATAACTGCACTGGCTGCTGGTCTTGGTATAGGCGGTGTTGCTGTAGCATTAGCATCTAAAGAAAGTCTTGAAAACTTACTTGGATCTTTTACAATATTCTTTGATAAACCTTTTACAGTTGGGGATATTATTACTATTGGTGGAATTACTGGTATAGTAGAAAAAGTTGGATTTAGAAGTACAAGAATTAGAACTTTTGATAAGAGTTTAGTAACTGTTCCAAACAAAAATTTGATTAATACGGAATTGGATAATTTAAGCTTAAAACCTGTTAGAAAAGTAAAAACTGATATTGGTTTAACTTACGACACCAGTGTAGATCAAATAAAAAATATTGTAGCTGATATTCAAAATTTAATTGATGATCACCCAAATACAAACAAAGATGGAGTTGTTCGGTTTTTAGAGTTTGGGGCAAGTTCTTTGGACGTTATGGTTTTGTATTTTGTGAACAGTCCAGATTGGAAGTTGTTGATTGATACCAAGCAAGATATCAATTACAAAATCATTGAAATAGTCAAAAAACACAATAGTGATTTTGCTTATCCATCTACTTCAGTATACTTAGAGAAACAGTAACACTAAGCCTTACTCACTTTAAATTTTTTATAATTATCATATAAGAATACTGGCATAGCTAGTGAAAATCCAACTAGAAACATACAGGCGGTATATTTCAAAAGTTTTAATGGCTGATTCTTAAATGCATAAATAATAAAAATAAAAAAAGCCATTGCTGCGACACCTAAATCAGCTGAGAGCATTGATGATGCAAAATTTACATTAGCGTCGGCAAAAAATTCAGACAGTGACCATTCCCAATTTTTGAATTCTAGGAATTTAAATAAAAAATAGTAAGGGGCTACAATCCCCAAAAAACACATTAGCAAAAAAATTTTCTTCATGGTATTAAATTAAAAAATCCTGGTAAATACCAGGATTTTAATATGACTATTTTAGATTTATTTTAATTAGCAGGCGCCATTTCAGATGGGAAAATTGCAATTGTTAAAATTTTACCATCAGAATTTACCCAGAATCTTTCAAAAACTCTTCTGCGATTTACTTCTCCATCTTTAAAACGTCTTTCTCTAAATACTACATCAACTATGTTAATTGCACCCTCTCCAAATGTTAATGGGACAGCACTAACAACGAACCTTTTTATTGAATCGTAAGGCTCTTGAAAAGAAGCTAGAGTTTCGGTCGTTGTCATGTCCAATTTTTGATATCCTTCAGGTGAATAAAAATTAACTGAATCTGCCATGCTTTCAATTATACTTTCATTTTTGTCCATATCAGCAAAATCACGGATAACTTTGACAACCATTTCAGCAGCCTCATCTGACCCAATCTTGAATTTTTGACCTGAAAGCTGAGGAGGATTTTCTTGATACCATTTTCCTCCAGATTTGTCAGTTATTTGTGGTTCACAGCTAATTAAAACTGTACTTACAATAAGTGCGTATAATATTCTCATTATTATTTATTTAAATTAAACCTATTCAGCAGCTGCCATGGCTGCGGCGTACTCCTTGTTAAATTCTTCATCAGCAAAAAAACCTAATGCTTGAATAATTTTACCATCCTTCCATTCATAGTCGAAATGTCCTTTAATGACTAATCTTTCTCCTGTGAAATTTCCTGTCCCACTCCACGTAAACCAATAATTAGTCCATATCCTTCCGTCTGTGAAGTAGTTTGTGTGTGCATATTCATCTGTAATCGTTATATCAGAAAACACTTCATGTTCATATGTCCAGCCTTCAAATATTTTATCTTTTCCAGAAACTTCAGTGCTATTGAAAAACACTTTTGCATCATCAGAGTAATATTCTTTTGCGTCCTCAAAATCTGCTTTTGTATAGTCTTGAGCTAGTTCTAATATTGTTTCTGTTAATTCATCTTCAGCTTCAGTTTCTGAATAGTACTCGACATCATCATCTGACATAACAACTGCAACAACACCAGTGGAACTCATATCACATGATATAAGTGGTAATAATAATAGTATCAATAATTTTTTCATAGTTTATTTTTTAAAGTTTATTCCATTTTTGCATCCCATTGATGAATACGAAATATCTTTCCATCTCTGATAAAAATTCTATCAATTATTCTGACTTTTTCTTGAGCTCCGTCCTTCATATATCGGTCCTCTAAAAAGGCAACAGTAACTCTTGTTACATCAGATCCCTCCCTTTTAAGTGGAACAGCATTCCATACTGTTCTTTTTATAGAATCATAAGGTGAATGTAACTGCATGACAATTTCTGGGACATCTTCTCTGCTGTTAACCATAAAACCTCCAGAAGGGGGTGCGTACCTTACAGTATCTGCCATCATTTCATACATAGCATCTGTATCTTTATCCGCATAAGCCAACACCAAGTCAATAGCCATTTTTGAATCTTCATCAGAACCAAAAACATACTTTTCACCATCATTGTTAGCCATACCTGCAGACTTTTCAACTTCAATTGTTTGTGTTTCACAGCTTAGAAAAGCTGTTATTATAAATAGTATATATAGTTTTTTCATAGTTATAAATTAATTTTCAAATTTTCCGTTCTTGGCATCAAATAAAAGTCTAGTAACAACCCTATGTTGAATTACTCTCAAATCTCCTGCGCTTCCATATTTTTTCATATTGCTTTCGTTGATCTTTTGTGGGATTTCAGACCACCAAACTTTATTTGCATCCGCCATGCTTTCAAAAGTATCAATGGTGAGAAAATTCCAAGCACTTTCAGATCTAGTAACTGAACCGTTTCTTGAAAGCACATGCCAACCTTTAAGGCTGGGTGCATGTTTTTCAAGAGTTTTTTTCATGTTTTTTTCGAAATCTGAGTAAGCATTAATATTATTTGCCTTAATTAAATTGAATGTTGCAATGTTGTTTACTTTATCGCCTGTATGATTGAAGCCTGTTATATAAGTACAACGAGCGTTATAAACTGTCTCATATAACTCTTGTCCTTTAGACCATGCCCAAGATCTTGATTCTGCAGACAAACCAGGGTATGCAGAACTCCATGTTTCAGTCCAAGTTGGAGTATTTTTTGGTACTACCCAAATAATCATGTGGCTAAATTGTGAGTTATATTCTGAAGTTTGGTTAACTCTCCTTAAAATCCAGTTTTCAAGTTTTCCATTTTCTACAGCCTCTGATGCTACTTTTCCAACAAAATCTGTCATAAAAATTTCAAATTCCTCAATATCTCCTTTTTGAACTTTTACAAATTCAAATCTTACAATCTCTCCTTCACTTGGTTGAGAATAAGAATAGGAAATAAGAAAAAAAAGAAACAAATAAATTATATTTTTCATAGTGATGTGTATTGTTTTTTGCAAGTTAAATATTTTGATGATTAACAAGCATGTATTTTAAAATCATTGATGATATTTAACATATTCATAATATTGATATTATTATAAATGATAATTTTTTAAAAAATCATGTTAAAACTTGCTGAATTTTCAAAAGATAAAATGTACAGGTATTCTTTATCGCGGAAATGGTCTGAAAAAGAACAAGTACTATTTATTTTATTAAATCCATCTAGTGGTGATGACAAAGATGATGATCCTACCATTAGAAGATTAGTTTCTATTTCAAAAAATTTAGGTTATGGGGGCTTTGAAGTCGTTAATCTTTACACTATAATTAATCCAAAAAGAAATAAATTATATGAGAAAAAAAGGAGATTTTCTCAAAAGAATAAAAATCTAATCATCAACTTAGTTACACAATACAAAACAATTATATATGGGTGGGGAGCAACTGAAAATGAACCAATCTGGCTAGAGAATAAAATTAAAGATCCTATGTGCTTTCATGTAAATAATAATGGTACACCTAAGCACCCATTATACATAAAAAAATCTTCCACATTAAAAAAATTTAGAGAGCCAAAAAAAAATTAGATTTCTTCTGTTTTTTTATCAAGCACAATTATGGTAGCACAAGAAATTAGCATTAATGCTGAAGGTAGTGTTGGAACCAATGGATCGCTTATACTAATATGGAAATAGACAGCTGCAATCATAAAAATACCCATAATAAATGCTGCTGGAGTTACAAATCTTCTAACTTTTAATCCAATCAAAAGTATAATTGCACAAGTAACTTTGAATATTCCAACAACAACCATAGTGGTTTGATTAAGACCATAAGCTTGAAATTCTTCGATCATATTTATTGCGTCACCACCTCTGTAAATTGATGGGATATTCAATCTCCAGGTCCACGCGCTTAAAACGGCTGCAGCAACAACTATTATTAGAACTTTATAAATCATTTTCATAATATTAAAATATAAAAATTCTATCTTTAATTAACGTCAAAATATAAATAAAAAAATTATGAAATTCAATGTTCTTTTTTTTATTCTTTTCTCAATTTCAATCTATTCTCAAAATAATAATAATGAATTTTATGGTGAAAAATTTGATTATGATTTGGAGAAAATTGACAATTCCATTGTTCTGGCTGATTTAAAAGTAAGAATGAAAGGTGAAATTATATCAACTTGTCCCATGAAAGGTTGTTGGATGAATATGAATATTGCCAACGACACAATTCTTGTTAGATTCAAAGACTATGGGTTTTTTGTTCCTAAAACAGGTGTTGAGGGTAGTACAGCTATCATAAATGGTTACTTGTCGATTGACACACTTAGTGTTGCTCAGTTAAGGCATTATGCTGAGGATGCTGGGAAAAATAAAAATGAAATTATGAAAATTACAAACCCTAAAATAACATTATCATTTTTAGCTGATGGTGTAGCGATTCAAGAGTAATCATGAAAAATATTTTATACATATCCTTGTTATTTTTTTCGAATTTTATTTTTAGTCAAGAGTATCATGTAGCAAAAAATGGAAACGATCTAAATCCTGGTACTAAGTATAAACCTTTTTTAACTATATCAAAAGCAGCAAAAATTGCATTACCAGGCTCAGTTATAACTGTTCACGAAGGTGTCTATCGAGAAAGAATTAACCCATCCTATGGGGGTACTAGTAATACCAAAAGAATAGTATACCAAGCAGCAGATAATAAAGAGGTTTGGATCAAAGGCTCTGAAATAATAAAAGGCTGGAAAAAATACAAGGGAAATATTTGGATGGTTGAATTAGACAATCAAATGTTTGGAGACTTTAATCCATATCAAGAAATTGTTGAGGGGGATTGGTTAATAAATGACTATGGAAGAGATCACCACTTGGGTGAAGTATACTTAAATGGTATTGCACTGTATGAAAATGATTCTATTGATAAACTTTTTGCTGAAAAACCCCTGCCAAGAGCAAATGATCAAGAGTCCTCCAAATATCAGTGGTTTTGTAAAAGTGATAAGAAAAAAACCATTATCTACGCAAACTTCAAGGGTCTAGATCCAAATGTTGAAATCGTTGAAATAAATGTAAGACCAGCAGTTTTTTTACCAAAAAAAACCGGAATCAATTATATAACTGTCCGTGGATTTAAAATGGCTCATGCAGCTACTCAATGGTCTCCTCCTACTGCAGAACAAGTTGGATTAATTGGTCCATATTGGAGTAAGGGTTGGATTATTGAAAACAATTTCATCACAGATTCTAAATGTACTGGCATCAGTGTTGGTAAAGAACGAGCTAGCGGGCACAATGAGTGGACAAATCTAAAAGTTAAGCACGGTACCCAAAGGGAAAGAGATGTTGTTTTTAAAGCTTTGGAACTCGGCTGGTCCATGGAAACGATTGGATCACATATTATAAGAAATAATACGATTACAAACTGTGAACAAACAGGAATTAGTGGCCATTTAGGTGGAATTGCTACAAAGATTTATAACAACCATATTTATAATATTCATGTAAAGAAGCAATTTTTTGGATATGAAACAGGTGGTATAAAACTGCATGCTCCAATTGATGCACTAATAAAAAATAATCTAATACATGATAATTATAGAGGAATATGGCTGGATTGGCAATCTCAAGGAACTCGTGTTTCTGGAAATATTTTTTATAACAACGAGGAAGAGGACTTTTTCAATGAGGTCAACCATGGACCAATGATCGTAGACAACAATATAATGTTGTCAGAAACTTCAATATTAAATGCATCTCAGGGTACCGCTCATATGCATAATTTGATAACAGGAAAAATTATACTCAGACCTGTTCCAAATAGATTTACCCCTTACCACTTTGCTCATTCAACAAGTGTCAAGGGACTAATGACTATACTAACAGGCGACGATAGATATTTTAATAACATTCTAACTTTCAATAATAATCTAAAACCATACAGGGGTCCATCATATGATAAAGTTCATACGGGGCTCGATGCATATAATGAACATCCTTTATCAACAGACTATTGGTATAAAGGTAACAGACCTGATGATTACGCAAGTCACAAGCTTCCAGTTTATATTCGATCAAATTTATACTATAACAAGGCTCTTCCGTTTAATAGGGAAAAGTTTGGTTTAGAAAAAAGAACATATTCTCCTAAAATCTCAATTGAAAGAGAAGGTGAAGCATTGTACATAAACCTTGAAATTGACAATAGTTATAAAGAAATAAATACTAAACTTATAACAACTGATGTAATGGGTACAGCATTTCAATCTGAAGAAGCGTTTGAAAATAATGATTCCTCACCAGTATCAATAGATATTGACATTAATGATCAAAAGAGAGATAATATTAACCCAACTGTTGGGCCTTTTGAAAGGTTAAAAAAAGGGCGGAATCGAATAAAAATTTTCACATTTAATCACTAAAAAATGAAAAAACTAATTCCAGATTTTACAAGTAAAAAATTTTGGCTAAACATGTTAGTGGGTGCAATAACCATTTCAATTATGTGGTGGCTTGGTATTATAAAATGGGCGTATGACCTTGGTGCAAAATTTGGATATTGGATTGGAAACTTAATATCATGAAAAAACTAACATTATTAATACTTATTCCAATACTTTCTTTTGGGCAAATAATTAAGGAAGGATCCAGACAAATACATCTAGATTTTCACACATCGGGTTTGATTGAAAATATTGGTGAAAACTTTTCAAAAGAACAGTTTAAGAAAGCTTTGAAAGTTGGTAATGTAAATTCAATTAATATTTTTGGCAAAGGTCATCATGGCTACTCATACTACAACACCGAGATAGGAACCAGACATCCAAATCTAAAGTTTGATTTACTTAAGGAACAAATTGAGGCTTGTCACGAAATGGGTGTAACAGCGCAAGTGTATTTTACTGTTGGATGGTCCCAAAAAGATGCGGATGATCATCCTGAATGGATATTAAAAGATAAAAACGGAACCACAAATAAATTAGAAATTTTAAAAAAACTGGGGCCAAATGATAGGCTTCCCAATTTCACATGGCGACTATTAGCGCCCAGCAATGGTTATGATGAATTTATATTGAGACAAGTTGAGGAAATTTGTGTGAATTATGATATTGATGGCTTTTGGTTTGACATATTACAAGCATTTCCAAACTACAGCGAGGCGAATAAAAAGTTAATGATTGAAAATGGGATTGATATCAATAATGATCAGGCAGTTTTAAATTATTCTATCAATCAAATGAAATCATTTATGGAAAGATGTAATAAACTTATTCATCGTCACAAGCCTAATATTCCAATTTATTATAATGGGATTACTAAAATTACTGGGAGTCCTTATGCAATGAATAATTTGAAATATAATTTATTTGATTACAACACGAAACAAGATTTAGAAGACCTCCCCACCACATGGGACGGTTATGATATTTTCCCTTTTAGGTCAAAGTTCTTTGCTTCAGATGGTAAACAAATAGTTGCGATGAGTGGAAAATTTCATTCAGCTTGGGGGGAGTTTGGTGGATTTAAACACAGAGATGCTCTGTTGTATGAAGCTGCATCAATGGTTGCTTTTGGAGCTAGTGTTAATATTGGAGATCAGCTACATCCATCTGGACTAATGGATATGGATACTTATAAAAATATTGGTTATGCTTTTGATTATGTCAAAAAAATTGAAGATTATGGTATTGGAGGAAAACACGTTTCTAGAGTTGGCTACTACAGCCCTCTAAATACAAAAAGTGGAGAAGGAACAGCTAGAATGCTGCTGGAAAATCAAATAAATTTTAACGTGATTAATAGAATGGATGATTGGTCACAACTAGAGACAATTATAATCCCATCAGCAACTCAGTTAAATCAAAAAATTGTTAATCGATTAAATTCATTTATTGATCGTGGAGGTAAAATTTTAATTATGGGCAAATCCGTTCTGAAACCCAATAAGGATTTATGGTTTGACATTGGAGCTGAGTATTTGGGACAACCTAATTTTGACATAGATTACACTGTAATAAGTAAAAAGCTTAAAAATGAAAATTTGGTTGAAAGCCCTTTCTTAAATTACAATGCAGCTCTTCGCTTCAAAGCCAATGATGCAGAAATTTTAGCATCGATTAAAGAACCTTATTTTAGTAGGACACCCTCAAGCTTTTCTTCTCATCAAAACACTCCAAATAAGTTAGAAAATTCAGAGCATGCTGCTGTTTTTCAGAAAAATAATATTACTTATTTAGCGCACAATCTAGATATTATGTATTTCAATTCTGGAGCTAGAATTCATAGAGAATTATTCAAAAGTGTACTAGATTTAATACATACAAACCCAATGGTTAGCACTAATTTACAAAGCTCTGGAAGGATCAACTTATTACATCAACCTGAATATAATAGATATGTGGCTCACTTATTATATGCCACTCCTATTCAAAGAGGAAGAGCACAGGTCATTGAAGACTTAGTGCCAATATATAACACTACTGTTGAATTAAACATAGACAAGAAGATAAAAAACGTATATACAGTTCCTAACTATAAAAAACTAAAGGTTCAGAAAAAAAATGGTAAAAATTTTGTGAACATCCCAGAATTTAAAGCTCATGTAGCAGTAGTTATAGAGTATTAATAATGAAAGTAATATTAGGAATATTTAATCTCTTTATTTGTTTTTTAGTTTTCTGTCAGACTGAAAAACGACCTAATATTTTATTTATAATTTCTGATGATCAAGATGCAGAAACACTTGATTTTTACGGAGATGATTCATGTGACACGCCAGTGATTGATAAATTATCAGATAGCGGTATTTCTCTAACCTCTGCCTATCACATGGGTTCATACAGAGCGGCAGTTTGTACTCCATCAAGAATAATGCTTATGACAGGTAGAAACCTTTGGGAGACTGAAGGTTTCAATGTTAATTATCCACCTTTAAATTATATCCATAATGTTGAAAAAAATTATAAAAAAATTGATTCATTAGACCCATCGTACCACAGTTTACCTGCTGTTTTTAAAAGGAGTGGGTATTATACATTTAGAACCTCGAAAAGAGGAAATAGCTATGAAGGTGCAAACCTACTATTTGATGAAAGGTATGACAAAACTAACCGCGAGAATAATGATGTTGATGGAAATAAGTGGCATGCTGATAAGGTTATTGAATACTTTGAAAAACGTAAAACAGAATTAGACAAAAAACCATTTATGGTATTCTTAGGGTTTTCACATCCACATGATCCAAGGCGAGGGAAGAAAAATCTTTTAGAAAAATATGGGGCAAATGATCCTAATCCGCCAAAAAAAATCAACCCCAAATCTCCGTCAGTTCCTGTAAATTATTTACCTACTCACCCATTTCCATATGGAGATCCAGATATCAGAGATGAAAACTCTGTAGAGGGCGTATACTTAAGCAGATCCGAATTAACCATACGAAATGAAAAGGGAAAAGATTTTGCCTGTATTGAAGATATGGACTTTCAAATTGGAAGGGTGCTGGAAGCTCTGAAAGAAACCGGCGAATTAGAAAATACTTATATATTTTTTACCTCCGATCACGGTATTGCAATTGGTAAACATGGTTTAGTGGGAAAGCAAAATCTATATGAACACAGTTGGAAAATACCCTTTATTGTTTCAGGTCCCAAGATTAAGAAAAACAGTCAAGCAAAAGGAAATATTTATTTACTCGATGTTTTACCAACTTTATGTGAAATAGCAGGTATCAATATTCCAGAAACTGTTGACGGTTTAAGTTTCAATAGTGTTTTAAATGGGAAAAAAGATAAAGTTAGGAATGTATTATACGGGGCGTATTCAGGTGGTTTTAAACCTGGTATGAGATCAATTAAAAAAGGGAATTGGAAACTCATAAAATATGATGTTATGGATGGAGCCTTTACGATGCCAAGAAAAGTACAGGTCAATCAACTTTTTAATTTAAAGCAAAACCCAAATGAGCTTTTATTGGAACATCAAAGTGAGGATGTGATTACTATCACTAAAAATACACCGAAAAAATATCAAATTAACTTAGCAAATGACCCACGGTATAAATCCAAATTACAAAAAATGGAAAAATTACTTTTCTCAGAAATGGAAAAAGTTGGAGATCCATTTAAGTTTTGGAATCAAAAGTGAAAAGATTTTTAATACTTTAGTTTTTATATGAAAAAATACGCTTGGACTTTTATTTGTACACCCCTTGCAGTTTTATTATTTGTAGTAATAATTTCTTCTTCGAAATCTATTAATCAAACTCCTAACGTTATTATTGTGATGACTGATGATCAGGGTTACGGTGATCTTGGCTATAATGGAAATCCGATTATTAAAACAAAAAATCTTGATCAATTTGCATCAGAATCAATCAACTTCACAAACTATCATGTAGGCACAACATGTTCACCGACTAGAGCTGGTTTTATTACAGGAAGAAATTGTTTAAGAAATGGTGTGTGGCATACCAACGCAGGGTGTTCTTTACTCAATCAAGATGAAGTTACAATAGCTGACTTATTCTCAGAAGCTGGATACGAAACCGGTATGTTTGGAAAATGGCATTTAGGAGATAATTACTCTTTTTTACCGGAGCAAAGAGGCTTTAAAGAAACCTTTTACCATAAGGGGGGAGGTGTTGGCCAGACACCTGATTATTGGAATAACAATTATCAAGATGATATTTATTTTAGAAACGGAGAACCTGAAAAAACTAACGGATATTGTACTGACGTTTTTTTTGATGAGGCCATTTCATTTATTAATAAAAATAAGGATAAGCCTTTTTTATGCTTTTTAAGTCTTAATGCTCCACACAGCCCATTTAATGTTCCAAAGGAATATTATGATATGTATGAAAATGAAAATGATTTGTTAGAAAGCCAGAAGAGATTTTACGGTATGATTACAAATATTGATGACAACTTTGGTAGACTACATCAACAAGTAGAAAATTTAGGAATTCTCGATAATACAATAATAATATTTACAACTGATAATGGCACCTCCAACGGCTACAAATATTCAAGAAAAGAAAAGAAATGGCTTGGATTTAATGCGGGAATGAGGGGGACTAAAACAAGTGAGTATGATGGAGGCCATCGGGTTCCATTCATTATTAAATGGAAAAATGGAAAGCTTTTTGGTGGACAAAATTACTCTGGTTTGTCGGCACACGTTGATATGCTGCCATCATTATTGAGTCTTGCGAAAATCCCTTTTAGCTCTAGAAAAAAAATTGATGGAACTGATCTAAGTAAATATATACTTAACCAAAAAGAAGCAGATAGGATGCTGGTGACTGATACTCAAAGAAATTTATGGCCTGAAAAAGGAAAGCAAAGCTGCGTGATGTATGGAAATTGGAGGTTGGTTAATGGTAATGAACTTTATAATATTGAGGATGATCCTGGTCAAAAAAATAATATTATAGACGAGAATCAGGATTTATCAAGTAAAATGCAAAGGTTTTATGATGATTGGTGGGAAGACGCATCTAAAGAATTTCAATATTCTTATATAGATATAATACCAAATATATCTAATACAGTAACTGCTCATGATGTTCAAGTAAGTTCAATTACGGCATGGGATCAATCTGTTATAAGAGGAGGTGATCCGTATGAACTTGGGAAATTTTATGTTGATTTCAAAAAATCAGGTGAATACAAATTAACCTTAAGGCGGTGGCCAAAAGAAAGTGGTTTAAAGTTAAAAGACAGCATTAACGACTACGTTCCTGCAACCAAGAACTGGGATCAGCAATTAAATGGTAAGAGTATGAAAATTTCTTCTGCATTTATAAAAATAGGTGATGAAGAATACAAATTGAAAATTTCTGATGAGCTAGATAATGCTTCAATAAATATCAAAATTAACGCTGGAAAAACAACAATTGAACCTGGTTTTATTTTAGAAAGTGGACAGACCTCCGTTGCATTCTACACAGACATAGATTTTTTATTTTAATTATACTGATTTAATAAAAAATTATTACCTTGAAATTTCCACTTAATTTTATGAGACTAAGTAAAAGAGATAAAGCACTAACTAAAATTGAAATCCCTGTAGTTCACTCAATATACTTTCGTGGTAAAAGATATAACTATAAAGATTACTTAAAAATTAAAGGAGAGGTAAATAAAAACGAACTTCTTCCTCTATAGAAAATTTTCTACTTATTACTTATTATTAAAACTAATCCAGAGTTAATTAGTATTAATGAAATGGTACCTATAAAAAACCAATCCTTTGATTCATATTTGTATATTACAGCTTCACCAAAAATACATAAGCCTGAGCTAAATAACATTATACCTAAAAATGCTAGAAAGTTTTTTTTAAGATTTGATTTCATAAATAAATGGTCTTAATCACTTAAATTTACTTTAAATCTATGAACAAAACCGTTACTTTATTTGGTTCCACTGGACTGATCGGTAGTGAAGTTTTAAAGCTATTAATAAATGATAATTATTTTGAAAATATAAATATAATATCAAGAAAAAAAATAAGTTTAGATTCAAAAAAAATAAAAAATTATACTATTAATTTTTCAAATTTAGAGGAGTATAAAAAAGTTATCAGTAAAGACCACATTGTAATTGCATCAATTGGCACAACTCAATCAAAGGTAAATTTTAATAAATCGGAATATCGAAAAGTTGATTATGATATTCATTTAAATATAGCTGAGGCTTGTAAAACTAACCAAGCGTCTTCTTTCTGTTTTGTTTCATCTGCTGGTGCCAATGAAAAAAGTAAAAACTTTTATTTAGCGCTTAAAGGCGAGATTGAAAATTCAATTATGCAGCTTGGTTTAAACACTTGCCTAATTTTCAGACCATCTCTTCTACTTGGAAAAAGAAATGAGTTTAGGTTTGGTGAAATTATAGCTCAAAAAATTATGCCTCTATTCTCTTTTTTAATGAAATCAGAATATAAACCGATTAAAGCAGTTGATGTTGCTAAGTCTATAGTAAATGAATCTAAAAAAATTATTTCAGGGAATAAGATTTATCATTACTATGAAATGAAGAATTCAAATTGATGCAGAATATATGCTAGTGATTTAGATGATGTAAAGCAATACCATAAAGTAATGTGAAACCGAACCTACTAATACAAATAAATGCCATATCGAATGGAAATATTTTATCTTATCAAAAGCGTAAAATATAATACCAAGAGTGTACGAAACACCTCCTAGTATCAACAATAATTTAGCGTTAAAGTTAATCAAATTAAACAGAGATTGAATATCAAAAATTATTAACCATCCCATTACTAAATAAAAAAAGATAGATATAAATTCATACTTAGCGATGAAGAATAACTTTTTTAAAGTTCCCACTACTGACAACGTTAATACGGCAATAAAAATATTTATCCCTGAGTATTCATATAGTGTTATAAAGCATACAGGGGCGTAGGAGCCTAAAATAAGATAGTATATACTTATGTGGTCCAAGACTCGAAGTCGCTTTTTTAATTCCGTATTTATAACATAATGATAAATAGATGAAGATGAATACACAATCAATAAACCAAAAGAGAATAATATAACTGAAATAGTACTAAGGGTAGTGATGTCGCTGTTAAAATAAAACAAAAAAGGTATGCCTATTATCGACATTATAACACCAAGTAAATGCGTTAAAACATTCCAAAACTCTTCATTTCTATAATCTCTTAGACTAATAACTTGCATGACTTATTTCTACACTTGTGGAGAAGATGGGACTCGAACCCACGACCTCTTGACTGCCAGTCAAGCGCTCTAGCCAGCTGAGCTACATCCCCTAACAGATAAGAATACTTTTTTTGAGCCAAGCACTTTTTTAACAATTTCCATCATTTCGTCCACTCCATATTTTTAGCATTATTTTCAAGCATTTTTGACATTTTCATAATGTTCTTATCATTGCCTAAATCTACAATTTTCGTTTCTATTTTTTTAATGTACATTATTTTATAAATTTAAGATTATGAAAAAACTAGCTATTTCATTACTATTAATTTCACTTTTTTCTTTTGGGCAAGAAATTAAGGGTAAAAAAATTTTTTCTATAAAAGCAGCTGTTGGAGAGTGGCAGTCATCTGTTGGTGAATACTTAAAATTAAAAACCATCTATGCACCATATGAAAAAGGTGTTTTTGATGGTATTGTTAGTGGAAAGGTATTGCCTGTTGGCGGCGATTTTCCACTTTATTATTTAGAAGATGGTAATACATTTGCTGATTTGGATATAGATATGGTTTTAATCACTGATGAAAACGAAAAAATTTATTGTAAAGCAACAGGAGTTTTTAATTATGTAACTGAAACTTTTGAATCAATAAAATTTCAAACTCATTGGAGATTCAGAACATCAAGTGAAAAGTATAAATTTTTAAATGATGTTATGGGAATTGGATTTGGATATGTCTTACCACCTGATTCTGAATATAATTTTCAACACGATATTTATGACGTTTCCTTAGATGAATAAAAAACTAATTCTACTATTACTATTTATTCCGGTTGTTTCTTTTGGGCAGGACATTACTAATCTAAGTTTAGAGAGAACCCCTATCTATCAAAAGAAAACTGAAGGTGTCTTTTATTTTAAAGAAGGAATCTTTTATGCAGTTTCAGTGGCAAATTCAGGATTTACTAGTATAAAAAAAATGACTAGACAAGCAGAAGATCAAATGGAAAACTTTGCAAAAAATAATAAATACAAATATGAATTGATTAAAGTTGATGAAGAAAAAGGGGGTTTAGGTAAATATACAACATCAATAAATTGGTATAAAGTTTATGAATTAGATGGCTCATTAGTTAGCAATAAGGTTAATGAAGAAGCTGTAAAAGAACCATCAATAAATAATTCAAAAAATAATGCAATTGAAGAACTAAAAAAATTAAAAGAACTTTTAGATTTAGATTTAATAACAAAAGAAGAATTTGATAAAAAATCAAAAGAATTAAAGAAAATTATTTTAGATAATTAATTTTTATTAATGTTTGATGAAGATTATTTATTTTCTAACTGCCAGTCAAGCGCTCTAGCCAGCTGAGCTACATCCCCATTAAATCAATTAATTAAAAAAAGTAATTAGTTGTTTTAAATCTTCTTCTTTTTTAAGATTAATTTTATTTTCTTTCCTAAACTTAGTATAAGTTTTTTCATTAAATAATTTTAATCCAATCATTTTTTTATGGTTTTTAGGAACTTCATGGTATTTATTCTTATAATAAATAATATAAACTGATTGATCAACCCATTCAGGATCAGCAGTTTTTCCATATCCAGAATTAGCTGCGCTACCAGTTACTTCAATCGGTTTTTTCAGGTCTTTATTAAAAAACTCATATAGACTAATATTTTCAAGTTTTAAACACTCTCTGAGTATTATAAAATTGTTTGTCTCCACTAAATCAAGTTCATGAAAGCTATACTTTTTTCCACTAATAATTAATTCAAATGTCCTATCAATGCTTATTTCAAATATTTTTCCATCATTATTTTTCGTTTGGATTTTATGAGCATGTAAATCTATCCTAAAATCTCCAGTAATATTTTTTCCGGATTCAAATACTATTTGTCCTGTAACAAAATCTTCATAGATAAAAGGACTACCCTTAATGTTGATATCATAAAATGAAAGTTTCTGAATTAATTGGAAATTTCCAGAGTTGTGAACAGAAATTAAATCTTGAGAATGATTACTGAGTGTAAACAAAAAAAAGAATAAAATAATTTGATTGCTTAGGTGCCTCACGATTTATTAAAGATATTTATTTTTCCCATGATAATAACCAATCTATTTTTTCTTTATCTCTATATATTCGATACCATCCACTATGATTCCAATTTTTAATATTAAAAACAATATTTTCATTTGTTTCTGAAAGTTCATCAAACATTTTTTGTGCTAGGGAAAATGATGAAGTAGCATCATTGGTACTATGATGCATAAATGTTGGTATATGATTCACTTTTTGAGCAAGTGGTAAATAGGAATAGGGTCTGTGATGTGGGCTAAGTGGCATTATGGCAGCAAAAAGGTCTGGTAATTTAGAAGCAACTATAAATGTTCCCCTCCCACCCATGCTTAATCCAGTCAAATAAATACGATTAACATCAATTTTTATATTTCGTTTAATATCTTCAACCAAATCCTGAATTTTTTTTGGACTCCAGTCAATACCTAGTTTTGTTGGGCCTGCAATTATATATTCATCATTTTCAGACATATAAAAATTATTTAAGCTCCATGTTCTACCTGTTAAAGAGCTTGCAGACTCCTGAACGCTGCCATGTAAATAAACTACCAGTGGATACCTTTTATCTTTATCAAAATTTTTAGGAAGTCTTAAGCTGTAAGAATATCCACATTTCCATCTTAATTCATCGTTTACACAATCTTTAAAATTATGATCTGGTACTTTGTAATTATTTTTCCAATCAGTTGTCAATGACCATGGGTCAGAATTCTTATTTGTCCACCAATCTGTATTATATATATTTGATATTTTCCAAAGAGGCCAATATATGTCCTCACCTTCATAATAAATATTAGTTAAGCTGTTTATTCTAATTATCTCACCCTTCTTTAGTTCAGGCCATTTACTTTTTGACTTTGTTATTTCTAAACTCTTGTTGGCGATAATTTCACAAGGCGGGCACTCATTCTGAGCAAAAGAGTAATTGAATATTATTAGTAAAATAAATTTTTTGAAAAAAGTATTCACATTGTGTAATTTGAATTTGTAATTTAACTAAAAGAAGTGAATTTTTTTGACAAATATTTTTTTGGATATCTACCTAAAAAAATTGGAAATACAATTCGAATTATCTGCGGAATTGTTCTAATAATATTAATCCTTGAGATAACGATAACTTTTTTTATTACCATTTTCTTAATTGGTTTGATATCAAGATTATTGATGATTTTTTTTAAATAGATTTATTTCTTGCTGCTGTAATTAAGAATTCTGTTTCTTTTTCAAGTTTAGGTATTTGAAGATGGAAAAAAGTATGGAAGTGGGGGTGCAAAATTAGAAGATTCATAGAGCTGATTTTTTTTCCATAATTGTTTTCGATAACGTATTTATAAAGATTTAGTTGAAGTGAGTATCTGTTGTAGCTATTGTCAGCTATGTGTGATAATTCATCAAAACCATAATTATAATCACTTTCAATTAAATGACCAGCACCATTAACAATCTTTGTGCTTCTTTTCCAATCAAATAAAAAAAGATCTCCATTATCTTTTTCATATACCATGTCAATAGAACCTGCCAATGAAAGATTAGAGTCGAATATTCTCCATTCAGTTTTGTAGGGTTTTAGTTTGGGGTATTTTTTGATAAAATTCTTAAAATAAGTAAACTCTGGGGCATCAATACTGTCCTCAATATTATTATAAAAATTTTCAATTTTTTCGTGAAGAAGAGTGCCTTTATTTGCAGCATCCTTTCTATTACCTTCCCATTCCATTAAAATATCCTTTTTAACATTAGAAATATTTTCATTGGTAAGCTTTCCACCTTCAATTTGGATCCGTTCTATTGCTTTTTTACTAGACCAATAGTCTGAATCAAATTTTGGAAAAAAACTTTCTATTAGTGCTGTTACTGAATACTTAATTTTCTTGCCATCTACAAAATACTCATGATTCATAGAATCAAAAACTACTCGGGAATCGTTTAAATGTGTATTTTTAAAATTGAGCAAAAGAAATATTTATTCATAAATTTACTCAAAGATTCAATGAAAAAGTTTTTACTACCATTTTTATTTCTTGTATTTATTTCTTGTAATGATCTAGATGAATGTGGTGATATTACTCAAAAATATACTCAAGATGGAAAATATTATTTTGTAATAATTGTAGAAAAAAGTGGAGGAGGTGGAGATGAAAACCCTGGCGGGGGAATTGGTTACGCTGATGCAGAAGTCAACTTGGAAACTTATAATTCTTTTAATGTAGGAGATGAGTTCTGTAGAAATTAAATTATTATGAAAAAACTAACATTATTTTTTTTTCTGTGCTATTTCAATATGTATGGCCAAAATACTATTAAAGAGGTCCGAGTAGTTAAAGATGATAAACAAATAGATGACCTGTTTAGCGAAATTGGCTCTAATGAATTAAAGTTAGATATCCTAGATATATTGAGTCAACCTGCATTGCAAATTACTTATGAGAAAATCAATGACCCCTATTCTTCATTCGGAGCTGATATTTTTTTAAATTTTAATGATACTAATGCGTCTAGAAGCTGGACCGACAAATTAGCCTTAACGCCATTTTACAGATTTTATTTTTTCGATAAAAGAGATTTTGGAGGAAGTGGGTTTTTTACTGAAGTGTTTTCAAAGTTTAGTTTCGGTAAAAGCGATGTGGAGTACTATTATGGTTTAAACAATCCGAATATTGAGCCTTACACTGAGATCCAAGAGGAAGATTTTTTTGATGTAGCATTAGGAGCTGCAATCGGTCAAAAATGGGTAAATAAGAAAGGTTGGACTTTTGAACTTTCTTTGGGTTTTGGAAGATACCTCTTTATTGAGGATCCTGAACAATTATTAGGTGGGCCTGAAATTACATCCTTCAGAAGCAGGGGCACTGGGAGGGGTGGATTTTCAATTGGTAAAAGGTTCTAGTAAAGCAAATACTTTTTTGATTTGTCCTGCCAGCCAGCCTGAGATTTATAATCTACAAAGAAAATTGTTAAATCACTGTTTGATTTATACTCTGTGAAATAAATTTTTTTGTCAGCTTGCGATTTATAATCTTCAAAATACCAGAGACCTTCATTGCCTTTTGCTTGAGATTTATAATCTACCTTATAAACGCATAAGTCTGCTTGCGATTTATATTCAACAACAAAGATTTTTACATCTGCTTGTGATTTGTATTGAACTGAAAAAATTTTTTGTGAAAAACTTAAGTGAAGAGAAAATAAAAAAAATATGTAAAAGAGTTTTCTCATAATTACTAAATTAGAAAAATAACTTATAGGTTATTAACCATAAAAATTTAATATATGAAAAGAGAAGTAATTGCAATTTGGAAAGGTGATGGTGCTGATGGTAATGGGGTTTTATCAGCTCAAAGTGGTGCATTTAATAAAATGCCATATAGTTTTAAAACAAGATTTGAAAACGATAATGGAAAACTTGGAACAAATCCAGAAGAACTTATAGCTGGTGCACTTTCTGGATGTTTCAATATGAAATTAGCTTTTGTTCTAAATGAATCAAATTTTAACCCTGATGAATTAAATACCGTAGCCGTACTAACTTTTGAAGACGGAAAAATTATCTCAATTGACTTAAATTTAAAAGCAAAAATAGCTGGTATTGATAAAGATAAGTTTGACCTACTTGCTGAAGAAGCAAAAAATAATTGTCCAATTTCTGGTGCCTTAAACTGTGAAATTAACTTAAATGCATCTTTAGTCTAGAGATCGAATTTCATACCCTCTTTAGCAACATTGTAGCCCTTTCTCCTAACAAATTTATATTGGTCACTTTCATTATCAAGCAAAGGGTTTGTATGATTTAGGTGTATAAAAAATATTTTGCTTTTTTCTTCATATTTTATTGAATCGAAAAGTTCCATGCTTTCAATAACAAATGGATGAGGAATTTCAGATAGGTCTCTATAGTTAACCTCACTAGAATCATAAAAAGTTGCGTCAATTAGAGCATAATCAACCTGCTTAATCTCATCAATAATTGATTTTTCCCACAAATACCATTTATCAATATCAGGGATGAAAAGAAGCGTTTTGTTTGGTCCATAAATTTTATATCCAACAGTTTCAGAGAATTCAGCTCTGTGAGGAACTTCAATTGGTTGGATAACAACACTTGAATCGATCTCAATCATTGAATTACTATTTAATTCTGTAATTGAAATATTTTGTAAAGAAACCAATTGACTCCATGGTCCATTTTGCTCAAGAAATTTTTTCATTCTTGGCATTGCATAAACGTTCATTAATTTGGAATTTAAAGCTTCTCTGCCAAAATACATTAAGCCGGTATAATGTCCAATGTGAGCATGAGTTAAAAAAATACCTTTTAAATTCTTCTTAATTCCTTTACCCATAAAATTCAATTGCTTATTAATATCTGGTGAAGCGTCAAAAAGATATGATTCGTTGGTTTCATTATTAATTAACATAATCGATGTAACATATCTATTTTGCTCAAAATCTTCACAACAAATCCTGCCAGATCCTAAATGTGGTAATCCACCATCCTGAACCACCCCCAATATTTTTAAAGTATAAGTAGAATTAGCTTGGTTAAATGCAATTAATGGTGTAAAAAAAAGAAATAATATTAAATAGGTTCTGCTATTCAAATCAATCAAAAATTGCTTTTAGCTCTGAAGCTTCATTGGCTTTCATTTTACCAGCTAAAACAAGACTTAATTGTCTTCGCCTCAAAGCGGAATCAAATCTTTTTTTCTCTAAAACAGTCTCTGGTTTTAGCTCAGGAACTCTGATGGGTCTTCCTCTTTTATTTACTGCAACAAAAGTGTAAATAGCTTCATTAACTTTTAACTTTTTTCTATTCATTTTATTTTGAATCCAAACATCAATAAAAACTTCCATGGAAGTTGAAAAAGCTCTAGATACCTTGGCTTCAATTGTCAAGATACTTCCTAAAGGGACAGGCTCGCCAAACGAAACATTATTAATGGATGCTGTAACAACGATGTTTTCAGAATGCTTAACAGCAGAAATGCTAGCAGCTCTATCCATGCGGGCTAATAGCTCTCCACCAAAAAGATGATTTAATGCATTTGTATCACTTGGTAACACCAAGTCTGTCATGACAGTTTTGGATTGTTCAGGAGTCTTAAAGCTCATTTAATGAAGAATTTATTAGTTGGTCTTTGTCAAAATCCAAGCATACTTATTTTCATTATCTCTAATTGATCTAAGGGCAATTACTGCATCTTCTTTAGTATTAAATGAACCAAATGAAACTCTAATTAACCCATCTTTATTCATTGGAAATTTTGTTGATTTATAGCCTTTTTTTGCAAGCCCTGAAACCAATCTATCAGCATTGATAGCTGAACTAAAGGCTCCGGCAATTATATGAAAATTTTGCTCTACTTTAGGTTTAATATTTATTGTTAAAGCTGGTAACTCCCCAAAATTAAAAACAGCTTTTTCAAGGCTAGCAATTGAGTTTTCTCTATCAATTTTATTTTGTAGAATTTCATTTTTAAAAACGAACTCTTGATAATTTGTGTTGATGAAGTATGCACCGGCCAAAAGAAGTATAAAGATTGCTGCATTTCTTAATGGAGCAGGAAAGCTTAAAGATTTTTTCTTAATGGTTAAAGAGTTGTATTTTTCTAAAGTTTTTTTATCGTAAGTCAATACACTTTTTTCAAGCTTTTGAACTTTAATCGGTCTTAACCCAAAGCTTTCTTTTAAAAAGTTTAGATTTTTATCCGCTGTGAAAATAATATTTTCAGAGTCATTTAATATGAATTCTCCAATCCCCTGAACGTAGAGGTTTTCTTGACTCAATATTTTTTTCCATTTCACAACTCTAGAATGTATCTTTTTTAAAGATTCTTCATAAGAAATAGATCCTTTTCTTGAAATATAGTTTGCTAGTAAACCATCGTTAGACTTAATTAATGGATTGAAGGAAACATATTTCCCAGGCGGATAAAACTTGTTTTCTTTATCTATATACTTTGCAGATGACTCATTAATGATGAAACTTCCAAAACCAGGGATTGTAACACAATCATGATCATAGAGTAAATTAGTTATTGCTTTTGAAAGTTGCACCTTTAAATTTAAAGTTTTTTTGGATAAATGACTACTTAAATTCCAAGTTTTGATTTAACTCTTTTAATTACTTGATCAGCAATTTTTTTTGCCCTTATTGAGCCCTCTTTTAAGATTTGGTCAATTTCACTTCTATTATCCATTAGGTAATTGTAAGTGTTCCTTTGTTTACTGTAAGTTTCTAATATGAGATTAAATAACTGACTCTTTGCTTCACCATAACCGTAGCCACCCCTCTCATAATTTTCCTTCATTTGCTTAACTTGAGCTTCATTACCAATTAGGCTGTATAATTTAAACACATTGCATGTATTTGGGTTTTTAATTGACTCAATAGATAAACTATCTGTTTTGATTGACATTATTTGTTTTTTGAGTTGTTTATCAGAAAGGAAAATATTTATAATATTACTTTTTGATTTACTCATTTTTTGACCATCTGTTCCAATAATTAATTTGGTATTTTCATCAGTAATCGCTTCGGGAATAATTAAGGTTTCACCATGTGAATTATTAAATTTAGAGGCTACGTTTCTAGTAATTTCCAAATGTTGAATTTGATCTTTACCAACAGGAACATAATTAGCATCATAAAGTAAAATATCCGCTGCCATTAACATTGGATAGGTGAATAGTGCTACGTTAACTTTTTTTAAATCATTTGATTTATCCTTAAAAGAGTGGGCTAAGGTTAATCTTTGATATGGAAAATAAGATGATAAAATCCATGCAAGTTCTGTTGTTATTGGTATATCTGATTGTTTGTAAAAAATTGTTTTTTGAGGATTTAATCCAAATGCTAGCCAAGTAGCTGCTGTTGAATAAGTGTTTTCCTTTAACTCTTCAGGATCTTTTATCTGAGTTAAGGAATGAAGATCTGCTATAAATAAAAATGATTCATTATTCTTTTTTGATAGTTCAATTGCAGGAATAATTGCACCTAAAATATTTCCAAGGTGAGGAGTTCCGGTACTTTGAATTCCTGTTAAGATTCTTGACATTCATAACAAAAGTAATGGTTTTCAGAACATTAATTACAAATAGCTACATTTGAAATATGCTTAGGATATTTAAGATAATAATACTATCAATTTGGAATTTTTGGTTTTATGTACTTGCATTTGTTGGAATTATCTCAACATTTCCTTTACTAGTTTTGTTTTCATCTAGTGAAAAATTCTATCCACAGTTTTATTGGGTTGCAAGAAATATTTGGTCGAATGTTATTCTTTTCGGAATGGGTTTTTGGCCAGTATTAGAAAACAAGAAGAAGCTTGAAAAAGGAAAAAGCTATATGGTGGTATCAAATCATAAAAGTATGATTGATATAATGCTGATGGTTTTCTGTTGTAAACACCCAATTGTATTTGTTGGTAAAAAAGAATTGGATAAAATCCCAGTTTTTGGATATTTCTACAGTAAGGTTTGTATACTAGTGGATCGTGATGACTCTAGAAGCAGAAAAGATGTATATGAAAAATCAATAAAAAGACTTGAAAGAGGTGTTTCAATCTGTATTTTTCCTGAGGGTGGTGTTCCTGAGCCTGGAATTGTTCTTAGGGAATTTAAAAATGGTGCTTTTAATCTAGCTATACAATTTCAAATTCCAATTGTACCATTATCATTTTATGATTGTGAAAGAAGATTCCCTTATTTTTTTGCATATAATTACTTTGTTGGAGGTCCAGGAAAATTAAGAGCTAGATTTCATGACTTTATAGAAACAAAGGGTTTGAAGGAAAATGACAGGGATATGCTGAAAAATAAGGTCTATAAACTATTAAAAGAAGATCTTGCTAAGACTTATCAGAGCTAAGAAATTCTGATATTTTTTTCTCCAGCTCATCACAAAGTTCTGGGTTGTCTTTAAGTAAATTCTTTACAGCATCTCTTCCTTGACCTAATTTTGTTTCCCCATAGCTAAACCATGAGCCACTCTTATCAATTATGCCAGACTGAGAGCCTATATCGATAATTTCACCCATTTTTGATATCCCTTCACCATACATAATATCAAATTCACATACCCTAAAAGGAGGGGCAACTTTGTTTTTGACAACTTTAACTCTTGTTTTATTACCCATTGCATTTCCTGTAGAATCCTTTAATTGGGTTGATCTTCTTATATCAAGTCTAACTGATGCATAGAATTTTAAAGCGTTTCCACCAGTTGTTGTCTCTGGATTTCCAAACATTATACCAATTTTTTCCCTTAATTGATTTATGAAAAATACTGTACAATTTGTTTTGCTAATTGTTGATGTTAATTTTCTCAAAGCCTGTGACATGAGTCTTGCATGCAATCCCATTTTTGAGTCTCCCATTTCCCCTTCAATTTCACTTTTTGGAGTTAATGCAGCTACTGAGTCAATTACAATTATATCAACAGCGCCAGATCTGATCAAATTGTCTGTGATTTCTAAAGCTTGTTCTCCGTGATCAGGCTGAGATATAATCAAATCATTAATATTTACTCCCAAATTTTGGGCATAAAATCTATCAAATGCATGCTCAGCATCAATGAAAGCTGCAATACCACCAGCTTTTTGACATTCAGCAATTGCATGTAAAGTCAACGTAGTTTTTCCAGACGATTCAGGTCCATATATTTCAATAACTCTACCTTTTGGGTAACCCCCAACACCAAGAGCGTAATCTAAACCTATTGAACCTGTAGAAATAAATTCGACTTCGGATTCAGAAACGTCTCCCATTTTCATAACAGTACCTTTCCCGTAAGTTTTATCTAGTCTGTCAAGTGTTAATTGTAGTGCTTTTAATTTAGAGTCTTTATCTGATGCCATAAGAGGGATATTAGTTTTTAAAAGTACAATTTTATTTGTTAAGAATCATCATTTAAAAACTTACATTTGTAAACAGAATTTGTAAATAAATGCTACTATATAATAAGCTTAGCAATGATGAAAGAGCTGCTCTTATAAAGAAAGCCAACGAAAAAAGGTTGACATTATCTTTTTACAAATATCATAGAATTGATGACGTTGAAAGTTTTAGAAATTATTTATTTACAAGTTTTGAAAAACTGAACATTCTTGGTCGGATATATGTTGCAAGGGAGGGGGTAAATGCGCAACTATCGATTCCGGCTAAAAAAATAAAAAAACTAAAGCAATTGTTATATTCAATTACTTTTTTGAAAAACACATGTCTTAATATTGGTATTGAGCACAACAATGAATCTTTTCTAAAGCTTAAAATTAAAATCAAAGATAAAATCGTAGCTGATGGATTAAAGCCTGATGAGTACGATATTGAAAATTCTGGTATCCATTTAAGTGCTAAAGAATTTAATGACTTGCTTGATAAACCTAACACGATTACAATTGATATGAGAAACCACTATGAAAGTGAAGTAGGTCATTTCAAGGGAGCAATTTGTCCAGATGTTGATACTTTTAGAGAGTCTCTTCCCCTAATAAAAGATAAGTTTGATCATGCTAAGACCAAAAAAAATATATTAATGTATTGTACAGGTGGAATTAGATGTGAAAAAGCAAGTTCATATTTAAAGAAGAATGGGTACGATAATGTTTTTCAATTGGGTGGTGGTATTATTGAATATGCAAGGCAAGTAAAAGAAAGTAGCATTGAGAATAAGTTTTTAGGCAAGAATTTTGTTTTTGATAATCGACTCAGCGAAAGAATTGGTACAGAAGTAATATCAAAATGTCATCTTTGCGGTGAGGTTTCAGACAACCATGTAAATTGTAATAATGAGGCGTGTCATGTTTTATTTATTCAGTGTAAAAGATGTAATAAGGAATTAAATGGCTGCTGCAGCAATGCATGTAAAAACACCTCAATGCTTCCAATTGAGTTACGTAAAAAAGCAAGAAAGGGTAGAAAGAAAAAAATTAAGTTTTTTAAAAAAGGGCGTTTGAGTGAGAAAGTTTAGTTTTTTTTTATTTTTTATTTTTTTTCTAATCATTGGCTGCAAGGATGAATCTACAATACATTCCGCATACATTGAAACAAATGGGTTTTGGTTAAAAGAAGAGCCTATAAAAGCGAGTTTAGATATTAGTGAAAGTCCTATTGATATTTATGTGTTTCTTAAGCTTAATGAAGATTATCCTTTTTCGAACATATATCTTTTGTCAAATCTTGAAAACAACAATTTAAATTTAACTGATACAATCTCTTTTAGGTTTGATGACTCTGAAAATAAAAATCTTCTGTCTAAGCAAACAAGAATTAAAACTTTTCAAATTCCGATTCACAAAAATATTAATGTTAGTGGGGAAACTTTAGTTGAAGTTTCGCATGCTGTTAGATATATTGATAGTGTTGGTGCTGTTTTGAAATTACAAGGTATCTTAGATGTGGGAATTTTAGTAAATAAATCCAATGAAAAAATATAGGTTTCAGGTTTTTCTTTTTTGGTTTTTATTCACCTCCGGTGTAATATCTTTTTTTGGTGTATTCTACTTAGCTTCAATTGGATATTTTGGCGATATGCCAGATTTTCGTCAACTGGAGAATCCAAAAACGAATTTTGCCTCTGAAATTATTTCATCTGACAACAAAGTTTTGGGTAAGTATTATTTTAATGATAATAGAACTCCAATTGAATACGAAGAAATTAACCCCGAGACCATTAATGCTTTAATTGCTATTGAAGACGAAAGATTTTACAGTCATCCTGGAATCGATTTGAAAGCTACTCTGCGAGCAATTGTTTTTTTAAATCAAAGAGGAGGGGCAAGTACCATAACACAACAACTTGCAAGACAACTTTTTGTTGGAGTTAGATCAAGGAACATTTTTCAGGCTGTAACTCAAAAAATTAAAGAATGGGTAATCGCAGTTCGTTTAGAAAAACAATATACAAAAGAAGAAATATTGACAATGTATCTAAATATTTATGATTTTGGTTATTACGGAGATGGGATAAAGTCTGCTTCAAATATTTATTTTTCAAAAGAGCCAATTGATTTAAAAACTGAAGAGTCAGCAATGCTAATCGGGATGTTACAAAACTCCTCACTATATGATCCAATTAGAAGGCCTGAAATAACAAAAAACAGGCGAAATTTGGTTTTGATGCAGATGACTAAAAATAATTATATAACAAAAAAAGAAGAAGACTCGCTTAAGTCATTACCTCTAAAACTAGAATACACACCCCAATCACACAGACAAGGCCTTGCCACATATTTTAGATCATACTTAAGGGGTTTTATGAAAGATTGGACATCAAAAAACTTTAAAAATGATAGTACAAAATACAATCTTTATGTTGATGGTTTAAAAATTTATACAACCATAAACTCTAAAATGCAAAAGTATGCTGAAGAGTCTGTAAAAGAGCATATGGTTAACTTACAGAAGGAGTTTTTTATTCAGAGTGACACATTGTCAACTGCACCATTTTTAGATTTAGAAGAGGAGGAGGAGGAAAACATTATGAAAAGATCGATGAGAAGATCCGAAAGATGGAGAAAATCCAAGCTGTCGGGATTGACCAATGATGAGATAGAAGAATCATTTAATACACCTACCGATATGACAGTTTTTTCTTGGGAAGGTGATATTGATACAATAATGTCACCAATTGATTCAATTCGTTATTATAAGCATTTTTTTAGAGCAGGTATGATGTCAATGAATCCCAAAAATGGTCATGTAATGGCTTGGGTCGGTGGAATTAATTACAGACATTTTCAATATGATCATGTAATGTTAAGCAAAAGACAAATTGGATCTACATTTAAACCCTTTCTATATGCAACTGCCATTGACCAATTGAAGCTTTCACCATGTGATATGCTTCCTGATTTAATTCATTGTGTTGAACCTTACAAATACGGAAACCCCGAACCATGGTGTCCAACCAATTCAAGTGATAAATATGGAGGTATGCGAACATTAAGTAATGCCTTAGCAAATTCTAAAAACACAATAAGTGCTCAGTTAATTGATAAGGTTGGGCCCAAACCTGTTGCTGATCTTGCAAGAAACTTGGGTGTAAGTTCTAATATTCCAAATGTACCCGCAATTGCTTTAGGAACTCCTGACTTGAGTGTTTATGAAATGGTTGGTGCTTACGGAGCTTTTGCAAACAAAGGAATTTATGTGGAACCTGTAATGGTTACAAAAATTGAAGATAAAAATGGAACAATAATTTATCAATCTAAGCCAAACACAAAAGATGTGATAAGTGAAGAATCATCATATGTTACTTTAAAGCTTTTAGAGGGTGTAACAAAGTTTGGATCTGGAGCAAGGCTACGACACAACATTGCCGAAGATGAAAGAAATTATGTGTATAATAATGTTGTTACAGGCTATCCTTATGAGTTTGAAAATGATATTGCAGGAAAGACAGGGACTACTCAAAATCAAAGTGATGGTTGGTTCATTGGAATGGTACCCAATCTAGTGACGGGTGTTTGGGTTGGTGGTGAAGATAGGTCCATTCACTTTAAAGAAATTGCATACGGTCAAGGAGCTACTATGTCTTTACCAATATGGGGTCTTTTTATGAATAAATGTTATGCAGATGAAGAACTAAATGTTTCTAAGGATCCTTTTCCAGAACCGGAAGTTCTAAATATTGAGTTAGACTGTTCTAAAGTAATTACACCTGAAATTGAGAATGAAGAAAATGATGTGAAGGATCTTCTAGGAATTGGCTAGATATTTTTCGAACTTAACATGCTTTAATTTTAAAACTTTATTATGAAAAAAATTATTTATTTAATAGCAGTGCTTTTTGTTTTTTCTGCTTGTCAAACAACACCTTGTGAATGTAAAGAAAGCTCGAACGGGTTTGTTCTAGATGGCCAGTCTGTCACTATGGGCTCAGAAGCAACTGTTGATGTTTTTAAAAAAATTGATGCAGCTTGGTTGATAAGAGATTATGAAACAATGAAAGCTCACATAGCAGATGAGGGAAATTACAGGTTCTATGATGGTACTGTTGTAACCAATGGTGAAGATTTTGTAGCTAAAGTTGAGGCATCTTATCAAGAAGATTTAGCTAATGGTGTTGCATGGGAATGGAACACTGATTATGCTTTTGCTGTTCAACCCACAAAAACTGAAAATGAAAACTGGAATGAGAAAGGTGATTGGATTAATGCTCAATTTACAGGATCTGATGGTTCAATTGTTATTGAATGGTATCAAATTGACGGAGATCAGTTGATAAGCTGGACCCAAACAAAAGCTGAATCAGTACAAGAATAAACTTATCCGCTAAAAGGAAATGAGGAGTGGTGAAGAACGATTTTGATTTCACCCTCCTTATTCTTTTTATAAACAAAACTAAACTCTACCTTAGTCTTTTCCCCGCCAGGATCTGTAAAAAAATAATTTCCCATTGCAGTTGCTATATTATCATAGATATTTATAGACTCATTTTTAAATTCAATCATAACCCAGGGGTTCAATGCAAAACCTTTGTCCTCGGTATAATCATTATCTGATCCAATAAAATATGAAAGTGCTGATTTATTATTATTTCTAAATTGCTTTTCGGAAGCTTTTGTTGGCTTAAAAAGAACATCGCCAAAATCAAAATCATAGTGCTTGTTTATAAAGTTCACAGTAAAAATTCTAGATTCTTTTGGGTTATCTTTTAATTTTCCTATTGTAATAATACCATTACCCCACGAATTTTGAGCTTTCTCAATTTCTGTTTTGTTTATCATGTTCGTAAAATTAATTATAATTTAGATATTGAATGATTCAAAAGTTTAAAATCCAAACAACCAAAAGTGCACGTTATTTTCAAATTGGTGAGATAAACAGTAAAACAAAAAATATTTGGATTGTTTTACATGGTTATGGTATGTTGCCTGAATATTTCATAAAAAAATTTCAATGTATTTCCAATAAAGAAACTGTCATTATAGCGCCTGAAGCACTCAACAAGTTTTATTTAAAAGATAATTATTCAAGGGTCGGATCAAGCTGGATGACCAAGGTTGAGAGTCTTAATGATATTCAAGACAATATTAATTTTCTGAATTCAATTTATAGCTCACTTAGATTAGATGGACTGGATTTTAAATTGAATATATTGGGTTTTTCTCAGGGAGGGCCTACCGCAACGCGCTGGGTTATCAAAAATAGCTTTAAACTAAATTCGCTGATTTTATGGGGTTGCAATTTGCCAGAAGATTGTCTTACTAAAATTTATAAATCTAGGTGGGATGATTTCAGCTTGCGATTTTTAATTGGAAAAAACGATGAATATATAAATGAAGAGAAAATCTTAAATGAAAGAAAAAAATTAGACAATTATGGATTGGATTATGACTTTTATTTATTCGATGGTGGACATAATATTGAGGAATCAATACTAAAAAAATTAATTTAAATGTCTAAAGAAAATAGTTTCAAAATCATTAATAAAGATTTAGAAGATTTGTTTGGGAAACTTTCTGTATACACGAATGAGGATTTAAATAAAAAGATCAATAAAGATGAATGGTCAATCGCTGAAAACTTGTATCATGTGTGGCTCTCTGAGTTTATTACAATAAAATATATAAAAAAGAAAACAAGTTATCCTGAGGCTTTGGTTTATGTGAGCTTTGTTTCAAAATTTAGAATGAAATTATTAGAACTCATATTTTTCACAGGTATAAAAATGAAAGCTCCTAAAATAACGTATGATTCAATGCCTAAAAACATTGAAATAAAAAAACTGAGAAAAACTTGGATAAAATCAAGAAAATCTTTTGAAGTCTTGGTTAATGCATTAGATGAGTCGATTTTAGAAAAAGGAATTTTAAGGCATCCAATCGCTGGTAGAATTGATATCAACATGACTCTTCAGTTTATAAAAATGCATTTCCATCACCACAGAAAAATTATTACTAAATTAGAAACTAAAATCAAAAGCAATTAAATGGATTGGTATGTAAAAAATAGGTGGTGGATATGGACAATCGTCCTAACCTGGATTTTTTTGAGATTTATGACGGATCTATTTAGCTGATGTCCCGTCTCTATTTGGTTTTCTAGTTTGAGGCCATCCGCCCATTGATCTTCCCGTAAAAGGATTGACCCTGGTTTGTATAACTCTTTTTTCTCTTGACGCTCTTTCATTATCCTCGCTAGCCATATAGGCTAAAACTACTGAAAGGATTACATTATTCTTGAGGTCATCAAAAACTATTTTATCATAAGTGTCAAGATTCGTGTGCCAAGTATGATCCCAATAAGCCCAACTGAGAGAACTAAGATTAAATGCAGGAGCTCCAGCAGCAACAAAACTAGCATGATCCGTTCCACCTCCACCTGGTGAGCCTGGAAATTCAGTTTCTATATGCTTACTGACATCTCTAGGAACAGGAGCAAGCCACCTAGATATATAATCATAAGAATTTAAAAATCCTGAACCACTCAAATCAACAACTCTTCCTGTGCCATTATCCTGATTAAAGAGTGCTTGAATATTGTCTACTATTTCTGGATAATCTTCAACAAAAGCACGAGAACCGTTAAGCCCTTGCTCTTCTGAACCCCAATGGCCTACCATTATGGTTCTTTTAGGATTAGGATAAAGTTTTTTTAGTATTCTCATCGCCTCAAGCATAACAATTGAGCCGGTACCATTGTCAGTTGTACCTTGTCCTCCGTCCCACGAGTCAAAATGTGCTGAAAGCATTACATACTCTTCAGGCTTTTCAACCCCCTTAATCATACCAATTGTATTAAATGTTGGTACATCTCCGTGCTCTTTTGATGTAGCAATAACTTTAATGACAGGTTTTTGATTGTTTTCAACAAGTCTGTAAAGCATTGTGTAATCTTCAAGATTTAAATCAACATTAGGTATTTTTTCTGTACCTGCACTAAAAACTTTATTTGCGCCAAATGCTTTAGACCATCTACTAGAAATTAAACCAACTGCACCAGCATCTTCAATAGCGCTATTTATATCTCTGTATCCATATCCAGTATTTCTTAAACTATTATACCACTGGTCAGTTAATTCATCCCTCGTTTTTTTCATTTTTTCAAAAGATTCCTCAGTTGCATATTCCTCCCACTGAGAGTCTGTTCTTCCTGTAATTTCTTTTTGACTAACCAGAACAAATTTTCCTTTAACGGTTTCTAGCCACTCACTAAATTGGTCTTTATTTTCTACCAATGGTATTTTGGTCACCTCTGCTTGAAGGCCCTTCTTCCCTGTTGATGGACTCCATGCCAATTGTCTTCCAACTAGTGTTCGTAATCTGGGTTCAATTAAGTCCACATGAGTAACTCCTCTTTCCCATCCTCTCCATTTACCCCACTCATGATTGTAAGCCTCTATTCCCCACGACTCATACTTTTTGATGGCCCAATCGTGGGCTTGTTTCATTTGCGGTGTACCCACCAATCTTGGTCCGATAACGTCAAATAATTCATGAGCAAATTGCTCCAATTTAGAATTGCTTTCCACTTCATTAACCACATTATCAACAAATTCCTTTGTAGTCTGAGAGAAAACTAAAAAGGATGACAAAATAAGAGCAAGGGTAGCAAGTTTTTTCATAAGTTTTTTAATTTATTTTAGAATCAGTGATGTACATAACGCCACGATTGTGATTTGGAATGTAGTAACTAAATTCATATTTTTTTAGAATTGTATTGATTATTTTATCCTGTAATGTTGTTGAATTTCCTGTAATAAGTTCTAAATCTAATAAGTTGTCAAACGAGTTTAAAAGAAGATAATCCTCAACTATTATTAACGCTTCTTCATGAGATTTCCCATGTAGGTCTATAGTATTATTCATCTAATGGCTGAAAATCTTGAGTTTCACCGAGTTTAGACTTTCTTACATTAACAATAGTTCTTTCAGCTCCCGTAGTAACAAAGGCAACTAACTTGACCTTTGATTTATCATAATTTGGTGGAATAGCGTAAACAAAATCTCTGGTATATATTTTATCGTGACCAACTTGGTCTGATGGGAGATCATCACCAAAGACATTAGTTAGTGATCTTCTTAGAACATCATCATGCACAAAATCTCTGATAGGATCCGCAGCTCCATAATAAGATGTGAAATTTCTTTGGTCATATACAAGTCCATCTTCAAGCATGTAAACTGCTAGCTTCATTGTTTTATATCCATATCCCATTCTAACTTTGACTTTTAGATTTAAATCATCGCCACTAACTGAAGATTCCATAGCAACTGATGCATAAGATTTTCCACTCATTTTTCCAGTAACTTGAGACACATTCGAAGGTTGCGGTGAAGCCCATCTTTCCTGTCTATTGATTAATGCTGTTGGAAAGCCAGTGACGTTGAAAGCTGCTCTTATTGTTCCCTCTTGTGAGAATTGCATTGCATCTCCATTATGTATTGCAATTACAATAGCATCTGAAGTTTCTTGCTTTAACAACCTAACGGCTTCGGAAACTCTTGGACACCATCCACACCAAGTCCCCGTAAAATCTTCAACAACTACGTTTTGCTTGAATGCAATGGGGGTCGCCATAATTTCAACTGTTTTTGTTTCAGATGTCAATTGACCTAACTGCGCATAAACACTATACGTACCTGTGTTATTAAATGTGTGTGTATTTGAGGCAGTTTTAACTTCATTAACATAAAAATCTGCAGATGTTGATACATTATTTCCCTCTCCATCAAATACGGAAAATATTATAGTTTCTCCGACAAAACCTGTGGTGCTTGAAATAAATAGGTCTATATATTCGTTTGTTTGAGAATCATCATCGCCGCTACCGCTGCATGACAAAATTAATAGTAGGAATAATAACGAAGCTCTGTGCATAAATTTTTTCATAGCACGCTAAATTAGTAAATTAGTCTTAAATTTAAAACATGTATAAAAAAATAGTTTTTACACTGATTTTAGCCTTTTATTTGACAGAGTTTAATGCGCAAAAACTTGTGCCCAACATTCCACTAGAAACATTCAAAGGAACTTATACAACGATGAACAAAGAATTAAATGAAGACAATTTTTACATTCTTTCTTTTTGGGCGACTTGGTGTGTGCCATGTATTAACGAACTGGATGCGCTTAATGAAGTATATGATGAGCTTAGTAAGGAGTTGAAGTTCAGGGTTTATGCAATCTCAACTGACGATTCAAGAACAAAAAGAAGGGTTAGACCTTTAGTTAATGGAAAAAGCTGGAAGTTTGATGTTTTGCTTGATGAGAACCATGATTTAAAAAGAGCACTTAATATATCTGGACTTCCGCATACAATAATTACAAAACAAAATCAGATTCTTTACAGAAGAGTTGGTTATGCCCCTGGTGAAGAGCTAGGGCTTTTAGATAAGTTGAAGGAGTATGACATTGAATAGATTAGGATTATTTCTTTTTTTTCTACTATTTATATCCAAAGGGTTTTCGCAGTCAAACAATTTTTTTTATGGATCTTTTGAGTCCAATGGGGTTTATTATCAAGATAGTGAATCATCTGATTATGATAAGAAGTTTGCATCAAATAGCTATTTAAATTTGAAATATAATCTAAATAATAAATGGGTTTTTGATCTACAAACAGAATCTTATCGTCCTTTAGCACTCCAAAATTATTCAGACCTACTTGAAGATACCTTTGTTTCCACTTTTAGTATCAATTTCAATCCGAATGATTTTAATTTTACACTTGGAACAATTTATGAGCAATTTGGAAGCGGAATGCTTTTAAGAACCTGGGAGGACAGGCAATTGGGTATTAACAATTCATTGTGGGGGATAAGAACCTCTTATAAAAAACAGAATTTAAGATTTGTGTTACTAGGTGGATACCAAAAGAAAGCCAATACTATTTCTGAAGGAAAGGTTTTTGGGTTTGATTCAGAATTTACTCTGTATGAAGATAAAAACACTTTTAATAGTTTATTGGTTGGCCTAAGTTATCTGGGGAGGTTGGAGGCCCCTCATTATGTCAGTTATCCTTTTGATGATTTAACAAATTCGTTTTCTGCAAGAATTGATTACAATACAGATTCCTTTTATTTAAACTATGAATATGCCTATAAGTCTGAGGACGGTGTTGTCAAATTTAATACTGTTTCGGAGACCTTTATAAAAAATGGTAATGCGCATCTGTTAAGTGCGGGCCTAATAAAAGATGGGCTTGGTTTAGATTTTACATTCAGAAGACTTGAAAATATGGGTTTTTATAGTGAAAGAGTGGAGTTTGGAAGTCCTTTTTTTGAAACAACATTAAATTATTTACCCGCACTTACTAAACAGCATGATTATTTATTGACCAACATAAATGTCTATCAATCACAACCGAATATATCTTTTCAAGACCCTAGCCTTATGAAGGCAGGTGAAATTGGATTTCAATTGGATGCATATTACAGCATCAAAAAAGAAACTTTTCTAGGCGGAAAATATGGAACAAAAATTAGCTTAAATATTTCTAAATGGAATAATATTAATGGAAATTATGATTACGAAAATGAGGATTATAATTTAGAATTTTTAGGTTTCGGAGAAAAGTATTTTTCAGAGCAAAGTTTGGAGATAAGAAACAAATGGTCAGAAAAATTTAGCAATATTATACTTTTTGTTAATAGGTACTACAACAAAAGATTTGTTGAAGAAAAGGTTGGTGAAATAAATTCTAAAATATTAGTTTTTGACAATACCCTACGTTTAAATGGTGAGAAATCTATGAGATTTGAAATTCAACATCTTTTCACTGAAGATGATAAAAAGAATTGGTTGGGATATGGTGCTGAATATAATTTTAATTATAATTTTTCTGCTTATTTCAACAGCATCGTTAATTATGGAAATGAGCTTGAAGATAAACCTGCATATTCCAATTTAGGAATGTCCTTTTCAAAAAATGCTAGTAAGTTTATGTTATCATACGGGAAACAAAGGGGCGGGCTTATGTGTTATGGTGGTGTTTGCAGATATGTACCTGAATTTAAGGGGCTTTCCTTTTCAATAATTACGTCATTTTAATAACTTTAGTTTGTGAACAAAAAATTATTTATAGAATTCTTTGGGACATATTTCCTTGTCTTAATTATTGGATTGACATCGGGTAATCCACTTGCGGTAGGTTTTGGACTTGTAGTTTTGGTATACTGTGGAGCTCATATTTCTGGTGCTCACTACAACCCTGCTGTAACATTAGCAATGCTTATTCAAAAAGAAATTTCTGTTGTCGATTCATTTAAATATTTCTTTTCTCAAATTTTAGGATCTACTTTAGCTGCTCTCTCAATTTATTTGATGAAGAGCAACATGCAAGTTCAGCCTGTATTGGGTGATTCAATATATCCCATATTTTTTTCGGAAATAATATTCACGTTTTTATTGGTGTTTGTAATACTAAACGTTGCTACCCATCCAAATTTAAAAGGAAATTCATTCTATGGACTTGCAATTGGACTAACTGTGATGGCAGGAATATTTTCTGTGGGGCCAATTTCTGGGGCTGTTTTCAATCCAGCAGTTTCGCTTGGTCCTTCAATTGTAGATGCAATAACTGGTGAAGGGGTCTCTCATTATTTTGCATGGTATTACGTGGTTTTTCCTATCATTGGATCAATCCTCGCGGTTTTTGGGTTTAAATTCTTATTATCAAACTCATAAGACCTTAGAATCTTAATTCAAACTGAATATTTATAAAGTCTTCCATTTTCACAAGCATAAATGAAGGTAATTCGATTAAAAATTCACTTGGGATTAATGTGAATTTTCCATTTATAACTATTGAATTGTCTTCTTCACTTAATGTTGAATAAACCAGTATGGATTTTTTTTGACCATGAAATTCCACTTCACCATCAAATATTATAACATCGCCCTGTGTTTTTATTTTTTCAGAGTAAAACTTAATACTTGGAAATTTTAGAGCTTCCAAAACTTCCAATGAGTGTGCGTCTCTTCCAGAATTACCGCTATCAAAATCTACTACCTGTGCGGCAATGGCAATTTTTTCAATTTTTTTGTCTTTAACAATAACTCCTTTTATATTTTGATTAATTCCCTCCCAAGCATGTAATACGTGTTTGGCATCGTACTTAATGTAAGACTCGTCTTTATCTAACATTATTGTCTGCTGAGCATTCAAGTTGAAAACACTTAGAACAAAAATCAGTGATATATTTAAAAGTTTAATCATCAAAATTTAAATACGATAACGGCAGTTGCATAGCTTGCAAATGCAGTGTATGCTGCAGCCCTGTGAGCTTTTCTATTATCATCAGCAACAACATTTGTAATGACCATCGCACTAAAGTGGATATTAGCAAGGATTTTATGAGCTTTTATTGAACTAAAACCCTTGGTTTTTTTATTGGTTAGTGGAGGGGGTGAAAACAATGATAGTGCTGCGCCAGTAAAATATCCCACGTTTACAATTTTACCCATTGTTTTGTGCGTTTCATACAAATCACCTTGACCGTTATATAGCTTTCCTCCAATAATACCCTGAGCAATCATTGTTGCCAATGTCGTATATCCAAGGATCTGGTGGGTTTTTAAAAAAGATCTTCTTAACCTGAGTTCTTTTTCTCTGTTCTGGATAGTTAATGTTGATATTCCTGTTTTACGCATCAAACCTTTTTCTCCCCAAAGCATTCTTTGTGTAAAAATCATTCTTTCCGGAAGAAGTGGGGGTGTAGCATTTTCGTCAACAACAATCAAGTCAAAAAGCTCTTGTTCTTGGGTAGATAAAATAGATGAAAAACCTAGAAAAAATAAAATGATGATATTTCTAATTATTCTTTTCAAAATCTTTTATAGCTACAACTACCTCATTTCTTCGATTATAAAACTTGTACGGGCTATCATATGAAAGATAGAGAAAATCTCCTAAAGGATTAATATCATATTCCTTTAATTTTTCAATCAATAATTTTTTATGCTTATTTCTCTTTGAAGCGTTTGAATAACCAGAATATCGAACTGAAGCATAAAGACCTCCTTGATCTTCATAAATTTCTATTTGATTTGAAAGTGGTTGAGAAACGTTTTCTAGATTGAATTTTGAAGGCAATACAAATTCCATCATTGACTTTTCACTTTCTTGTTTCATGTAAACTGGAGTTGTCATGGAAATTTTTTGATTTTTTTCATTATAACCTGAAATGTATCTAAATAGTTTTCCAAAATTATTATTTGATCCTTTATCTGAGTAAGTTTTAGCTTTTAATACAGGCTCATAATTTCTCACTTCAAAGTTGTCTTGTGAATAAAGGGTTTCATACTTATGAGATTCGTATGATTGAGAGAATGAAAACATAAATGAAAATATTAATAACGCTGAAAATATTGATTTAGAATTCATAGCTGTAATTTAATATATAAATTCAAATACTATGCCTCAAAAAAACTATGATCGGTAAAAAAAACCAATTGCTGTTACAAAAAAAATCACAGCTGTAAAAAAGGATTTGAATTCCTGATAAAAAAATATTCCTAATATTAAAAAAACTAATCCTAATAAAAAAGAGTATTTATTGATTGATTTCTTCACCTTTTAAATATAGGTATTTGCTATTTTAAATTTATAATTTCATAATTTTAGTAGATGCGCTATTTGCTGATTTTATCAACCTTTATCATTTTAAGTTGTGATTCAAAGTTTTCAAAAAAAGAACACTCCATCTATTGGCATGGAAAATCTGCAGAATACAAAGCTCTCTGTGTTCAAGCCTATAATGTTGCAAAAGCCAAGCTTGATAAAGAGCTTTTAAATACTCATAATAAGCCAATAGCAATTGTTGCTGATCTTGACGAAACAGTATTAAATAACACCCCCTTTAATGAGATGCTAATTGATGAAAGGCTTGATTATAATCAAGATTTATGGTCTGTTTGGGTTAATAAAAAGATCGCTACAGCAGTACCTGGATCATTAGATTTTTTCAATTATGCTGCCAAAAAAAATGTTGAAATAATTTATTTGTCAAACAGATTAGTTGAAAATTACGAACCAACAAAAGAGAATTTAATTGACTTAGGTTTCCCATTTAATGATTCAACAAAAATGTTATTAAGAACTGAATCTAGAGACAAAGAAGCAAGAAGAAATGAACTAAGTAGTTATGAAATTATTTTATTTCTTGGAGATAATCTTGGGGATTTTCATCAGGATTTTTTTGGGAAAGACAACCCAGGACGTTGGGATGCTACTTTAAAACATAAAGATGATTTTGGAAATAAATTTATTTTATTCCCTAATTTAATTTATGGTAATTGGGAAGAAGGATTTGAAGAATAAGTTTTGAGGCACTTAATAATACTAACGATCCTTTTTTTATCATGTAATCTACCGGTTGATGACTGCCTAGAAGTTTACTTAATTAGGCATGCAGAAAAGGACAGGTCTGATCCTTTGAATAAAAACCCTCATTTGAACGAAAAGGGAATAGAAAGATCTTTATTGTGGAATGGATATTTTGAAAACAAAGAAGTTAACAGTATATATTCAACAAATTACAACAGGACAATAGAAACCGTTCTTCCTGTGTCAATTGCTAAAGGAATTAAGCCAATAATTTATTCTGCTTCAAATATCAACTATGAATCATTTCTTAAAAAGGAAAAAGGAAATACAGTTATTGTAGTTGGGCATAGCAATACAATTCCAGGCTTTGTAAATAAATTAATAGAAGATGATTACTACAAACAAATAAATGATACTGTAAATTCAAATTTATATATTGTAAAAAAATGCTCTGAAGAAATTAGTCACTATGTTATACAAATTGATTCTTTACAGGACTAGAGTATTTCTGCTTTCAATATTATTTATAGTTTCGAGCTGTAGTAGTGAAGAAGGTTCAAGTGATAATAATATTGACGATGACCAAGTCCAAGAAAAAAACAATGTTCTTCTAATTATAGCTGATGATCTTGGCTTGGATGCAACTGTTGGCTATAATATTGGAAATCAAAAACCAAGTATGCCTACGCTTCAATACCTAATTAACAGTGGAATTAAATTCAACAATGTTTGGTCCAATCCAGTTTGTACGCCTACTAGAGGTACAATTTTAACAGGTAAATATGGATACAGGACCTCCGTGTTAAAAGTTGATGATGTACTATCAACATCAGAGGTTTCAATATTTAAAAAACTGAATGATAATACCAACTACAGTTCAGCTTTCATCGGGAAGTGGCATCTTTCGGGTAGACCACCAGATCGTAATCATCCAAATAATATGGGGATTGAATATTATTCTGGAATTCTTGGTGGTGGCGTTCAAAATTATTTTAACTGGACGTTGTCAAAAAACGGACAAAACTCAAACGTGAATCAATATATAACATCTTTTTTTACCGATGATGCTATTAGTTGGATTAATAATCAGAATAATCCATGGTTTCTATGTCTTTCCTATAATGCGCCCCATACACCTTTTCATCTTGCACCAAAAGACCTGCATAGCCAAGGTGCTTTGCCGGATGATGATATTAGTATTGAACAAAATCCTCTACCCTATTATTTTTCAATGATTGAGGCTATGGACACTGAAATTGGTAGATTGATTGAAAGTATTGGAAGTGATGTGCTGAATAATACAACAATTATTTTTATAGGAGATAATGGGACGCCAAATCAGGTAGCTCAACAATACAACTCTAGAAGAGTTAAAGGAACTTTGTATAAAGGTGGGATCAATGTTCCTATGGTCATTTCAGGAAACAATGTGACCAGACTAGGTGTGAGTGATAGCTCTTTGATTAACACAACAGACTTGTTCTCTACAATCTCAGAACTATGTGGTATTGAAAATAGTGATATATACGACAGTAAAAGTTTTGCTGGAATTCTTAATTCAAATTCATCAAGCAATAGTAGGGATTACATCTATTCTGAACTTGGAAACAACGAATATGCTATCAGAAACTCTACACATAAATACATACATTTTGAAGATGGAACTGAGGCGTTATTTAATTTATCCTTTAACGAATTTGAAAGACCAAATTTGCTTATGCAAAATCAACTTCCATTGTCAAGTAATGACAGTCAAAACAAGGATGCTTTAACAAATAAACTAAATCAAATTAGAAATTAGTATTCGTTTTAAGTTAACATTATGAAGAACCTAAAGTTAATTGTTTTTGTTTTTCTTAGTCTTACAGTTAGTGCTCAACGATTGTATTTCCCAGGTCAAGATTGGGAAGAAAGAGAGCCTGAATCTTTAGGGTTTTCAAATGAAAAAATTAGAGGGGCTATTCAATTTGCAATAGATAATGAAAACTCAGTAAATAGGAATTTAAAAAATGCTATTATTTCGGCATTCGGTTACGAGCCGGGGTTTGAGATAAAAGGCCCTACAAAACCTCGAAAAGGCCCAAATGGACTAATAATTAAAGATGGATATATCATTGGTAAGTGGGGTGATGTTAGCAGGGTGGACATGACATTTAGCGTTACTAAAAGCTACCTCTCAACTGTAGCTGGGTTGGCCTACCAAAAAGGTTTATTCAATCTGGATGAAAAAATGAATACTTACGTAAATGATGGGAAATTTTCTTCTGATCATAATAAAGAAATTACATGGCACCACCTGCTAAATCAATCGTCGCAATGGAAAGGAAATTTGTTTGGAACTTTTGATTGGGCGGATAGGCCACCTAGAAATTTAAGTATTGAGGAGCTAAAAACACAAGAAATTGCTAAACCAGGAAAAGCATATAAGTATAACGACGTAAGGGTAAACTTACTTTCGTTTTCACTATTAAAGATACTGAAGGAGCCTCTTCCTGAAATTTTAAAAAGAGAAATAATGGATCCAATTGGGGCTTCTTCAAGTTGGAGGTGGTACGGATACGAAAAATCTAAGTTAAATTTAAATGGATCTGTTGTTAGCTCCGTTAGTGGTGGTGGCCATTTTGGAGGTGGCCTCTTTATTAACTCATTAGACCATGCTAGATTTGGGTTATTATTCTTAAACAAAGGTAAGTGGAAAAACAAATTATTATTGAGTCCTATTTGGATCGAACTAGTTCAAGTACCCTCAAAAAACAATGAATCATATGGATATATGTGGTGGTTAAATAAGGGTGAAAGAAAGTGGGAAAATCTGCCAGAAAATATTTATTACGGTGCTGGATTTGGCGGAAATTATGTTGTTATTATTCCAGATTACAACCTTGTTATTGTGGCAAGGTGGATTGATTCATCAAAAATTGGAGATTTTGTGAAAAAAATAGTTGACTCACAGTTATAAGTAATGAATTAAAAAGCAGCTTATCTTAAATTTTAAATAAATACCTAGTTTTGTTATAACTATTTATCTTTTTTACTGTGAGAAAAAAAACTGTTTCTAAAAATTTAAAGTATGATTACATAAAAAATAATTTGAAATATTTTTTTCAAAGTTTTATAATAATCCTGAGTGTTTTTATATCTTTTTTTATTGAGGACATAAGAAAAAGTAATGAGGATGTAATTAAAAAAAATGAACTTGTTGCAGACTTAATTGTAAGTCTTGATGATGATTTGATTCAAATTGATGAATTGCTAAAAATCTTACAGAATTCTGAAAAGAATATTCTTGAAATATTAAATGACATAGATTTAAATCACAAAAATCTTTCCGATCTTGATGCAATTAGTACAATACTGGATATTGAGGTTGGTTTTTCATTTTTTCCTAAAGACGGGATATTTGAACAATTAATATCTACAGGTACTTTCGAATTAATTAAGAATAATGAACTTAAAGGGTTGCTGTTAGAAATGTTTAATCATCAAAAAGATAGGAACTACGCTACATCACAAGAAATTGATCAGTGGAATATTATAAGCAGAGGCGAAATTTTAAAAAAATTTAGAATTAGATTCAGCTACAACTCATTTGATGGTGAGTTTTATGGCTCAAGAACATTAAATACATTTGACTTTGATGCAGACTACTATTTATCAAATGGTTTTTACGGTTTATTGTCTCAAGCTCAAAATTATTCAAACATGTACATGCGTTTACTTAATGACATCAAGAAATCTTATGAAACAGCTAGATCATTGTCAATCGAAGAGTTAAAGAAATAAGATATACCTATTATTTGGTTTATAGAAGTAAATAAAAACGCATCAAAAAATTTATACATTTAGAAAGCTCCTACTAAACAAAAAGCCCCTCTAAAAGAAGGGCTTTAAGGGTGGTCCCACTTGGGCTCGAACCAAGGACCAAATGATTATGAGTCATCTACTCTAACCAACTGAGCTATGGGACCGTTAACTTGGCAAATTTAATATTATTCGTTAAATATTTAATTTGATTTAAAATTTAAATTTTTATCAAAAATTTCTTCAACTAACCTGTCTACTAAAAGTTTAAATTCTGAAAGGTTTTTTAAATCAAAAATGGAATCATATTGTCTGTGAGATAGCTTTTTTCGAACAACATTAGTGCCTGAGTTTATTGATTTTAAAAGGATTAAACCCGGTTCAACTGATTTAATTTTTTTATTGGATTCCAAATATATCAGCGAATAACACAATAGTTGAAAAAGTTCTTTTTTCTTTTTTTCAGTTACTTGATTAAATTCTTCGAATGAAAGTGAAGAAGAAGTTATGCTCCCACCCGTTTTATAGTCTATTATTTTGGTATGACCGTTTTCCGTTTGAACTCTATCAATAAATCCTTTTAATTTATATTTTATTTTGGATTTCTTGGTCATGAATGAAGTTGATATCTGGTCTTCCACTGAAATAAGTTTTATTTCAATACCATTTTTTATTTTTTTTATATCAAGGTCTATCAAGGCGATAATTGCCATTTTTAAAACATCAAAGGCAATTAGATTCTTGCCTCTTTTAAAGCTTTTTCCATACTCTTGCTCAAACCTATTATTAATTACTTTTTCATGATTTTTTTTAAGCCCTTTTAATTTATTTTCATCTAGAATTTGACCCACTAAAGGACTATATAAATCTTGCATTGAATTATGGAATATCCTTCCAATGCCTAAGGCTTCAGGATTTTCTACGACATTCTTGTATTCATCTGTTTTTAATAAATAATTGTCAAAGAAGGTCAATGGATTTTCAATGTAAGTAGTTAGGGAAGAGGGTGAAAATCCAGAATGAGCAATATCTTTTAATTTTTTGATAACTGCTTTTGATTTATCAAATGAGTAATTAATAGCTTCTTTTGTCGGGATTTCAAACTGGGCATTGAAATAGTTTATCTCGTGATTGTCATTTTTGAGCAACTCCAACTGATAGATAAATCTACTTTTTTCACTACTACTTACCCCCTCACTAACTGAATTATAAATTAGACTTACATTTTTAGCTTTGAATAATAACCTAAAGAAGTCATAAGCCTCTCTTGCATCTGCCTCATCAATTGTTGGTATTTCAAATTTTTTTCTAAGATCATAGGTAAGTAACGAATTTGTGAAATTATTATTAGGTAAGATGCCGTCATTTGCAGAGCAAAAAATTACATTTTCAAATTCAAGAGCTCTAGATTCCAAAAGCCCCAATATTTGAATATCTGCATTTAAATCCCCATATAAATTAATGCTCTGGTTTTTAAGTATATCATTAAATATTTCTTTTAAAGACCTGAAACTAATATCAAAGCCATAGCTAATTTGAAATTTTTGAATTATAAATAATATTTTACGCAAACTTATTAGCTGATCATAATATATGTCCATGTTTAGCTTATCCTCGCATAAGTCAGTAAGATTTAATAGTTCTTCAACAATTGTCTTATTTGTCATTCTAAAAAATCTATCTATTTGAGATAGTTTTAATGACTCGATAAATTTTTTAGACAAATAAGTAATATTTAATATCTTGATTTTGAGATTAAATTTTTCGATATCCTTTTCTTCTTGGAATATGGTGTTGAAAATATTGTTCTCTATTATTTTAAGTACATCTCTAAAATAAAAGCTGGATCCCCCACTTCCTCCATACAGTTCAAAAAACAGATTAAAAAATTTAAATAATGGCATTTCTGACATTGGAAACGATAGTGATAAATTATAAGATTTGAGTTTTTTTGGAATGGCATTAAGCATCGGTAAAACCAGATCTTGATTGGGAAGAATGATGGCAGTTTTCCCTTTTAAATCACTAATTATGTTAGATACAATATTGACCTGATTTACATTTTTTGTAGCTGGGTATATGTTGACGATTTTTTTTTCAGATAGTTCATTGTGTTCAAAGTCAAATATATTAGACTTGTAATGACCCCAGCTGTTTTTATATTTCCTAAAAAAATATCCCGATTGATTGATTGTGTTATTTGTAAATGACTCATCACAATCCCAAAAGATTTGGGCTTTATTGTTTGATAGTAAATATTCAATTATATAAGCCTCAACATTTGAAAGCGAGTTTAATCCTAAAATTAAAAAGTTATAATTTTTGTGTGCATTGCTATACAATTCAATATTTTTTTCTGCATCCAGGTGAATTAGCCCTTTATTTGCGCAATTGTTTTGTCTGAGCTTTTCAATAAATATCTCGGAGATTTTTGGTAGAATTTTCCAAAACTCTAATTTAAATTCGTCCTCTTCATTGATCGCATTTATTTTTTTTATCTCAAAAAGATAATTTAAAACTTCCTGATCATTGTTGTTTGACATCTGAATATCATTCAGGTCTTTTAAAAAAATGTTTGCCCATTTTCTAAAGGAATTATAATTTTCAAAATCATTTTTTTTTGAAATCTGCATATAACTTTCGTATAGGTAGAATAGAATCGTAGTCTTTTCCGTTTCCTTATTGTCTGCAATTCTTTCTATGAAATCATCTATACTATAAATTTCCGGTGATATCGAAATCTTGTTTAGCTTACTTTGAATTGCTTTTTTTAAGAAAATTCTTGATCTTCTGTTGGGAATGACAATAACAGTCCTTTTAAGAGAATTTAAATCTAAAGACTTTTCAATTGCTTTTTCAAAAAAGGAATTCATTGTTTATTAAAAATAAAAAAAGCGCCTAAGTTTTAGGCGCTCTTTTGTTGTTTTGTGGTCTATGGTAATTGTCTACTCAACAACCTTAAATTCTACCCTTCTGTTAGTAATTCTTCCGTTTCTTGTATCATTTGAGGCTTTTGGATTGTCTTCACCAAATCCTTTTGTTGAAAGTCTTGACTCCTCAACACCCTTTTCAACTAGGTGAGACTTTACCATACCAGCTCTTTCCTCAGATAATTTTTGATTAAAAGCTTTAGGTCCTGACGTATCAGTATGTCCTTCAATTGAGAAATTTGTATTTCCAAATTTTGACATGATATCATAAACACTAATTAACAGTTCTATTGCTTCGTCCTTAAGGTCAGCTTTGTTTAATTCAAACTGAACTGTTGCTCCCAATTCATTCAGCGCATCAATTGCTTCCTGAGTTGGATTTGGGCAACCTTCGTTATCAGCAGGACCAGCTACAGTAGGACACTTGTCCTTTGGATCAGCGATTCCATCACCATCTGTATCGGGACAACCCCTAAATCTTCTTAATCCAGCTTCTTCTGGACATGCATCTTTAGCGTCTTCAATACCATCACCATCTGTATCAGGACAGCCTCCAAACTTTGCTAAACCAGCAACATCTGGACATTTATCATCTGGGTCAGCAATACCATCACCATCAGAATCTGCACAACCATTAAACTCTGCTGTACCAGCAGTCGTTGGGCATGAATCATCTTTGTCTGGAATTCCATCACCATCTGTATCTGGACACCCGTTAAATTCTTCTAATCCAGGTTCAAAAGGACAATCATCAAACTTGTCATATATACCATCTTCGTCAGTATCTTTACCTCCGAAATTGATCGCCAATGATACATTGTGTTGCCAATGTGTATTAACACCAGGTGCATAATAGACTGTTTTTGGACCACCATCATTTTCAAATGCTTTTCTATATACAGTATTAAGCTTTATAAATGCTTTATTGCCAATTGGGAAATCAACACCAACACCAGCATTTACTGTGTAAGCATTTATGTCATCAACATTTGCTTGACCAACGCCACCCTCTAGGAATGGTGAAAACTTGAAAAATGTTAGTTTTGGAAGAGCTTTAGAAACAAATAAATCAGTTGTGATCATTGTTTTTTCTGGTCCCTTTCCATCAACATAACCTGGGATTGCATTGGTATTACCTATTTGGTCAAATTTATTCAATGATAATCTTAAACCAATAGAAAATCCATTGTCTGTATATCTAGAAACACTAGCTGTACTAAAAAATGTTTGGATATTCCAATATTTATCTACGGCAAAGTAATCCTGAAATAAATCATTACATCCGTCGCACAAACCTTCTTGTGCGGTGCCATAAAAGTTTACAGCACTGGTTCCCAAGCTGATTTGCCATGGATTATTCTTATCTTGAGACAATGATTTTGTTGTAAAAAGAACCATTGAAAAGACAAAAAATATTTTTACGAAATTATTCATGTTAGTAGTTTTTTAAATCGATTTTGCCACAAACTTAATGAATTTCAATGAAATACATCAATATTTTGACCTTATTGCAATGATTCAACCCCTATTAAATTAACGACTTTAAGTGCTAATTAGGTCAATAATTGATATTTTATTACCAAGATATACTAGAAATGCCTCTCTAACTCGATATGAATTCTTTTCTAACTCAGAAATATAGTTTATAATTTGATTATTATCTGATATTTTGGGTTTCCCAGTTTTATAATCTAATATTGAAACTTCATTATTTTCATGAAAAATCACTCTATCCGGCTTAATTACTTTGCTATCAGAAAGGTATATTTCCCTTTCCCTGTATATATTATCACTATTTACATAGAAATGACTCAACTTTTTGTTGTTAAATACTGATTTTAACATTTTAATCATTTTATTCTTATCATTCTTTGAAAACAAACCTCTGTTAAAAAAATGATTAACTACAATTTCTATTTGCTTTTTACTTTCAATTTTTGCTATAACATCATGAAATACATTTCCAAAATATGATGTTTTTTTAGATCTGTTCAAGTTTTTTCTAACAGCATTAAAATCATGAGCTTTTACTTTACATAAAGTTTTAATTGATTTTTCAGACAAATATTGACCTTTTCTTGTTTTTTTATTTGAATTCCCCCAACTAAAATTATAAAGTGATGCCTTTACATTAGCCACAGTGTAGTTGTTTTGATTTGAGTATGAATGACATATCTCTGCCACACTTGAAAAATTCTCGCCTTTAGGGGTGTTTGTTATGATGTGGTTCTGAGAAATAGCCCTAGATAAAGCAACATAAATGAGATTTAATGAGTCTAAGATCATTTCGTTATTTTTTTCTTGAAAAAGAGCTTTAGATTTATTATCGAAGTACTTCAAAGAGTTTTTATAATCAACGAAAATTGGTGTGGTAATTTTTGAAGACTGAAACTGTATCCAAGTTTTAAAATTTGACTTTTGCAGATTAAAATCAAAGTATGGCAGTATAACCAAGCTGAATTCCATTCCCTTTGCCTTGTGAATTGTTAGGACGTTGACTGAGTTAGAGTTGTTTATGAACGTTGCTTTTATTTTGTCTTTTTTCTGATTCCAATAACTGTAAAAGCTTTCCTTTCTATATGAACTTGATAGCTCATAATTTAGAATCTCGTCCAATAAAAATTGGATATGCAAAAGATTTTTGTCAAAGAATTTAAGATTGTTAATCAAGTAAACTATTGACTCATAATCGCTAGAACCATAAAAAATTTTGAAATCTAAATCAAAAATTTTTGAAAAAATTAGCTCTATTTCATTCTCAAGGTTGTTTTGAATAAAATCATATTTATTGCGCAGATTATTGATATGAGTGAAATACTTAAGAACTTCCTTAATGTGCTCCTTGTTTTTAGGGTCAACCTTCAAGCCTAAAAATCTTACTAATATTCTTACCTCCTCAATCGACGAAAAAGCAGAAATTTCATCAGAAATTACATTAATATTATTTTCGATTAAAAAAGAAGATATCTGGCTACACTGATCGTTTTTTCTACATAATATGGCAATATCTTTATAATCGAAACCTTCTCTGATTTTATCTTTAATAATGTTCAAAACACTTAAGCTAGTATGCTCTTTGTAGTCTTTTTCCTGATCAATAAATGTAATTGTTGTTAATCCGCCCGGTTTTTTATTTGAAATCTGGTCTAAGTTCTTATAAAGTTCATCAACCCTGTCCAAGTTTAGTTTTGAAGATATAAATTTGAAGAAGTCATTATTAAAATTTACAATTTGCTCATAACTTCTGAAATTAATTTTTTTAGGTATAAGTTCAGGTTTTATATGAAAAGGTGATGTTTGTTTTAATGATGAGAAAATTTCAGGGTTAGCACCTCTCCATCTGTAAATTGATTGTTTAGGGTCTCCGACAAGGAATATACTCCCATGGTTTTCGTTTACTCCTTCATTGAGTACTGAATGTGATGACAGTGGGATGATGTTCTGCCATTGTAGGAATGAAGTATCTTGAAATTCATCGATAAAATAATCTTTAAACTTAACGCTCAGCTTTTCATAAATATATTGAGAGGGTTGGTCTAATAACTCTTTATTGATTTTTTTATTGAAATCTGAAATGAATAATATGTTTGATTCGTCCTGATATTCATTGGAAAATTTAATGATTTCAGTAGCCAAAATATTTAAGTCAATATTTGAGAAAATATTGGAATAGGTTTGTGCATTTTCAACCATGGACAGAATTTTTTCAACAACATTTAATATCGTATTTGAATATTTTTCATTCTGCTCTCCACTAAAACTCTTCTTTAAAATTTGATTGTTAAAAATCCTTGATCTAACAGCATCAGTTTTTAAATCATTGATTTTTTTAATAGAAATACTGTTTACAAAATTTTTTAGATAGACAAATACATGTTCTGAATTTTGGTCAATAAGTAAAAAAAACTCTTTGCATTTTTTATTAATTGATATTTGAAGACTTTTTATTTTTTTAAAAATATCTTTTTTTAAATCTTGGAGATTTAAGTCTTGATTTTCTGAAAGCGTTAGAAAGTAAAGATAATTTGTTTCATCAAAGATTAATTCCAATAGCTCCCTTATTTCATAGTCAATATCCCAACTTTTACTTTGTAGAACTTTAGTTTTTGAATAGTTTGATAAAAGAGTAAGCAAGGTCTTATTATCCTGAATTTTATCCAAAAACTCAAATATCAATAAATCAAAAAACTCATCTCTATCAACAATAAGATCAAAGTCATAACCTAGCCCAAGCTCATTTGAAAAGCTTCTTATCAATCGGTGGTTGAATTTGTCAAGCGTAGATATTTGAAAAAAAGAAAAATTATTCAATATATTTTTTAAGAGTTTTTGTGATTTTTGTTTAACGTTTTTGATTTCAAATTCTTTATTTATTTCTGATAGTACTTTTGAATTCTTTGGGTTGGTTGAAATAACGAATAAGTCTGAAAGTATTGACTGTTTCATCTCATTTGATGCATTATTTGTAAATGTGACTGCTAAAACATGTTTAAATGAAAAATCATCACCTGAAAATAACTTCAATAGAATATTTTTTCTTAAAGAAAATGTCTTTCCTGTTCCTGCACTAGCATCAATTATTTTGTATCTATAGGACAACTTTTTATGGTAATTATAATTTCACTAATTTTAAATAAAAATATAAAATACTATGAGTTTTCAACTTCCAAATCTGTCATATAATTTTGATGCACTGGAACCGCATTTTGATTCCAAAACAATGCAAATTCATCATGGAAAACACCATGCTGGATATACAAACAAGCTTAATTCTGCAATTGAAGGAACCGATTTAAAAGGTAAGTCAATTGAAGAAATTTTGAAAACATTAGACATGAGTAATAGTGCAGTGAGAAATAATGGTGGTGGATATTTCAATCATTGTCTGTTTTGGGAAGTAATCGGTCCAAATTCTGGCGGTAAGCCAGAGGGCGCTTTAGCAGACGTAATTGATAAGTCCTTCGGGTCTTTTGATAAGTTTAAATCCAAATTCTCAACAGCTGCAGCTACTAGGTTTGGTTCTGGGTGGGCTTGGCTATGTGTAGATTCTGAGGGTGGTTTAGAGATTTGTTCAACTGCAAATCAAGATAACCCACTAATGCCTGGAGAATGTGGGAAAACCCCAATTTTAGGTCTTGATGTTTGGGAGCATGCTTATTATTTAAATTATCAAAACAGGAGGCCAGATTACATTGAAGCTTTCTTTAGCGTTATAAATTGGGGTGCCGTATCATCAAAATATAATAAGGTTTAAGAATTGTGGCTTTTTGAGATTTGGTCTAATAGGCCCTGACCTTTAAACCCTCGTAATAATTTATAAAAGCTTTATTTACAACCTTATTGCCACCTGGAGTTGGATAATTTCCTGAAAAATACCAATCACCCAGATGATTGGGACAAGCTTTATGTAGGTTTTCTATTGACTGAAAAACAACTTCTACATCAGATGTTATGTCTTTATCCTTTAACATTTTAGAAATTTCCTTACTTATTTGATCGTCAGTAAAAGGGTCGTAAACCTCTTTTACAATATTTTTAATCTTGATAGTTGGTTTTTTATTTTCCTCCAAACATTTTTTATATATTTTTTCCAGAGCGTTAGACCTAAATCTTTTCTCAAATAATTTTATTGTGGCTCTAAAAGCAATTAAATCTTCCATTATTGCCATATCTATTCCGTAACAGTCTGGATATCTAATTTGAGGGGCACTAGAAACTACAATAATCTTCTTTGGAGAAAGCCTATTTAACATTTTTAATATACTTTTTTGCAAAGTAGTTCCTCTTACGATACTGTCATCGACAATTACAAGATTATCAGTTTTTTTAATTGATCCGTAAGTAATATCGTAAACATGTTTGACCAACTCATCTCGATTAACGTCGTCGGTTATAAAAGTCCTAAGTTTAGCATCTTTAATAGCAACCTTCTCTATTCGAGGTCTGAATGATAGAATTTTCTTAAGGCTATTATCATTAATTTTATCTTTATTTTCGAGAATTTTTTTTCTAGCTAAATCAATGATGTATTTTTCAGCTTCGTGTACTAATCCATAAAAACAGACTTCAGCTGTATTAGGAATATATGAAAAAACGGTGTTTTCGAGATCAGAGCTAACAGCTTGAAGTATTTGTTTAAAAACAAGTTTTCCTAATTTTTTTCTTTCGTTGTATATCTCTTTATCTGATCCTCTAGAAAAATAAATTCTTTCAAACGAACATGATTTATGATGGTTCGATTTTATCACATTTTTTGTAAAGACTTTGCCAGATTTTTTTATTATTAAACAATCTCCAGGCTTGATTTCCTTAATCTCATCAAAAGCTGTATTAAAAACTGTTTGAATAGCGGGCCTTTCAGATGCAACAGCAACAACCTCATCGTCCTTGTAGAAAAATGCGGGTCTAATACCTGCTGAGTCTCTTATCACAAATGCATCACCATGACCAATAAGCCCCCCTATTACATATCCTCCGTCCCAATCTTTTGATGCTTTCTCAAGTATTTTTTTCAAATCGATCTTCTCTGCAATTATGGATGATGCATCCATCTTTGAAACCCCTTCTTTTTTTAATTTTTTATAAATCTTAGATACAGAGTCGTCCAGAAAATGTCCGATTCTTTCCATAACTGTGACCGTATCTGACATTTCTTTGGGGTGTTGCCCAAGGTTAACCAAATGTTCAAACATTTGTTTGTTGTTTGTCATGTTAAAATTTCCCGCAACAATTAGGTTTCTGTGCATCCAATTATTTTGTCTTAAAAAAGGATGAACCGCATCTTTACTGTTTTTTCCAAAAGTTCCGTACCTGACGTGTCCCAAAAAAAGTTCAGATACATGAGGGACATTATTCTTAAGACTTGTAATGTCGTTTTTAGAAGCGGGGAAGCTATTTATGTGGTCTGTCAGGTTATCATTGGCTAATTTAAAAATCTCTTGAATTGGATTTTGATTGGCTGATCTTTCCCTGTGCATAAACCTTTGACCTGGGCTCATATTAAGCTTTACACTTGCAAAACCAGCTCCATCCTGGCCTCTATTGTGTTGCTTTTCAAGCATTAAATAAAGCTTGTTTAGGCCATAAGTAGCCGAACCATATTTTTTTTGGTAAAATTCTAAGGGCTTTAATAATCTTATAAGCGCTAAACCGCACTCATGATTTAACCTGTCACTCATTAGTTATCTCTATGAACAAAATAAAGAAAATAATTCTGATAATTATAGTAAATAACTGGCGAATGTTTTAATTCTCTCATCAATAATTTCTTTACTTATTTTTTGTAGGCGAGCAAGACCAAATTCTTCTATACAAAATGAAGCAATTACGGATCCATAAATCATTGCGTTATGGATTTCTTTAAAACTAATACTAGGTCTTGAGGCTAAATATCCACAAACACCCCCAACAAAAGAATCGCCAGCGCCTGTAGGGTCAACAACTTTGATATTATCAAGCGCTGGTATTGTTGATCTTTGATGTTTTGAAAAAAGCTCAGCTCCTTGAGAGCCTTTTTTTATTATAATATAATCAGGGCCACAGCTCAATATATTTTTAGCACATTCTTCAATCAAATCTGATTTTCCCAACATTTGTGACTCTTCATCATTTATGACTACTAGGTTTACTTTACTAATTATTTCAAACAATTCTTTTTCAGTTTTTTCAATCCAATAGTTCATTGTATCCAAAATGACAAAATTATGATCATTTTTGACCTGGGAGTAAATATCCAGCTGAATAACCGGATCCAAATTCCCTAGAATTACTAAATCAAAATTAATTGAATGCTTATTTAAATTTGGTTTATAAAATTCTAATGCGTTTAGGTGTGTAAGATGCGTTACTCTATTGTTAAAATCATTTTTATATTCGCCCTTCCAATAGAAAGACTTGTCTTTATTCGAGACTTCGATCATTCCAGTAAATATGCCCTTAGAATTCATTTCGTGTAGAAATGAAATTGGAAAATCATTACCAATAATTGATGAAACATAAATATCCTTTGTAAAAAAAGATGAACTGTAACTTATGTAGGTAGCTGCACCACCTATAATCTTTCCTGAGTTAGCGTTTTTAGTTATAATCTCATCAAAGGCCATGGTTCCTGCAACTAAAATTGGTTTATTCTTTTTCATATTCATGATCTATATCTAAATTTTTTGACTTTGATGCTTCAAAAGCTAAATGGTCACACCGCTCATTTTGAGGGTGATTGTTGTGTGCCTTTATCCAAAAAAACTTGATTTTTTGAGTTTGATAAATCCCTAGAAAACTCTTCCAAAGATCACTGTTTTTTTTACCCTTAAAATCTTTTTTTTCCCAATTAAAAACCCATTTTTTTTCTACAGCATCTACGACATATTTTGAGTCTGTGTAGATATAAACTTTTAAGTTTTTTATTGTAAGTTTTTTAATAGCTTCTATAACAGCAAGAAGCTCCATTCTATTATTTGTTGTTTTTCTAAAACCTCTGGAAAACTCTTTACTGCGTTTATTGGAAAATTTTTGGATAATTATTCCATACCCCCCTGGCCCTGGATTTCCTCTTGAGGATCCATCTGTATAAATTAAGATATCAGGATTTTCCATTGCTTAAACATTTTAAAATAATTTCGGGATAATATTTGTGTTCCAATTTTAGAACTTCTTGAGCCAAATTTTCAGCGTCTTTTTTTTTGATTTGTATTTTTTTTTGGAGAATTATATCTCCTTCATCATAATTTTGGTCGACATAATGTATAGTAAAACCACTTTCTTTTTCATTATTTTCAATAACTTTTTTGTGGACATTATCGCCATACATTCCTTTACCCCCGTATTTTGGTAATAATGATGGGTGAATGTTAATTATTTTGTGTTTAAATTCATTAACAATATCAAATGGTATTTTTCTTAAAAATCCCGCCAATACAATTAAGTTTGGTTTAACTTTTTGAAGATCTAGAAGCACCTTTTTATTTTTCAAATCTTGATTTTGAAATATAAACTTTTTAATTCCGTATTTTTTTGCACGATCTAGCACAGGGGCTTTGTTGTTATTACAATAAAGTTTTGAAATTTCAAGATATTCTAGGTCTGATAATTTTTTACATATATTTTCAAAGCCTGATCCATTGCCTGAGGCAAAAACAACTATCTTTTTTTTATTTTCCAATGTAGATTTACTTTCTCCCTGTTAATTAAAATTAAATGAAAATAATAAGTTTATAATACAAAGTTTTTTATTTTTGTGCACAACAATAAATCAAATATTATGTCAGAAATTTCTTCAAGAGTAAAAGCAATAATAGTTGACAAATTAGGTGTTGACGAGAATGAAGTGGTTCCAACAGCTAGTTTCACAAACGACTTAGGGGCGGACTCTTTAGATACAGTTGAACTTATAATGGAGTTCGAAAGAGAGTTTGATATTCAAATACCAGATGACCAAGCTGAAAAAATAGAAACTGTTGGTCAGGCAATTCAATTTATAGAAAGTTCTAATTAACCTTATGGGATTAAAGCGTGTTGTTGTTTCCGGACTAGGGGCATTGACTCCAATTGGAAACAACATCAAATCATACTGGGCTGGATTGAAGTCTGGTGTGAGTGGAGCAGATAAAATTACTTATTTTGACACAAGTAAGTTTAAGACTCAATTTGCTTGTGAACTTAAGGGTTATGACCCTATGAACTTTTTCGAAAAGAAAGAAGCTAGAAGACTTGACAGGTTCTCTCAATATGCAATTGTTAGCTCTGATGAAGCAATAAAAGATTCTGGCATGAATAATGAAAATATTGATAATACAAGGGTTGGTGTAATCTGGGGTTCAGGGATTGGTGGTCTTAAAACTTTTCAAGAAGAGGTTACAAATTTTGTAAATGGTGACGGCACACCAAGATACAATCCCTTTTTTATTCCAAAGATGATCCCAGATATCGCTGCTGGAGTTATATCTATACGCCATGGGTTCAAAGGACCAAACTTTGCTACTGTTTCAGCATGTGCCTCATCGGCAAACGCACTGATTGACGGAGTTAACTACATCAGACTTGGATACGCAGATGCTATTATCTCAGGTGGTTCTGAGGCTGGTATTATCAAGTCAGGAATTGGTGGATTTAACGCTGTACAAGCTCTTTCGAAAAGAAACGATGACCCCAAGACCGCATCGAGACCTTTTGATCTAAACAGAGACGGTTTTGTTTTAGGGGAAGGTGGCGGATGTGTTGTTCTTGAAGAATTAGATCATGCCGTCAAAAGAGGTGCTAAAATTTATGCTGAAGTTATAGGGATTGGGCTTTCATCTGATGCTTACCACATGACTGCGCCTCACCCTGATGGAGAGGGTGCGGTTAGTGTTATGAATAACTGCATTAAAGACTCAGGCTTAACATACAAAGATGTTGATGTTGTTAATATGCATGGAACCTCTACACCACTTGGAGATAAAGCAGAGGCAAAGGCTCTTGGTCATGTTTTTAAAGACCACCTCTATTCAATGAATATTAATTCTACCAAATCCATGACTGGCCATTTGTTAGGGGCTGCAGGCGCTGTTGAGGCAATATCGTGTATACTCTCGATCAATAACAATTTGGTTCCGCCAACTATAAATCATTTTAACAGTGATCCTGAAATTGATTCGAATATTAATTTTACCTTTAATAAGTCCCAATCTAGAAACGTTAAAGTTGCCATGAGCAATACTTTCGGGTTTGGGGGTCACAACGCTTGTGTTATGTTTAAGGAATTTGAAGATTAAACACCCTCTTAATTATGGCTTCCAGAAAGCTTAACCATCTTGAAATTGAGGAAGACTTTAAGTTAATTGGAATTCACAGTCAGCTTGAAGCGTATAAGCTAGCTTTTAATTTAAATAAGTCGCTTAAGATCTCTTTAAAAGTATTTGATTATAAAATTAAAATAGATAAAACTGAGTTTGTTTTTGAGATGTTTAAACATTTGTCCGAAATATATAACACAAAAATATATTTGTTTTCAAATAAATCATTTGGAAATATTAAACCCATAGAGATCAACTTGTTTGAGAATATCGATTCAAAACTTTATCTAATTGATGAAAAAAAAAATATAGATTTTTTTTTAAAAATTGAAGGTGGAAATTTTAACTATAACTCTCTTATAAGCAAAATTAATGAGGTGCCCTTAGTTCAAGCTTGCTATCTAGTAAACCTCAAAAGTCAAAAATCAAAATATAACCTTATTTTTGAGTAATGAATCTAAACAAAACCAAAATTATTGCGACAGTTGGTCCTGCGTGCTCATCAAGATCAATGCTAAGTAAATTGATTTCATCGGGTGTTGATGTTTTTAGAATTAATTTTTCACATGCAACGCATAGGGAGGTTAAAAAAATAGTTTCACATATAAAATATTTAAGGCAAGAACACAACAAACATGTCACAATCCTAGGGGACTTACAGGGTCCCAAAATTAGAACTGGAAAAGTTATAGAGGGTTGTGTTTTAAAAAAGGGTGATCAAATAGTTTTTACAACTAATTTAATTGAAAACGGCGATAATTCAATGTTACAAATTGGTTACAACCTGTTTCCAAAAGATGTAAAAAAAGACGAGAAAGTTATGGTTGACGACGGAAAAATAATTCTAAAAGTTGTTAAAACAAACAGGTCTGATGAGGTTACGCTTGAAGTAATTCAGGGAGGTGAGCTAAAGTCTAACAAAGGCGTAAATTTGCCTAATACAAAGATTTCACTTCCTGCATTGACAGAAAAAGACGTTAATGATGCAAAGTTTGCAATAAAGAATTCTTTTGACTGGATTGCGCTTTCTTTTGTTAGATCAAAGAATGATGTTCTAATGCTTAAAGAACTTATACAATCCGAAACAAAAAAATCAATGCCTATAATTTCAAAAATTGAAAAACCTCAAGCCATAGAGAAGCTTGAATCAATTTTAAAAGTTTCTGATGGTTTAATGGTGGCAAGGGGAGATTTGGGTTTAGAGATTCCTGCCGAGGAGGTCCCAATAAACCAAAAAATCATGGTTGAAATGGCAAAAAAAGCTCGTAAACCTATCATAGTAGCAACACAAATGATGGAGTCTATGATTAATAACCTAACACCCTCCAGGGCAGAGGTGAACGATGTTGCCAATTCTGTAATGGATGGCGCTGACTGTATTATGCTTTCGGCTGAAACATCTGTTGGCAAATATCCTTGCGAAGTGGTTAGAAAAATTGGTAAAATTATATCTAGTGTTGAAAACACAGAGTTTGGTCTGGTCAAAAAGAGAAAAATAAATATTAGAAAAGACCGATTAATTACAAATTCTATATGCTACAATGCAGCTATGCTGGCAGATGGAATTGGTGCGTCTGCAATTTGCACGCTAACAAATAGTGGGTATACAGGCTGGGAAATATCTTCATATAGGCCGAAATCATTGGTTCTTGTATTTACTTCAAATACCAGAATTTTATCTCAACTCAACCTTTTATGGGGGGTTAAATGTATTTTTTATAATAATCTGGAAAGTACAGATAAAACAGTAGAGGAAGTCAATGAACTAGCTCAAAAGAAGAGATATATAAAAAAAGGTGATTATGTTATTAATTTGGCTGCAATGCCAATTAAGAAAAAAGGACAAGTTAATACTTTGAGAATCACCAAGGTTGAATAAATCATGGATTCTCAAAGACAAAAGAAGGTTTCAACTCTTATAAAAAAGGATATAGCCAAGATAATAGATTCTGTTTTGAGAAACAGAGCTTTTCGTGGCGTTTTGGTTTCGGTTACTAATGTTAAAACAACTCCGGACCTTGGTCAGTGTAAGGTTTTTTTAAGCGTTTTCCCATCAAGAAAAACAAGTGATATTATTATTTTCTTAGATAATAATAAATTTGAGATTAAGCAAAAATTTATTTCCTTAGTTAGGGCTCAGCTCCGAGTTATGCCTGAAATTGAGTTTTTGATTGATGATTCACTGGATTATATCGAAAATATTGAAAATGCACTCAAAAACGGTGGAGAAAATCCAATCAAATAATAATTGTGAAATCAACAGACTTCATTGCGCTGAAATATTTTTTTTCTAAAAAAAATTATAGTATCGTTTATATAATTTCTATTTTCTCTGTTTTAGTACTTTCTATAGCTAACTTCTCTTTCTTAACCATCCTATCAGTATTTTCTGGGCTGGAGGAATATTCCCTTTCATTTTCTAAATCATTTGACCCAGATATCAAGTTAAGATCTGGGGTTGGAAATAGACTAGAAATAACAGAAAATGACATTCAGTTAATCAGAGATATTGAAGGTGTAGTAAATATTTCAAAAACAATTTTAGGAAAAGCGGTAATTCAAAATGGTAACAAAACCGAATTCGCAGAGATTTTAGGTGTCGATGATGAGTTCAACAATGTAATATTGATTGACTCAATAATGGAAGTTGGTAGTTTCTCTAAACTAGACAACTATACGTCTTTTACAAGCAGTTCAATATCACAAAAACTAGATTTAACTTTATACAACGCATCTGGTCAATATTTTGTTAATACACTTTCAGATGATTATGTAAACTTTTTTATTCAGCCTTTTAATAGTTCTGAAACATTAATTTCTAATGGTATTTTTAGGACCAGAAATGATGATAATGAAAATAAAGTTATAGTAAGCCTTCCAATTGCTTCAAAATTATTTGGGTTTGAAAAAAATAATTACAGTGAGCTTTTGATAAAAACTAGTGGCGAATTAAATGCCGCAAAAGAGAAGATAAAAAGATTATTCCCTCAGCTTACTGTTTTAACACATAAAGAACAAAATGAAACACTCTTTAAAATAATGCAATCTGAGAGGCTGGTAATAATAGCAATCATGTTTTTTATTGTTTTGGTTTCCGCCTTTAACGTTATAGCTACAGTTTCAATGCTAATAATTGAAAAAGAGGCAAATATTAAAACCCTTAAAGCTCTTGGAATGAACACAAAAGAGATTTTTCAGTTATTTTTTAAACACGGACTACTAATTAATTTAACTGGTCTACTAATTGGTCTTTTTCTTTCAATTATTTTAATCTATTTACAAATTAATTTTTCAATAATTTCGATTCCCGGGGTTGATGTTCCTTATCCAGTTTCATTAAAAGCAAGCAATATCGTAATTTTAATGGTCTCTGCCTTTTTTATTTCAGTTTTTTCCTCTTATCTAGGCGCACTTGCCTCAAGAAAAATTAGCTAAGAACTGGCTTAGAGTTAAATTGTTTTTTTAAATCACTGAATAAAAGTAGAAGCTCATGAGAATAATCAGTTGTTACCATAATATTTCGATATTTTTTAAAATCGGGGATTCCCCTGAAGTAATTTGAATAGTGTCTTCTGGTTTCTAAAACCCCCAACTTTTCACCCTTCCAATCAATTGACATTAATAGATGCTTTTCTGCCATTCTAATTCTTTCATAAATTGTAGGGGGCTGCATATGTGTACCTGTTTTAAAGTAGTGCTTAACTTGATTGAAAAACCACGGATTACCAATTGATGCCCTCCCAATCATAGCGCCATCTAGACCATATTTGTCTCTCATCTCTAAAGCTCTTTCAGGTGAGTTTACGTCTCCGTTTCCAAATACTGGTATTTTCATCCTTTGGTTATTTTTCACTTCTGAAATTAATTTCCAGTTGGCATTGCCTTTATACATTTGAGCGCGGGTTCTTCCGTGTATAGCTATAGCTTTGGCTCCGGCATCTTGAATTCTCTCCGCCACTTCAACTATCTTAATTGATGATTCGTCCCATCCTAATCTAGTTTTTACTGTTACCGGGAGTCTAGTTCTTTTTGCCATTTCTCTTGTTAACATTTCCATTTTATCAATATCCTTTAGAATTCCTGCACCCGCTCCTTTACATACCACCTTTTTTACTGGACACCCAAAGTTTATATCAATGATATCCGGGTTTGTTTTCTCAACAATATCAATGGCTTTTAGCATTGAATCTAAATTAGATCCAAAGATTTGAATTCCCACCGGTCTCTCCTTCTCATAGATATCTAATTTCATGATGCTTTTTACAGCATCCCTGATTAAACCTTCGCTTGAAATGAATTCAGTATAGACAACATCTGCTCCATTTTCTTTACATAGAGCTCTAAATGGGGGATCACTTACATCTTCCATTGGTGCAAGTAATAGTGGGAAACTACCTAACTCTATGTCTCCTATTTTAACCATTTTAATGCAAATTTAAACTAATATCTTTTAGACTATAAAGGGATTAATTAATTTATATTTGTAGGGTTCAATGAGTTTGATAAGAAATTTTTGCATTATTGCGCATATAGATCATGGAAAAAGCACTCTTGCTGACCGGCTTCTTGACATAACTGAAACAATCTCTGACAGAGACAAACAAGATCAGTTGCTTGATGACATGGATCTTGAAAGAGAAAGGGGGATTACAATAAAATCTCATGCAATTCAAATGAATTACGAGCATGAAGGTAAGACCTACGTACTTAATTTGATAGATACACCTGGACACGTTGATTTTTCATATGAGGTTTCTAGGTCTATCGCTGCCTGTGAAGGAGCATTGCTAATTGTAGATGCTGCTCAAAGTATTCAAGCGCAAACAATTTCAAATCTATACTTAGCGTTAGAAAATGATTTAGAAATTATACCTATACTTAACAAAATAGATCTGCCTTCTGCAAAGCCTGATGAGGTTTCTGATGATATTGTTGATTTGCTTGGCTGTAAGCTTGAGGAAATAATAAGGGTTTCTGCAAAAACTGGGGAAGGGGTAAGTTCAATCTTGGAAGAAATAGTTAACAGAGTGCCTGCTCCAAAAAAATCAAGTAATGAGGAATTAAAGGCTTTAATTTTTGATTCTGTATATAATCCTTTCAGGGGAATTGAAATTTATTTTAGGGTTTTCTCTGGAAAGATTAAAAAGGGGCAAGAAATTAAGTTTTTGGCAACAAATAAAAAGTATTTTGCTGATGAGGTTGGTACGCTTAGCTTAAAACAAATCCCAAAAAATGAAATAGGTTGTGGAGATGTAGGCTATTTAATTACTGGGATTAAAAATGCCAAAGAAGTAAAGGTCGGAGATACAATTGTAGACTCAAAGGCAAATGAAATTTTAGCTGTCTCTGGTTTTGAAGAAGTTAAGCCTATGGTATTTGCTGGTATATACCCTGTTGACACAGATGACTATGAAGATCTTCGCTCTTCAATTGAAAAGCTTCAATTAAATGATGCCTCTTTAGTTTTTAGTCCTGAAAACTCTTCTGCTTTAGGCTTTGGATTTAGGTGTGGTTTTCTAGGAATGCTACACTTAGAAATTATTCAAGAAAGGCTTGAAAGGGAGTTCAATATGTCTGTAATTACAACTGTTCCAAATGTTTCTTATCACGCCTTCACAAAAAAAGACAGCAACAATGCATTAATTGTAAATACACCCTCCGATCTACCTGAGCCCACCTATCTTGATCGTGTTGAAGAGCCATATATCAATGCTTCTATAATAACAAAAGCAGATTTTGTTGGGCCAGTAATGAGTCTGTGTATTGAAAAAAGAGGGATACTTAAAAACCAAACCTATTTAACAACTCAAAGGGTAGAGCTTATTTTTGATATGCCTTTAGCGGAAATTGTTTTTGATTTTTATGACCGACTAAAGTCTATTTCTAAGGGCTATGCTTCATTTGATTACAGTCCAATTGGATTTATGCAATCAAAGCTTATTAAACTTGATATTCTTTTAAATGGAAACCCAGTTGATGCATTGTCCGCTTTAATTCATTTTGACAATGCATACTCAATGGGAAAAAAGATTTGTGAAAAGCTTAAAGAGCTTATCCCTAGGCAACAGTTTGATATTCCAATCCAGGCTGCAATAGGTGCAAAAATAATTTCTAGGGAAACTGTAAAAGCTGTAAGAAAAGATGTTACTGCAAAATGTTACGGCGGTGATATCACCAGAAAAAGAAAGCTTCTCGAAAACCAGAAGAAAGGAAAAAAGAAAATGAGGCAAATTGGGAATGTAGAAATCCCTCAACAAGCATTTATGGCAGTGCTAAAATTAAATGACTAACTTTAATTAATTGTTAGTAACCAAAAATCTATGAAAACCATTTATTTTCTTCCTTTTATTTTCTTGTTTTTATCCTGCAATGATAATGATGAGGCGCAGACTGACACTGCAAACGACATAACAAATGATGTAACAATTCCATTAAGCCTATATCAAAAAATATATAAAACAACGAGTGATATTTATATTGAAGGTGGGTATGTCTACATAAACACTAATGGCGTGCCCGATCACAAAAGTCCTTATTTTTTAGGAACAGAATGGGAGACCCAACAATACGCAGCCTATGATGGCTCGAACCCTTTTGTAACAAATTTTAATTTAAACCCTAATAGGATTTCCGCATTATCCTTAACTTTTAAAATACCCATTAGTCCTAGAAAAGGAAATGGAAATAACCCAACAAGAATGGGTGAAATTGGTGTTTCTTTAAATGGCGTGCCTTTCTATAATCAATACGCTGGTATGAATCAGCCTTTGACAAGAGAGGTTAACTCCTTTGACCAATACAATGGTCACCCTGCTCCTATGGGGCCTGGCCAAGAAAATGGCACGAGCGGACGTTATCATTATCACATGGAACCTTTCTGGCTTACTCAAAATCATGGCAAGAATGGTCTTATTGGCTTTCTTTTAGATGGCTTTCCTGTGTACGGTCCCCAAGAAAGTGGTAGGACAATCAATAGTTCTGACTTAGACGAATACCATGGTCATAGCCACGTAACATCTGATTTTCCTGAAGGGATATATCACTATCACACAACTGCAGATGATCCATATTTAAATGGAAGCGGATATTATGGAACGCCTGGGACTGTCAGCCAGTAGTTTATTAATTGTGATTGCGCTCAGTTCATGTAGCAGCAACCATTCATTTATTAAAAAAGGCTCTGAAAATCTTGATTTAACCAAAAGAATTGTTGAGTTCGATCAAGCTGCATACACGGGTTTTGTGTATGAAACATTTGATAATGGTGATACGATTTCTATAGAGTTTTATAAGCATGGGCTAAAACATGGAAATTGGAAGAAATTTTATATTGGTGGTTCTTTAAAAGAAGTAAGGGTTTTTTACAACGGTAAAAAAGAAGGGAAATATGAGGGGTTTTACAATGATGGTAGTAAAAATTTTTCTTTTAATTTTTACAATGATGAATACCACGGAACCAACAGGATATGGGCAAAAGACGGTCAGTTGCTTGAAGAATTAAATTATTTGAACGGCTATGAAAATGGCAGTCAAAAAGTTTGGTATTTGAATGGGAAAATCAGGTCAAATTATGTCATAAAAAATAACCGAAGATTTGGATTGCTAGGAACAAAAAATTGTATTAACACAGGTGAAAAGGTTTTTTAAATTATTACTATTAGCTTATTTTTTTATTACTTGCTCTAAACAAAAAGAAGCTTTGCCTTTTTATAACTCGCCTGATTTTACACCTATATTTGAAAAACCAAAAAAAGACTCTCACACGATAAATAGTTTTGTTTTTACGAATCAAAACAACGAAGATTTTGGAAGTACAGATTTAATTGGGAAAATTCATGTAGCAAATTTCATTTTTACATCTTGTACAAATATTTGTCCTGTAATGACTACCAATATGACAAAAGTTGAAAGCGAGTTTGCAAATGATGAAATTGTTGAGCTTGTCTCTTTTACGGTCACACCATGGATTGATAGCCCAGAACTTTTGAAAAGGTATAAGAAAGATTTTACTTTAAACTCTAATAATTGGACCTTCCTGACGGGTGATAAAAACAAAATATACAAACTTGCAAGAGAATCTTATTTTGCAGAGGAAGAAATCGGTTTTACAAAAGATAGTTCTGACTTTTTACATACAGAGCATTTTTTACTTATTGATAAGAAAATGCATATTCGGGGAATTTATAATGGAACGCTAAAGCTAGAAATGGCGCAAATAATTGATGATATTAAAACACTGAAAGAATTTAATTAGATTTTTCTTCTTCTACTTTTTTCTTGTAACGTTTCCACAATTTGGTTTGATTTGTTTCTAATGAAATCTCTCGTCCATCAATATAAGCATGAGAAAGGTTGTTGGTTCTCATGTCTAGAGCATCCCCAATAGAGATAAAGAGAGTTGCGCTCTTACCAACTTCAATTGAGCCGTAATTATCTGCAATACCTAAAACTTTTGCTGCATTGAGGGTAATTGTTTCAACTGCTTTTTCTTTATCTACTCCATAGGCAGCAAAACTTCCCGCAAAAAAAGGCAAATTTCTTGTGTTCATCCTTGTCATTTCGCCAGTAGGATCAAGAGCAACAGTAACACCCTTATTGATTAATTGTGAAGCAAGTTTAAATCTTGACTTTACATCTTCGTCTTCCATTGAAGGCAGGTTGTGTGGCTGCTCTAAAGCAATTTTGATATTATTGTTTGCTAAAAAATCTCCAGCTTGCAATGAATTTGTTCCTCCAACTACAACTATATTTTTAATTTTTTGCTCTTGCAAAAACTTTACACCATCCTTGATTTGTTTTTCATAATTGGCATGAAGAAAAATAGTAGACCTACCAAAGAAAACAGATGACATTGCTTTGTATGGAAGACTAACGGGGTTTGGGTTGGTTTCGTTTAGATATGCTTTTGATGAATCGAAGAAGTTTTTTATTTCTTCAATATTACTTTCATATTTATCACTCTTTTTAATAATTGATGGGCCTCTGTAATAAGAATATCCTGATCTAGAGTATGGCGATGGCCAGTTTAAGTGAATGCCTTGATCATAACTAATCACAGCGTCTTCCCAATTCCAAGCATCTAGTTGAACAACAGACGAAGAACCGCTAATTATTCCACCATTTGGAGCTATTTGAGAAAGCAATACCCCGTTCATCCGCATAGTCTCAACAACTTTTGACTCTGCGTTGTACGCAATTATTGATCTAACGTGAGGAAGAAAATCTCCAATTTCATCTTCATCAATTGTTGCTCTGACAGCATCAATTTCGCCAAGTCCTAAACTGGTATTCAGCGCAATAAAGCCTGGATATATATGTTTATTTGTTGCATCAATATTTATTTGATAATCCTTATCAGGTTGTTTATTTGAAACATAATTTATTTTACCATTATCAAATCCAACAAAGGCATTTTCTATAAGTTCCCCGTTTCCAACATGAAGAATCCCATTGCTAATAAGTATGCTTTTTGATTGTTCTTTTCCTGGGACTTGCTGGGAAAAAACAAACCCAAAAAACATGACAAAACATATTGTATAAAAGAGTCTATTGTATATTTTCATTTACTATATCTATTGTTTCACATTCAAAATATCTTTTGTCAATTACAGGTGCTGGTTGAGTTTTTGCGCCCCCTTTTTTAGCTTCTTTTAATTGAGTGATAATAATTTCTCTTTCTTTTTCATTATCTAAAATTTTTGCGTCCAAATTGTTGTAGTCGTAAAATATCGCACCTTCTATGATTGTTTTTTCAGCAACTGCATATATTGAAAGTGGATTGTGGGACCACAATGCTAAATCTGCATGCTTTCCTATAGCGATGCTTCCAACTTTATCATCAATTCTCAAAAGCTTAGCTGGATTGAGTGTTACATATTTCCAGGCCTCCTCTTCGCTCAATCCACCATACTTTACTGCTTTAGCAGCCTCTTGATTAAGCCTTCTTATCATCTCAGCATTATCAGAATTATATGCTACAGTTACACCTGCTTCGCTAAGAATTGGTCCATTATAAGGAATCGCATCTATAACCTCATACTTATACGCCCACCAATCTGAAAAAGATCCTCCACCAGCACCATGTTTGGCCATTTTAGTTGCCACTTTGTAACCTTCTAAAATATGAGTAAAGGTGTTTATTTTAATTCCAAAACTTTCCGCAACCTTCATTAGCATATTAATTTCACTTTGAACATAAGAGTGACAGGAGATGTGCCTTTCTCCCCTTAAAATCTCCCAAACAACTTCCATCTCTAAGTCATATCTGGGTTTTGGGGTTTTCGATTTTTGTCTTTTAGAGAGAGTGTTATAGTTTTCCCACTTTTTTCCATATTCCTTTGCTCTTTGAAAGAAATCTACATATACCTGTTCAACACCCATTCTAGACTGTGGAAATCTAGAGTAGCTGGACCAATTAGATTGCTTTACGTTTTCTCCAAGAGCAAATTTGATAAACTTAGCCGCGTCTTTCATCAACATGTTTTCTGCAGTTTCTCCCCACTTCAATTTTATTATTGCAGACTGACCCCCAATTGGGTTTGCCGACCCATGCAGAATTTGAATCGTTGTTACTCCTCCAGAGAGTGTTCTATATATTGAAATATCGTTTGGATTAACAACATCTTCAATTGTAACTTCAGCTGAGGAATTATGTCCTGATTCATTTATCGATGAAGCGGCAATGTGTGAATGTTCGTCAATTATTCCAGCTGTTAAGTGTTTGTTTGTCCCATCAATTTCTAATGAACTATTATTATTTTCTAAATTCTTCCCAATTGATGCTATTAGGCCATTACTAATTGCCACATCCGTGTTTTTAAGAATACCTTCTTTTTCGTTTGTCCAAACTGTAGTGTTTCGTATGATTAAGTTCTTTTGTTTTGGAACTTCTTTATTTCCATATGCTTTATTTGGAAATGTAACTGGAACAAAATCGATCTTATAGGGTTTTTTCTGTTCCTTTTTAACTGTATCGTTTTCGACAATATTCTTTTTTTCTTTTGTTTTGTTTTCTTTTTTTACAATATGTTTAACCCCTAGAACCCAATTCTCATAAATTTCTGCTTTATCTTCAAAAATAGGCTTTGAGGTAACTAAAAAGTTTGCATAGGAACCTTTTGTCAGTTCTCCCGTAATCCCCTCTTGTTTTAAAATATTGGCAGGGTTGATAGTTAAAGCTTCAAGAGCTGACTTTTTAGATAGGCCTCGTTTAATCGCCTTTCTGATATTTGGTAAAAAATCCGATTTCTTTTTTAGCCCCATTGATGTAATGGAAAATTTTATGTTGTTTTTTTCTAATAAGTACAAATTGGAGGGGCTTTGATTCCATTCTCTTAATGAACCTAGGCTTATTTTGCTTGTTAAGTCTGGGTCAGACACATCATATGCTGCAGGAAAGTTAACTGGAATAATAAATTCGTTTTTATGTTTAGATATAGCATTGATATCCATGTATTCTAGTCCCGATCCAACCACAGCAAAAGGGATATCTAATTCTTTAGATATTTTTAAAGCCCTTAAAAAATTCAAGTTCGATCCTGAATTCCAGATTTTTGGAAGTAGAGAATTTTCAATAGCTGCTTCTATAGCATAGTCTTTATTGTTGGCTTGATTTTCCGAATACCACTCCAGGTCGTGAAAAAACTGCCTAATTAAAGCCATACTTCCCATTATTGATGTTGGGTAGGACTGGTTTGAAAGAGAGTTTCTACTAAAGGAGTAAAATTCCGCACTTTTGTTTGAAAGAACCCTTTGATTTTCATTTGAGGTGTCGCTGAGGGCAAGTAAAATACCTGTTCCGCTGTGAATTCCATTAGCACGATGTGTGTTTACTAATCCAAACCCTGAGGACCTAAGCTCCTTAGCTTGATTAGAATCATACTTGTAGTCGAGGTAAGCTGAGTAATCACTCAATATATGGTCATTCCAATAAAAACCTTCTCTGCTAGGTCCATATAAGGCACTTCTAGTTGAATATGTAAGTCTTTTTGCTTCTTTTATCGACATTGATGAAGATGCCTCAATAAAAGAGGGGTAAATATATTTGTCTTTTTTATCGATAATTATGGAATTTCTAGGAATTTCTATATCCTTACCTATATCGATTATTTTTCCATCTCTTTCAACAATAACACCCTTTTCAATTGTTATTTCTGAGTTAATAATAATCGTTGCGTTAACAAAGACTTTGTAGGGCTCATTGACAACCTTAACTCCTTCATTTGTTGGGAAATACTCTTTTTGTGAAAAGACAAAAAGAGGAAACAAAACAACAAGTACTTTGAAAAATATATTAAAATTATTTTTAGAGTTCATTTCTAGCTGTTTGTATTCTGTTTTTATAAAAAAATTAATATTCAAAAGTTAACCATTTTATTCGGGTAAAAGGCTATTTTGGAACAGATATATTTGCTCCAAAAAAAATAGCATTTAAAAAAAGCTTATTTGTTCCATACCAAGTTCCTCTAAAATTTGGATTGTCAGCAAAAAGCACAACTCTTCCAAAACCCGAATCGGAGACAATTAAAGATGCCGCGCCTTTTAAATTATTTTCCATATTTTTTTTAGACACATAACCATCTATGTGAGGGTTCTTGGAATAAATGGCAACTGACGAATAGTGGCTTTTCGATTTGTTTAAAAAAACATTATTGTTTTTATAGACAGGAATTGATTGGTCCCTGTAACCAAACGCAAGTGGGTGGGTGAGGTCTAAATCTACTTTCAAAATCGATCCGCCTATTCTTTCTCTTCCAGAATATTCTCTTGCATCAATGTATCTTTTTCTAGTAAAGATGGTGTCATTTTTAGTCTCAACTAACGATTCCTTTACAATCTCTTTTTTAATAGCCCAACTCGATGCTGATCCGATCGTAATTAAAGTGTTTCCCTTTCCAACCCAATCCTTTATTTTTTTAACACCCAAGTCAGAAATCTGATTATAGGTTCCTGAAACCATTACAAGCGTAGTGTACTTATCCAATGAAGTTCTGTTAAATTGATTGAGTCTAATTTTGGTCAAGGGAATGTGCACCCTTGTGTCTAATAAATGCCATACTTCTCCAGATTCATATGAGCTTACTCCATCACCAATTAGCATCGCAACTTTTACTTTTTTATTTATCCTGAAAAAATTACTTCCTAAATCAATTCCTGCGGAGCTATACCCTGTATCAGTGCTGAAAACAGGAAGATTGAATTTTTCTTGAGTTGATTTAACAACCTCAAAAAGTTTTTCTGAATCAACTTTTTGTTTACTCACTGGAACCATCACTGTACCACGATTAAAACTTTTTACATAGTCATCTTCATTTACTTTAATTGAAAATGGTTTATAAGCTGAATAACTAATTACTCCATTTTTGTGAAGATGATTTAGCGCTGCAGGTGTGTTGTAGTCGTCCCAATCCAAAATATATGCATAGTTTGATTTGGAAACCTTTGAATTATTGACTAGTAAATCGTTGACCCTGGTTAATTTGTTAACATCAAACGATCTCACCGCTTTGTGTTTCATGTTATAGAAGTTTGACACTGACCATGCAGAAGCGTCATAAAAGACACTATCTAAATATTTGTCATGGGTTTCAAAAAAATTCTTGACCATTCTTGACTGCAGTTGGTTTACAGGAACTACGAACTTGTCCTTGTTCTTGTAAACTTTAATTTTATGGATTAGCAATTTATCAATAAAGGCTTTAGTTCTGTTTTTATCATGAATATCTCCAAATTCGTATGCTTTTATCTTCTCATTTTTAAACTCCTCAAGCGCAGATTCAAAGAACCTTTTTTGATAATCCCTTAAAAGTATTTTATTATCAACAGCCGCCTCAACAGTTGCTATTCCGTTCAAAAATTGATTTCTAATTGTAAAACCAAATGTCATCTCGCCGTAATTAGTTTCTTGAACGTGTCCTCTTGAACTTGCTTGCTCAAAAAGCAAAGCCAATCCACCCTGCAAATCAGAATAAGTAGATCCATAGCCAGGATAAGTTTCATCAAAAGATTCTTTGCTATAATAGAATGAACCTATGCTGTCCATATATTTAACATAATATTCAGCAAAAATTGGGTATAAGTCAACATTTTCTTGTGGTATTAGTGGCTTTACAGATGCGCTGGCCTTCATGGGGTCAAAAAAATAATTACTATTTGTTCCCATCTCATGAACATCCAATACAACATTTGGATACCACTCATGAAACCAATTAAGTTTGCCTCTGATTTCAGGGTGAATTGCCAATAGAAAATCTCTATTTAAATCAAACCAATAGTGATTTGTACGTCCTCTAGGCCATGATTCATTGTGTTCTGCGTCATTAGAATCTGCAACTAAATTTATTGATTTGTATTGGTTTGCCCATTGCGAATGTCTGTCTCTACCATCAGGGTTTAAAGTTGGGTCAATAAACACGACTGCGTTAGTTGTTAGCTGATCAATTTTATTATTTTTTGACGCGATCAAAGTATATGCAGTTAGTAAAGCTGCTTCGCTACCCGATGGCTCATTTCCATGAATTCCGTACCCTAAGTTGATTATTATAGGCAAGTTTTCATTAATAGTTTTTGTCAAACCGGGAATAGTAGACTTTAGGTGTTCTGTTTTTATTTCTTCTAAGTTTTTTAAATTTTCGGATGATGATATACTAAGAAGAATCAAACTTCTGCCTTCATGAGTTTTTCCGTAGTTGATCAAGTTTGCTCTTTCAGAAACAGAGGATAAATATTTGAAGTATGCTAAAATTAGATCATGTCTAGTGTGTTGATCTCCGATTTCATAACCCAAAAACTCTTCAGGGCTTTCAATATTTTCATTGTAAGGACCAAATTTTTCTAAAAAATAATCTTGAGAAAATGAGTAATTGAAGGAAATGGCTATAATAAAGTAGCATATAAGTTTTTTCATTTAAATAAGTGTGGCAATTAAGCGTTTAAAATTATTTATATTTTTTGTTTGCAGCATAAATTAATGCGTTGTATAAGTTAACCATTTTCCCTGATTTTGAAAGCTCGTCAAATTCAATTTCTTCATCATAATCAAGCATCACTTTAGAATTTAGTTTAATACCTGAATCAATGATAATCCTTTTTAATTGGTCTGCTTTTAATTTTGGGAAATAAGACTTTAATACCGCCGCAACACCCGCAACACAAGGTGAGGCCATTGATGTTCCACTATATCTAGCATACTTGTTCTCAGGAACTGCAGATCGAATTAATACTCCTGGTGCAAAAACATCAACATTTATTTTACCGTAATTTGAGAAGCTAGCTTTCAAATCCTTGCCAATGAAAGGACTGAGAGCTCCTACAGTAATAAAGTTGTCGGCCACTTCTGGTCCATTTTTATATGAGTCGTTGGGATATGCAGGGATAACGTCAAGATTATTGTTGTCATTACCAGCTGCATTTACAATGAGAACGTTTTTTGAAGCAGCATATTTAATTGCGTCTCTTACTTTGTCACTGTGTGGTGAGAAGCCTTTACCAAAACTTGTATTTATAATATCTGCACCGTTATCTACAGCGTATATTATGCCAAGTGCAATGTCTTTATCGTACTCATCTCCGTAAGGGACAACCCTAAGGGTCATTATTTCAACATTATTCGCAACACCCTTCATGCCTAGGTTGTTGTTTCTTGCAGCTGCAATAATGCCCGCAACGTGAGTTCCGTGAGATTCGTCCTCTCTGGAGTGTTCTACTTTGTTATCTCCATAATACGTCTGTTCAAAATTATCAGGATCATCGCCTGTAGTTCTACCTTTAAAGTCAAAATTTAAATAGTACTTAAGAGTCTCCTCTCCTCTGGCTTCAGTAAATCGTTTATCATAATCTTTCTGGGCCTCCTCTTTTTCTGGAAAATCCACACCTTTGGCAAGTAGTCTTGTTAATTCTAACTGTTCATAATAGGCTTCTCCTAAAAAGTTCCAACCATAAACATCATCAATGAATCCATTTTTATCATCATCCATTTTGTTTCCTGCAATCTCTTTTTTATTGATCCATATATTATCTTTTAAATCCTCATGTTTTATATCGATTCCTGTGTCAAGTACGGCGACAACAACTGTTTTACCCTCAGAATCCTTAATTAATTCTTTGTATGCTTTGTCAACACTCATACCCGGAACACTGTCATTAATTGGATCCAAGTGTTGCCAGTTATTTCTATTTAGGTCTGTTGAGAGGGCTATTTTTGGCACCACGTTTGGTGGATTATCAAGAATTTCACCCGTTACTTTTAATGTTTTACAAGATGTTAAAAACATTAAAAATATGCATGTGTATATTATGTTTTTCATGTTTAGTTAGTTAATTTTTTAAACCCCTGAATTTAGTTAATTGTCTATAATTTTAAAACTATTATTCTTTATTATTTAAAGGTTTGGTTATATTTATTTTTAACTGATGAAAAAACTTCAAAGAACCCTCTCTTTGCCTGGTGCAATTGCTGTTAGTGTTGGCGGTATGTTAAGTGGTATTTTTGTTCTTCCAGGGCTTGCGGTTGGAATAACTGGTTCATCTGTTTGGCTTGCTTTTCTGGTTGCTGCTCTTTGTATTCTGCCTGCTGTTCTTTCTAAGTCAGAACTTGCCACAGCTATGCCTAAATCTGGTGGAACATATGTTTACATTGAAAGAGCCTTTGGACCTTTGTTTGGGACCATTGCGGGAATTGGTCTTTGGCTTTCTCTTCTATTGAAAAGTGCTTTTTCACTGGTTGGGCTCAGTTTCTATTTGTATGTGTTAATTGAGGTTGATGCCTCATACACAAAATACATTGCATTATTGGCTTTGCTTTTTATTCTTCTTTTAAATGTTTTTGGAGTTAAAAAAGTTGAAAAGACTCAGCTTGTAATAGTAACTATTAGCATACTATCTCTTGTGACAATTGTTTTTTTTGGTTTTAACTCGTTTGATTCAAGGTTGATGGAGCCAGTCTTAAAAGATGGTAGTTCGGGGTTTATTGCTGGAGTTGCTTTTTTATATATATCCTATGCTGGAGTAACAAAAATAGCAGCAGTAGCCGGGGAAATTAAAAACCCTGAAAAAAACCTGCCTAGAACTATGATTATTTCGTTGTTATTAATCACAACAGTTTATGTTTTGGTTGCTTTAGTTTTAGTTGGAAATGTTGACCAAGCTGTTTTGTCAACTGACATTAAGCCTATACACACCTTATTTCAAACAATGGGGGGTGATTATTTTGGATATTTTGCAGCTGTTGTTGGTGTTATTACGTTGATGTCAATGGCCAACTCTGGTGTTTTGGCTTCATCTCGTTTTCCATTTGCTATGGCAAAAGACAAAATGATGCCAGGGTTTCTAGGATCAGTAAGTTCTAGGTTTATGACGCCAGTTGCGGCAATTTTAACCACTTCTTTACTAATTGGTGTTGCCATTGTTTATTTGGATGTAATAAAAATTGCAAAGCTTGCGAGCGCCTTTAAGGTGCTGATGTTTATATTTAATGAGCTGTCTGTAATTGTTTTGAGGGAAACAAACGCCCAGTGGTATAGACCATCTTTTAGATCTCCTTTATATCCCTATGTTCAGTTGTTTGGAATTATTAGCGGTATTGTTCTACTTGCTTTTTTAGGCGTTATGCCTTTGATTTCAGTAATGGGGGTTTTCATTCTTGGATTTTTGATTTTTTTAATCTACGGTAGAAATAGTGATAGAAGTGGTGTGATTTCTAATTATGGGATTTTATCCTTTCTTTTCAAGGGTTCGTCCTCTTCAAAAACAAAAACAATTATTAAAAATGAAGGTTACGGTGAGATAACTGACGTTGATGCTGAGATTGTGGTGCCGTTGTTGGGTGATGAAAAATCAACCGAAATGTTGGTTGAAATTGCCTCGTCAATTAACGATAAATCAAAACTGAACATAGTAGACCTTGTAGAGATTCCAAACCAAACGTTTTTAGAGGCAATTAAAATTGATTCTCCTATATCTGAATCAAAAAAAAGACGAGTTTTGGCTTTAAGAAAGACAAAGAAAATTGATGTGTCCTACGAAAGTTTAACTACTCATGATGTTGCAAACTCGATTAATAATATCACAGGGCAAAGTGCTTGCAGGTGGTTAGTTATGGGCTGGGATGGTAGAGAAAGCTCTGGGATTTTTGTTGGAAACCCGATCGGCTGGCTTCTGAGAAACGTGAATTCAAGTCTAGCGCTTTTCAAAGACAATGGGGTTAGGGGATTTTCAAAGGTATTAATCGCAATTAGACCGGGAAGAAGAAACAAACGCTTTATTGATGTTGCCGACAAAATTTGCTCTCATTTTGGTGCATCACTTACCTTATTAAATATTATGGGCGAGTCTGACAACAATCAGAAAATAAAAAGAACAGAGAAAAGTTCCTCTGAATTAATCTCGGGATCTAAATCAAAGTCCGTTGTTAAGATTATAAGAAGCAATAATCCAGTAGATGCGATTTCTGAAGAGTCTGCAAGTTATGATTTGTTGATATTGGGAACGCCGGAAAAAGACAATTGGATTCGTGTGCTGTTTGGCGCTGGAGAAGACAGGTTTGTAAAAAAAGCTGCTTGCTCTGTTTTGCGACTTACCATTAAATAATATGAAACTGCATTCAATCGAGGCTGGGAAATTTAAACTAGATGGCGGCGCTATGTTTGGTGTTGTTCCAAAAAGTATTTGGGAAAGAACAAACCCAGCTGATTCTAATAACATGATTGAAATGTCGGCAAGATGCCTATTAATAGAGGAAGGGGAAAGGCTTGTTTTGATTGATACGGGCATGGGTAACAAACAAAGCGAAAAGTTTTTTGGTTATTATTATCGCTGGGGTGAAGAAACACTGGGTTCATCGTTAAATAAGGCTGGATTTCATCCTGATGATGTCACGGATGTTTTTCTAACACATTTGCATTTTGACCATTGTGGAGGTGCTGTATCAAAAAAAGAGAATGGCTCTCTTATAACCACTTTTAAAAACGCTACCTATTGGAGCAACAAAGAACACTGGGGCTGGGCAACTAGTCCAAATAAAAGAGAAGTTGCTTCGTTTTTAAAAGAAAATATTCTTCCAATTGAAAAGTCTGGACAACTTCAGTATGTTGAAAAAACCCCGTCTGATTATTTAACAAAAACCGATTTAGGGTTTGATGTTCTTTTTGTTGACGGACATACAGAAAAACAAATGGTTCCAATAATTAATTTTGGTGACAAGAAAATAGCCTACGCCGCCGACCTTGTTCCTACTCATGGACACATGCCCCTACCTTATATTATGGGTTATGATGTCAGGCCGTTGTTGTCTTTAGATGAGAAAGAAAAATTTCTAAACCATTGTTATGAAAACAATATTTTCTTGCTATTTGAGCACGACCCTAATGTTGAAGTGGCATCACTTTTGAAAACTGAAAAGGGCGTGCGGATTGATAAAAAACTAAACCTATCTGAGTTAATTTGAAAAAGTATTTGATTCTTATTTTATTGTTCATTCCTGCCCTTGAAGCTCAGGCGCAGTACTGGCAACAGCATGCTGAGTATTATATGGACTTTAAGATGGATGTTTCTGATTTTTCTTTTACTGGCTATCAGGAGCTTAAGTACACAAACAACTCCCCTGATACAATCACGAAAGTCTATTATCATTTGTTTTTCAATGCCTTTAGGCCTGGAAGCCAAATGGATGTTAGGTCTCGTACAATCAGAGATCCTGACAGGCGAGTAGGTTCACGAATTTTTGAACTTGAAGAAGAGGACTATGGGGAGCTGAATGTACTCTCATTAAAACAAAATGGAAGGTCACTTGAAATTAGTCAACGTGAAACCATTCTATTGGCAAAACTTAACAAACCTCTTCTTCCTGGTGAAAAAACAACCCTGGACATGAAATTTGAAGGTCAGGTCCCAAAACAAATTAGGCGCTCGGGAAAAATGAGCAAAGAGGGGGTTCACCTAACAATGACCCAGTGGTTTCCAAAGCTGTCTGAATATGATTCTGAAGGTTGGCACCCAAACCCATATATAGCCCGTGAGTTTCATGGTGTATGGGGAAACTACACCGTCGATATCACTATTGATAAAAACTATGTGGTTGGTGGAACAGGTTATTTAATGAATGCTGATGAGATTGGTCACGGATATGCTAAAAAAACAAAATCAAAAATCAAAGAAACTTTGACTTGGAGGTTTTATGCGCCTAACGTTCATGATTTTGCATGGGCAGCGGACCCTGAATATGCTCATGATATTGTAACATCAGAGACTGGTGTTGATTTACACTTTTTTTACAAGCCCTCAGTTAATATTGATGATTGGAAAAAGCTACAAGACGACTCTTTGAAGCTTTTGGAATATTTTGAACAAAACATTGGTCCTTATCCGTGGAAACAATATTCAATTATTCAAGGGGGTGATGGGGGAATGGAGTATGCGATGTGTACAATGATAACAGGTGAAAGACCCTACCCGAGTCTGCTTGGGGTTACAGCCCACGAAATGTCTCATGCTTGGCACCAGCATTTATTAGCAACAAATGAGGCGAAACACCCTTGGATGGATGAGGGATTTACAGAATATGCAACATCACATGCTGTAAATTATGTAAATGGGGTTAGCCCTAAGTTTCCTAATGAAAGCAGTTATGAAAGATATTACGCGCTTGCCAACTCTGGGGTTGAACAACCGCAAACCGTTCACTCGGACAGGTATGACTTTAATTTTGCGTACGGAGCTTCATCCTATAGCAAAGGCTCTGTTTTTATGGCTCAACTTGGCTATATAATTGGGGAAGAGAATCTTAAGAAAACTATTAAAAGATATTATGAAGATTTTAAATTCAAACATCCTACCCCTAACGATTTTAAGCGAGTTGCTGAAAAAGTGTCTGGTGTTGAGCTAGAGTGGTATTTGAACGACTGGACAAGAACGGCAAACAAAATTGATTATAGTCTGGACATATCAGACGTTATTCCAAATAGGATTGTAAAAATCAAAAGAAAAGGAAGAATCCCCATGCCGATTGATGTTGTGATTACTTTTGAGGATGGAAGCTCTGAAATGTATTACATCCCCAACGATCTTTTATACTTGGACAATTCTAGCTCAGATATGATCACGAATCAAAAACTTGAGCACCCTATTTATAAAAACTCGTTGTCTAAAATAAAAGCTCTTGAATCTTGGAATTGGGTAACCCCAGAATATACTTTTGCTATCGATGGAAATAAAAAGATTACAAAAATTGAAATTGATCCATCAAAAAGACTGGCCGATGTAAACATCGCTGATAATTCAATTTCTTTTGAATGAAAATAAAGCCGATTAAAGACAAAAAGAAAATAGCCACCGTTTTTGAAAAAGGAAGGGTAATAAGCGGAGAAAACATTTCTATTAGAGTGTATAAGTTTGATGAAAAAGAGCAGGGCTATGTGATAAGTGTGCCAAAGAAAAACTTTCCGCTTGCTGTAAACAGAAACCTGCTTAAAAGAAGGATGCGTGCCGCTGTAGCCAGGCTTATTGTGCCCCTCAATGATGTTTCTTTTTTTCTAATATATCTTTCAAAAAAAATACTATCTGTTTCTGCAATCAATGAAGAATGTGAAAAACTATTTAGTAAGGTTTTAGATTGAAATAGTTGTCAAAAAAGGTGGTAATGAAACAAAAAAGCCCCTAATTACGGGGCTTTCTTTTAGTTTTAGTGAATATTACCACTGCTTAACAAGATATCTCATAAACTTTTTTTCTTGCTCAAAACCAGAGTAATCGATTTCGCTAGACCTTTCGTCTCGCTCTTTAGCAAACTTTGGGTTTTTTTCTCTTTAAGAAAAGATTAAAAACATTGCTGTATGTGGAATGTTGTCCTCTAGATACTCATCTCCCTTTGGGGTAAAACCGTAAGAAGCATAAAACTTTTTCAAATATGATTGTGCAGAAATTTTAATAGGGCTTTCTTTTTTGTTTTTTAAATATTTTAAAGATTCTTGGACCAACACATGCCCATAGCCTTTGCCCCTGTGTTTTTTCTTCACAACCGTCCTGCCAAAAGAAGCTTCTTTAAAATATGTGTTTTTAGGAAAAATTCTAGTATATCCACAAAGGATATTGTTTTCGTATAATAAAAGGTGGTCTGCTTCGGCGTCTTTACCGTCTATATCTTGGTAAGGGCATTCTTGTTCAACAATAAAAACTTCTGATCTTAAGCTAAAAATTTTTTCAACCTCTTCTTTAGAAAGATCGTCCCACTTTTTAATAATTATTTGCATTTTAAGAGTCTTTTTTATTGATTTTATTGACTCTTCTTTCGTGTCTTCCTCCTTCAAATTCAGTATTGAGAAATATTTCTACAATTTCAATGGCTTCTTTTTTTTCTAAAAATCTAGCTGGTAATGATAAAATATTTGCGTTGTTATGAGATCTTGATAATTTGGCCGTCTCCTTGTTCCAACATAATGCAGACCTAACACCTTTATGTTTATTTGCAGACATACTAACTCCTATTCCACTTCCACATATTATTATACCTTTTAGTTTATCGTCATTAGAAACTTGCTCTGCTAACGGATGTACAAAATCTGGATAATCTACACTTTCTTCACTATCACATCCTAAATTATTTACACTATAACCCTTGCGTTCTAAAACTTTTTTTATTTCATTTTTTAAAGTTGTTCCTGCGTGATCATTTGCTAATAAAATGTTCATAAGCTTCTTAGTAGTTGTTTATAAGTATGGTTGATTTTGATAACTCTTTTTTTATCATCTCTTTTTAACAAATTTAAGCTAATTATTGACATAATATTTTTTTTGATTTATCAACGGTTAGCACTTTAATAGTGTTTTAATATCTTATCTAACTCTTTGTATATAAGCGTTCTTTGGGTTTACATTTTTGTTTAAGTTGTGTTGATAACGCTAATAAACTCATATTTTGTTTTTTTTATAGTACATATTAACACACAATCATCATTATAAGTATTTCTATTTTATAATTATAATATTAATGATTAATAACAATTGTTGATTTTTATAAAATTTAATCAATTAAGACATAATTTTATAAATCCTGAATGAATAGAATAGATTTAAATATTTTAGAAAAAAAAGCTGCTGGGTTGTTTTTTGAAAACAAGAAAAAAACCTATAACATAAAACAAATTAAGTTCTTTTTAAACGTAAAGATTGATTCAATTTATATTAAAGATTTATTGAGAAACCTTTTCCTTAAAAAATGCATCAATATTAAGGAGCATGATAAATACAGCTTTAACAAAAATTTGGTTTTTTTAGTTGGTATTATAGGAAAAAGAAAAAGCAAACTTATTGATTTGGCATCATCAACTGAGTTAGATATTAGCAGAAAAGAAGGCTCAGGGTTTTTTGAAAACGACGAGGTATACTATTCTATTAATAAGAAAGGAAAAGTAAATATTTTATCTATCAAAAAAAGAACAGATCAAAAGTTTGTTGGAGAGGTAGAAATAAATAAAAATATTAAAAGTGTATTCATAAGAAAACAAAATGTACGTTTTATCATTGATGATAAGCATGCAAAAAAAGAAGATTTAGTTGTAGTGAGACTAAAAGATTGGAAACATGAAGATCCAGAGGGGGAGGTTTTAAAAGTTATTGGTAAAGCAAGCGACAGTGAGGCACAAACGCACGCTATTTTGGAAGAATTTTCTCTTCCTTATGTTTTTTCAGACAAGGTTGAACAAGAAACAAATAATATAAAAAAAGAAGAAAGTTTAGAAAAATACAGGGAAAACCACAGCACTAAATTAACATTTACAATTGATCCTGATGATGCAAAGGATTTTGATGATGCCTTATCCTTTAAAAAGCTTGATGATTCAAGGATAGAGGTTGGTGTTCATATTGCTGATGTATCTCACTATGTTAAGAAAGAAACAGAGCTCGATAAAGAGGCTTTTTATAGAGCAACAAGTGTTTATTTGGCCGATAGAGTTGTTCCTATGTTGCCAGAAAAACTTTCCAACGATCTTTGCTCTTTAAATCCAAAAGAAAAAAAGAATGTCTTTTCTGTTTTTTTTATTTTTAATAATAACCATAAAATTTCAAACATAAAGTTTTGTAAATCTCTTATCATTTCTGACGAGAGGTTCTCTTATGAAGAAGCACAACACATAATAGAAAATAAAGAGAACATCATTCCTGCGGAAAAAACAATATTGGGTAATGAAAAAAAAGTAAACAAAAACCTTTTTGACTCAATAAAAAAACTTTATTCAATATCCGTATCGTTGAAAAAAGAAAGAGAAGAAAAAGGGTCTATTTTTTTTAATAAAGAAGAAATAAGATTTAAACTTGATGAAAAAGGAAGTCCTGTAGGATATAAAATAAAGAAGCAAAAAGAAGCAAACTTTTTAATTGAAGAATTTATGCTTTTGGCAAATAAAGCTGTTGCTACAAAAATAAAAGAAAATACAAGGTCGGGTGTCTACAGAGTTCATGATCTTCCAGATGAAAAAAAACTAGTAGAAATTGAAAGGTTTGTAAAAAACCTTGGATATAACAACAGGCTTGTAAATTCACAAAACATAAATAAAGAAATAAATAATTTGCTAAAAGCATGTGAAGGAAAGCCCGAAAAAAAGGTGATAGATATGATGGTAATAAGAGCGATGAGTAAGGCAAAATACAGCTCACAGAACATAGGTCATTTTGGACTTAAGTTTGAAAACTACTCTCATTTCACATCACCAATTAGGAGGTATCCAGACCTTATGGTTCACAGAATTTTATTTTCAATCTTGAAGAAAGAAAAATATTACGATAAAGAAATAGAAGAAAAATGTTTTCACTGCAGCCAAAGAGAGGAGTTGGCCACTAAAGCTGAAAGAGCTTCCACCAAACTGATGCAGGTAAAATACATGTCCAAACGTATAAATGAAAAATTTGCAGGGATTGTTTCTGGCATAAATGAAAGAGGAGTTTTTGTTGAGGTGATATCAAACAAATGCGAAGGCTTTGTCAGAATGAAAGACATTCCATACGATTACTTTGTTTACAATTACAAAAAAAACTCTTTAATCGGTCAAAACACAAAAGAAGAATACTGCCTAGGCGATAAGGTTTCAATAATGGTAGAAAAAACCAATCTAGAAAAAAAACATATTGATTTTAAGATTCTTAGCAAGTCGGAATAAAACATTATTTTTAAAATATGCTAGAGTTTTTACCAGCGGTTCCACTTGGTATTCTGTTGTCATTTTCTTTTGGACCACTGTTTTTTATCCTTCTTGAAACGAGTATTTCAAAAGGCATAAAACAGGCTTTTTTTATAGACGTTGGTGTTGTTGCGGCTGACATTACCTTTTTTTCAGTTGCATATTTCGGAGCAAGCAAGCTTATCACAGAAGAAAATCAGCCAGCATTATTTGTTTTAGGCGGCGTTTTGCTTTCCTCATATGGCGTGCTTTCTTTTTTTAAAACATATAAAAAAAGAAAGAAACAACAAAAAGGGAAAGTAAAGGTTATTCAAACACCAAACCTTTTTTCCTTAGCGATAAAAGGATATTTGCTTAACATAATAAACGTTGCTGTGTTGTTCTTTTGGACTGGTGTTCTATTTGTAATAGGCCCTAAGTTTGAAATGGAGACTGGAAAAATTTGGTTCTTTTTTTTGGCAACTGTTTCAACGTATATCATTGTAAACCTTTGCAAGTACTATTTCGCAAGCAAGCTAAAGACAAAACTTACTGACTCAATACTTTATAAAATGAAGCAAGTTCTTAACCTCTTTGTTTTTGTTTTTGGTGTTTATTTGGTGGTGTCCGGTTCTATGCCTTCAGTTACAGTCTTAAATTGAGGCACCGAGCGGATTCGAACCGCTGTACAAGCTTTTGCAGAGCTCTGCCTAGCCACTCGGCCACAGTGCCTTTTAAGGCATCAAAAGTAACAATTTTTAAACATCCGTTGAACTTAAGGTTACAGAGACTGTTTCTACATCACCATCGATCGGCGGGTTGATCTTCGTAACAGTTATAGACACATGCTTTGAATGAGCACACTCATTATGGATTCTTTTAATAATTTTTGCCGCAACAGTTTCTATTAGTTTTGACCTTATGGCCATTTCTTCCACAACTATTTGTGTAACTAACGAATAATCCACCGTCTGATTAAGGTCATCATTTTGATGCGAAAGCTTATTTTTTACATCTACTACAGCATCAACACGATAGTCAGAACCGATGATACCCTCTTCATCAAGACAGCCGTGGTATGCATATACCTTTATATTATTTACATGTACTTTCATTTTTCAAAAATATAAAATGAATACCTCATTTATAAATTAATTAACTTTGATTTGGTGAAAGAATCCAAAAATTTTATAGAAATTATTATTGATCAGGACCTTGAGCAAGGCTTTGATCCTGCCGACCTTTGTTTTAGGTTCCCACCCGAACCAAATGGTTATCTGCACGTTGGTCATGTCAAAGCAATTGTTTTAAATTTTGAGTTAGCCAAAAAATACAAAGCAAAAATCAACCTTAGGTTTGATGACACTAATCCCGAAAATGAAGATCAAAAATACATTGACGCTATTAAAGAAAATATCTCCTGGCTTGGATACAGATGGGATAAAGAGTGCTATGCTTCTGATTATTTCCAACAACTTTATGATTGGTCTGTTGAACTAATAAGTGAAGATAAGGCATATGTTGACTCTCAATCATCCGAAGAAATTGCCAACCAAAAAGGAACCCCAACAGAACCAGGAAAAAACAGCCCCTATAGAGACCGACCAACCCATGAAAGCCTCTCAATTTTTAATGATATGAAAAACGGTAAGTCTTCACCCGGACAACATGTCTTAAGAGCAAAAGTTGATATGTCTTCACCAAACATGTTAATGAGGGATCCTGTTATCTACAGGGTTCTTAAAGCTTCACATCCCAGGACAAAAACCGACTGGGTAATTTTTCCAATGTATGATTGGACACACGGAGAGTCCGACTATATTGAACAGGTTTCACATTCCCTTTGCACTCTAGAATTCAAACCACATAGAGATTTATACGACTGGTTTTTAGACCAAGTTGTTGACCCAAAAAAAATTCGACCAAAACAGCGAGAGTTTGCTAGACTGAACTTAAGCCACACTATAACCTCTAAAAGAAAACTCTTGTTTTTAGTAGAAAGCAAGATAGTTGAAGGATGGGATGATCCACGAATGCCAACCATATCAGGATTAAAGAGAAGAGGCTATACACCCGAAGCCTTAAAAAACTTTGTAAAATCTGCGGGTGTAGCAAAGAGAGATAACATTATAGAAATGTCTCTTTTGGAGTTTTGCGTGAGAGAAGACCTAAATAAAAAGTGTAATAGAATGATGGTTGTCCAAGAGCCTGTAAAAATTACAATTACAAACCTGGAGGATAATCACAAAGAAATACTTGTGGTGGAAAATAATCCTGAGGACCCCAGCGCTGGAAGCAGAGAAATGTTATTTACAAAGACCATACTGATAGAAAGATCGGACTTCATGATTAATCCCCCAAAAAAGTTTTTCAGACTCTCTGTTGGAAATGAAGTTAGGCTCAAGGGCGCATACATTATTAAGGCAAAAGAAGTTTTACTAGACAAAAATCAAGCTGTCATAGAAATCTTATGCACTTATGACCCCAAAAGCAAAAGCGGATCTGGATCAGAGGAAAGCAAAAGAAAAGTTAAGGGTACCCTTCATTGGGTTTCATCAGAAAAAAACACCAAGGTTATAATAAGGGAGTACGACAGGCTTTTCGCTCACCCATCACCGGGGCAGTTCCCAACAGATCAATTACATTCTATTTTAAACAAAGACTCTATGTCGGTACACGCTGGGTATGCAGAATTGGCCCTATCAAAATCCAAACCCGGTGATTCATTTCAGTTTCAAAGAAAAGGATATTACATAGCGGACAAGGACTCATCAGAAGAATTGCTTGTTTTTAATAAAACAGTTTCTTTAAGAGATAATTGGAAGAATAAACAGAAATAATATAACTTTATAATTAAAGACACAAAACATGACCAACCTTTATAAAAACACAGTTACCAAAACAGTTATTTTTTTATCACTTATCTTATCTGTTTCTTGCGCAGACAAAGTGTCAAAAAAAACCGTTGATAACGCAGCTCAATTAGATAAAGACCTAGAGATGTATCAAGACGTTTGGAACGCTTTTCTCGCTGGGGATACAAGCGTTATTAATGCAAATAATTTTACTGAAAACGTTGTTGTTGTTACTGCAGAGGGCGATATTGTGGGTATAGAGGGCGTAAAGAACCATTACCTAAATTATTTAACAGGTTTTACCGAGATAGAATGGAAAATCAAAGACGCATTTGGTCAAGGAGACAGGCTGGTTAAGCACTGGAATTTTAAAGGTAAACACACCGGTGATTTTTTTGGTATTCCAGCAACTGGTAATTTTCTTGATCTCTCCGGAACTACAATGGTCACAATGAAAGACGGTAAAATAGCTAAAGAGCATGACTTTTTTGATATGAAATCTATGCTAGATCAGCTTTTAACGTCTGAAGGAGATGTGGTTATCGACGAATACCAGCCAGTAAATTAAACTAAAAGATCTTTAACGAGGCGGTCCAATTCGTCTAACGTATACATATACAGATTCAAAAGGCTTACTCTTGTCTCAAAATATTTTAACTGTATTGTTAGATTAGACCTTAGTTCTTCATCTTGATTAATGGACTCATGCAAAAGATTTGCATAGCTATTTATTGAAACGGAGTTATCCTCAGCTGCTAAAACAATTTTTGGATGCTCCTCTGTCAAAACCTTAATAAGTTGCTCCTTTAAAGATTTTTCATATTCAACAGATGTTTTTAGCCTTGAGAAGTTCAGCGTATGTAGCCTAGTTAGCGCTTCTTTAACGCTTTCGGATCTTACAAACTTAATATTACCAGAATTTATCATTGAAGTGTACCTGTTCATGGGTGGTTCGAAATCCCTAAAGTAAATTAAATTGAACTCAACTCTACCCTTGCTGGAAGTGATTTTTATTATCTCATCAATGTCGAACTCAGAACTAATTAGCTGAGAATAAAGAACTATGTCGTCGTTCCAGGCCGCAAGTCTTTCATCACAATATTTTTTTATTTCGTAAACCTCTTTCTCAATACTTGTTAAAACCTTTATCCTCTCTCTGTTGTCGTTTCTTTTAATTGCTAATTGATTAAACCAAAAGGAAACTGTAACACCCAAAACAATGACAAGAAAGTCAAACAAATAAGGTTTAAAGCCCTTAAGCTTTTTTTTGCTCATTATTGGCGTTTATTCAATAGCGCCTGGATCTGCGGGCGGATCATCTTTTTTTGGCGGGGCTTTTAATATAGAGCTCATATCATTGCTGTCTTTAGCTTTTTTAGCCTTCTTCATTTCTTCACCAATTTGGTTACTTGCTGTAAATGATGCAACCATATTATTTAACATCTCAGATCCAGCCTGAGGAGAGTTGGGCATTAATATAAGGTTGCTATTGCTTGCAGATCCCACAGACTGTAGCGTGTCATAGTGCTGGGTAACAACAATTAAAGCAGACGCTTCTTGGGAGTTAATATCGACACCGTTTAAAACCTTAACAGAGTCCTCTAGACCCCTAGCAATCTCTCTTCTTTGATCGGCAATACCCTGGCCCTGCAGCCTTTTGCTTTCAGCCTCCGCCTTTGCTCTTTCCACAATCAAAATTCTTTGAGCATCTCCCTCAAATTGAGCGGCAACTTTTTCCCTTTCTGACGCATTAATTCTGTTCATGGAATCTTTAACTTGAGCATCTGGATCAATGTCAGTAACAAGGGTCTTGATTATGTCAAAACCATAATTTAACATTGCGTCATTTAACTCTGCCTTAACTGCTACAGCAACATCGTCTTTCTTTTCAAAGACGTCATCCAATATCATTTTCGGAACTTCAGCCCTTACAACATCAAATACATAGGAGGTTATCTGGTCTTGTGGAAAATCAAGCTTATAAAAAGCATCATAAACCTTGTCTTTTATAACCTTATATTGTACAGATACTTTAATTTTTACAAAAACATCATCCTTTGTTTTGGTTTCCACCACAACATCAAGCTGTTGAATTCTCAAGCTTAATCTGCCGGTAACATTATCTACAAGAGGAATTTTAATTTGCAGCCCAGATTGTCGTACACTTAAAAACTTACCAAATCTTTCAACAATGGCTGCTGATTGTTGTTTGACAATGAAAAAAGTTCCAAAGATTAATGCAAGAATAGTAAGTAGTATAATTGGTGTCAGAAGATATCCCATAGTTTTTTCCTTTTAATTTACGATTTTTTCGGCAAAAAATAAAGCAATCTTCTCTGTTAATTAGGCCAGTATAGACCCGACCCGTTTCAAGACCTCGCCTTTTCCTAAAAAAACCATAAGTTCAAACAAATCTGGACCAGCCAGCTTTCCAACAAGACAAAGCCTCATAGCCCCCATTGATTTACCAAACCCAATTGTTGAGCACTCGTTTAGCAAAGCCTTAAGCTCCTCAGCGTTTCCAAAACTTTTTTCTAGAGCAGTTTTGTATTTTCTTAAAAATGAGAGTGTTTCATCATTCATCAACTTGTGTTTTAGACCGGGCTCAACCTCTTGCTGCCCAAACAAATAGCCATATTCAATTTCAATATCGCCTAGCCTATCTAGACGGGGCTTAATTAAATCAATAGCATCTTTTGACACATCTAACCCATTCTCTTCCCCTAGTTCAGACACTCTTTTAATAATGTCTTCTGATGACAATTTTTGTATGTGTAGACTGTTTAGCCAAATAAGCTTTTCAAAATCAAACTTAGCACCACTCTTTCCAATCGAATCAATATCGAATGATTCAATGAGTTCGTCTATTAAGTAAACTTCTTTGTTATCCGTTTTAGACCAGCCTAATAAGGCCATATAGTTTATCAAAGCCTCTGGTAAAATACCGAACTCTTTAAAACCCATAAATTCTTCTTCACCATTTTCCCATTTCAGAGGAAATACAGGAAAGCCAAACTTTTTTCCATCTCTTTTTGAAAGCTTCCCTTTTCCACTTGGTTTCAAAATTAGGGGTATATGCGCAAACGATGGGGGTGACCAACCAAAAGACTTATATAAAAGAACATGAAGCGGAAGGGACGGCAACCACTCCTCACCCCTAATTACATGGCTGATATTCATAAGATGGTCATCAACAACATTTGCAAAATGGTATGTAGGCATCTGATCTGATTTAAAAAGCACTTTATCATCAAGCTCTCTGCTAGAAACCTCAATTTTCCCCCTTATTTCATCATAAAAATCGATAACCTTCTCCTCCGGCATTCTAAAACGAACAACGTAAGGTGTTGTTTTTAAAAGGTCTTCAACTTCATTTTTTTTTAACGAAAGAGAGTTAACAAGTTTTAACCGGTTGTGTGCATTGTAAATAAATGTCTTTCCTCTTTTCTCATGATTTTTTCTATGCTTATCCAAGTCCTCAACCTTATCAAAAGCATAGTAAGCGCTACCGTTGTCAATTAACTCATTTATATATTCTTTATAAATACCCTTCCTTTCACTTTGCTTATATGGACCATAGTCTCCCCCTTGAGATGGTGATTCATCAGGCGTTAAACCACACCAATTTAAGGCCTCTTCAATATATTTATAACTACCGTCAACCTCCCTTTTTGTGTCAGTGTCTTCAATTCTTAAAATAAATGATCCACCATTTTTTTTAGCAAGCAGATAGTTGTAAAGAGCGGTTCTTAACCCGCCCACATGCAATGGCCCGGTAGGGCTTGGCGCAAACCTAACTCGAACTGGTTTAGGCATTAGTAGTTTATTTTTTTCATTCTTTCGGGAACCCGCCTGTTCATTATTTTAAACCATAAGGGCGGAACTAGACTTATAAGTATCGAAGTCGGGTATCCGTACGGTAGTTGAGGGCTTTCGTCATAACAGTCCAATATTTGATATTTTTTTGAGGATTTATAGTGGTGATCACTGTGTCGCGTCAGCTCATACAACACTATTCTGCCAATACTGTGATTTGAATTCCATGAGTGACATGTTTGTACACGCTCATACCTTCCAGATTTCGTCTTAACTCGCCTCAATCCATAGTGTTCAATGTAATTGATTGTCTCAAGGAACAGAAACGAGATTACTCCGATGCTCACACAAAAAATAAGAGCGGCAGAGCCAAAGAAGTACCATATTATAGATAGATATGCAGATTGTATTTGTAAATACCAAAGCATATCATTTTTTATAGAGTAAAATGCTGATTTTGAGCGACTTAGAAGTTCGTTTTGTTTTTTCCAAGCATCTATATACTGTTTTGTCACAGAGCTAATCCAAAAGCCATATACACTTTGTTTATATCTGGCAGACGCCCCATCTTTTGGCGTACCAACGTTTGTGTGGTGTCCAAAATTATGTTCGATATAAAAATGCATGTAAAGGCATGGCAATAATAATATTTTAGATAGAGTTTTTTCAAAAACTGAAGATCTGTGACCTAATTCGTGAGCTACATTTATTGCGTTTGTTGCTAGGACTACCCCCCCAGACAAAGTAATTCCAACAATTTCAAAAACTGTATAGCTATTGTTTGTTATGATATAAATACCCCAAAAAACTATAGCGTACACAATTGGCACATTTAGGTATAGCATTAGGTCAAAAAGCTTGTTAACCCCTCTCCTTTTCACATCCTCCTCGTTTAGGTTTACATTATCTTCACCGACTACAAGCTCCAGTAAAGGAATTACCACAAACGCATACAAAACAGCTGAGTATGTTAAAACCCCATTTGACACGAACGAAATAACACAGGCCAAGGGTATTGTGTATGCGGCTAAGTATTTTAGATCTTTCACACGGCAAATATATAAAATCGTTCACCTTTTTTATAATATGTTTGGACCTTATATATTTGCAGAAAAATTTTAAGTGATTGACTTTGTTTACAATACAGACTTTAGACTTACTAACAAAGAGATTTTTTCAAGATGGTTAATCTCTGTAGCTAATGATGAGGGTTTTCTAATAGACACCCTTGTTTTTTTATTCGTTGACGATAACGAAATTTTAGAAATGAATAAAAAGTTTTTAAAACACGATTATTACACAGATGTTATCACATTCGGAGAGCTTAAAGACAAAAAAATCTCAGGAGACATTGCAATTAGCATTGAAAGAGTTTTAGACAACTCGAAAACTTATGGCGTAGAATTTGAAGACGAGCTAAAAAGAGTTATGGCCCATGGCTTATTACACATCATGGGCTATTGCGATAAAGCAAGCAGTGACAAGTCTGTAATGTCAATGAAAGAAAATAAAGCAATAAAGATGTTTCACGTGAAACACGTATAATATGTTTAACGAAGAATATGATTTAATAGTGGTCGGAGCCGGTCATGCTGGAAGCGAAGCAGCAGCAGCAGCAGCAAATATGGGTTCTAAAACATTATTGATCACAATGAATCTGCAAAACATTGCACAAATGTCCTGCAACCCCGCCATGGGTGGAATAGCAAAAGGTCAGATTATTAAAGAAATTGATGCTCTTGGGGGATACAGTGGTATTGTCACTGATTTCTCAGCTATACAATTTAAAATGTTAAACAAATCCAAAGGGCCTGCGGTTTGGAGTCCTAGAGCGCAATCCGATAGAATGATGTTTTCTCAAAAATGGAGAGAACTTCTCGAAGAAACGCCAAACCTTGATTTTTATCAAGATTCGGTAGTTGGCTTGCTTGTTAAAGAAAATAAAATTAAAGGGGTAGTTACTCAACTTGGCTTACAAATTAAATCAAAGACCGTTATACTAACTAACGGCACATTCCTTAACGGCCTCATTCATGTTGGTGAAAAACAATTTGGCGGTGGAAGAGTTGGTGAAAAAGCATCGTTCGGAATAACAGAAAATCTAACCACCCTTGGCTTTGTATCGGGCAGAATGAAAACTGGAACACCACCAAGAGTTGATGGAAGATCACTCAATTACAACAAAATGGAAGAGCAGCCAGGCGATGCTAACCCCGGACGTTTCTCCTATCTGCCCTCATCACCCGTTTTAACAAATCAAAGAAGTTGCTACGTCACATACACAAACGCAAAAACACACGATTTACTTAGGGAGGGGTTTGATCGCTCGCCAATGTTTAATGGAAGAATTAAGAGTGTAGGCCCTAGATATTGCCCCTCTGTTGAAGATAAGATTAGTAGATTTTCAGAAAAAGAAAGACATCAAATTTTTGTAGAACCTGAAGGTTGGAACACCGTAGAGGTCTATGTGAATGGGTTTTCCACATCTCTTCCTGAAGAGATTCAATACAAGGCTCTAAAATCAGTGCCCGGCTTTGAAGATGTTAAGTTTTTTAGACCAGGATACGCTATCGAATACGACTACTTTCCCCCAACTCAACTCAAACATTCATTAGAAACAAAATTTGTTGAAGGTCTTTTCTTTGCTGGCCAAATAAACGGTACAACTGGTTATGAGGAGGCTGCATCTCAAGGACTTATGGCCGGAATAAATGCTTCATTAAAACTCTCCGGTAAAGAACCATTTATTTTAAAAAGAAATGAAGCTTACATTGGTGTTTTAATTGATGATTTAATTACCAAAGGAACTGACGAGCCTTACAGGATGTTTACCTCTAGGGCTGAGTTTAGGATGTTGTTAAGGCAAGACAATGCTGATCTTCGCCTTACCGAAATATCAAACACTATTGGGCTGGCATCTAACGATCGCCTATCCATCGTCATGTCAAAAAAGAAAAAAACAGAACATATGTTAGATTTTATAAAAAATCTTAGCGTCAAGCCTGAAGAAATTAACGAAACCCTTATTGCAAAAGGCTCCTCACCTATATCACAATCTATGAAGTTATTCAAATTGTTTTCAAGGCCTCAACTTGCATTCAAAGATATATCATCAATTGAGTCTGTTGCAAACTATTTAATAGACAACAATGTAATGACTGAAATTATCGAGCAGGTTGAAATACAGGTCAAGTATTCTGGATATATTGATAAAGAAAGCTCAAATGCAGAAAAACTAAATGCTCTGGAAAATATATCCATACCGAAAAATTTCGATTATTCTAAGCTTAAGTGTTTGTCTTCTGAAGCAAAGTCAAAACTCGAAAACATAAAACCAATCTCTCTTTCACAGGCCTCAAGGATAAGCGGTGTGTCACCCGCAGATATTAGCGCCATGCTTGTGTTTATGGGCAGATAGTTGTTTCACGTGAAACAAAAAATTAAAATGATAGTTAAAGACCATTTTCTAACAGGTGAAACTTTTGAAATAAAAAAGGTTTCAAAAGGAGTTATGTCTACTTTTCCTAAAATTGACAACAAGAAGCTAAAGCCATATTATAATTCTAAAAGCTATTACTCACACAACACCACCAAGTCCATAATGTCATTGCTTTACGGTTGGTCATCACGTTTTATGACAAAAAAAAAGATAAACTTAATTTCAAGCCTCTTGAAAAACAAAGACTCTTTGTTGGACTTCGGATGTGGTAAAGGGGATTTTCTTTTAGCAGCAAAGAAAAGTGGTTTTGATGTTGCTGGTGTCGAGTTTCTTTCTGATGTTCAAAAAGAATTAAATAAAAAAAATATTAAGTTTTATGAAAGGCTTGAACAACTATCTAAAGCCGTCAGTGCAATCACTTTTTGGCATTCGCTAGAGCACCTCAACGAGCTAAACCAAACGCTTATTTTAAGCAGAAAAAATTTAAAGGAAAGCGGGATACTTATAGTTGCTGTCCCAAACTACGATTCGTTTGATTCAAAATATTACAAAAGTTTTTGGGCAGCTTTTGACGCTCCACGGCATAGGTTTCACTTTAATAAAAGAGGAATAATAAACACCGTTCAAAAACACGGATTCAAACACCTGTATAACAAACCAATGTTTCTAGATGCAATTTATATCTCAATTTTGTCTGAAAAATATAAAGGGAGCAAAATGTATTTTATTAAAGGTCTTCTTGTTGGGCTCTTCTCAAATTTTTCAGCACTTTTTACAAAACAATCTAGTTCAAACATCTTTATTTTTAAAAAAACCAATTAATAAGGCGTTTAACACGCTTTTTCTCTATCAAAAGACTAAGTGTTAAAAAAAAAAGAAAACAGCCCTTAAACAAAAACTATAGATGTTTTTTACAAAACAGTGTGTTATAAATGTAACAACATAGTATTACAGGTTTTTTATTAATGAATATAAGTAGCCGCAAAACCCTACAAAATTAAGTAAAGACAGGTTGTATTGTTTTGTTCTTTGGGTTTGAATTGTTATTAATGCTAGCCCAATCAACATTCCAACTTTTCCTTGATTCGTGTCAATAAAAAAAGGTGAAATCATCATGAAAAATGTTCCAATGTAAATTACAACAAGTCTGTATAGCCTATCATTATTTTTAAGCTTTTTTTTCTTAACCTTCATGTATTAGCTTAGTTGTTTTAAATGCAATATCTGTAGCAATCATTGAAAGCTTTACGTTTCTTTTGGATTCATAGATTGCATTTTCAAAACCTGAACTTAAATCCTCGATATTGTTTTCAGTTATAAACTTTGAAAATGCAGTAAAGTTAAATCCAGTTGAGGGGCTAAATGAAACCAGCTCATTAATTTCCATATTTTTTAAATAAGCTTGCCTTAAAACTTCAATAGAATAGTTAAAAAAACCCTGAGCATCTTGCTTATCCATCTTCCCAATTCTCCTTGACCAGTTTACTAGTTCGGCCAAGCTTCTACTGCTTTTGTTTGACTGAAAAGCACTCCTCATTAACTCACTGAATAAAGATTCAAACTCACTGTTTTTTAATATGTTATTTTTTCTTTTTGTTTGATCATAATTAATTATTTGGCATCTCGAAATTATTGTGGGTAACAACCTTCTAATGTCATCAGTTAACAAAATAAAAACTGTTTTATTACCAGGCTCTTCGATAGTTTTAAGAAGCATGTTAGACGCCTCTTCATTCATCCTTTCCGCCATCCAAATAATTATAATCCTATAATTATCATAAAAAGGAGCTATAGATAATTTTTTAATCAAAGACCTAATTGAGTCAATGTTGATTATGGGCTGCTTATTTCCGTAATCACTACTTTCTTTCCATTTTGACATAGACACTTTTAAACCAGATTCAATAGCCATTGAACACCAATTGTTATAGTGGAAATCGTATAGATCTTTTTTTTTGTTATTAGATATTGGAATGGGGAATACAAGATGCAGATCTGGATAAGAAAGAGCATTTATATCTTTAATTATTTTATTTTGAATCACAGGATTTGTTTCATTGGACAAAAGGATTTTTTTTGCAAACTCTAGTGAAATTTTCAACTCGGTTTCTGATCCATCAGCCTCAAATATTAATGCATTTGGTATTCGTTTTGAGTGAATAATTACTTCTAGCTCCTGACTAATATTTCTAGACTCCATTATCCTTTAAATTTAATATTTAAAACTTACAAATAGCATATATTTGAGTCTATTATGAAAACGATTGATGATTTCAATTTTAAAGATAAAAAAGTACTCATCAGGGTTGACTTTAATGTTCCTCTTGAAAACGGAAAGGTTATTGATTCAACAAGAATCCGGTCTGCTGTACCAACAATATTAAAAATTCTTCAAGATGGTGGAGCATGTATTTTAATGAGTCATCTTGGGCGACCAAATGGGTTTGAAAAAAGACTTTCTTTAATTCAAATTAAATCAGTTCTCGATAATATCTTGGCAATAAAATCAAAATTCTGCGAGGATTGTATTGGCAAAATAGCGAAAGAAGCATCTGATAAATTATCTATGGGTGAGGTTTTAATTCTAGAAAATTTGCGCTTTTATAATGAAGAAACCAAAGGAGATGAATTGTTTTCTAAGAAGCTTTCTGAGCTTGCAGATTGTTATATAAATGATGCTTTTGGAACGGCACATAGATCACACGCATCAACAACAGTGGTTGCAAAATATTTTGAAAAAAAATTTTTTGGTAAGCTGCTTGAAAAAGAAGTTCTTGCTATTAAAAGAGTAATTAGTAATGGAAAGAGGCCTATACTCGCTATTTTGGGCGGTTCAAAAATCTCTTCCAAAATTCCAATTATCGAAAATATTATAGATAAGGTTGATGATATAATAATCGGAGGGGGCATGGCCTTCACATTTATTAAAGCACTTGGGGGTAAAATCGGAGAATCCATTCATGAAGACTCTATGATTAAAAAGTCTTTAAGCATTTTGAAATCAGCTAAAGAAAAAAACACAAAAATTCATTTACCAGTGGATGTAGTTTGTGCTAAGGAGTTTAAAGAGGGTGCCGACTCAAAAGTATTTTCAATTAACTCAATTCCTGATGAATATGAAGGCTTGGATTCTGGACCAAAATCAGTAGAAAAATTTAAACAAATTATTTTGTCCTCAAGTACAATTTTATGGAATGGGCCAGTTGGAGTCTTTGAGCTAAACAGCTTTTCAAAAGGAACAAAAGAAATAGGAGAAGCAATAGCTGAAAGCACAAAAAAGGGTGCTTTTTCACTAGTTGGAGGCGGAGATTCAGTTTCAGCAGTTAAGAAGTTTAAATTAGAAAAGGACGTAAGCTATGTTTCCACAGGCGGCGGAGCGATGCTTGAGAGCTTGGAGGGTAAAATTTTACCTGGTATTAATGCGTTGGCAAAATGAAAAAGATCCTGTTTGTAATAATCATTCTATCTGTTCTTCAGTCCTGTGGAGAAAAGAATGCTGTTTACAAGCCTGGGTCATCTGGGAGAATTAATTCAATAACAGTTGTGCTTGACAATAACAGCTGGGACAATAAAATTGGAGATAAGATAAGGGCATTATATGCTGATGAGTTTATGGGGCTACCACAGATTGAGGAAAGATTTACTTTAAAGCAAATGCCTTATGAAACATTTGACGGTTTTTCCAGAACAAGCCGCAATATTATATTTATCAATAAAAAATCTGAGCTTGACTATGAATTCCAAAAAAACAAATTTGCCAACCCTCAAATTTACTTGGAGATAAGGGGAACCAGCCTTCAGTCGATAATAGAACAATTAGATTTATCAAGTAATGAAGCTATTAGAAAATTTTCAAATGGTGAAATTGAAGAAAATAAAAGAAGGATACTGAAATCAACAATGAATGACCTCAAGCCTATTGATGAATTCTCAATAAGTATTAAAATGCCTTCTGCATACAGCTTATATAAAAAGGATAAAAACTTTATCTGGTACCAAAAGCCTATTGACAAAGGGCATTCAAACCTGATAATTACCGAAATATTTGTTGGAAAAGATGTTTTTGATTACACAATAGAAGAAGTAACAAGCTTGAGAGACTCTGTTGGTAGAAGTTTTCTACTTGGCAGAAATGAAAATAGCTTTATGATAACCGAAAAGGAATACCTTCCCCTTCAAAAAAAGGTTAACTATTATGGAATAAAAATGTTAGAAACTAGAGGGACGTGGGAGGTCCAAGGTGATTTTATGGGAGGACCATTCATAAATTATATTGTGGAAGATAAAGTGAACAATAGGGTTCTTTTAGTAGAGGGATTTGTATTTGCTCCATCAAAAAGAAAAAGAGATAACATCATTGAATTGGAAGCAATTATAAAGTCGATAAAGTTTAAAAAAGGATCTATTTAGACTCCTTGTCCTCTTCCTTATCCTCTTCTTTAGTTGCTTTTTTAAATTCTTTTATGCCCTTACCAAATCCACCCATGAGTTCAGGAATTTTTTTACCTCCAAAAAGTAACAGAATTACAGCTACAATTATAATTATTTGCCAAGGACCAATTGCATAAAATAAATATAAGCTCATACTAAATATTTAATGCTAATTTAAAAATAAAATTTACTCTTTCATTGATTGTAATGTAAAACTTACTGTTTGTTATATTTGCTGTTATAGATGGAAAGCTCAAAAAAGAATAATATAAAAAAAAGAGAATCTAAAAATTACAGGCTTGTTATTCAAGAAGAAAAAACCTACAAAGAAAAATTCAAACTTAAACTATCAAGGACTAATGTTTTTTTGACAGGAACTTTTTTTTCCTTGATAATTGTTTCAATCACAACCTCAATAATTTTTTTCACACCAGTTCGTGAATATATTCCAGGCTATGACACAACGAAAATGAGAACACAAGCAATTAACAACCTAGAAAGATTAGACTCTCTAATCAATCAATTTTCAATAAATGAAAACTATCTTGAAGCTGTTTTCCAAACAATAAATGGTGAAGATTACAAGAATATATACACAAATGAAAGCCAAAGGATAAGTGTAGATCTTTCGGAGTTAGATATGAGCCTGAGAGTTGAAGATTCAATTCTTAGAAAAGTTGTTGAGAGAGAAGATAAGTTTAACGTTATTGAATCCGAGACACAAACATTAAATCTAGAAATGTCTCCACCTGTAAGAGGTATAATTATAGAGTCTTTTGATGTTTCCATCAAACACTATGGCATTGATATTGTCTTGAAAGAACAAACACCGGTAAAAGCTGTAGCTGACGGAATTGTTCTATTGTCTGAGTGGACAATTGATTCTGGACACACTGTAATTGTATATCACAAAGATCAGCTTACAAGCGTATACAAACACAACTATCTATCAAAAGTCAAAACAGGGGATTATGTAAAGCAGGGCCAAGTTGTTGCTCTTTCAGGAAACACGGGAGAACTAACCAGTGGACCTCACCTGCATTTTGAGCTTTGGGACTCAAATGGCCCTATAAACCCTGAGGACTTTATTATTTTTTAACAGCCTATGATCAGCCTTATTGCAAAAGTCGTGGCTCATTTTAGGGTTAATAAAATAAAAAAAACATACTCAAAAGTCACTAAAATCCAAGAGGATATACTCCAAAGGTTAGTTAAAAAAGCGCTGAAGACAAAATTTGGAAAAGACCATGGGTTCAATAAGATTTCAAATTATGATAATTTCAAAGAAAAGGTTCCGATCAGGGGTTACGAATCCTTTAAACACTATATAAATGACATCCAAAAAGGTCAAGAAAACATACTTTGGCCAGGAAAGCCAAAGTACTTGGCGAAAACATCAGGAACAACAAGCGGGGTTAAACTTATTCCAATAACAAAAGAATCTTTGCCATATCATATCAATTCATCAAGAGATGCGATACTCTTTTATATTAAAGAAACTGGAGATAGTGGGTTTTTAAATGGTAAAAATATTTTTATTCAAGGCTCACCAGTGCTAGAGCATTTGAACGGAATTCTTATTGGGAGACTTTCTGGAATAGTAGCCCATCATGTTCCAAAGTATTTACAAAGCAGAAACCTACCATCAATGATGACCAATTCAATAGATGATTGGGAGTCAAAAATTGATGCTATCTGTGAAGAGACATATGAAAAAGATCTAAGAGTGATCGGAGGAATACCATCATGGGTACAGATGTATCTGGAGAGGCTACTCCACAATAAAAAAGAAAAAAAAATAATCAATTTATTTAAGAACCTTTCATTATTTGTTTACGGTGGAGTAAACTTTGAGCCATACAAAAGAATTTTCTTAAAACTCATTGGTAAAAAAATCAACACAATTGAATATTATCCTGCATCAGAGGGGTTTTTTGCATACCAAAATGACCAAAATGACCCCACGCTTCTTTTGCAGTATAATTCTGAAATTTTTTATGAGTTTGTGGAGGTTGACCAGATTGAAAAAAAACAACCGAATCGGCTAAATCTATCACAGGTTAAACTCAATAAAAATTATGTAATGATAATTTCAACAAACGCAGGTTTGTGGGCCTATAATACTGGTGACACTGTTATGTTCAAATCAATTAATCCGCCAAAAATAATCGTAACAGGAAGATATAAACACTTCATATCAGCATTTGGAGAGCATGTTATTTCTTCAGAAGTGGAGCAAAGTATAAAGTGTGCAATAGACAAGACCAAACTATTGGTCAAAGAGTTTACTGTCGCACCAATGATTAATGTTTCAAAACCAGACTTGCCTCACCATGAGTGGTGGATCGAATTTGATAAAGACACTGGCCGGATTGATAAATTTGCAGAAATTATTGATTCTGAAATGAAGAATCAAAACATATATTACAAAGACTTGGTAGAGGGAAAGGTTTTACAACCATTAAAGGTGGTTAATGTGCCAATGGGAACATTTAAAAACTATATGAAATCCCTAGGAAAATTAGGTGGCCAAAACAAGGTTCCACGACTATCCAATAATAGAGAATTTGTCCTTGGTTTAAATAAGTACATTAAAAAAATAGAATCTAAAAATTAAGCTTTAATTTTATTTTGTGAATATATTAATTGTTGGTTCAGGGGCTAGAGAAAGTGCGTTTATTTGGAAGCTAAGTCAGTCAAGAAAAAACATCAATATTTTTTCAATTAACCCAAATGCCGGTACTCAAGAATTGTCAACCCCAATATACACACAAAAGGAGGATTTAGAATTCATAAAATCAAAAGTAGTTGATCTAAAAATTGATATGGTTTTGGTAGGTCCCGAAATTCCTTTAATTGAGGGAATTCAAGATTATTTAAAAAAAGATCCTCTAACAAATAATACTGCAGTAATAGGACCTTCAAAAAAAGGAGCACAACTTGAAGGTAGTAAGGATTTTGCTAAAAATTTCATGCAAAAATATAATATTCCAACAGCAAAATACAGGTCTTTTTCACAGACTCAAATTCAAGATGGGCTAGATTATCTTGAGACAATCAAACCCCCATATGTTTTAAAGGCAGACGGACCTGCTGCTGGCAAAGGAGTTTTAATAATTGATAATATTATAGAGGCAAAAACACAATTAGAAGAAATGTTGCTTGGTAAGTTTGGAGAATCGTCAAAAACTGTAGTTGTTGAAGAGTTTCTTGATGGAATTGAAGTGTCATGCTTTGTTTTATTTGATGGAAAAAATTATAAAGTTTTACCATACGCAAAAGATTATAAAAGAATTGGAGAAAATGACACAGGTCTAAATACTGGTGGTATGGGTTCTGTTTCTCCAGTACCCTTTTTAGATAAAACTTTAAAACAAAAAATCGAAGATAAAATCATAAAACCTACAGTTGAGGGTATTAAAAACGAGAATATTGATTATAAAGGTTTTATTTTCATTGGATTAATAAATGTCAATAACGAACCCTATGTAATAGAGTATAACGTTAGAATGGGAGATCCTGAAACCCAAGTGGTATTATCGAGATTAAAAAATGATTTTTTGGATCTTTTGATTAGTTGTGATAACCAAACCTTGGACGAGTTAGAATTCGAGGTGGACTCAAATTATTTTGTAAACATTGTATTAGCCTCAGGTGGATACCCAGAGAAATATGAGAAAGGAAAAGTAATTTCAGGTATTGAAAGTGTTGAGGGAAGTGTGATATTTCATGCAGGTACATTAAAGAAAAATGATGAGGTTTATACAAATGGGGGAAGAGTTTTATCTGTTGTGTCAACTGCTCCTAATTTGAAGGAAGCGCTTAAAAAATCATATAAGACAATCTCTAAAATACAGTTTCAAGGAAAGACTTTTCGAAAAGATATCGGATTTGATTTATAGAAAAGAGTGAGCTGTTACATCTTTATCTTCCTCACCAGACTTATCAAACTTTATTAGTTGAAGGGTCCAATACACCAAGGCGGAGGCAATAACTAACATCAAACTAAAATTGATTGCGTTCTGAAAAATCCAGTTAGAAATTTCTAAACGAATGAAGTCAAAGGGTATAAATAAAACCTCTACGAATAGAAATTCAATTGCTGCAAACAAATCTTTTACCTCCATAGTATCTGCTTTTGCAAATTTAATCTAATTTTGAATATAGTTCATATATTTAGTTAAAAATGTCAGTAAGCTCAGTTTGTAATAAGGTTTTTAAAATAGCCATTGATGATTACCACATTTCTAACTCAGTAGATGGAAAAAACAACAACCCCTTCAATGATTCTTTATCGCTTGAAAAAATCATTTATAATAAGTGCTGGATTGATACTGTTCAGTGGCATCTAGAGGACATTATAAGAAAACCAAATATTGAGCCCTCTGAAGCCTTAAAAATAAAAAGAAGAATTGACTTGAGTAATCAAGACAGAACTGATATGGTTGAAGAGTTGGATGACTACTTTTTTAAAAAATATTCCTCAGAAAACCCCAGACAGGAAGCAATTTTAAACACAGAAACCCCAGCTTGGGCTGTTGATCGACTATCAATCTTGTCATTAAAAATATATCATATGAAAGAGGAGGCTGAAAGAGAAACTGCCACAATAGATCATAGAAAAAAATGCTCATTTAAACTGAGTATTTTAATGGAGCAAAAATCAAATTTATCCATGGCTATAGACCAGCTATTTGAAAACATTTCAAATGGAAAAGTAAGAATAGCAACTTACAAGCAAATGAAAATGTATAATGATGAATCTCTAAACCCAGAGCTTTATTCACAAAATGATTGATGAAAAAAAAACCTTAATTCTAAGATTTTCATCTTTAGGAGATGTGGTAATGACGATTCCAGTTCTCCGATGTCTTGAAAAAAAATATCCAAATGAAAAATTTGTTTTTGTCACAAGAAAAAAGTTTACTCCTTTTTTTGGTGAATTTAAAAACATAACATTTTTTGAAGCAGACTTTAAAAAAAGACACAAAGGATTTTTTGGACTTATAAGGCTTTTTAGGGACCTAAAAAAAACCAATCCCAATAAAATTGCGGATCTTCATAGCGTATTAAGAACTCGCCTTCTAAAGTTTTTGTTTCAACTATCATTTCACGTGGTTGTTTCTGTTGATAAAAAAAGAAGTGAAAGAAAAGCGCTTACAAGAAAAAAAAATAAAATATTCAAACCATTAACATCAGTTTATTTTAATTACCAAGAGGTGTTTAACAAGCTAGGGTTTGATATTGACTTAACCACAGATCATTATTTCCCTCCATCACAAAAATTTAATTTAAATACTGAAAAGATTGAACTAACAAACCGAAAACTAATAGGGGTTGCCCCTTTTGCTAGATATTCAACTAAGATGTATCCCCTAGACTTAATGCAGAAAGTAGTAGGGTTTTTAGATCAAAAACATACAGTTTTTTTATTTGGCTTTGGAAAATTTGAAATGGAGATAATTGAAAAATGGTCAAAAGCATTTAAGAATGTTTATTCAAGTTCAAGTTTGGGCGGATTTGAAAATGAAATCGCCATAATTTCAAATTTAGATTTAATGATATCAATGGATTCTGCAAATGGTCATATAGCATCTATTTATAATGTACCTGTTATCACCGTTTGGGGGCTTACCCATCCTTATACTGGTTTTTCTACCTTCTGTTCAAGACCTGAAAATCAATTATGTGTTGATAGAGAAAAATACCCTATGGTACCCAATTCTATTTACGGGAACAAGGATCTTGATGGATATGAAGATGCAATGAGATCAATAAGTTACAATGAAGTGTTGACAAGAGCTGAGGCAATTCTAACCTACTAAATATCATCAAAATTAATTGTTATTTTATCACCTAATGGTTTTGAAATACAAGCAAGAACAAAACCTTCGTTTTGCTCCTCATCAGAAAGGGCATATACATCTTCCATTTCTGCTTTGCCTGAAACAACTTTACAGATACATGTAGTACAGATGCCACCTTGACATGAATGCGGGGCATCAATTCCGTTTTCTAAAGCACCGTCTAATATCGTCTTATCAGAATCCATGACAAATTCAAGTTTTTCATCATCTAAAATTACTGTTACATTTGTAGTGTTCGCCATATTCGTGCAATGATATGAAATATTTTAGAATTAAATACGATGTATAAAAAGCTAAGCCTTGTTTTTTTGATAATATTATTTATTTCTTGTTCTGCAAAAAAAGAGCCTATTGTTTCATTAAAACCACTTAAGGCAAAATTTAATATACTTTTTAACGGCAATCTTTTCTTAGATGAAGGTGTTAATAAACTTAAGGATCTATACCTGGAAAACTATTGGGAAATATTACCACCAATCATGCTTAATAATGTACTTGAATTAGAATCAGACTATCCGACTAAAAACTTCACAAGATCTGAGGAAAAAGCAATAAAAGTTATTCAAAGGTTTGGAAATGAAAACAATTTGGACTCAGACTATATCAATAAGGCTTACTTGCTTCTTGGAAAATCTAGATTTTACGACAAAAGGTTTATTTCTTCTCTGCAAGCTTTCAATTATATAACAAAACAGGAAAAAATAACTGA